>NVTY02000079.1 GCA_002401765.2 Thiotrichaceae bacterium
AAAACTTGGGGGTCAAATCTTGACTTAACATATAATGGCCGTTAAAACTTCGCCACTGGCTCGATGCTCGCTTTTGACTATGACCATCAAGACCGCCTTACCAAAATCACCTATCCCGACAAAGAAAAAGGGGTCAAGTCGTACGCCGTTACCGGCAACTTATCTAGCAGGTTAAAGTCCTGTCCGGGGAATTACCCATTCATCCCGGTAGCACCACAAAGCAGTATTTGAGTAATTGAATGCTGTAAGTTTTGTAAGGGCAAAGCTACAGGCCGTAACGCAAGTGAACCGGTATTAGCCTCGTTAACTTATTGAGGATGTTGACCCTCTGACTTGAAGGGGAAGACTGAAACTTTTCAATCGTGCATCGATGAAATAAAGCGGTGTAAATGGGTAGAGCGAAAAGATCCTCCGGGGTTATAAGGATGGCATCAAGGTCTTAAGGGGTCAAGTCTTGATATAACATAAATAGCAAGCTAGTTTATTAAAATGGCACGCCCGCTCCGAATTGAGTATGAGAATGCCTTTTACCACGTAATGAATCGTGGCAGAGGGCGGCAAGGTATTTATACGGCTGATGAATATTACAATGCGTTCTTAAAATGTTTAAAGGAAGCACATCAGCTTTTTGGTTTAGAAATACATGCCTACTGCTTGATGGGGAATCATTATCATTTACTCGTGAAGACCCCGTGGGGGAACCTAAGCCGAGCAATGCGCCATATTAATGGGGTCTATACACAACGGCACAATCGACTGAAAAAGACCAATGGTTCATTGTTTCGAGGGCGATATAAAGCGATCTTAGTGGATGAACACAGCTATCTAATGCAACTCAGCCGTTATATACATCGCAACCCCATCGAACTACGTACATCACTCGTCAAACAGCTAGCCGCCTACCAATGGTCAAGCTACCCGGTATACATCAACCAACAGAAGTCGCCCGAATGGCTAAATCGAGAAATCGTATACGGCGAATTAGGCGCGGTACAGCGTTATCAATCATATCGCAGCTATGTCGCAATGAGAGTAGATGACGAAACTCAACAGTTCTACCAAAGCCAACGGCAGCCAGCAATATGGGGCGGAAAAGAATTTAAAGAAACGGCATATAGCAAAGCCCTTTCCCTGAATAGCGAAATATCACATAAAGGTATAAATGCACCGATTGAAATGAGTCACGTTATCTTGTTAGTCGCAAAACAAACTGATTGTGCAGAAACTGACATTACCAGCGCAAAACGAGGGCGAGGCCAGGTAAATATAGCGCGGGGCCTGGCGATGAAATTATGCCAGGATTATTCAGATACACGCCTGATAGATATTGCCGTTAAATTTAACGTGGGGCACTACAGCACTATTTCTCAAACGATTAGACGCATCAATAACAGAATGAAGGAAGATAAGATGTTGAAGAATCTATTAGATATGTTAAGTCAAGATTTGACCCCTTAGCCTTTCTTAGCTCTTAGCTTTTAGCCCCTTAGCCTCTTAGCCTTAGCTCTTAGCTAGCCACTTAATTTTTGCTTAATTCCTGAATGAGGGTTTTACGGCGATTTATAAGAAAGTACAAAAGAAAAGGCGAAAAAATGGCTTCATCATTTTATTTTATGCCGTAATGGGCAGTGCTGTTCTGTCTATGATGTGGCGTAAAACAAAGCTGGAATGAACGCCGCTGACCCCTTCAATACGGGTGATTTTATTGAGTAGTAATGCCTGGAATGCATCCATATCTTTGACGATGACCTTGAGTTGATAATCGGCGGACTGGCCGGTTATTAGCAGGCACTCCAGTACCTGGTTCAATTCGCTTATCCTTGACTCAAAGTTAGCAAAGCGTTGCGGTGTGTGTTGGTCCATCGAGATATGGATTAATGCCATCAGGCTCAGCCCTAGCTGCTTGGCATTGACGATGGCGCGGTAGCCTTCGATGGTGCCGTTCTCTTCCAATGCCTTCACACGGCGCAGGCAGGGGGAGGGCGAAAGCCCGATGCGTTCGGCCAGTGCCTGGTTACTGATATTGCCCTCTTTTTGAAGGGTCTCCAGAATCTGTCTGTCGTAGCGGTCTAGTGACATAATAATGCGCCGGGTTGTGGTGTTTATTTTGATTATTGCGAGTAAGTATACTTATTAAGATTTAAATTGCTAGATATTTGTGTTTTTAGGCAATAATCGCAATTTAATGTCGTATTGTTTGCTTTATCATGCTTCTTTCATTCATTTAGTGTCTCTGCTCTTTAATTTGTATTGCAGTGCGCTAGGCACAGCAGGAGTTTGAGCGTGAAAAGCTTTGATCACCGTAAATATCGTCCAGCCCCTTCCGTTGCGATTAGCCATCGCCAGTGGCCCAGTCGGCGCATTGAGAAAGCGCCGATCTGGAGCAGTGTTGATCTGCGTGATGGTAATCAGGCCCTGGCTGAACCGATGAGTGTGATGCAGAAGCGCGCTCTGTGGGCTCAGTTGGTGGCACTTGGTTTTAAGCAGATCGAGATCGGCTTTCCAGCAGCGAGCGAGGCCGATTATGATTTTGCGCGCTGGTTGATCGAAGAAGATCAGATCCCTGCTGAGGTGCAGATTCAGGTGTTGGTGCAGGCACGCGAGGCGTTGATCATCAAAACCTTTGAGGCGTTAAAAGGGGTGAGGCAGGCGATTGTACATGTCTATAACTCCACCTCAATCGTACAGCGTGAGCAGGTGTTTGCGATGGATCGTGCGGGCGTGACTCGCATCGCCGTGCAAGGTGCGCAGTGGGTGAAACGTGAAGCCGCGAAATATGCTGAGAGTGATTGGCAGTTCCAGTATTCGCCGGAGAGTTTTACCACTACTGAGATGGATTATGCGGTTGAGATTTGCGAGGCAGTGATGGATGTATGGCAGCCGACACCGCAACAGAAGTGCATTATCAATCTAGCGGCAACGGTTGAGTCGGCTACGCCGAATATCTTTGCCGATCAGGTTGAGTATTTTTGTACTCATATTAGCCGACGTGACAGCATCATCGTGTCATTGCATACTCATAATGATCGCGGTTGTGCGGTTGCTGCTGCAGAGTTGGGCTTGATGGCGGGTGCCGATCGTGTCGAAGGTACCTTGATGGGCAATGGTGAGCGCACTGGTAATATGGATGTGATCACGATGGCGATGAACCTTTATAGCCAGGGGATCGATCCTGAGCTGGACCTTTCTAATCCGGATGAGATGATTCGAGTAGTGACAGCATGTACCAAAATTCCAGTCAACCCACGTCACCCGTGGGTGGGTGAGTTGGTCTATACCGCTTTTTCGGGCAGTCATCAGGATGCGATTCGTAAATGTTTAAAACAGCAGCGGGAGGACGCGCCGTGGCAGGTCGCTTATTTGCCCATTAACCCACAAGATCTGGGGCGTGATTATCAGGCAGTCATTCGGGTGAATAGTCAGTCCGGTAAGGGTGGCATCGCCTTTGTGCTGGAGCGTGATTATGGCTTGAGTCTGCCGCGTTGGATGCAGGCTGAACTAGCGCAGCAGGTGCAAAAGGTAAGCGAGGCGCGTGCTGGAGTGGTGGCTGGTGAGACTATTTATCAGATCTTTTGCGAGTACTTTGTGAACGATAGCGCAGCGGTAGCACTGAGTGGTTATCAACTTGAAAACAACGGTTCGTGTGACACGCTTGAGTTGCGCATCTTAGCCGATGGCAAAGAACGTTTGCTCACTGGCACGGGTGAAGGGGTGATCTCAGCATTTGTAGACGCGTGGCAGCCTTACAGCGGGCAAGCATTATCGGTGGTTGATTATAGCGCGCACGCGATTGAAGAGGGTACCCATGCCGAGGCGATTGCCTATGTGCAGTTGGAAATTGCAGGGCAGCGTTTTGCTGGCGCCGCGTTTGATCACGATACGGTGAGTGCCTCACTGAAGGCGGTGATTTCGGCGTTGAATCGCGCAAGCCAGCCTTAGGGCTCCTCTATTAATTCATGAACGCAGCGCTTAAAGCCCCAATCCGCTGCATCAGCGTTGCCAATTTTGGCAATAGTCCCGCTACGGTGCGCCCCTTGGATATTACCTGCTATTGAGGCCTTGAGGTAACGCATTGGGGATTCAATCTGCCATGCTCAGAATTAATAGAGGTGCCCCTTGGTTGATAAATTCCAACTGTTTAATTAGGCTTCATGTTGCCAAATGCCATCAATTTTACGCCTTCTGCTTAGTCGATAAACGTGAAATCTGGCGCTGAATAATTAGAGTTATACGAAGTATTTACGTGAAAAATAAGAATTTTTCTGATTAACGAATTATGCTCAACTGAGCGGCTGGTAAGTGAGCGTTTAGGAGATTACAGCGTGAAATTGTTAATTTTGATTGGTGTTACTTTTTTGGGGTTACTTGGCTGGTTATTTATTAAGGCCTCTTCATAGATATAAAGTGAGAAAAGTTTAGTCCGGGTCTCCAAGGTGGTACTGTCTAATGTTTATTGGGTGGTTAGTCTTGCTTGTTTAATGGTTGCGGGTGATGCGGCAAGAAGATAAATCGATTTAACCAATGAGAAGTAAATTATTAATTAATTGGATTGATTTTATGATGAGGGATTATAGTTAGCTAATCAACACAAGCTAACTAACATAATAACCACAACAAGGAGTTCAGCCATGAGTAAAAATACCCCCCTGACAACCGTAAACGGTGCTGTCGTCGCCGATGACCAGGCCAGTATTTCTGCCGGTGAACGCGGCTCTCTGACCTTCGACAACTTCCGCGTCTTCGAAAAACTAGCCCATTTCAATCGCGAGCGTATCCCTGAACGCGTGGTGCATGCACGCGGCAGCGGTGCATATGGCACTTTTACGCTAACTAAGGATTTGTCCAACCACACCATTGCTAGCTTTCTTCAAGGCACCGGCACAAAGACTGATGTCTTTGTGCGCTTCTCCACTGTTGGTGGCGGGCAAGATTCCAGCGACTACGCTCGTGACCCACGTGGCTTTGCCGTAAAGTTTTATACTAACGAGGGCAACTGGGACATGGTGGGTAACAACACCCCTGTGTTCTTCCTGCGTGACCCTATCAAGTTTCCAGACTTTGTTCACTCGCAGAAAAAAAACCCGGCTACCAATATCCCGGATCCTGCTGCAATGTTTGAGTTCTGGGCTAACAGCCCACAGTCTTTACATCAGATGACTATTCTTATGTCTGATCGTGGCATCCCTTATTCTTATCGCCATATGCATGGCTTTAGTTCGCACACGCTAAGTATGTGGAATAACAAAGGTGAGCGCGTTTGGGTCAAATGGCATTTCAAAACGAACCAGGGCATTAAAAATTTATCTGATGATAAAGCGAGTGCCATGCCATCTTTCGGTGCGCAACAAGATTTAGTGGCGTCCATCAATAATGCGGACTTCCCTAGCTGGGCAGTCAAAGTGCAAATCATGACGGAAGAGGAAGCCCGCCATTATCACATTAACCCTTTTGACCTGACCAAAATCTGGCCGCATGCTGATTTTCCATTGATCGAAATCGGCCAGCTGGAGTTGAATCGTAATGTCGACAACTACTTTGCAGAGACGGAGCAGGCCGCCTTTAGCCCGAGTAACTTAGTACCCGGTATTGGTGCTTCGCCTGATAAAATGTTGCAGGCACGTCTGCTGGCCTATTCTGATGCACATCGCTATCGCATCGGTGCCAACGTCAACCAACTACCAGTCAACTCGCCTCGTTGCCCTTTCCATCACTACCAACGTGATGGTGTAATGGCGGGAATGCCGCCTGCATTTGGCGACAACAACAATCAAGGCGGCGGGGTGAATTTTTATCCCAATGACAGCATAGCCGAGGGTGCTCCTGCACCCGTAATAGAAGCGCTCGAACCACCGATGCCAATTGAAGGCGAGGCATGGATCAAGGCTTATGACACCCAGGAGGACGACAACTTTACGCAAGCAGGGAACCTCTATCGTTTGATGTCTGATGATCAGAAAAACCAGTTAACGAACAACATTGCTGGCGCACTGACCCACGCTTCCGAGAGCATAAAAGAACGCATGTTAGCTCAGTTTAAAGCCGCTGATGCTAACTACGCAGAACGTGTTAGTAAAGCGCTAAGTCAACTGGCTTAGTCATCCACCTCTAAACCGAGCCACCAGTATGGCTCGGTTTCTTATTTGAAACTCGTCAGTCAGTCCATCACCATATTGCAGCCAACAGTAACCGTTTCTATGGTGGTCGGCGAGCTTGCTTTATTCGCGTCACACTGTGCTAGTGCTGCCCCGTAAAATATTATTCCGCCGGTAGTTCAACGACTGCAGCTGCTAGTGCAATGCCCTTGCGTAGACCAATGCCGTGGCTGGAGTGCGTTGTCGGCAGGGTATTCAGTTCTGTTGGCTTGATGGTTAATTGATGTAATGTGCCAGGTTCGGCGTCGCTTTTGACGGCATCGACAAAGATCAAATGATCAACCGCCTGGTATTGGTGAATCCAGTCAACCCCGCTGTGGTCACAACAGATAGTGCGAATATCCGCTCGCTCTTTCAGTGCAGTTTGCAGTTGTTCAATTACCAACCAGCCAAACTGGTCGTCCACCATGGGGCGAACCGAAACCGACGATGAGGGTACTCAATCGCGCCTCACCGTTAGATCAAGAAAGTGGCTGGCGCAGGAGATGCACGGGTCGTAGTGATGGATCACCTGTTCCGGATGGCGTATTTTGCGCAGGAAAGCTCGTAAAGTACGCCTTCATTGAGAAGCATCAGGGTGTTTTTACCATTAGCCTGATGTGTGGTGTGATTGAGGTGTTACGTAGTGCCTGCCATGACTGGCTCAGGCAGCCAAAGAGCCTGTGCAGCAGAAAGAGGGGCACTAGAGAAGAGGCCAGGAAGGTCCATAAGAGAAGACGAGAGACCGACGGGCAAGACGAATTCAGTGTGCGCTTATTGATGAAAGAGAAGCAATAAGCGGCGCCCGATACGAATATAGTATGCTTTTCATACGACTTAGCTATGTCTTCATACTTTTTCAAGTCGCCGTTAAATAATAGCGGTGTGTAGTGCTTGTCGTTGTAATCACAAGAAATACCACTGAAATACAGGCCTTTAATACGCAGTATTTCAGCCGGATATCTTTTGGGTTAAAGCTCATATTCTGATCGCCGATACGCTAGTTAGATGGGCAAGGCATTGAAGCCGTCGCAATTGAGGTCATGGATGATGGGAGTGTTCGATATGCTTGTATTCCGCTTAAGATGCCTCATCTTCTTTTTCGATGTTTCTCAGGGTATTTGATTGGCCATAAGTTAATTGGTTGAATAGATGCATACACAGCGTGTTGTGCAAACAAGGAGTGTTTGTCATATGTACTCGATGTATACAAATATTGTTGTTATTCCGCTATCGCTTGATAGGCCCATCGCTCAACAGGAAGAGCATGCTGCGGCTGCATAGAATGCGAAAAACATTTTCATCTACTCGCTTGTCATGAACAGTGTAATGGTCGGTTCTATAGGTACGAGTAAAACAAATCTCTCGAAAGAACGGCGTTGATTAAATTAGGTATAAAAGAGTTTTACCCTGCTGATATTAGTCACTATCAACAGATATATCAGGCTGCGATTGAATTGAAAATACTGTAGCAGCATAAAAAATTTAAGGAATAAACAGGGATGTTTAAACTAGATTCATTAGCAAAAAAAATTGGCTTTGGTTATATCATTGTAGGCTTGATGTTGTGTTTTTCTGTGGGTACTACGGTATACCTGGTGAACGGAACCTCTCATATATCTGATGACCTGCGTGAACACCGCGTGCCAACGACGCAAGCTGGATTAACCGTATTGGCTGGTATCAACCAGTCACTAGCGGCACTGCTTGGCTGGATGATTCTGGGGGATGAAAGATTTCTAGATGAACGTGCATTAGCCTGGGATGAAAAAATATATCATGGGCTCACTGAATTAAGTGAATTGTCTGAGCACTGGGATGAACAGGAAGATCGCGACCGGTTGACATCGATTAAAACTAAAATACGTAAGTTTGAACGTTATCAGGACGACATTGAAGATATTGCGAATAAGGAAGAGAATTTTCCAGCCATCATGTTGTTCAGCAACCAGGTAAAACCGATTGCAGATCATTTGATTGAAAGAATTGTAGCGATTGAGACGAGAGAAGTTGTTTTTAGTATTGATGACGATAGACAACAAATCTACACTGGGCCGCTATATGAACGAGCAGTATCGCTGTTAGCCGCAACAGAAAAATTATTGGTTGAAGCTGAAGGGTATCTTTTGATTGGCAGTGAAAAATCCCTATCATCATATCATTTATCATTAAAGCATTACTCGATGGTTTATGGTGGGTTAATACAACTGAATGATCATTCCAACGACTTAAACGAAGCATCAAAAAAAGATCTAAGGATAGCATTTCAGTTAAGTGAGCAGCTTGTTCCTTTGATAGAAGAGATGGTGAAGATACGACAAAGTGAACAATGGAATATGGCCAGTTATTGGTTACGAACCCGTGCGTCACCTCATGCTGCTGAAATGGTTTCTCTATTAGAGTCAATTATAGATAATGCTCAAACTGCAATGAATAATCAATTTAATGAGTCTAGGCGCCAGAGTCATTTGCTAAATCGTATTGTGTGGGGTTTGTTAGTCATTGGTTTAGCCTTTTGTGCCATTATGGGTGTCATCATAACGCGTTCTGTGAGCGTGCCTATTCTGAGAACACTCGATGTTGCCGATGCTGTATCAAAGGGTGATTTTGATATTGATACTGAGTTTAAAGGCTCTAGTGAAATTGTATCGTTAGGGCGCTCACTCGGTGCCATGACCGCATCATTACGAGCGACAACGGCGGCGGCAGAAGCGGTGGCGAATGGCCAGCTTGATGTGGTAGTTGAGGTCAAAAGCGATAACGACAGACTGGCACGATCAGTCAATAGCATGCTGGATGCGATACGAGACTCAAAAGCAGAAACTGAGCGGCAGTTAACCGCGTTAGTGGACAGTGAAAGCCGCTCAAACAGTATTATTAATAATATGGAGGATGGCCTGGTTAATATTACAGGAGAAGGGTTAATCACTTTATTTAATCCAGCAGCTGAAAGGATATTTCAATATTCGGCAGATGAAGTCATCGGAAGAAATATTCGGATATTGGTTCCAAATCCTCATTCTGAAAAACACGACAATTACCTGTCGACATATCTTCGTACCGGTGATAGACGATTTATTGGTGCGCCACGTGATGTCGAGGCTCAGCGTAAAGACGGCTCTACATTTCCAGCATCCATTGTTGTTTCTGAGATTATAATCGGAGGTGAAAAAAACTTTATTGGAACGGTTCGTGATTTTACTAAGCAAAAACGAATAGAAGAGGATGAAATAAGAGCAAGAGAGGCACTAGAATCTGAAAAAGAAAAGCTTCTGGAGCAAGACTGGCTTAAGAGTAGTTATGCCAGCATTGTTGAGCGATTACAGGGGAGTCGTAGCTTAAAAGGTATGTGTGATGAGCTGCTGAATACGATGTTACCGATAATGAACGCTCAGATTGGCGTGTTCTACATTAGAGATGGAGTAGATAAAGTAGAGTCAATTGAATCAAGTGGTAGTGAAGTATTTTCAATCATGTCGAGTTATGCGTATAAATATAGAAATACTTCAATCAATAAATACTCTATTGGAGAGGGGCTTGTAGGGCAGGCCGCGCTTGAACGAAAGCCCATTGTGATACGTGATGCGCCATCTGAATTGCTTTCAATTGATACGGGGATCGGTGAAGTATCAACTGGAACAGTCATGGTACTACCTGTTTTGTTTGAGAATGATTTACTAGGAGTGCTGGAAATTGGCGCGCTGAATGATTTTAGCTTGCTTCAGCATGAATTGCTGGAGCAAATAGTGGATAACGTGGGTGTCTTTATCAGCACGATTGTCGCACGCTCTCGTGCAGAGCATCTGTTAGCGCTCTCTGAAGCACAGTCAAAAGTGCTCAAACAGCGTGAAAATGAGTTGAAAGAAGCGAATGTGGAAATGAAGCGAAAAACAGATGTCGCAGAGCAGGCCAATAGAACTAAATCTGAGTTTTTGGCCAACATGTCTCATGAATTGCGTACACCGCTTAATAGTTTGCTGATTTTGGCTGAAAGTCTTTCCGTTAATCGAGATGGAAACTTAACGGATCACCAACAGGAAGCAGCGTCAATCATCTATCAAAGTGGCAGTGACCTTCTAGTGCTGATTAATGATATTTTAGATCTTGCGAAAGTCGAAGCTGGGAAAATGGTACTCAATAACGAGGTGTTCTTAATTCACGATATTGAGGCGACAATTCGAAATCAATTCGCCCATATTGCCGAGGAAAAAGGGCTTGGTTTTGAGGTCTGTTTTCTGCCAGAAGTTCCTGATGAAATGGTTGGTGATAAACAGCGTATTGAACAAGTCATTAAGAATTTTTTAAGTAATGCATTTAAGTTCACAGAAAAAGGAAGAGTGACACTAACAATCAAGGGCATGAGTGACATCAATAGAGACTATGTCCATGCATTAGGAAATGATAATTGTATTGCATTTGAGGTTCGTGACACCGGCATTGGCATACCGAGTGAAAAACTTTCAAAGATATTTAATGCTTTTGAGCAGGTAGATGGCTCAACTAGTCGTGAGTATGGCGGCACTGGTTTGGGATTGAGAATATGTGAAGAGTTAGCGATGTTATTAGGTGGAATAGTAACAGTGGATAGCGAGGTTGATGTTGGAAGTGTGTTCATAATGACTATACCGCTTGATGCAAGGTCAATTGAATCTTCGCTGTTAGATGAAAATACCCATTCACTAGAGAAAGCATCAAATGCTAATGTAGCATCAAATAGTGGGCTGTTAAGCAGCAAAAAGAAATCGCCTGAAAAAAGTGTTTCTGATAATTTAACAGCGCATAATCAGCGGCAGTGCATTCTGGTCGTTGAAGATGACAAACATTTCGCTGCAATTTTAGAGGCATCCATTCGAAAGGAAAATATAAGGTGTTTGACTGCGCGTGACGGAAAGAGTGCGCTTGAAATGGCGCATCAATATCTCCCCTCCGCGATTGTAATGGATATAGGCTTACCTGACATTAGTGGTATTGAGGTGTTTGCCGAACTAAAAAGTAGCCCTGAAACAAGTCATATCCCAGTATATTTTATGTCGGTTCATGATGAGATTGACAATGAAATGCTAAAAGGTGCAGTGGGATACTTAACTAAGCCAATGTCACAGACCCAGCTTGATAGTGCATTGAATACGTTGATTGCTGCATCGAACTGTGAGCACAAAGCGATACTGGTGGTTGATGACGATACGGTTACACAGGATTATCTTGCGCCTATATTTGAACAAAAAGGTTTTGATGTTGATTTTGCGGGATCAGCCGAAGAGGCATTACGGTGCCTTGAAGAGGGGGCTTATAGTGGTATGTTGTTAGATTTAATGCTGCCGGGTATGAGTGGCTTAGAGCTATTGCAGTACATTGGTAATGACCCTTATATGACTCAGCCGCCGGTTGTCGTCTACTCCGCTAAAGATATGGGCGATGAGGAGCACGAGGCCTTAGCGCAATACACTCATTCCTTTGTAGCGAAGAATAGTCGCTCATCGACGAAGGTCATTAGTGACTTGCTAGCGGCATTTGAAACATCTGAGCAGCCTGGTTCGTCAGCGGTGCCTATTTCCATTGCTAGTAAAGTTGACTCTAATATTGTAAAAAATACTGCATCAGGCGTCGAGATTGATGCGATCCTCATGAATAAACACGTACTACTGGTTGACGACGATACGCGAAACATCTTTGCGCTTTCGCTGCTTCTCAAGCAGGTGGGGATGATGGTCACGATTGCCGATAACGGTAAAAAAGCACTTGAGATACTTGAAAGTAATCAATCATTCGATATTGTGCTAATGGATATTATGATGCCAGTGATGGATGGCTATGAGGCAATCAAACGAATACGCGCACAGGATCGGTTTTTAAACCTGCCTATCATAGCGGTGACAGCAAAGGCGATGAGTGAAGATCGTGATCATTGTCTTGAGATTGGTGCAACAGATTATCTTGCTAAGCCAATCGAAGCAACTGAGTTGTTTCATATAATGAAAAAGAGTCTTTGTCAAAGCCTTACTGTTGAAACCTGATACACCAGGGTTAGCATTTCAACGTAAATTTTACCGCTAATATCACAGGGAAGTGATGATGAAATTTGGAATATCAACAAAAATAACACTTTTAGCCGTCATGTTAGTGCTGTTAACAGCCAGCTCTGTTGGGGTGATGGTTTACAAAGAAAATAATGCGCTATTAGTTGAAAAAGAGTTGAATGATATTGTGAGTGGTATAGATCGGGAGGCAATATTGATCAAATCTGAGTTTGAAATGTTGAAAAAAGATGTTTCATTCCTTTCTAAGACACCGCCTATACAAGGTATTTTTCGCACGCTCCAGGGCCCTGATCCACTGGATGGCTCTTCTAATGAGGAGTGGCTAGATAGACTGTCTAGTATTTTTTCAAATTTCTTATTAGAAAGGCCTGAATATACTCAGATAAGGTTTATCAGTGTTACGGACGATGGATTAGAGCTTGTCAGGGTGGAAAAGAGGGGCAGCAAGATTATCACGCTTAGAAAAAGTGAATTGCAGAATAAAGGAGAGGAGCGCTATTACACTAAAAGAATGGGGAAACATCCTGGCGACATTTATTTCTCTAATATTACTTTGAACAAAGAGCATGGCGCTATTACTAAACCCTATTCCCCTGTGATTCTTGCAGTGGTACCTGTCTTCGATAACAATCACGTTATGTTTGGCCTTGTTGTGATTAATATGGATTTATCGAGTATTTTTAAAGGATTTATGAATAATGCTCCAGATTTTAGTAATCATTATGTGACGAATGATAATGGCGATTATCTTGCTCATCATGATTCTAGTAAGGTATTTGGGTTTGAATTTGACAACGAACATAAAGTGCAAACTGAATTTCCGGGTGTTGCTGGGAACTTTGGTACGAGTAATATATCGTGGGGTGTTGAAAAGGGGGTGGTTTCTATCAGGGATACACATAGTATCTTGCGATTTATCCCTGTTAGATACGATCAGAACGAAATATCCTCAATTATATACCTTGGTGTTTCAACCTCACTTGAGAATGCCTATAAAAATGTAGAGATTGTCCGAGATAAAAGCATCTTACTTGGCATGTCTTTGATTATAGTTGGGGTGGTGTTAGCGATACTATTTTCTAGAATGATCACTCGACCATTGACGCAAATCATTAGTGCTACAAAACGATATGGTAGGGGTGATTATTCAGCCCCATTGCCAACGGATTGTGGTGGTGAAATAGGGACGCTTTCAACGGTCATAAAAACAATGGGTGAGGAGGTCGATAAGCGTAATAAAGAGATTATTAATAGTGAAAAAATAATGAAATCAATAGTCAGTAATGCGGTTGACGGGATTGTCACTATTGATGAGAACTGTCAAGTTTTAACCTTTAATGCCGCATGTGAAAAGATATTTGGATTTCGTAGAGAAGAAATTATTGGGTCAAATATTTCGATTCTTATGAGTGAAGGTGGCGCTGGTAATAAGCTTGATCTGGAGGAATATTTTTCTGATGCTAGTAAAAAAATACTGGGTCAAAAATTTAATGTTAATGGTGAACGAAAAAACAGAGACAAATTTCCATTAAATATTTCGGTAAGCGAGATGGATCTGGACAGTGATCGTAATTTTGTTGTTATGATGAGGGATGTGACAGAGGAAAATAAGGCGAAGGAAGAGTTATTGCAGTATCGAGATCATCTCGAAGAGTTGATTGAAGAGCAGGTGGTTGACCTGAATATCGCTAAAGATCTTGCCGAAAATGCAAATATTGCTAAGTCAGAATTTCTAGCGAATATGTCTCACGAGCTTCGCACTCCGCTTAATAGTCTTTTAATCCTAGCCGAAAATTTGGTTGATAATAAGGACGGCAATCTAACATCCAGTCAGCTTGAAGCGGCAACGATAATACATCACTCTGGCAAAGATTTATTGGTACTGATTAATGACATTCTTGATCTTGCCAAGATAGAGTCAGGGAAATATATAGTCAATAATGAAAGGTTTTTTATAGCGAGTCTTATTGAGGAAATTAAAGCACAGTTTACTCCTATTGCTAGTGGCAAAGGACTGTATTTTAAAATAAGCATTGATGATAATGTTCCTAAAGAACTGGTCTCGGATAGGCAGAGGATTAGCCAAATTCTTAAGAATTTTTCTAGTAATGCATTTAAGTTTACCCATCAAGGTGGGGTTGAACTTTCAGTTAAAATATCACTAAGCTCATCAGCGGTCTTGTTCAGTGTTAAAGACAGTGGCATTGGCATTCCGGATGATAAGCTGCAGTCAGTGTTTATGTCCTTTGTTCAGGTAGATGGGACTACAAGCCGAGAATACGGTGGTACTGGGCTCGGGCTCTCTATTTCGACAGAGATGGCGAAGCTTATTGGTGGTGAAATTGCGCTTGAAAGCGATGGCTCTGGTAGTGTGTTTAGCCTTTCCGTCCCTTGCGATGTTAACGTGGCCGCGCCCATAATGACAGAACAATCCACGTTGCCTCCTAACGATATCAAAAGTATAAGCAACGATATTGTCTCACTTAAAAATGAAGCGTTATTCAAGGATGATCGTTCGATCATTGTTGAGGACGATGATGTGGTGTTGATCATTGAAGATGATCCGCACTTTGCCAGAATACTGTATGCATCAACTCATCTAAAAGGTTTTAAATGTCTTATTTCTAATAATGGGATTGACGGCATTGCACTGGCGTTAGACTACAAGCCTGATGCGATTATACTGGATATTGGACTCCCTGATATTAGTGGTTTAGAGGTTTTTGAAAAGCTGCATTACAAAAAAGAAACGCGTGATATCCCCGTCTATTTTATCTCCGTCCATGACGAGCAAAAAGACCTTCTTGAAAAAGGCGCGGTTGGCTATTTGACGAAACCCATCACGCAAGAGCAGCTTGATGGGGTGATAGATGATATAAAAACGATGTCAAGTGCCAAGGTAAAGGATATTTTAATTGTTGAGGATGACATTCCAATGCAACACTACCTGACGCTTTTATTTTATCATAAAGGGATCAATGTAGTGGCTGTTGATAATGCCGAAGATGCATTGGAGGCATTAAAAACCAGGCGTTTTTGTGGAATGATGTTGGATCTTATGCTGCCAGGTATGTCTGGTCTAGATCTGCTGGATATTGTTTCTGATGATGTCAATATCATTCAACCGCCGGTTATGATCTATTCAGGAAAGGATGTGACGGATGAAGAGCGTGAAAGGCTTCAAAAATACACGGATACATTCATCAAAAAGCAAGATGGACCGGATCAATTACTGAAGGATGTATTAGACACATTTTCTGGTGAGAATTATATTCTAGACATGGATACAAGTGGCAATTTCAGTGAATTTGAAAAAGATGATGTTTCACATATGGAGGTGGGTAAGGTTATGAATAATTTATTTAAAGGGATGACTGCACTATTAGTCGATGATGATAAGCGGAATACCTTTGCATTGTCATTTATATTAAATCAGGCCGGATTTGAGACGATTCTAGCTGAAGATGGTCAGCAGGCACTGGATGCGTTAGATAAAAACCCTGATGTTGATATTGTATTAATGGATATCATGATGCCTGTGATGGACGGCTATGAGGCGATAGAGCGTATTCGGCAGCAGTCTCGGTTTGAGTCGTTGCCCGTTCTCGCTGTGACGGCCAAGGCGATGAAAGAGGACCGCGATAAATGTTTAAAAATCGGAGCCACAGATTATTTACCCAAGCCGATAGAGGCACGTAGATTGTTTACAATAATGGAATCATGCCTTAATCTTGAAGAAGAAAAAATAAGCGTTTAGGAGCCGGATATGAAGCAGTCAGTAGAGCGTTATGATGATGAAGAGCTGTTAACTATTGAAAGAAAATCTCGCCCTAAAATTCTAGTGGTTGATGATATTAGGGCGAATTTAATCGCAATTGAGCATGTATTGTCAGATCTTGATGTTGAGTTAATTACTACAACTGACCCCTATGAAGCTTTAACGTATACATTTAAGTATGATTTTGCCTTGGCCCTTGTCGATGTACAAATGCCAAAATTAGATGGTTACCAGGCTGCTGAAATGATGAAGTCATCAGAGCATAGTCGGCAAATTCCTATAGTCTTTGTTACCGCGAACTCACTGGATGAAAGTAACGTTATTCGAGGCTATGATGTGGGCGCTGTAGACTATATCACTAAACCATTAAATCCCTTTATACTGCGCAGTAAGGTGAACGTATTTATTGATTTGTACAATAATAAACTGGCTTTAGCTGAATTGAATAGTCAGCTTGAAACAGCACGTCACACGGCTGAAGATGCTAGCAAGCTAAAGAGTACACTGCTTGCTAGTATGTCATCTGCGCTAAAAACACCTATGCATTCAATTATAGGAATGACAGATATGGGTATCATTAATATTGATAAATGGGATAAACCGAGGCAAGTGGACAACCTAAGGGAGATTAATAGTGATAGCCGCTCATTATTATTGTTGCTTAATGATATTGTTGATCTTTCAAAGCTTGAAGCGGGTCTGATGGCGTTTGATCTGTCATCTAATGAGATGGTTTCAGTTGTCAGTGATGTTGTAAAATCACTGAAACCATTAATGCATGAAAAAAGTATCAATATTGAAATTAATTCGAGCCATGAAAATATTGCAGTTGATTTCGATGTCGCACGGATTGGTCAGGTTGTGCTGAATTTTCTATCCAATGCGATTAAGCAGTCATCTGTGAATGGACAAATCCAAATATCAATATCTAACTGTAGTGGTGAAGATGATGTCTCTAAAGCTGTGCGGGTATCAATTGCAGACTGCGGCGGTGGTGTTCCAGAGCTATTGATGGATAGTATCTTTGATAAATTCAAGAATGATAAAAGTAATGATAATGAAAGTGGTGCTGGTTTAGGGCTGGCTATCTGTAAAGAAATAATATACCGCCATAATGGCAAGATCTGGGCTGAAAACATCCCCGATGGTGGCGCTGTATTTTCATTTGAGATACCCATTAAGCATGTTCAATAGACAGAAATCTAGCTGGTTTATGAGCTGATTTTATGTTTTTAATTCATTATGAGGGCTTTGCACGAGAACTAGCTTTCGTTTCAGCAAGGCATCAATGGTCAAAAAATGGAGTTTACACGAAATATAGTGATTTTTTTGAGGCCATTTATAGCGCTGCCGGCGCGGAAAATAGGTTCGAGCAGCGGTCTCATTATAATGATGAGAGATCAAATGAATTATTATAGGGGGGCATAATGGATGAAACTGCACTTATTGAAGGCCTTGGCAATGATTTTGCGCAAGACCTTGTGGATAGCCGTATAACACTATTCCATAACTATCTATTGGAGCTGGAACGTCATGGAAGCGATATTGATTTGGGGCTTTATGAAGAGGTGTTTCGTCGTTTTCATGGTGCAAAAGGAACGGGTGGAATTTATGGTATGTATTGTGTTACGACGGTTTTTCATCAGTTAGAGAATTTGCTGACGATAATCAGCTCGCCTGACAATGGTAATCATCGAGATATATTCTTAAAAATGCACAGTGAATTAGATTTGGTTGAAAAAATGGCACGTGCATGGCTCGGTGGCGAGCGTGATCTTAGAGCTATATTTCAAGAAGGAAAGGCCTCCATGCACGCTAATGAATTTGCATTGGTACTGGAACCACTCAAAAGTGTGTCGAACCAAATTTTTGCGGTGTTAGAGGATAATGGTTATGAAACGACATTAGTGAGCGATGGTATGGAGGCCATGCAATCACTGCTGCTCCGACATTATGATTTGTTTATTACATCTGAGCAAAATAGATTTATCAATGGATCTGAGTTGATTGGTTTTATAAAAATCACGCCGCGATTTGCGAATGTAAAAACAGTTTATCTTGCAACAGAGCGAAAGAATAAATGGGCAGTGTGCGCGCCCGACATCATCATAAAAAAAGATAGCTCGCTGCTTGATACCCTTGATTGTGCGATTGCATGAGCAGGCAGGGAGCTGATTATGCCAGACAGCCTTAGGTTTGTGATTGCGGATGATGAATCGCATATAAGAAATTTACTCGAGATTATGGTTAGTTCTATTGGTTATGAGGTGGTAGGGTTAGCTGAAGATGGTAAACAGGCGCTTCAGATGTACACGGATCTGCAGCCGGATGTTCTTTTACTGGATATCAACATGCCTAATATGAGCGGTGTTGATGTCCTGCATGAGGTGATTACCATGAATCCATCTGCCATTGTCATTATGCTCACTTCACTTAATTCGCTTGATATTGTGCGGCAATGTCTCGGCGGTGGCGCGAAACAATACATTTTAAAGGACAATTCAATAGACAACATGCGTACCATCCTAGAGGAAGCAATTTTAAAGAATATTACCGCAGAACTACTCTGAAGTGGTTTTGATTTCCTGTGACGACGTTAGTCGTTTAGTTTGAATACTGTCATCATCTCGTTCAGGTTTATCGCTTGAGAGTTGAGTGATTCACTACCTGCAGTCGCTTGTTCAACTAAAGCAGCATTTTGCTGTGTCACTTCGTCCATTTGGGTGATGGCTTTGTTGATTTGATTAATGCCTACAGACTGTTCCTGACTCGCGGCTGAGATTTCAGCAATGATGTCATTGACTTTTTTAACTGCGTTGAGGATTGCTTCCAGCGATTTTCCAGAAGTGTTGACGAGTTGCGTACCTTGATTAACCTTCTCAACACTATCGCTGATCAACCCTTTAATCTCTTTGGCTGCACTGGCGCTGCGCTGTGCAAGGTTTCTGACTTCTGCCGCGACTACTGCAAACCCACGGCCTTGCTCACCTGCTCGCGCCGCTTCAACGGCCGCATTTAAAGCGAGTAAATTGGTCTGGAATGCGATCTCATCAATGACGCTGATGATATCGGCTATCTTTTTACTTGCGATATTAATTTCGCTCATCGCCTGAATGGTGTTGCTAACGACTTCCCCTCCTTTAGTCGCTTCCTCATGGGCGATAGATGCAAGTTTTGTTGCTTGCAGGGCATTCTCCGCCGTCTGTTTTACGGTACTGGTAAGCTCTTCCATACTGGAAGCGGTCTGTTGCAGTGATGAGGCTTGTTCTTCTGTGCGCTGGCTGAGATCTACATTACCGCGAGCGATTTCGCTAGAGGCTCCTTTGATCTCAAGGGATGAGATGATGATTTTATCAACGATCTCAGCCATGTTATTCACAGTGCTATTAATGGCTTCACTGAAGACTGAAAACTCACCCTGATATTCACCATCCATTGTTCTAGTTAGATCGCTATTGGCGAGATTAGAGAGCACCGAAATACCTTCTTTGAGTGGTTCGACCACTGCCGTGAGTAGCTCATTGATGCCATCGCCAAGGTTCCGCATGTAACCACTATAGACGGACGTATCAATACGTTGGTCGATACTGCCTGCGATGGCACTCTCCACCAGTTGGTTGATTTGAGCCTCCGCATCTTTTTGCTCTGTGATATCTTTCCACTCAACCATATTCCCCATGTGGCGACCATCAGGGCTAACAATGGCCGTCGCATTGACCTCAAAATTGAGCCCGGAAATCTCGAGTTGAGCCTTTGCGGGTAGTGCATTGATATTGGAAAGCAGAGCCCTTTGGTGTTGAGGGTTGGGGTAAAATTGGTCGATATTCTGCCCGACAAGATTATGTGGATCTAGTGTTGGAAGACGTTGTTGAAGTGCTGTTTGACGAGATACGAACATATTGATCACAGCGGGATTCGCATAGGTAATCAGCAGGTTTTCATCGCATAACATTAAGTTAGATGCCGCACCTTCAACGGCTGATGTGAGGCGAAAAACTTCAATCTCTTTTTTACGCAATTCAGTGACATCTGCCCACTCCAGTGTATTGCCAATATAATCACCATTAAGACCCAGTATCGCGGTGATATGGATATGAAAGATGAGTGGGCCGATAGTAATGTCGGCATCATGTGGTAGATTGGCTGGGTTGGATAGTAGTTGGTGTTGCATTCGAGGATCTTTGTGAAAAATATCAATACAGCTACCGACAAGTTCATCGGGATTAAAACCCGGGTATGCAATACTGAGCTCATCAGCATAGCCTTGTATCATAGTGATGGTCTGTTCGTTGGCGTAAGTGACCACTAGTTCGCGATCGATGGTCATGATGGCTGTCTGTGAACCATCAATGGCACGTTGCAAGCGGTAGGCCTCTTCCTCTTTTGAGCGCCGTGCAGTGGCATCTGTCCACTGCACCACATAACCACGGCGATTGCCCTGATGATCAAAAAGGGCACGTGTTTTATGTTCAAAAATAAAATGACCCGGGCAGATTTCACCTTGATGTGAGTCGCCGGGTTGCAGCGCCGCTAATACCCGCTTAATGGTATTGGGGTCTTTGTGATAGCGATGGATACTACCACCCACCACTTCGTTGGCTTTAAAACCAGGAATATAGGTGGCAAGTTCATCTTCAACGGCGGTTAAAATTTCGCGCGCTTGGCGATTAACAAAAATAACATTCTCGTCCACATCTGCCATCATGATGTTGATGGGTGCATGTTCAAGAATGTCTTTCATGATTTCAAGATCGCCCATCAACGTTCCGTCACTGAACGCTTGGCCAGCATCCACACCGTTTTGATACCCTTTTAACATGGTCTGCGATACTAAATTGAGGGCATCACTCCATGCATCATTAACCTCTAATGTCCATAGGTCCCCGGCAAACTCTTCAAGGACATCTAGCATGGTTTCGGCGAGCGCGTCATAATGTTCTGCGATAGCACCATAGTTTTCATGTTTAGCACCTAATTCGAGTAATGCATTCTTTAAAACGTGTGGTTTTCTCAGGTTACTGATGACCAGTTTGAGTGCAGCGAGCAGTTTTTTCTGCTGTGCACTGATGCTGGTATTGCCAAACATCGGTTTAACATCAGGATAGCGTTTGAATAACTCCTGATAGAACCGTTTGACTATCTTTTCACCCGATGGCGAAAGCGCTTCGAACGTTTTTTCTAGTAGATCGACGTCTAGACCGAGAGGGTTGTTGGCGGCTGATGCCATGGTTTATCTCCTGATATGCGTCATCACAAATAAGTAAGTTATTAATAGTATTTGATATATTCTAAGGGCTGGTCGATTTTGGGTACCCTGGTCTGGTTTTGTATCTGTGTGAAATCCGGTGGAGTGGTATTAAAACGAGGATCCCTAGCGCACCGTTAATTCAGGTATCGACGCTGGAAAATAAAAGTTTAGATAGCGAGTATTAATTCTTTAGGTATCGTGAGCCATAGGATTGTTTATTAAAACAATCGTTTGACACTGGCATGGATGCAAGAGTTTGACTCTTTCCGCCCCCGCCTACTTTCAGCTGCGGTGACATCTAATCCTGAATCGAGGGATTATGGCTGGGTGGGTGTTAACTGGGAAAATGGTGCCGAGGAGAGGACTTGAACCTCCACGGGGTTGCCCCCACTAGCACCTGAAGCTAGCGTGTCTACCAATTTCACCACCTCGGCGTGTTGAATTCGCGGTCGCGATTTCATGGCGTTGAAACTAAGGGGCGCACTGTACCGATTGATGCTTGGGTTGTCAATTATGGCAGGGTGTCTGGTTTCGGAAAAGTGTGATCAGCTCGGATTTTGTCGCTTAAACCATTGAAATTACTTGATTGCCTTGGTTGTGCGCTATACTACGCGCCATGAGTAATAAATCACCTGAAAAAGACAAGTTTGCCGAACGCGAGGCACAGAAATACGCGAATCCTATTACGAGCAGAGAAGGGATCCTGGCGCTCCTTGAGAAGTGCGATCGCCCGCAGAATATACGGGCGATCGGCGAAGCGCTGGAGTTGGTTGAAGATCAGGACCTGGAGGCGTTGCGTCGTCGCCTGAGGGCGATGGAGCGTGATGGCCAGCTGGTACGCAATCGTCGCGATGGCTACGCTGCGGCTAGTCGTATGGATCTGATTCGTGGTCGCGTGATTGGCCACCCGGATGGCTTTGGTTTTGTGGTCTCTGATGAAGGTGGTGATGACACTTTTCTATCCGCACGTCAGATGCACGCGGTGATGCATGGTGATCGCGTATTGGTGCGAGTGATCGGGATGGATCGACGAGGCCGTCGTGAAGGCGCGCTGGTTGAGGTGCTAGAACATGCCCACCATGAAATTGTTGGTCGCTTCTTTAAAGAGAGTGGTGTCGGTTTTGTGGAGTCGAGCAATAAACGTATCACTCATGAAATCGTCATTCCAGCAGAAAAACAGGGCGGTGCGCAGACCGGGCAGATTGTGGTGGCGACGATTCTGGAGCAACCGACACGCCGTTCGCAACCGGTCGGCCAAATTACCGAAGTATTGGGCGACCACATGGCGCCAGGAATGGAGATGGAGATCGCTCTGCGCGCGCATGAGCTACCAAATCTTTGGTCACGCGAGGCCGAAGCTGAGGCGGATGCCTTTGGTAGGGACGTGCCAGAGTCTGCTAAAGGTGGCGGACGTGAAGATATTCGTGAACTGCAGCTGGTAACCATCGATGGTGATGATTCTCGTGACTTTGATGATGCGGTTTATTGTGAAAAAGTCAGTAATGGTTGGAAGCTGGTGGTGGCGATTGCGGATGTGTCGGCTTATGTGAAGCCCGATACCGTGCTTGACCAAGAGGCATGGCTACGTGGGAATTCGGTTTATTTTCCTGAAAATGTGATTCCAATGTTGCCGGAAATTTTGTCCAACCATCTCTGTTCGTTAAAGCCAGATGTCGATCGCCTTTGTATGGTGTGTGAAATGTCGATCACACCGACTGGAAAGTTGCGTAGTTATCGCTTTTTTGAAGGGGTGATGCGTTCTCATGCGCGTTTGACCTATTCTAAGGTGGCCGCGATGTTGGTGGATAAGGACGCAGATCTGTGTCGTGAATACGAGCCGCTGATGCCGCATCTGAATGAACTTTATAAGCTCTACCATGCCATGCGTAAAGCGCGTAGTAAACGCGGTGCGATTGAGTTTGATCGCGCCGAGACGCGCATTGTCTTTGGCGAAGGGCGTAAGATTGAGCAGATTGTGCCGACGGTGCGTAACGATGCACATCGTCTGATTGAAGAATTTATGATCTGTGCCAATGTGGCGACAGCTAAGTTCTTTGAAGAAAATGATTTCCCGATGGTTTACCGCATCCATCAAAATCCGACTGAAGAAAAACTGACGGATCTGAAGCTCTTTTTGGCTGAGATGGGATTGAAGCTAGGCGGTGGCTCTGAGCCTTCGGCAAAAGATTATGCAAAACTGCTGGATGAAGTGCAGGTGCGTGATGATCGTCATCTAATTGAAACGGTGTTGCTGCGCAGCATGAGTCAGGCCGTTTATAGTCCTGAAAATATCGGTCATTTCGGGCTGGCGTTAGAGGCCTATACTCACTTTACGTCACCGATTCGTCGTTATCCTGATCTGCTGGTGCATCGTGGTATTCGTCATCTGATTGGTGGTGGCAAAGCAGAAAGCTTCCGCTACGACCACTCTAATATGGAAGCAGCGGGTGACCATTGCTCGATGACTGAGCGTCGTGCGGATGATGCGACGCGTGATGCGATCGACTGGCTCAAATGTGAATATATGATGAGTCGAATTGGGCAGGAGTTTTCTGGCATCATCACTTCAGTGACTGGTTTCGGGTTGTTTGTTGAGCTGGATGAAATCTTTGTTGAGGGGCTGGTACACATCACTTCGCTTGACAATGACTACTACCATTTTGATCCCAAGCGCCATGAAATGAAGGGTGAGCGCAGTGGCATGACCTATCGTTTGGGCGACTGGATTAATATCCGCGTGGCGCGAGTTGATCTGGATGA
This sequence comes from Thiotrichaceae bacterium, assembly GCA_002401765.2. Taxonomy (GTDB): domain Bacteria; phylum Pseudomonadota; class Gammaproteobacteria; order SZUA-140; family SZUA-140; genus SZUA-76. The sequence continues at coordinate 23,956 of NVTY02000079.1, forward strand.
AAGCAAGATCGATTTCGCTTTGCTGGGGACATCCGACGATGACGAGGCAGGCGCAAAGAAAATGCCAGCTAAAAAACGTTCGGGCAAAAAAAGAGGCGGGCGTGGTAAAGGGGTGAAAGCCACGAGTGCAGTTGAAGCAAGCGCGGGGGCTGATGCTGGTGAGCAGGCTGATACTTCGGTGGATGCACCGGCGAAAAAGAAATCTCGCCATCGCCGTCGTTGATTGACCGCTCTTTTGATTTAATCAGTTTAGTAGCGCAATGAATAAACCCCCTGATAGTGATTATCTATTTGGTATCCACGCGGTTACCTCGGTACTAGAAAAAGATGCTGCGCGTGTGCGTACGTTGTGGATTGCGCGAGAGGCGCAAAAAAATCAACGTATTAAGCGCCTGCAAAGCCTGGCCGATAAGGCGGGGGTTTCGCTACAGGCCTCAACCAATGCGACGTTAGATGCAATGGCGGGGGGCGAGCGTCATCAGGGGGTGGTGGCTGAATGTCATATTGCTGCGTCACCGCAACTAGCGTTAAATATTGCGGAGCTGTTAGCTGGAATAGATGGGGCCCCTTTTCTGCTAGTGTTAGACGGGGTGCAAGATCCACATAACCTGGGTGCTTGCCTACGTAGTGCGGACGCGGCGGGTGTGCATGCGGTGATCGTACCGAAAGACCGTGCGGTAGGGATTACCCCGGTGGTGAGTAAGGTGGCGTGTGGTGCGGCGGAGCATGTGCCGTTGATCCAGGTGACCAATCTTGCACGCGCACTGCGTCAGCTGCAGGAAGAAGGGATATGGTTACTGGGGGCCGATGAGCGTGGTGAGACCTCGTTGTTTGATGCTGACCTCAGAGGGCCGTTGGCGCTGGTGTTAGGTGCTGAAGGGCAGGGCCTACGCCGCCTTACCCGCGAGCAGTGTGATGTGTTGATTTCAGTGCCGATGGCCGGTTCTGTATCGAGTCTCAATGTGTCGGTGGCGACCGGTGTCTGTCTATTTGAGGCGGTGCGTCAGCGCGGTCTGTAGCAGGCTGTTTTAATTTGGCTACTCTTGCATCGCGTAACAGATTCATACCCTGTTTAAAGGGATCGCATGGCGCACGACGCGACTGTTGCCCGTAAGATAGCGAGCTGAGGTGGGCCTATCATAGGCCATTGGCTTATGATTAAGGTTATAATATGGTGCTCCCTAGGGGACTCGAACCCCTGTTCCCGCCGTGAGAGGGCGGTGTCCTGGACCACTAGACGAAGGGAGCATTTTAAAAACCACTGGTAATTTGAGATGAATCTAATAAAATTAATAAGATACCGCTTGGTTTTGCGGTATTATACGCACCATTAAGCGATCTACAAGCCGAAATCATGGACGGCACTAAAATATTTCAAAGACTAGGACTGACTGCTATTAACTCCAGAATTATCCCTCGCCCTGATCATGTGTTATCGCGTGCAGGCATCTCTGAAAATGCACTAAAAGTGCTTTACCGTCTAAAGGGCGCTGGTTACGAGGCTTACCTGGTGGGTGGCGGTGTGCGCGATCTGTTGCTGGGCCGTGAACCGAAAGATTTTGATGTGGCGACGGATGCGCATCCGGAACAGATCAAAGAGGTGTTCCGTAATTGCCGCCTGATTGGACGACGTTTTCGTCTAGCTCATGTTCACTTTGGGCGTGAGATTATCGAGGTCGCCACTTTTCGTGCGCAGCACACTGAAGCCGAAGATGGCGAGATGACGGAAGAGGGGCGGATCATTCGCGATAACGTCTACGGCACGGTCGAGGATGATGCTGTACGACGTGATTTCACCGTTAATGCACTCTATTACAATATCAAAGATTTTTCGGTAGTGGACTATGCCGGCGGCATGGAAGACCTTGACGCGGGCGTGTTACGCCTGATTGGTGACCCTGAAGTTCGATACCGTGAAGATGCGGTGCGCATGTTACGTGCGGTGCGTTTTGCGGCGAAGCTCGGTTTTCGTATTCACCCGGATGCTGAAGCCCCGATTTTTGAGTTGGGTCATCTGTTGAGAGATATCGCTGCTGCACGCCTCTTTGAAGAGGTATTGAAACTCTTTATGGGAGGCAGTGCGGTGAGCACCTATGAGTTGCTTTGCCACTATAATTTACTACAGTACCTTTTTCCGCAGACAGCAGATGCTTTGGAGAATGACCAACATGGTTTTTTTCATGCGCTGATTTTGCATGCGATGGAAAATACGGATAGTCGTATTGCCGCGGGCAAACCGGTGACCCCTGCCTTTTTATATGCGGTGCTGATGTGGATGCCGATGCAGCGTCGAGCAAAAGAACTGCGGCGTGAAGGGATGACGGAAGTGCAATCGATCTGTGAAGCTGGCGGTGAGGTGCTGGCGGAGCAGAGTCGTTACGTGGTGTTTCCAAAGCGTTTTAGTCTACAGACTCGAGAAATATGGCAGTTACAACCACGTCTCAAGCGCACCTTGGGTAATGGGCCATTGCGTTTGTTAGAACATCCGCGTTTTCGCGCATCGTATGATTTTTTACTACTACGTGCAGAGGCCGGTGAAACGCATCAGGAATTGTGTGACTGGTGGACTGAGTTTCAACTTGAAAACCCTGATGTCATTGCGCAAGCGGCGAGCTGTGCGGCACCGAAAAAGCGTGCGCGTCGTCGCCCACGTAAGCAACCGCCTGCAGGGGGTTCGGGTGAGTCTGCGTAAAGCCGGGCAGATTGGTGGCGTTGAGTTAATGGCAGTACAAGGTGTTGAGGTGTGGGTCGGCCTTGGTAGCAACCTAGATGATCCCGGGCGTCAGCTTGAATTGGCGTTAGCTGTATTACAGCAATTGGCACTGGGTGACTCGTTGCAGTGCTCATCCTTTTATCTGAGTAAGGCGCTGCTGGCCGATAGTGCTAATGAAGAGAATGGCCAGCAACCCGATTACGTGAATGCCGTGGCAAAATTCCAAATAAGCCTCGCGCCGCATGACCTATTGCAGCAGCTACAGGCAATAGAGACATTGCAGGGGCGTGTGCGTGACGAAACGACAGTGCGCTGGTCACCTCGCACGCTTGATCTGGATATCTTGCTTTATGCGGATGAGCAAATTGATACGGCCACTTTAACCGTGCCGCATCCGGGTATTCGCTTGCGTGAGTTTGTGCTTTATCCGATGTATGAACTTTCACAGAGCCTGGTTATTCCCCAACTTGGCGAATTGTCTCGCCTGGTAATGCGTTGCCCAATGCGTGGTATGAGATTACTGAACGATGATGGTAGAGAGAGCGATGTTGAGAACGCCTCCTGATTATATTGTCGTTGAAGGGCCCATTGGAGTTGGTAAAACGAGCCTGGCAAAAAAACTAGCCTCGACTTTTAACACTGAACTGTTGCTGGAAGGCGCGGATCAAAACCCATTTCTTGAGCGCTTTTACCAGAATCCGAAAAGTGCCGCGCTACAGACCCAGCTTTTTTTTCTATTTCAGCGTGTGCGGCAGATGGAAGCGTTGCGCCAGGGCGATATTTTTCGCTCGGTGCGTGTAGCTGATTTTCTGATTGAAAAAGATCGTCTTTTTGCGCAGATTACCCTTGATGATGACGAGTTGCGCCTCTATGACCAGATCTATAGTCAAATGGTACTGGATGCGCCGTGTCCTGACTTGGTGATCTATCTGCAAGCACCGATGGAGGTATTGATGGCGCGTATTCTTAAGCGCGGTCTACCGCAGGAGCGCTTGATTCAATCGGAGTACCTTAAAAAAATAGTGGAATCTTATGCGCGCCTGTTTCACTATTACAGCGCGTCACCGCTATTGATTGTGAACGCGGCTGAGTTTGACCCGCTGACTAATGAGCTGGATTATGAATCCCTGTTAGCGCGAATCTGCACCATTACCAGCGGTCGGCACTACTTTAATCCGTTACCTTTGAAGTTCTAAAAGGCCTTAATGTAAAGGTTAAGCGAGGAAAAACATGATGTCAGCTATTACCCTTTCTACGTTGCGTGCAATGAAAAAGCGTGGTGAAAAATTCGCGACCTTAACAGCCTACGATGCGAGTTTTTCAGCAGCGCTTGAGTCGGCCGGCGTGGAGGCAATTTTGGTTGGGGATTCACTCGGTATGGTCGTTCAGGGGAACTCAACCACCGTGCCAGTGACCATCGATGAAACGATCTATCATACCCGCTGTGTGCGACAGGGCAGCCGCAATACACTGCTAATCGCTGATATGCCGTTTATGTCTGATGCCACGCCTGAACTCGCGCTTGCCAACGCGGCACGGCTGATGAAAGAGGGCGGTGCGCAAGTAGTGAAGCTTGAAGGTGGTGCGGTGATTGTGGAAACCGTGCGCCTACTGGGTGATCGTGGCATTCCAGTTTGTGGCCATTTGGGGTTGTTGCCTCAGTCGATTAACAAACTGGGTAGCTATCGAGTGCAGGGGCGTGATGAGGCCTCGGCGAAGCGCCTTATTGAGGACGCGCTGTTACTTGAATCTGCGGGTGCTGAGCTTTTAGTACTGGAGTGCGTCCCGGCAGTCCTTGCTAAAGAGGTGAGTGAGCGCTTGACGATTCCTGTGATTGGTATTGGTGCCGGTGCGGACTGTGATAGCCAGGTGCTGGTGCTGTACGATTTGCTGGGGATTACGGCGGGTAAGCGTCCGAGTTTTTCAAAGAACTTTTTAGCCGGTGCGGAATCGATCGAGGCTGCCATTGCTGAGTATGTGCGGCAGGTGAAGTCGGGTGAGTTTCCTGCCGCTGAGCAGATTATTGCTTAATGCAGGGTTGGTTTGATGCTGTGTTTTAATACGATCCATGATACTCGCCAGCAGTTATATGCATGGCGTATGGCGGGCGAGCGAATTGTTTTTGTACCGACGATGGGGAATCTCCATCGAGGGCATTTGCGATTGGTTGAGCATGCGCGCCAGCAGGGGCAGCGTGTTGTCGTCAGTATCTTTGTTAACCCCATGCAGTTTAATGATAAGGATGATTTTGCGGCCTATCCCAATACCTTGGAGCAGGATTCTGTGAAGTTGCAGGCGGTGGGGGTAGATGCGTTGTTTTTACCCTCGGTTGAGATGATTTATCCTGATGGCCATCAGAATAATTGCGACGTGATTGTGCCGGGGTTATCCGATATTCTGTGTGGTGCACATCGACCGGGCCATTTTGTGGGTGTTGCCACCGTGGTCGCGAAACTTTTTAACATTGTTCAAGCCGATGTGGCGGTGTTTGGCGAGAAAGACTTTCAGCAGTTGATGGTGATACGCCGGATGGTGAATGCGCTCTGTTTTCCAGTCGAAGTAAAGGGTGTGCCGACTGAGCGCGAAAGTGATGGCCTGGCGATGAGCTCACGTAATGGTTATCTGAGTGCCGAAGAGCGACAGCGGGCGCCACTGTTATATAAGGTGCTGGAGCAGGTGAAATCACAGCTGAAAAGTGGTGGTGATGATATTTCAGCGATTGAGGCGCAGGCGCAGCAGGTGTTGCAAGATGGTGGCTTCAGAGCGGAATATTTTAGCGTGCGCAGCGCTCAAGACCTTGCGCTTGTGGAGGCGAACACTCAAGATCTGGTTATTGTTGCCGCTGCGTGGTTAGGCAAAGCACGTTTGATTGACAATATTCGCTTGAATTTGGGGTAGTTAGCGCCGATTTATATGTTAAAATGCGCGTCAACTCCGTTACCGGTGCTTATTGCCGGCGGTTGTTTTAGTGAATTGATAGGCCTGTTTTAGTGAGGATAAGTTAGAACAATGCAGCAAACGATGTTAAACGCAAAACTTCATCGCGCCTGTGTCACGCACGCAGAGCTTGAGTATGAAGGTTCATGTGCAATAGACAGTGATCTGTTGGATCGTGCTGGTATTCGTGAATACGAACAGATTCAGATCTATAACATCGATAACGGTGAGCGTTTTGTCACCTATGCGATTCGCGCGGATGCCGGCTCTAAAATCATCTCTGTGAATGGTGCTGCAGCACATAAAGCGGACCCTGGTCACCGTGTGATAATCTGCTCTTATGTTTCACTGAATCAGCAGGAACTGGTTAATTTCAAGCCAACACTGGTTTATTGTGATGAAGAGAATAACATCACTCATTGCCGCAATAGTATTCCGTCACAAGTTGCGTAAGCGCAAACTAGAGTCTGTTGATGTGCCCATTTTCATCATGAAAGAATCAAAATAATTGAATTTACAGAGTCTCAAGATATTTTGATTGGCTGTCTATATTGAATAGCTTCAATAACTGATAACATATTCTCTTACTTATCTAACAAAAATAGGGGAGAGTAATGTTTCATAGTTTCATTTGGGATGAGCAGAAAAACAAAACTAATATTAAAAAACACAGTGTAGGTTTAAAGGCAGGAATATCTGTTTTTGAAGATCATTTACGTATAGAGCGATATGATCAGGATAATAGTACCCAAGATGAAGACCGCTATATAACAATCGGACGAGACCATAGAACGCAAGGTTCTATTTGTCACTTATACAATGCGAGATGCAGAGCAAAAGATACGTTTAATATCGGTTCGTCAGGCAGAACCCTCTGAAATAAGGCAATATAAACTAAATGCGCGCAGGTGATCATATGAACAAAAAAACAACTTATAGTCGAGATAGAAGTAAGCCTTTTGATGATAGTGATATAGATTATTCTACTATTGATAAAATGACCGATGAAGAGGTACATAAGGCTGCTTTAGAAGACCCAGACGCACAACCACAGACAGAAGAAGAGCTAAAACAGTTCAAGCCTATTAACCCTAAACCAGAGGGAAATTCTAATGGCTGATACAACACATACTCATTTTGACAATAATCCCTTAATCTATGAAGGGCAGCAGTCTATTAAATGCAAGCACTGACAGTGCAGCGCATAAAGCAGCCCTAGAAGACCCAGACGCACAACCACAGACAAAAGAAGAACTGGAAAGATTTAAGCGTGTTAACCCTTTTGCTAACAAATCCTAATGCGATCAGACGAAATAAAATAGAGGGTCAGCACTTTATGATGCTTGAATTTTTATTTTATTTATCAATTATTTATAGTTATAACTTAATTTGAATTATGGTTTTTTATGGCTAAAAAGAAACGTGGTTTTGATATTGAAGCATTCCTTGATGAAGAGGAAGGCGAGCTCCTTTCTCCTGAAGAAGAGGGGGAGGAAGAAGAAAAGAGTCGCTCGCAGCTTAAACGGGAGCAGCAGGGGCGACGTGACCTTGGCGTGCAACTGGTCGAGTTAAGTGAGGCGCGGCTGGCTAAACTGACATTGAGTGAGCAGACGCTTGATGCGGTGCGCGATGGGCAGCGTTTTACGCGCCGAGCACTCCAGCGCCAGCTGAACCGTATCGCGGCATTGATGACTGAGTTTGATGATGAGGAGGTCATTCGTAAAGGGCTGGAAAACCTATATCAGCCGCATCGCGATGAAGTGCGCCGACACCATGAGGCGGAGCAGTGGCGTGATGGCCTGATCGCCGGTGATAATGCGGTGATGGAGGTTGTTGTGACGCGTTTTCCTGAGGTGGATCGACAGCATTTACGTCAGTTGGCACGCAATGCTAATAAAGAGAATGAGCGTCAGAAGCCGCCTAAAGCGGCTCGCCAGCTATATACTTATTTACATCAATTAATTGAAGAAAATAAATAAATAACAAAGGGTTAGGTTTAGTAGTTTATTTAAGTTATCAAAATTTGATCTGTGCCCATCAAATAACCATTTGTGCTTAGCTCAGCTTTGCGCTATAAAACTTGACCGTTAAGCTTGGTTAATCTCGATATTATTGACTGCGACATTATTATTTACTGAAGGAACCGTTATGACAGTAGGCTCGTTTCATCCACCGCAACGCACATTGATGGGCCCGGGCCCTTCTGACGTTAACCCGCGCATTTTAGAGGCGATGTCTCGTCCGACCATTGGTCACCTGGATCCTGCTTTTATTGGCATGATGGACGAGGTGAAGGCGTTGTTGAAATATGCTTTTCAGACCGACAATGAACTGACCATGCCGGTATCGGCACCGGGCTCTGCTGGCATGGAGACCTGTTTTACTAATTTGGTTGAGCCTGGCGACAAAGTGATCGTCTGCCAAAACGGTGTCTTTGGTGGTCGCATGAAAGAAAATGTCGAGCGTTGCGGTGGTGTGGCTGTGATGGTGGAAGATCAGTGGGGCGATGCGGTTGACCCGCAAAAGCTAGAAGATGCGCTGAAAGCGAATCCAGACGCGAAAATTGTTGCTTTTGTCCATGCGGAGACCTCTACCGGTGCTCAGTCTGATGTTAAAACGCTAGTTGAAGTCGCCCATCAATATGACTGCCTGGCGATCGTTGACGCAGTCACCTCATTAGCGGGTACAGCGGTAAAGGTGGATGAGTGGAAGATTGATGCAATCTACTCCGGTACTCAGAAGTGCCTTTCATGTACGCCGGGCCTGTCGCCGGTGAGCTTTAATGAGGCGGCGCTGGAGAAGATTCGCAATCGTCAAACCAAGGTGCAGAGCTGGTTCCTTGATCTTAATCTGGTGATGGGTTACTGGGGAGGCGGTGGCAAGCGTGCTTATCACCATACCGCACCGGTTAATTCGCTTTACGGCCTGCATGAGGCGTTAGTGATTTTACAGGATGAAGGGCTGGAGAATTCGTGGGCACGTCATCAGAAGCATCATCTCGCGCTGCGTGCCGGGCTGGAGTCAATGGGATTGAACTTTGTGGTTGATGAGGCGCATCGCTTACCACAATTAAATGCGATTACCATTCCGGATGGTGTCGATGATGCTGCCGTTCGTGCCGCATTGCTTAGTGACTACCGCCTGGAAATTGGCGCGGGACTCGGTGTGATGGCCGGAAAGGTGTGGCGTATTGGTTTGATGGGGCATGCCTGTAATGCGCGTAATGTGCTGCTTTGTCTCGCCGCTTTAGAAGATGTGCTGGGCCGTGTCGGCGCTAATTATGAGCGTGGTGTTGCTGTTAGGGCCGCTGAGCGAGCACTGGCAGCTGCATAATAGTCGTTGCTGTTTTTATCCATTTTGATGAACCCGCCTTGGCGGGTTTTTTGTGCTCAATGGGCTCTTGAAGGATGCGCGCTTCATCGGGAAAGCCTGTTTAAATCACAGTAAAATCAATCTATTAATGTACTTGTTAGTATTGATTTGATATTACTGCTGGCAACCTTTAGGATGGGACTTCACTGGCGGGTGAAGGGCAGGCGCAGTTGAGCTGAATTGAGTGGTGAAGTCAAGGCCATGCGTTAATCGAGAACTATCAGTAAGACGACAAATATTATGCTAAGAACATTTAGAATCATCAGTATGGTCGAGGGGATTTCGTTTCTGTTGCTACTGTTTGCAGCCATGCCAGCCAAATACTATTTAGGTGTGCCAGAGGCGGTGACGGTAATGGGCTGGGCGCACGGCATGCTCTTTATGCTCTATGTGGCTTCTGCTATGATGGTGATGCAGCGTTATAAATTGCCGGATATGACTTCGGGCCTGATTTTGATGGCGGGAGTCACACCTTTTGTCTGTTTTTACCTTGAAAAGAAACTGCGCGAAATACCAACGCAGACATCGCCTGAGATGGCGTAACACTGAAGAGCCAGCTTAACCGCTGGCTTTTTTAGTTTTAGCGTTTCTATTTTGAATGGTCTATCATCACGCATGAAATGGTGTTAAATCATTTTGTTTTCACGCTGCTATAATGACAGCGCCATTGGTTACTCATGAGTGAATTGTTATGTTGTTAGTGATTTCCCCCGCTAAGACCCTCGACTACGAGACCCCGTTACCCACTAGTATTCAGACCATGCCAGATTATCTGGATGATGCCGCGCAGCTGGTAAAGCGCGCACGAAAGTATTCGGTTGATGATGTGATGGCGCTGATGGCGGTGAGTGAAAAAATTGCGGTGCTTAATGTCGCGCGCTTTAAAAAATGGCGTCGGCCCTTTACGCAAAAGCATGCGCGACAGGCGATGTTGGCATTCAAAGGTGACGTCTACGTGGGGCTGGACGCCTTTACTATGAGTGCGGGTGATCTGGCATTTGCACAGCAGCATCTGCGAATTCTGTCGGGCCTCTATGGTCTGTTGCGACCGCTTGACCTGATGCTGCCATATCGCCTTGAGATGGGGCGAAAGATTGATACTGAGCGCGGTAAAAACCTATATGAGTTTTGGGGCAATAGTATTACTGAAGGTCTAAACAATCAATTCAAGGAAAAAGGGGCGAAATATTTGATCAACCTTGCGTCCAATGAATACTTTAAAGTGATAAAACCAAAGTTACTACAGGCCGAAATTATTACACCCCACTTTAAAGAGTATAAAAATGGCGACTATAAAGTGCTGGGGGTCTATGCAAAGAAGGCTCGCGGCATGTTAAGCCGTTATATCATCAAAAACCGTATTATTGAGCCGGAAGCGATTAAGCAATTTTGTGAAGATGGCTACCGCTTTAATACTGCCATGTCAAATGAATATGATTGGGTGTTTGCACGAAAAAAATAGTATTTTTTACATATACCCGCGGTGTTTGAGATTTAGGTTTCATTGCACGTCATATTCATTTCATGGCAAGGCGAAATGACGCGTAATAGCCGGGCTATTGCGAGGAATTTCAACCCCACCATGGCATGAAGAGGGCGTGCAATGAAACCTAAATCTCCATCGCCACGGGTATATCTAATTGTTAACGCTCGAATCCTTTTTCATGGTAACTTCTTAGGTTATATGTCGTTGCTGGTATAGGTATTAGGTGAGCAGAAATAATAAACCCCTTAAACATCATGCTTTGGTCAATATCAATTTGATCGACTCACTGCAGCGTTTGAGTGATGTCAGTAATAATGCTTCAAATATTGAAGAAATGATGAATGGCTCACTGGATGAGTTACTAAGTATTTTTGCCTGTGACAGGGCCTGGTTACTACACCCATGTGATCCGAATGCCGCTTGCTTTAATGTTAAAATGGAAAAGACACGGCCGCAATGGCCCGGTGCCTACGCGAAAAATACCACGATAGAAATCACACCAGTGTATCAGCAGGCCTTTGAACAATTTTTAGTAACCACTAGGCCGACGATCATTGATTCGCGTCGAGATATCTTTGCGCGAGAGACGCTTGAGGCTTACTCGACCAAGACACAACTGGCTATCGTGATAAAGACTCGTACGGGTAAACCGTGGTTGCTGGGTCTACACCATTGTGAAGGCCATCATGATTATAGTGAAGATGAGGTGATGATCTTTAATGAATTAGCCAATCGCTTAGCTGAATCGCTCAATGGTATGTTGGCGTTGCAAACGGCACGTCGTAGTGAAGAGCGATACCGTACGCTAGTTGAGCATGCACCAGAAGCGATCTTAGTTTTTGATGTGGTCACTGAACGGTTTGTTGATGCTAATTTGAATGCTGAATTACTGTTTGGTTATCCTAGGGGTATCTTGATGGATAAGAGTTTCTTAGAGATCAGCACGGTATTGGATGGCTGTTTGTCTGCGACTGATATGATGGCACAACAGATAGTGCATGCAGTAGAGGGGGGGATTTGCCTTTTTGAATGGCTATTTGATAACGCCTCCGGTAACAGTATTGTTTGCGAAGTACGACTGGTGCGCCTGCCCTCAGATGATGATGTGTTATTACGTGCCAGTATTTCCGATATTAGCGAACGAAAGTTAAGTGAAGCTAAGATGCATAAACTTTCGACGGCACTACAGCAGACGGCAGACTCTGTGTTGATCACCGATAGTAACGGAATTGTTGAATACGTTAATTCAGCATATGAGGTGTTGACCGGATATTCTGGTGAAGAGGTGGTTGGGCGCCGTGCTGATTTTATAGACACAGGCGAGCATGATAGCCATTTTTATGAGGCACTATGGGCAACGATTAAGGCAGGTGACATATTTAATGATGTGCTGGTTAATCGGCGTAAAGATGGCGTTCTGTTTTATGAGGAAAAAAGAATTACGCCGTTAACTAATCTGAGCGGTGAAATTACTCATTTTATTTCAACGGGTCGTGATATCACAGATCGTATTGAAGCGCAGGAACGCTTGCGTCATATGGCGCATCATGATGCACTGACCCAGTTACCCAATCGCTCGATGATGATGGATCGGTTAAGTCAGGCAATAGCTAATGCCGAGCGAGACGGTTCGAAAGTTGCGGTTCTTTTCATTGACCTTGATCAATTTAAGATGATAAATGATACATTGGGGCATGATGTTGGTGACCATGCAATAAAAGAGGTTGCGCGTATATTACTGGCAACGCTACGAGCATCGGACACTGTTGTGCGCTTTGGTGGTGATGAATTTGTTGTGCTGATTCCGGATATTCATTCTCGTGATAAAGTGACTCAGATCGTAAGCAAAGTGCAGGTGGCATTGACGGTACCAATACATATGCAAGGACAGGAGCTATTTATGTCGGCCAGTATTGGGGTAGTGCTGTGTCCTGATGATGGTAATGACGTGAATACATTGCTAAAGCATGCTGATATTGCGATGTATCGTGCTAAAGAGCATGGGCGTAACCGTTATGAGTTCTACTCATCTGAAATGGGGGTGCGTGCACATAGGCGCCTCACCTTTGAAACCCAAGTTCGCCATGCGGTTAAGCATGAGGCATTTGAGCTTTATTACCAGCCGCAGTTAGATATTGCGAGTGGAAAAATGGTGGGTGTTGAAGCCTTGTTACGCTGGTTCCCGCAGTCTGATGATGAAGCGATGCCTGGCATTTCCCCCGACCAATTTGTGCCGGTACTAGAAGAGACTGGGCTGATTCTAGGTGTTGGTGACTGGGTGTTAAACACCGCATGTGATCAGCTTAAATCTATGCAGCAGCTATCATCATTGCCTTTAAGAATGTCGGTTAATTTATCGACTCGTCAGTTCAGGGATGCTCAGCTGGGATATAAGATTGAGCAGATGATTGCTGCTCGTGGGCTAGCCCCGGCTGATTTTGAACTGGAAATAACAGAGACGCTATTGATGGATAACCATCAACGGGTGCATGATATGTTAAACCGCCTTAGTGAAATGGGGGTGGGGCTCTCCCTGGATGACTTTGGCACTGGTTATTCATCATTGAGTTACTTAAAGCGATTTCCGATTGATACCTTGAAGATTGACCGCTCTTTTGTGCGTGATATCAGTGATGATGCTGATGACCGGGCGATTGTAACCGCGATCATAGCAATGGCGCGCAGCCTAAAGCTAAGCACGATTGCTGAAGGGGTCGAAACAGTGGCGCAACTAGCGTTCCTGAAAAGCCTGCAGTGCGATATGGCGCAAGGCTTTTATTTTAGTGAAGGGCTTCGAGCGAGCGAGCTTAAGCGGTTTTTACAGAAAGAACATTAGATGGTCGTTTCAGTGCTGTTGTTTGTAGTGCTTGGTTACCGCTGCTCATATCGTATGATTATTAGACCTGTTGGGTTAGAATAACCGCTCATATTACCTGAACAGAAGAGTGAGCTATGTTGGGCATATTTAATAAGCGCGCAAAAACAATAGTGGTCAAGGAAAAGCCTTCATTAAAGGTTAGCCTGGATGGTGATGGGCTTGCCCGCCTGCTGCCTTATTTTCCGATTGGAAACAAGTTGCGTTACTTTCCTGAATTTAAGCAGGAGTTGACACTTAATACTGCCATTATCGCTTATGCGATCAATAATGAGCTGGTCTATTCTAATGATGACATCAGTTGGCAAGAAGAAAATGGCGCATTCCAACTCTACTTATTGGGTAAGCGACTTAAAAAAATCAAGAGCTTTTGTTTTATCATGCCGACAGTCGGTCGTGGTGAAGAGGAACTGGATTACGCGCGAAAAGCACGCTTAGGCAAAGATGGCGGTTTTATCAAAGGCAATAATATTACACTCAATGGTGAGCAGAGTGACGGCCGTCTTCCGCTGTTGGATGCGACGGTTAGAAAGCAGCTGATTTTGAAGGAAGGTCATTTTGTGGGTCATAAAGTTGCGATCTTGGATATTGATCCGCGGGCATTTAAACTGATTGAGCAGCGTCGACACGTACGCTTGAGAACAGACATCGTGGGCGAAATCCAGACCAAATTGGGACAAGTGCCACAGCGCTGTACGATGGTCGATTTTTCAGATCGTGCGGCAAGAATCATTTATGATGGTGAGGATAGTGGGCGCTCATCTTATCGTGAAGGTTCAGTGATCACCTTATCATTTGAGCTACCTAAGAGTACTGAATCGCGTGTGATTCGAGGTAAGGTGATTCGACAGCATGATGCCACGGTGGTAATGACGTTGGACAATATCATGCGCGAAAAGGATTTCGAAAAGGTAGAGTTATTCGATATTATGGAAATTAAAGCTAACCTGTTGCAACAACAGTTTTAGCGTTCGATCAGATTTATAGTGGACGCGTTAGCGTTCCTTTAGCGGGCCCCGGTTTCATGCCAACATCCACCGATATAGCAGCATCGATTGCACAACTGCGATGCGAGATCAATGATCATAATCATCACTATTATGTACTGGATGATCCGCAGATTCCAGATGCTGAATATGATCGTTTAATGCAACGGTTGCAGGCGCTTGAACGGCAGGCACCTGAATTAATCACACTTGAATCACCTACCCAGCGAGTCGGTGCAAAGCCGTTGGCTGGGTTTGATGAGGTTGCGCATAGAGTTGCGATGTTGTCGCTGGATAACGCCTTTAATGATGACGACATGCTGGCCTTTGATGCACGTATCACAAAAGGGCTCGAGGTTGAGCAGGTGACTTACTGTGCCGAGCCTAAGCTGGATGGCTTGGCGGTGAGTTTGCGCTATGAGAATGGGCTGCTAGTACGAGCGGCTACTCGTGGAGATGGCCGAGTCGGTGAGGATATTACGCAAAATGTGCGCACGATTAGTTCTGTGCCACTACGCCTGATGGGGGATGATTTTCCATCTGTGTTAGAGGTGCGTGGTGAGGTCTATATGCCCAGGGTCGGCTTCGATGCGTTGAATAAACGCCAGCGTGATCATGGTGGAAAACCATTTGCTAATCCACGTAATGCGGCGGCGGGGAGCCTGCGCCAACTAGATCCTAAAATTACCGCAACCCGCCCATTAGCCATGTATTGTTATGGTGTGGGTGAGGTGGATGAGCAGCGATTGCCCACTTCACATCGTGCTATTTTAGCGTGCCTAAAAGGATGGGGCTTACGTGTTTCCCCGGAGACAGATGAGGTGTATGGCGCTGCCGGTTGTCTTGAATATTACCGTAAGATAGGTGCAAAGCGTGACGCGCTGCCTTATGAAATTGATGGGGTGGTGTTTAAGGTTAATTCGCTTAAGCAGCAGCAGGCGCTGGGGTTTGTATCGCGCGCCCCGCGTTGGGCCATTGCACATAAATTTCCAGCACAGGAAGAGATGACACGCCTGATCGGTATCGATATTCAGGTGGGGCGTACCGGAGCGCTCACGCCGGTAGCGCGCCTTGAGCCGGTTTTTGTCGGTGGTGTCACGGTCACAAACGCAACATTGCACAATGAAGACGAGGTGCGGCGTAAGGATGTTCGTGCGGGTGACACGGTGGTTGTACGGCGCGCGGGGGATGTGATTCCCGAGGTGGTGAGTGTGGTACTGGCGCAGCGCCCAAATGATGCGCGTGCCTTTGTGATGCCGACCGACTGCCCGGTCTGCGGCTCTGAGGTACGCCGTGCTGAAGGTGAAGCGGTGAGCCGCTGTAGCGGTGGCCTGTATTGCTCGGCACAGCGTAAAGAGGCGATTAAACACTTTGCCTCACGGCGTGCGATGGATATTGAAGGGCTGGGTGATAAATTAGTTGAGCAGCTGGTTGAGGTTGGTTGGCTCAATAGTGTTGCGGATCTTTATGATCGAAGCGCGCTGCCGCATGAAAAATTGGCAGGGATGGATCGCATGGGTGATAAATCGGCTGACAATCTGATTGCAGCGATCGATAAAAGCAAGCAGACAACACTCGCACATTTTCTGTTTTCACTCGGGATTCGTGAGGTCGGTGAAGCAACGGCTCGCGCATTGGCGAACCATTTCGGGAATCTGCCTACCATCATGGAAGCCGATGAAGAGGCATTGCTTCAAGTCGCTGATGTCGGGCCAGTGGTGGTTGCCAATCTACGCGCCTTTTTTCATGAGCCGCATAATCGTGAGGTGATTGAATCGCTACAGCGGCTAGGTGTGCAGTGGCCAGACGTAGTCGCACAGAAAGACCTACCGCAACCGCTGGCGGGGCAGACCTTTGTGCTCACCGGTTCAATGGAGACGATGACGCGTGATGAGGCAAAGGGGAAGTTGCAGGCGCTAGGGGCCAAGGTTACGGGTAGTGTCTCTAAAAAAACCAGCTATGTGGTGGTGGGTGATGATCCTGGTTCTAAGCGAGATAAGGCGGATAAACTGGGGGTTACGTTGCTGGATGAAGCGGCGTTGAGAAAGTTGCTGGAAGAACCCCCCAATTCATCAGATTAACATGCAAACTGCCAAGCAAGCAGTGGAAACGCTATTGCGTCATCTTCCCGATGACAGCACAATAGAAGATATCCAATATCACTTGTATGTATTAGAAAAAATCAAACGTGGCCAGGACGATATCGCCAAAGGTCGCAGTTATACCAATGAAGAAGCGAGAAAACGCCTAGGAAAATGGCTCAATTGCTGATTTGGTCACAAGAAGCATTAGATGATGTGGATGAAATCGCGGAATATATCAGCCGCGACTCACGCGTCTATTGGTGTGACGTGATATATCCAAAATCTGGTTTTTAAGAAGTTTACTAGAACTTTATTAGAAGTATGCTAGGATGATTTCTGTATTAAGCTGGAAAACTGCTTTTATGTTTGCGCCCAATTTTCAGATCATACCATTACTTGCCAAAATGCTGATGGATATCGAGGCAACCCGCCAGGCTGTTTCGAGTCTGCCTGTCACAGTATCCGTTCTGGCATCCTTGCGCGAATCGGCGCGCCTTATCGCTACACACTATTCCACGCAGATTGAGGGTAACCGCCTCACGCAGGACCAGGTGGAAGAGGTGCTTCAGGGTGGAACATTCCCTAATCGTGAGCGGGATGAAGCCGAGGTAAAGAACTATTATCAAGCACTGGATTTTCTGGATTCGCTGATAAAGATAAAAAATACTTTCATCACAGAAAAAGAGTTACAAACATTAGTGGGTTGATAAACGACCAGCTGTTATTGCCCACATTACAGCCGCACAAAGCATCCCTTTTTAGTCCTTTCAATATCGCAATCCCGCGATGGCGTTATAACGGTAATTCGGGTAAGTGGACTTTCCTGTGCTAATTTTGAATTTACTCCTTGCTGCTTACCTAGCAAGTTTTGTGTTGCGTTGTGAGATGAAGCTGAGTTGGGAGTGTTGTGTAGGCCAGGCTTAAACTCTAACGCCCCAGTTTTTTCAGGCTGGCATTCATATTGCGCCGCGCATTAGGGTGGCTAGGATTAATCTGCAGTGCTTGTTGGTAGTTTGATACCGCCTCTTCATATTGCTGTAGGCCATAGCGGCAATTCCCCAGATTATAGTAAGCATCGACACTTGAGGGGCTAAGTTCAATCGCTTTGCGAAAGCTTTCTGCTGCCTCATGTGGCTGTTGCACACTGCATAGCGCAATGCCTAAATTGTTGTAGGCCGCAAACAGAGACGGTTTGGCTTTAATGGCCTGTCGGTAGAGTTTAATGGCGTTATCGATATTACCTTTCTGTGCGTTAACGGCTCCTAGTAGGTGCAGTGCATCTGCTTCATTTGGTTTTAGCGTTAAAATTTCCTGATAGCCAGACTCTGCTGCTTGAAGGTCCCCTTGCTGATGCAGTGCAATGCTTTTTTCAATCATCGATTTTATCTGGCTGCTATCAGGTGATTTATCATCTATTTGTGAGGGGGTATTACTTTCAAGGCACCACTTTTCCCATGCCTTGATGAGTGCGGTTTCAAAGTTGTCACAAAAGCCCTGGTTGTCGAATAACAGGCTGGTTTCACGCGTGCTGATGAGTCTATCCTTAAGTGTTTGTAATAGCACCGGCTCGTTGGCAAGTTTAATGGCTAGCGCTTCATATCCCTCAAGTGAATTAACAACCAGTTCAGGTATGCCTGCCGCATGTGCAAGGCCTCCGCCCATGCGTGAAACGAAGGTGTTGCCAGGGCAGGTGAGCATAGGCAGCCCCATCCACAGCGCATCACAGGCGGTTGCACCGGCATTGTAGATTAACGTGTCCAGGAAGAGGTCTGCCAGGCGCAATCTGGCCATATGCTCTTCAGCGCTTATGCGTGGCGCAAATATTAACCGTTTAGGATTAACGCCACGTACTTTTGCTTCACGGCGCAGGTTCTTTTTGAGAATAGCACTCTCATCAACAAGCCATAATACGCTCTCAGGAACCTTATCCAGGCAGCGCATCCAGATATCAAAGATGTCGGGGGTGATTTTATAAGGGCTATTAAAGCAGCAAAAGATAAAGCCTTTTTCTGGTAAATGTAACTCTTTCCGAGTGGGCGTATTATTAGAAACAGGGCGTCGTCGGTCGTGTGTCATATAAGAGGGCAGGTGCATTAATTGCTCAGTAAAAAAAGGTTTCAATTCAGCCGGAACACTAAAGTCGTCGACGACAATATAGTCCATAAAGCTAGCGCCCATGGTGGCGATATAGCCTAGATAATTGATCTGAATGGGAGCTGGACGCATGGCGAGAATACGCGGGTGTGCGCCTATGGCATAGCCGCCTAAATCAACCAGAATATGAATGTTTCGCGCCGCGATTTCTTGCGCAATTCCATTTTCACTAAGGTGTGCAACATCTATAAAATGATCAAAGGATTCTTTTAATTGCGCCCTTATTTCACTGCCATCATCGCGGCATAGTGAAAAGCCGAATACCTCGAATTTGTCACGATTATGTAACTCAAATAACTCAATGGTGAGTTGTGATACCACGTGATTTCGAAAGTCATTTGAGAGGTAAGCGATGTTAATTCGCGCCGTTGTTATTGCGGGCTGGGCATTGATCGGTACGGTACTGGGAATAAGGGTGTTTTGCGCATAGTTTTTTGCGCATTGGAGCTGGACTTTTGCATCATCAATCCATGGCAGTAGGTAGAAAGGCAGTGATGTGTCGGGGCTTGTGAAGCGCGCTAAGACTTCGTTTTTATAATCATCATAGCGACTCCAGTCACACATTGACCTAATGGTTGTGCAGAGATTATCAAATGCTTTGGGATGCTTCGGTTCAAGCGCAACCGCTTTTTTAAGATAGAATACGGCATCTAAAGGTTGTTTGAGGGAGTTGAATTCATAGCCAAGTTTGACATATGTGGCTATCGACTGCGGGTTAAGCTTAATGACCTTTTTATAGTGTTTGATGGCTTCTTTATGTGAGCGCTGAGCACTTAAGAGATTGGCCAGGTTGGCGTGGGTATCTGGATTATTGGGGGTGATCTTTATCGCCTGTTTAAAGCACTCAATGGCTTCTACCGGCTCTCCTGCCAGACTGAGTGCAACCCCCTTGTTATGATAGGCCCCTGCAAATGTTGGATCATAAGTCAGCGCCTGATCATAGTGTTCAATTGCTTTTTGATAGTCGTGATGATGGGCATGGAAAAGCCCAAGCAGGTGAAGAGCATCGATATTATCCGCTTGCAGCGTGAGTATTTCACGGTGGATATTGGCCGCTTCATCCATTCTATTCTGTTGATGCAGTACCATTGCCTGTGATAGACGATTAGCGATGTAAGCACGATTGGATTGTGAGGGTGTTTTGAATGGGGTATTCGTTGCTTGTTGTGCGGATATGGCTGGTTTCTCAAGTGATGTACGCCAATGGTTCCAGGTGGTGGTTAACGCGGTTTCAAAGTGATCGCAAAATGATTTTGAGTTAAATAGCGGTGCATTGGGCTGGTTCGTAATGAGTTTGTGTTTTAATGCGGCCAAGGCTTCAGGAGTGGAGGCTAAATGTACCGCCAAAGATTGATAGTTTTCTAGTGAGTCGACAATGAGTTCTGGCATGCCTGCGGCATGTAATAATCCGCCGCACATGCGAGAAGCAAACGTTTTACCAGGGCAGGTGATTACCGGTAAGCCAAGCCATAGGGCATCACATGCGGTAGTGCTAGCATTGTAGATTGGCGTGTCTAAAAACAGTTCCGCTAGCCGTATCCGAGCCAGCTGCTGGGTGGCATTGAGGCGAGGTGAAAATATTAATCGTGTCGACGCTATGCCGCGGGATTTTGCTTCACTGCAAAGATTGTTGCGAAGTTCTGCGCCATCATCAACGAGCCATAAAACACTGCCCGGAACCTCATGCAGGCATTGCATCCAGATGTCCCATATGATGGGCGTGATGTTATAACCATTGTTGAACGAGCAAAAAATAAAACCTTTTTCTGGTAGC
This sequence comes from Thiotrichaceae bacterium, assembly GCA_002401765.2. Lineage (GTDB taxonomy): Bacteria > Pseudomonadota > Gammaproteobacteria > SZUA-140 > SZUA-140 > SZUA-76. Next base: position 44,337 of record NVTY02000079.1, read on the forward strand.
CCGCAAGCGGCGCGTGTGACTACATGGCTGCTGATCTCGCGTTTGGTATCTGCGACCATGTAGCATGGAAGGTGAATTAGACGCTCATCAAAATAAGATGCTTGATCTGTGGGAACACTAAATTCATCGACGATTATATAGTCGATAAAGCTTGCGCCACTTGTTCCAATATAACCAAGGTAATTGATTTGAATGGGAGCGGGGCGATATGCGAGGATGCCTGGCCTGGAATTTTGTGTATGCCCCATTAAATCAATAACGATGTGAGTGCCTTTGCTGGCTATTAATTCGGCAATTTTAAGGTCACTCATTTCATCAACATGATGAAAGTGATCAAAGGCATTAATTAAGCGTTGTCGTATCAAGCTGGAGTCTGGCGGGCCAAATGATACGGCGGTTATCTCGAATTTACTACGATCATGTCGCTCATACAGCTCGGCGGTAAGGTAGGCGACGGGGTGATTACGAAAATCGGCAGACAGATAGACAACCTTTATCTTTCCATCAGAAACTGATGGTGAGGCATCAATTGGGACCAGGTTGTCACCAATGAGGTTTTTTACGTAAGCACGGGCGCATTGCTGTTGCTCAGCAGGGTCTTCAGACCATTGTAAAAATGAAAAAGCATTGGGTGGCAATAATTCATTCTTTTTCCATTGTGTTATCTGCTGTTTCATCGTATCAAAGTCACGCCAGTCACATAATTTTCGTAAATTATTAAAGAGCAGGCTTCTTGCGTTTGAATGGTCGGGCCTGAGTTCAAGTACTCGTCTAAAATAGCTGCATGATTCTTGAATACGATTTTCAAGCATGCAGATGTTCCCCAGGTCATTTAAGGCGCCGGAGTGGTTTGGGTTTGATTTAATTGTGGCTAAATAGTGTTGTTCAGCTTTATCAAATGCATTTCTTTTACTCAGCATAATGCCTAAATGGTAGTGTGCTTCACTATGCTCCGGCATCATTTCAATAATATGAGACAAGCACCTTTCAGCCTCTTTTTCACGTGATAGACAATTAAATGTATTGGCCAGATTTAAGTGTGTCTCTATATTGTCGGGTGCTATCTTAATGGCATGCTGGAATTCTAGCAGTGCTTCGTCATATTGCTGGATGCTGTTAAGTGCAATGCCAAGGTGGTAATGAGGGATGGCTATATTAGGTTCAATGGCGATAGATTTTTTATAGCAGTCAATGGCTTCTTGTTGCTTGCCTTGTTGAGCATAAAGCACGCCAAGGTGATGCAATGCCTGGTGATGTTGTTTATTATTATCAATAATATGTTGATATGATTCTTTTGCATCGTCAAAATACTGGCTTTTATGTAGTTTGATCGCGCGCTCAAGTAATGATTTTTCATCAGTAGTATTCATTTTGTTTTTTCAGATTCTGGCGTGTTTTATTATGTCTGGGGAGTGAGGTTCTGTTTAATTAGAACTATTAACCTTTGATTATTTAAGTGTATCACGCCAGTGGCACCATATTCTGGTACTCGCTCCAGCGAGCCTGTGACAAGTTCGAACATTCCTTCTGCCAGTACCAAACCACTACTCATGCGTGCCTCCACGTTTTTTTTCTATGTATGAGAGAGCGGATAATCTTACCCATATGGCATCGGCCGTTGTTGTGCCTGCATTATAGGGTGATGTGTCGAAAATGAGGTCTGCTAAGGGCTGCCTGGCAAGATGCGCTGGATAAGCTGCCCGTAGAGCAAAGATTAAATGTACGGGGCCTACGCCTCTGGCTTCTGCTTCATTACATAAATGGTGCCAAGCCGATTCGTTATGCATGCATGGTGAGGGTATATCTTGATTTAAATCAAAGGTATACACCTTGATTGTCTATATCGGGCGTTAATGTCTAGTATTTAATGCTTTATAGGGCATAAAAGGTTGCTAAGTTTATTGAGATGGGCTCGGTAAGGGATTTGTGATTTAGCTTAAAGATTATCTGTCACTTTCCGATAACACTACTGGGAGCGGTAAATACTTTTTTTACAAGTATATCCGCTAAAGATGAATCCTTATCAGGTGGCGCATGAGACACTCTGCGCAGATCCTGTAAAAAGGAGATTTAAATTATGGCTCTATCGATTAATACCAATATTGCATCATTAAATGCACAGCGCAATCTCTCACAATCTCAAGACCAATTAGGCATCTCTCTCCAGCGTCTCTCATCGGGCTTACGTATTAATAGTGCGAAGGATGATGCGGCGGGTCTGGCGATTTCTAATCGATTTACCACGCAGATTCGCGGTCTGGATCAAGCAGCGCGAAATGCCAATGATGGTATCTCACTGGCACAAACCGCTGAAGGCGCGCTTTCTGAAACAACCAACGCACTACAGCGTATCCGTGAGTTGGCGATTCAATCGGCTAATAGCACCAACTCAGCGGCGGATAGATCAGCGTTGCAGTCTGAAGTGAATCAACTGATTTCAGAGATTGATCGTGTTGCGAATACCACCACCTTTAATGGTTTGAAATTGTTGGATGGTTCATTTACCGGCCAGTCTTTCCATGTGGGTGCGGATGCGAATCAGACCATCGGTGTGAATGTCAATGGTTCTACTAGTGATAGTATTGGCGTTAATAAGTTCACAGTGAATAACAGCCAGTTGGGTATTACCAATGCCACTAATGATGGCGGTGGCCCGCGTCTGACAACGGAAGGGCTTACTGCCGCAGGTGCAGATGTTGGTACGGCTACAGGGACTGCGCAGACCATTACTGTTTCTGATGCCAATGGTTCTAATCAAACGCTGAATTTAACCGGCGCTGAAACCTCTTCAGCCTTAGCAACTTCATTAGCGGGCATGACCGTTGGTGGTGAAAGCCCCATTGTCTCCGCTACCTTGAATGCCAATACAACGACGATGGACTTCTCATCGGTTCCTGAATTGCAAAATGGTGAGGTTATCACCTTCACGTTAGGTGGTGCTGGTGCGACCGATGTAATCTCGATTACACGCGATACCAATGCGTATGCATCACTTGCCGATCAGGTGGCGTTTGAAGTGAATAATGATATGTCTGCTATCACAACAGCAGACTCTACCTTTGCTGCTACTGCGAGTGGTAATGTGGTGACGCTATCGGGCACCAGCACATCTGATATTACGTTGCAGGATTTTGCGGTTGCAGATGGTATTTCCACGGCGCATACCACGACACTTTCAGGTTTTGCAAATATGGCTGTGGATCATGATGTTGATTTGACTTTTGCTGCACCTGGCTATACGCACGGAGAGACATTTTCACTAGATGTGAATGGCTCGTCCGTGGCGGTGACCATTGATGTTGCATCAGCAACGGCGGCTGCATACACCGGTACGATAGATGTATCGGGAACAACAGATCTAAGCGCAGCTGCTTCAAAGCAGTTTGCTATTGAGATTGATGGTACTTCATACGATATAGATCTTGCTGGTGAGACTTTTAGTGGGGTAGGCGACAATGCTGCAACGCAGGCGGAAATGGTTACCGCGATCAATAATCAGATTGCAGCCGGCGGGGCAGGCATCACTGGTGAAGTGACTGCTTCTGCAAGCGGTAACTTTATTCTCTTGACCTCGTCTGATGAAGGTACTGCGGCTACGATACGTACTCTTCAGCACTCAAATACTACTGGTACTGGTCATACCGACATGTTTACTAACGCGGTAGCGGCGGCGGGTGGTGATGGTACTACAACTGCTACGGATGTCGGTCTTAGTTTCGCAACAGCCATTAATGGTGAAGCAAATATTACAGCAGCTAATGTAGCCGGTGTTGTGACGGTATCAGGAAGTTCGGCGGATATGGCCAATCTGACCTTTGCTAATTTTTCTGGTGGTAACTCATCGGAGACCTTTGCAGTGGCAAATGGCGCTGGAACACCGTCAGATAGTGGTACCGGCACTCAAACAGCAGGAACCAACACCACAGACACGCTTTCTGCAACCAATACCATTACACTGAATATTGAAGGTGCGGGCCAAACGATAGACCTGAAAGGCTTGCAAACAACAGGCGCCAATATTGCGCAGGCATTTCGCGATGACCTGAATATTACGAATGTAACAGTAGGCGGTACAGCTGCGAATGTTACTCTGACAGCCACAAGTAGTCTTGGTGTGCTTGAGTTTGATACTGGCGCTCAGAATGGTGTAAATGATGCGTCAGGTGACGGGGTTGGTAATTTTAGTATTGCGGTGAGTGGTGGCGCAACTAACACCACAGGTGATGCTGCATTTACGATGGTATCAACAGAGGACGAGCAATTTACGGCCAATACTGCAGTATCAACAATGGCTTTTGCTGGTCAGACAATGACTGAAGCGGGTACTGATAGTGGTGTAGCACGGGCGGGTATGGAAGTGGTTGTTGCCGATGGCTTCAGCATTACCTCATCACTAACAGCTGCTAATGGTGGTCTGTTGGATATTACAACTGCCGGTGATGCGGCCATTTTGGCAACAACCGGTATTGCGGATACCAGTGCTGGTAATAATGTCTCTCAGCAGGTGTTAACCATCAGTGGTAGCAGTAGTTCATCAACCGTTCAGGTTGCAGCTAATGATTCGGCCAGTACTATTGTTGCCGCTGTTAATGCTGTTTCAGATGCAACGGGTGTGACGGCGACGGGCAGTAATGAGGTTACCTTGAGTGACCTGACGAATGATGGTGTGATTTCATTTGATTTAAATGGGCGCAGTATTTCAGCAAACATAACCTCCTCTGATGTGTCTAGCCTTGCAGAAGCGATTAATGATTCCAGTGGTGCAACCGGTATTAGAGCGACTTTATCGCTAGATAGGGCCTCTATGACGTTGACGAATGATACTGGCGCTGATATTGCGATTCAAAATTTTGATAGTTCAGTGGCAGTGGATACGGCTAATGGTCAAACCGTTAGTATGAATGTTTCAGGTGCTACTGGCCCTGCTAGCCAGATTGAGGCGGGTGGTGCCAATGCAGGCACGCGTGATTCAACCGTGGTGGGTGGTTCAGTCGACTTCAAATCAACCTCGGGCTACTTTAGCATTAGCTCAGACATTTCAGCGTCTGCTGGCGGTCTGTTTGCTGGTGCGGCTAATGAGCTTCAGGCCGCTAATCGCACAACGGTTAGTTCTCTGGACATTAGCAGCGTTATTGGCGCCAATGAAGCCATTGATATTCTCGACGGTGCATTGGCCGATGTGGATACCATTCGAGCAGACCTGGGTGCGATTCAAACCCGTTTTGAATCAACCATCGCGAGTTTGAAGACCACCTCAGAAAACTTGACCGCTGCGCGTTCACGTATTCTGGATACTGATTTTGCTGCCGAAACAGCCGCTTTGACCAGAGCGCAAATTCTACAGCAGGCGGGTGTCGCTATGTTGGCGCAAGCAAACAGCTTACCTCAACTAGCACTCTCACTACTGCAGTAAAGTAAGGCCCCTGGTGGAGAAGCGGTGGGGTAACCGGCCTCTTCTTCAGCAGGGTTAGTTCCATGTGAAAAGGTGAGAAAAGGTGCATGTTATGGCAGCAGATATTTCTAATCTGGTCAGGATGGCAACACCAGTCAATGTAAATCATACCGCAAATGCTTCTGTAACAAGGACGGACGAAGTAGCGGCCCCGGTGGCAACATCAGAAGCGGCAACTGAGCGGCAAAAAGAGGCCGCATCAGTAGTCTCCGAAACGGCCGTTGCTTCCAATCAGCAGGCAGAAGTGGTTGAGCAGGTTGAGCTTAATGATGCGGTGACCTATATCAATGATCATTTTCAAAATATCCAGCGAAATCTTGAGTTTAGTGTCGAAGAAGATACGGGTAAGGTGCTGGTGCGTGTCTATGATACTGAGACAGAAGAGTTGGTTCGTCAGATACCTGGAGAGCAGGCAATAAAGATGGCTCAAATCATGCATGAGAAAAACCAAGAAGCTGATGAATTAAAGGTAGATGGTTTTTTACTACAGGAAAAAGCATAGGGTATAACATGACCCAGCCCGAAGGGGTCTTTATAATTGTCAGCCTCAGATTAATCTGATTAATTATAAAGCTTGTTGTTGTGTGAATGCGTTGTTTGACTGACATTCACATATTGCTGAGGTTGGAGGTTGTATGGCGTCAATCACATCACTGGGTATTGGATCGGGCATTGACGTGAATGGCCTGGTCGATAGCCTTATCAGGGCAGAGCGTGAACTGCCTCAACTGCGTCTCGATACACGCGAAGCACAACTTCAAGCACAACTCTCTTCTTTCGGTGTTCTTCAGGGCGCTATGTCCAGTTTTAAAGACACCCTTTCAGGAATGCGCACTGCATCGAGTGCGAGTGCGCTGTCGGCACGCGTGAGTGATAACACTATTTTGACCGCCTCGGCGGTTTTTACCGCAGAAGAGGGGCGTCATCGTATTGAGGTTCAGGCGCTGGCTCAGGGCCATGCCGTGGCTTCAACTGCATTTTCCGATATCGAAGCGGAGGTGGGTACGGGTACGTTAAGTTTTACCTTTGGTACCGCATCGTACGATGAAGAGGGCGTGCTAGATGGTTTTAGTCAAAATGATGAAAAGACCACTCATAATGTAATCATCACTGACGGCAGCCTAGAAGGAATTCGTGACGCCGTTAATGAGGCCGATATTGGCGTGACAGCATCGGTTGTTAATGTTGGTTCCGAAGGGTATAAGCTGCTCTTTTCAGTCGATGATATTGGCGCGAAGAATAGCCTGGAAATTACAGTAGCTGACAATGAGACCGATAATGTTGATACGACGGGGCTTTCTCAGTTGGCCTATGGTGTTGGCAATACCAATATGAGCGAAACCCAGGCGGCGCAGGATGCGTTGATTTTGTATAACGGCCTGGCTGTTTCGCGCGACAGTAACTCCGTTTCAGACCTGATAAAAGGCGTGACGCTAAACCTGAACAAGGTGTCAGAAGAGGGTGAGGCGATTGATGTGACTGTGACAAAAAGCCTTGCTTCAATCAAGACCAAGGTTAATGCATTTGTGGCTGGTTATAATCAACTGATCTCTTCGATATCCTCATTGACAGAATACAACCCTGAAACGGGCGTTGGCGCTATTTTGCAGGGTGACGGTGTTACCCGAAATATCGAGAATTTATTACGAAAAGAGCTGTTTGGCTCGGTGGATATAGGCGGCCGTGATGCGCTGACCCTCGCAGGTGTCGGTATTACGACGACGGCGGGTGGCACATTAACAATAGATAATAAAAAACTAGAGGCCGCAGCAGAGACTGATCTTGACCTGGTGGCCAATCTTTTTGCGCTGAATGGCAATAGCAGTGGTGATGGCGTGAAATATGTTAGCGCGACGGCGAATACAGATGAAGGTGAGTTTCGGGTGAATATCTCTCAGCTGGCAACAAAAGGTAGTTATACCAGTAGTGCGGATCTGACTGATTTTACGGTGGACGGTAGTAACGACGCCTTTACGATTAGAGTGGGCGGGGTGGAATCTGATTTAATAACGCTTTCTCACGGTGCGCCATACGCCAGTGGAGAGGTGTTAGCCAAAGAGATTCAGGCGAGTATTAATGCCGACTCCACACTGAAAGAGGCGGGTATCACGGTGTCAGCTTCGTTTGAGGCTAACCGTTTTGTGATCACTTCTGAGGTTTATGGGAGTGAATCGACGGTAGAGATGGTGTCAGCTGAAGGGCTGGGTTTAGCTGGCGGTGTGAGTGCTGATGGCCTGGATATCTCTGGCACGATGGGTGGCGAGCCTGCGACAGGAGAAGGGCAATTTCTAGTTTCAAATGGTGTTGCCAGTAGTGGTCTAAATATTGAGTACAGCGGCAGTGAAACGGGAACGGTTGGTAGTGTCACGGTTTCTCGTGGCTATGCAGACCGATTTTTTAATTTAGTGGATGAGATGCTTTCTAAAGGGGGCGGCATCCAGGGAAAGACTAATGGCATTGAGGCTAGAATCTCCGATATCAGTGAGCAGCGTATTTCGCTTGAAAAACGTTTGCTAGCGAAAGAGAGTTTGTTACGCTCTCAATTTGGTGCAATGGATATACTGGTTGCACAGCTGCGATCGACAGGTGATTTTTTAACGCAGCAGTTGGCTTCTCTTCCTCAAATTGGTGGCAATAATAGACGTCGTTAGTGGTTATTCATATTAACTTCGGGGTAATTAACTCGGTGGTTGGTTAATAATAAGGATAAGGTTTTAGGGTGGTTGAGACGGAGTTCATTTGGTCTCCTGTTAATGTTAATAAATTGATGTGAGAAAATAGAGAGGTTGGAGGCTAAACATGAGACACATAGACGCACGCAGTGCTTTGAATCAATATGCAAAGGTCAAGAATGGTACGGGAGTGATGGAGGCAACACCGCATCGTTTGATCCAGATGTTGATGGAGGGTGCGCTGGATAAAATAGCGATAGCCAAGTTCCATATTGAGAAAAATGAGGTGGGGCCTAAGGGCGAGAGTATTAGTACCGCGCTGTCGATTATTGATGGCTTAAGGGTGAGCCTTGATAAGGCGGCGGGAGGAGAAGTTGCGGAAAACCTTGATGCGCTATATGAATATATGGGGTTTGTTTTAGTCGAGGCTAATTTGAATAATAATATTACACAGCTTGATGAAGTATCGCAGTTGTTGCGAGAGATCAAAAGTGCTTGGGATGCAATCCCTGGTGATGTGATTATGGATCATGCGAATAAAGCGAAGGCTGATGATCAGGCTGTTTCTAATGGCGGTTAGCATTTTCAGTGTCATGGATAGAGTCATGCCATGGCTGATAGCGCCACTATGAATGACCGCCATGCTCAATTGGAAGTGATTGAAGCACTGACTGAAAAAATGTTATTAAATGCACGGCGGCAGCAGTGGGCGCTAGTCAGTCAGTTAGAGGCCGAACGTGATCCATTAATTTACTCCTTTTTTGAAATGCCCCCGTCGTTAGTTGAGGCCGAGCATGTCGCTGATTTTATACGCGGGGTATTGGTGGCCGATAGAGAAATAATTATCCTAGGATCGAAAGAAAAAGAAGATGTTCTACAGCGCTCTCAAAAAATAAACCGCGGGAAAGAGGCTACTCTAGCCTATGCATCCTCAAATAAATAGTTAAGTGACTGGGTGGATGTTGCCAAAAACCTGTATCGTTGGGTGTTATGAGTATGACTAAAAACAATAGCGAACAGTTAGGCGAAGGGGTTATTTACAAAGATATCATTCCACTGAAATGGCGCGATATCTTGCGTGAAGAGCTGGAATTCTCGTACCTTAGTCTGCAGGATGCGAATGAAGAGGTGTTGCGCTTCATTACGACTTTAGATGACTTTCATGTTGAAAATCAGGATGAGCTCGGTAGTGCTAGCGGCTCAGACTTGAGTCGGATCGAATTTAAGCTCAATTTATTGCTTGATATGGTGACGCAGCTGGTTGAGCGAGAAATGGCGATGCCAGAAGCAGTGCCGATTACGCTGGGTTCAGCGGGTATTGAATGGATGTCGAATGTGGTGCCTCGAGAAGGTGCGTTGCTTGAGTTATCGCTTTATTTACATCACAAGTATCCACGTCCTCTGATTGTCATTGGTGAGGTGTTGAGTGTGACGCCCATTGAGGGGGGCATAGGCAGGTATCTGGTTCGTCTTGCTTATGAAACGATGAGTGCGCCGGTGCAGTCTGGCTTGGAAAAGATTATTTTTCGACAGCATCGCCGTAGTATTGCGCAGTCACGCCGTGGTTCCCAAGTCGTGCGCTGAGTTTTCCACTTAGTCTTTTTCCTTATCTTGTGTGTCACGGTCTCCTATAATGAAAGCCTTATTATATCAGTAAGTTGTAGCTTATTGACGGGCTGATTGGTCTGTGCTATGTTGGCTGTGACATTTTTTTGACGTCAATGGTGGTGGCAGTTTGTCGTCAACATGCACTGAACGATACGACTTGAAGGGAGCGTGGAATGGAGTCAGTCCTAGTTATCGATCTTAATGGGGATACCCATCAGTATTTAAAGGCCATTTTGACATTTATCGATTGTACTGATGTCACGCTAACTACTGGAGACGCCTGGACACCTGCGACATGTAGCGCTGATGATATTGGTGTTGTTATCATGGCGGCATCGCTTGCTGAGAAGCTGCCTGCGTTATTGCAGGCGATAAAGGCGTGGGGCGAGAAGGTTCCTATTTTTCTTTTGCTTGATAGTAAAAATAAACTTAAATTACCCGCTGATATTGCGGCTGGCATTCTGGGGAAAATTAAATTTCCGGTTAAGTACCGTGATTTAACGGCTGCTATTCAGCACGCGGGGGTTTACCGTGACAGCCACACTAAACGCGTGGGTGCACATTCCGCTGAGCTGTTTCGTAGTCTGGTTGGGAATAGTCGTAGTATTTTTCAGGTTAGAAAGCTTATTGAACAGGTTGCTAACTCAGATGCGACCGTACTCATTTTAGGTGAGTCTGGTACCGGCAAAGAAGTCGTTGCCCGTAATGTCCATTACCACTCTGATCGACGAGGGCGGCCTTTTGTGCCCATTAATTGTGGCGCTATTCCATCCGAGCTCCTCGAAAGCGAACTTTTTGGTCACGAAAAGGGGGCCTTTACGGGTGCGATCAGTGCGCGTCAGGGGCGTTTCGAGTTGGCTGAAGGGGGCACGTTATTTCTTGATGAAATTGGTGATATGAGTATGCAGATGCAGGTTAAATTGCTGCGGGTACTTCAAGAACGAACTTTTGAACGTGTGGGCAGTAATAAAACCATTCGGTCAAATGTTCGAATAGTGGCGGCAACACATCGAGACCTTGAGCAGGCGATTATTGATGATAAGTTCAGAGAAGATCTTTTCTATCGTCTCAATGTATTTCCTATCGAGATGCCGCCATTGCGAGATCGTGTTGAGGATATCCCGCTATTGATTAATGAGTTGGTTAAGCGGCTAGAGCATGAAAAACGCGGCTCGGTACGTTTGACGCAAGCAGCTGTGCTGGCGTTATGTCAGTATCATTGGCCTGGTAATGTGCGTGAGCTTGCAAACATGATTGAACGTTTAGTGATTATGCACCCGTATGGGGTGGTAGATGTTCATGATTTGTCGCAAAAATTTCAGGTTGATAACGGTGCTGACACCAGTGCCTTGACGGCGGCGATTCAGAAAAATGCTATTTATGATAGTACGCCAAGCGCTGCGTCGGTCGATTTGCGCGATACCCCGCGGTTACCGCAGGATGGCATTGACCTTAAAGAACACCTCAGTAACCTGGAATGTAACCTGATTAAGCAAGCGTTGAACGATGCTGATGGGGTGGTCGCTCATGCGGCCAATCGTTTACGTCTGCGCAGAACAACATTGGTTGAAAAGCTGCGTAAATATGGATTACAGCGCTCGGATGAGGTGACATAAATTTGACTCTCTTCCCTGGTTTGCTCGTAACTAGTTGAATTATAGTAAATAATAAAATACGGCACAGATATTGCTCTTGGTAATGCGAGGAATCTAATTCTTCGTGATATTTAAGAGGGTAGTATTTGTATGGGCCAGCAGCAAGCAACAGACAGCCGTGAGTTAAAAGATGCGTTTAGTCTTTTTAATCAAGCCTCAGACCAATTAGCAGACAGCTATCGTATTCTGGAAGATCGTGTTCATCAATTAACGGATGAACTGGCGATCGAGCGCAGCCGTCGTTACGTGCGTGATAGCGATAATGAACAAGTCATTCGCCGTTTCGAAGGTTTACTGGATGCATTACCTGCGGCAGTGATTGTGTTGGATGGTGACGGTTACGTGCAGCAGTGTAATCGCGCAGCAACTGAACTGATTGGTGAACCCCTCTTAAGTGTATTGTGGCGTGACGTGGTTGTGCGTGCTTTTCAATCAAGCGCATGTGGTGATGATGTTCCTTTGATCGATGGCCGCATCGTCAACATTGCCACACGCCCCGCCTGCAATGCGCCAGGGCAAATTATCTTATTAACAGATGTGACAGAAGCACGTACGATGCAGGCGCTGTTGAGTCGGCATCAGCGACTATCCGCAATGGGAGAGATGGTTGCGTCCATTGCACATCAAATACGCACTCCTTTGGCTTCTGGCCTCCTTTATGCGTCACACCTGAAACGTGACGACCTGGACCAAGGTCGCCGTAGCCGTTATGCCGACCAAATCGTCTCTCGCCTTCAGCATTTAGAGCATTTAGTGAACGATATGCTGGTCTTTGCACGAGGAGGAAACTTTAGTGCTGACCAAATCAAACTCACCACTTTGTTGAGTGAATTACAGCAGATGATGGCCCCTCAGTTGACCGGTAAAGCATGTGAACTTGAAATTATTAATAGTGACGACGTTAAAATTTCAGGCCATCACGAAGCACTTTCAGCGGTACTACAGAACCTTGTCTTAAATGCTATTCAGGCTTGTGACAAAGGTGAGGGCATGAGTGCTGAAAAACAGGTTAACGGGCATGTCATTGTTGAATGTCGTAATGTGACAGCCGAGACGATTGATATTTTTATTACTGATAACGGTCACGGTATTTCACTCAGCATGCAAGAAAGAATATTTGAACCATTTTTCACCACTAAGCCACAGGGAACTGGGCTTGGCTTAGCTGTCGTTCAGGCAATTGTGCATGCACATGATGGTGCTATCTGGATTGAATCATCATCAGATAAACAGTATGGAGGTACTACCTTTGCGATGCGCCTGCCATTGTTTAAAGGCGATGTGGACAAATGATTTAAGTGATGTGGCGACAAGCTGATCATCACCATTAATGTGTTATAGGAAGGAGTTTATATGAGTTATTCTACTGTACTAGTAGTTGAAGATGATGCGTCATTACGTGAAGCGCTGTGCGATACCCTAGACTTAGCTGGCTATGATGTTGCAACCGCTGAGGACGGTAGTGCCGCACTTGATGTGCTCTCCTCTCACGATGTCGGTCTTGTTATCAGTGATGTACAGATGAAACCGATGGATGGCAATACTCTGCTTAAAAAAATTAAATCGAATAATCCAGAGCTACCAGTACTGTTGATGACGGCCCATGGCAGTGTTCAAAATGCAGTTGAAGCGATGAGAGAAGGCGCGGCTGATTATTTATTGAAACCCTTTGATGCTAACGCACTTATTAAAATGGTAGCACGTTACTTCTGCAGTGAACATGCAGAATCTGAAGACTTTATAGCGCAGGATAAAAAGAGCCAGGCATTGATACAGATGGCAAGCCGAGTGGCTAAAAGTGATGCGACTGTGATGATTACCGGCGATAGTGGTGTTGGAAAAGAGGTGCTAGCGAGATACATTCATCAACATTCACGTCGTTCAGAAAAACCATTTATTGCAATTAACTGTGCCGCTATTCCAGAAAACATGCTAGAAGCAACATTATTTGGTTACGAGAAAGGTGCTTTTACCGGTGCGTACCAGGCGTCACCAGGGAAGTTTGAGCAGGCTCAGGGCGGAACACTTTTATTAGACGAAATCTCTGAAATGGATCTTGGTTTACAGGCAAAACTACTTCGTGTATTGCAGGAACGAGAGGTTGAACGCCTTGGTGGACGTAAGGTGATTTCATTGGATGTGAGAGTGCTCGCCACTTCAAATAGAAGGATGATGGAAGAAGTTGCTGCGCAGCGTTTTCGTGAAGATTTATTTTATCGCCTCAATGTTTTCCCACTTTATTTGGAGCCACTATGTGATCGGCCAGCAGATATCTTACCGCTGGTGCAGCGTTTGATGGGTAATAACAGGGACCTTAATGGCGCACGCCCGCCGGAGCTTTCTACTGCAGCCAAAAATAAGCTGCTATCTCATTCGTGGCCGGGGAATGTACGTGAATTAGATAATATTATGCAGCGTGCATTGATTCTAAAATCGGGACAGACAATTAATGTCGATGACCTACAATTTGAAACTGATAATTATGCTAATAGTCGCGCTGTTGTGAGCGAGGAGCCAATTGCGGTGATTCAAGCAATGGCGCCTGTCGCCATGACATCAAAAGATAATTTGAAATCTCATGAACAAAATATGATTTTAGAAACATTGCGGTTAATGAGTGGCAATCGAAAATCAACAGCGGCGAAGTTGGGAGTTAGTCAGCGAACATTGCGCTATAAATTAGCGAAAATGCGAGATGCTGGCATTCTCATTCAGAGTGGCGGTCAACGTGGGTTAGAAGAATTTTAAGGTCAAAGACAGGAGGATGAGTAATGAGTGATATTGATGTGAACTATTTATTATCACAGTTGCGCACCAGTGCGCTTGAGGCAAAGGGTGTTGATAGAACTGCTGGCGCGGCGGGGAATCCGACAGGGCTAAATTTCTCTGAGCAATTAAAGGATGCAATCAACCAGGTTAATTCCGTTCAAAAGGAGTCGGGTAAGTTAAAAAATGACTTTACCATGGGCGATAAAAATGTAGACCTGGTCGATGTGATGGTGGCATCTCAAAAGGCGAGTGTTTCATTTCAGGCAATGGTGCAAGTGCGCAACAAGCTATTGTCCGCGTATCAGGATGTAATGAGTATGCCGATCTAACTGCCTTAGGTTAATAGCATTAATGCTTTGATGTATTGAAAAAAGAGACAATTATGGCACTAGTAAAAACTGATGATGTAGTACTCCCCTCAAGAGGGTTTAACGGTTTATCACTATTGCGACAGTTAGGGTTGATGGTGGGGTTAGCTGCTAGTGTGGCGATAGGGTTCTCCATCGTTCAGTGGTCGCAAGATCCCAGTTATCGCATGCTTTATAGCAATTTGTCAGAACAAGATGCTGCTGATATTTCAAATTCACTTCAGTCGGCTGCAATCCCTTATAAGGTAGATCCCAATACAGGCGCCATTCTAGTGGCCGGCAATAGTGTCCATGAAGCACGTCTTAATCTAGCTTCGCAAGGGCTACCACGAGGCGGTGGTGTCGGTTTTGAGATGCTAGATAAGGATCAGGGCTTTGGCGTCAGTCAATTTATGGAAGGCGCGCGTTATCAGCGTGCACTGGAAGGTGAGTTGGCACGCACCATTGCTTCTTTGAATAGAGTGCGTGGCGCACGCGTTCATCTGGCCATTCCTAAGCAGACTGCATTTGCACGCGCACGTAGAAAACCAAAGGCATCGGTGACGGTCGATCTGTTTGCCGGGCGTGTTTTAGATGAAGGACAGATCACGGCCATCAGCCATATGGTTGCCGCGAGTATACCGAGTCTTGAAGTGAGTGATGTGACCGTGATTGATCAAAAAGGACGTCTGCTCACATCGTCTGATTCATCGGCTGATATGCGGGTGAGTTCTACGCAGTTCAATCATCGCAAACGCCTTGAAGACTATTATATTAAAAGAATTGAAGGGATTTTAAGCCCGATAGTGGGTGCAGAAGGTGTGCGAGCACAGGTCTCTGCTGATATCGACTTTACGGTGACGGAACAGACACAAGAGACCTTTAACCCGGATTTACCCGCCATACGAAGCGAGCAAACGCTTGAAGAGCGACGTAATGGCTCGCAAACATTAAGTGGTGTGCCCGGCAGTCTCTCCAATCAACCGCCCGCTAACACAACAGCAGATGGCTCGCGCGGGACGGTGAGTTCAACGATCAGGGCAACGCGTAATTATGAACTTGACCGAACCATCAGTCATGTTCGTAGCGGTGGTGGAAATATTAAACGCCTGTCGGTCGCAGTGGTACTCGATGATAAGCACTCGATTGATGAAAATGGTGACGTTATTCGAGTGCCACTCACTGATGATGAAGTGAAAAGTATCACCAGTCTGGTAAAAGAAGCGATTGGATTTAACGGACAGCGCGGTGACAGCGTTAATGTGATTAACACCCGATTTAAATTGCCTGCTGAGGTTGAGCCGCTGCCTGAACCCTCTTTTATGGATAACCCTGAGCTTTGGGATACAGGTAAGCAGGTGTTAGCAGGTGCGGTGGTCTTCTTTTTGCTGTTCGGTGTGCTCCGCCCTGTATTGCGCGAGTTAGCGGCTAAAGGAGAAGCGATGCCCGCACAGGTAATGATTCAGGGCCAGCCTGCTGGCGGTATGCAAAATGACCAATTAACATTGTCGGCTGATGGTGGAAAGCCACAACAGCAAAATCATGAAAGTAATTTGAATACCGCTCGAACGTTGGCAACGCAGGATCCCAAGCGAGTTGCACAGGTTGTTAATAACTGGGTAGCGACTGATGGCGGATAATAAAAAAGATGAACTATCTGGGGTTGATAGGGCTGCCATTTTATTGATGAGCCTGGGAGAGCAGGAGGCGGCTGAGGTTTTAAAATACATTGGGCCGAAAGAAGTACATCGTGTGAGTGCGGCGATGGCGTCATTAAAAAATATTTCACAGGACCAGGCTAATGATGTGCTTGGGGAGTTTTGCCAGAATGCTGAAAATGAAACTACCCTGGGTGTTGGTTCTGATGAGTATCTTAAAAACGTTCTGATTAAGGCGCTAGGTGAAGATAAAGCGAGCAGTGTGATTGACCGCGTTTTGATGGGAACTAGTTCATCGGGTCTGGAGCAGCTTAAATGGATGGACCCACGTGCCGTCGTTGAGGTGATTAGATTGGAGCATCCTCAAATTATATCGGTGGTACTTTCATATCTAGATGCCGAGCAAGCAGCGGAGGTCATCAGTCTTTTACCCGAGAAAGTGAGGCTAGATGTTCTGCTTCGAGTGGCTACGCTTGACCGGCTTCAACCGGCGGCACTCGAAGAGTTAAATAATGTGATTGAGAAGCAGTTTGTGGGTAACACGGCGGTTAAATCAGCAACGGTTGGTGGGATTAAAACGGCGGCAAACATCCTTAACTTTATGGATAGTGCTGAAGAAGGGTTGATTATGGACCAGATCTCAGAGTTTGATAATGAACTGGGCGAAAGTATTCAAGACCTTATGTTTGTGTTTTCGGATCTCTCTGAGATTGAGGATCGTGGTATTCAGGCGCTATTGAGAGAGGTCTCTTCTGAGACCTTAGTACTAGCGCTGAAGGGATCTGAGCCTGAAATGCAGTCGAAGATTTTTGATAATATGTCTAAACGAGCGGGTGAAATGTTGAAGGACGATTTAGAAGCACGCGGCCCTGTGAAGCTGAGTGATGTGGAAACTGCACAGAAAGAAATTCTCGCGATTGCGCGGCGTATGGCTGAGTCAGGTGATATCCAGCTAGGTGGTAAGAGCTCGGAAGAATATGTCTAATCGTATTATTCTTTCGGAAGATTCAGCTGATTGTTCTCGCTGGCAGATACCCGAAGTGGGTGGGGCTGCGAGCTCTGTACGCAAGGTCGTTAAGAAACCGACGGATAAAGAGATTGAGGTGCGTCGTCAAAAGGGCTATGAAGAGGGATTTGCTAAGGGGAAACAGGAAGGCGTTGTGGCTGGGCAGACGAACCTGACCAAGCAGGCGCAGAATTTGGCTAAGATTGCTGGGCAGCTCTCAAAACCATTAGCGGAACTCGATGATGATGTGGTTGATGAGTTGGTCTCGCTGGCGATGACCATTGCCAAGCATATGGTCCGTCGTGAGATTAAAACAAACCCAGGTGAAATCGTAGCAGTGGTTCGTGAGGCTGCCGCTTTACTGCCAACGACCTCTCGCACCATTAAAATATTTTTACACCCAGAAGATTCGGCATTACTTAAAGAGTCGCTGTCGATCTCTGAACAAGGCATTTGGCAGTTGGTGGATGATCCCGCTTTGACACGCGGTGGCTGTCGTCTGGTAACAGAGAGTGCCCAGCTGGATGCTTCTATTGAAACACGTCTGGCCGCGGTTGTAGCGGAACTGATGGGCGGTGAGCGTGAGGGGGACGATAGCCATGCATCTACGTAGTAAAATTTGGAAAGACCGAGTTGCCCGCTACCGTGAAAAACTGGGTGACCCCCCTGCTTTGGTTGTTGAGGGTAAGTTAACCCGCATGGTTGGTTTAGCACTTGAAGCCGTGGGCTGCCAGGTTGCCGTTGGTGGGCGTTGTTTAATCAGTAGCATTAGTTCCCCACCGATTGAAGCGGAGGTGGTTGGCTTCTCGGGTGATAAAATCTATTTAATGCCCAGTGGTGAGGTGCGGGGGATTGTGCCGAATGCCAAAGTTGTTCCATCGGCACAGGCTTATGAGGCATTGGTGGGTAGAAAAATGTTGGGCAGAGTGATTGATGGTGCGGGGCGACCGTTGGATGATAAAGGTCCGCTGCTCACCGATGCGAGTGTGCCGTTGAGCGCACGGCCGATGAATCCACTGCGTCGGCCACCAATTAGAGAACCGCTTGATGTTGGCGTGAGGGCGATTAATACCCTGTTGACGGTGGGGCGAGGTCAGCGCCTGGGGTTATTTGCAGGCAGTGGTGTGGGTAAAAGTGTCTTGCTCGGCATGATGACGCGCTATACCAATGCAGATGTGGTGGTGGTGGGTTTGATTGGAGAACGAGGGCGTGAGGTAAAAGAATTTACCGATCATATTTTGGGGCCGAAGGGGATGGCCCGAGCAGTGGTGGTGGCGACACCGGCCGATAACCCGCCATTAATGAGAATGCATGGTGCGATGTTGGCAACCAGTATTGCGGAGTATTTTCGAGATCAAGGTAAGCGGGTCCTGCTATTAATGGATTCATTGACACGCTATGCGCAAGCGCAACGTGAAATTGCGCTGGCGATTGGTGAGCCTCCAGCAACCAAGGGTTACCCACCCTCAGTATTCGCAAAACTACCACAATTGGTAGAACGTGCCGGTACCACGGAGAATGGTGGTTCAATTACGGCTTTTTATACAGTGCTGGCAGAGGGTGATGATCAGCAGGATCCGATTGCAGATGCTGCACGCGCGATCCTTGATGGTCACTTTGTCTTATCGCGTAAGCTGGCGGATGCGGGGCACTATCCTGCGATTGATATTGAGAAATCCATTAGTCGTGTGATGACAGAAATCATCACTGACGCTCATCAGAAAGAAGTGATGCGCTTTAAACAACTTTATTCCTGTTATCAACAGAACAAGGATCTGATCAATGTCGGGGCTTACACCAAAGGCAGTGATCCTGAAATCGATGAGGCGATTGAGTTCTATCCATATTTGAGGGATTTTCTACAGCAAAATGTTTCAGAGTCGGTGAATCTGCAAAGTGGTATGCAGCAGTTAACGGCGTTGCTTAATCGACCGATGGCCGCTGCTAATCCAGTCATGCCGCCGCCATAGTTATTGAGCTGAAGAGACATGTTGAAATCGAAACGGCTACAACCAGTGGTTAAAATTGCTCAAAATCGTGAAGATGATGCTGCGCAGGTATTAAATGAATATCGTAAGGTGATTGACCAGCAAGAGGCAAAGTTGATTGAATTGCGACAGTATCATACTGAATATACACAGCGTTTGAGTGACAGTGGGCGCAACGGACTGCATATTGCACAGCTAAATGATTACCGCAGTTTTATTGCCCGCCTCGCAGTAGCCGTTAAGCAGCAAGAGGACCAGCTGGCGGTGTGCGAAGTTGAGCTGAAAGAAAAATACGACGCATGGTTACTGACGCGTGTACATCATCAGGCCCTTGATAAAGTCGTTGATCGTTACCAGCAGCAAGAGATGCAGGAGAGTAATCGGCGTGAGCAAGCTGAGAGTGATGAGCGTTCGCAGCAGATGGGGAGAAATCGTCACCCTAAATAGAAAAATCGATCCTCGCTCCTATGCTGGCATGTACTTTGCTCTATATCCTATGTAATTGAAATTTTTTGAATACAGGAGTCGCGAGAATACTGTTATGCCGGGCCTAGTGAGCAATTTAGCATCAGGGTTAAGCGCCGTAGATAGTGCTTCACAGGCTGAAAATGGCTTGAATAGTGCTATTAATAGCGCCTCAGGTGGTAATCAGGCATCCTCGCCGCTTTTTTCTAATCTATTGGCTTCCGCCGCTCAGTCTGAGCAAGCTCAATTTCAAGCCCATGGCATGAATGCGTTTGAGTCACAAACGTTGCCGCTTGAGCGGCAATTATTGCCGCACAGCATCAGGTTGACGCCGAACCTTGCGGGCCAGAGTGACGCGGCTGCGCAGCAACTGCTGATGGATGAGGGCGCGTTATTGCATGGATTTGATGTTAGCAAGCAGGTTTTTGTGACGCCTACAGTGGTCGCTGAAAATATGATTAGGCCTCAAGAGCTGGCCGCGCAAATGGTGGCTCAAATGGGTCAGGGGCAGGCAAAGTTGCAGCAAGATTTAATGATGAGACAGCTGGCGGCCGCTCCGCTTGAAACCACTGATGGTGATCTTGCTGGTTCACGTTTGGTACCGACATTAGAGAATAGTGCGGTGGTCGGTGCGGGTGCTCAGCTTTCAAACATGTTGCGAGATTCTATGTTGCTCAAGCAGCAGTATTCTGGTGGTGAAAGCAAAGTGGGTGACTCCTTTAGTTCTGCGCTGGGTAATTTGACTACGTTAGCAGGGGATGCGAAGGGAAGCGGTGAAGCAAAGCCACTGATGCAGGCATCGATTAATACCCCTTTTTCTCAGCAGGCTGGTTGGGGTGAAGAGGTGGGCAGCCGGATTAAGTGGATGGTAAATAGCCAGGTTCAATCTGCTGAACTAAAAATGAACCCCGCTAACCTTGGCCCTATCGAAGTTAAGATTAGTGTTCAAAATGATCAAACAACCATTCACTTTAGTGCTCAAAATAGTGTGGTGCGCGAGGCATTGGATGCCGCGATGCCTCGTCTACGAGAAATGCTGGGTGATAATGGCGTGAATTTGGCCGATGTCGAGGTCTCTGACCAGTCATTTGCACAGCAGCAAAAGGCATTTGAGCAAGCGAATGATGCTATGGGTGACGAATATGCCTCTGGTGATGAGCTTGATGGTGAGGATGCGATAGAGAGTGACGAAGGCGAAATGTTGCTCTCTTCTAAAATAGTAGATTATTACGCTTGATCCCATTGACCCGCTGATGTTTACGCTGGTTTTCCCTATTGTGAAGCTAAAATATCTCTTAGCGTTATGCGATTGATGCATTGACGGTGTAAAATAGCGCATTTTTATCTGAGGTTAGGCAATGAAGGTTGAAGACAAAAAGGTAGTCCAGTTTCTCTATGTGTTGAAAGATGAGCAGCAGAAGGTGCTTGAGTCGACAGATGGTGAGCCGGTGGCCTACCTACATGGTTATAACAATATAATGTCAGGGCTTGAGAATGCACTGGTTGGCAAGGCGGTTGGTGATAAGTTTAGTGCTGTATTAGCGTCTGAAGATGCTTATGGTGAGCGTGTCGAAGGGGCAGTGCAGCGCGTACCGGTTAAGCATTTACAGGGAGCCAAGAAATGGAAGCCTGGTATGGTTGCGACGGTTGAAACTGAGCAGGGCTCACGTCAGGTCAGCGTGATCAAAATGGGTAAGTTTATGGCGACGGTTGACAGTAATCACCCTTTTGCAGGCAAAATACTCACCTTCGATTTGGAAGTCGTTGATATTCGTGATGCGAGTGTGGAAGAAGTTACCCATGGGCACGCACATGGCGCCGGTGGGCACCAACATTAATTCTCTGTTCAGTGCTAAAGTCTAGCGCTTAATATGGCTCTGATTTCATCGTCTGTTAACGCAAGTGTAGCCGCCTTGCTGGTGACTCTTTTCGTGTAGCCATAAAAAAGGGGCGAAAATCGCCCCTGGTTAAGCCGTTCGGTGGTTGTTTAAGTTAGCAGCAGCTACCACCCGGTTTAACCCCTTCGATGCTGGCGGACACAACATAATCGGTCACGTTATGGTCTGGTGCCCAATCGCGAATGAATGCTTTAGATTCATCTTTCGGTTCGATTCGAACATTGCAGAACCCCGCTGCTTTAATCATCTCTTCAAGGTCGTTGATCAATGATGCGTTGCCCATGCAGCCAGCAATCAGTGCCGGGTCGTTACGCATCGCTTCCGGTAGTTCAACCGTTGCGACTACATCTGAAATGGCTAAACGGCCGCCGGGCTTAAGGATGCGAAATGCATCCTTGAACACCTGGGCTTTATTGGGAGATAGGTTGATGACACAGTTGGAAATAATGACATCAATAGTCGCATCCGGAACGGGCAAATGCTCGATCTCACCCAGGCGAAATTCGACGTTTTTGAAGTGCCCTTTTTCCGCATTTTTCCGCGCCTTGCTGAGCATATCGGGTGTCATATCGATGCCGATGACTCGGCCCGTTTCACCGACTTCATGGGCCGCAAGAAAGCAGTCGAAACCCCCACCCGCACCCAGATCCACCACGATTTCACCCAATTTCAGTGATGCAATCGCACGCGGATTGCCGCAGCCCAGCCCCATATCTGCACCGCTTGGCACCTTGGCCAGGTCTTCTTCGCTATAACCAATGCGAGTCGAAATAAGGGTGTTGATTGCACTGTCATCAGAGACACCGCAGCAACTGCTCTCAATGCCAATCGATTCATTGTTCTTTTCGGCACGTGCCACCTGCCCATATGCATCACGTACACTTTGGCGATGTGCATCTTGTGTGGCTTGTGTGGTGTCAGTTTTAGGGCTGCAACAGTTCGATTTTGCCATGATAATTTCCTTTGGTATGAATAATAGTGGCTGTTTGTTAGTCAAACAGCCTAACCCGGGTATTTCATAAATCATGCACAATCTCGCTTGTCTCTTGATTCCACAAGCAATATTTTTTCAGTCGCCCGTAATCACCGATACGGGACTTCTTCAGAAATTTCCTTGTGAAACCAATATCCTGCGCGATATTTGCGCAAATTCATGAAATATCCGGGCTAATCGTTTTGGACGGGTTTAAAAAATGTCGTTAATTTTGCTAGCTTGGCTGGCTCAACCCAGCATTCGACATTTTTTCCTTTTCGTTCCATTTCAACTAATCCTGCCCGGTTTAGTTCCTTGAGGTGGTGTGAGAGTGTTGAGGGTGCAATATCGAGCCCTTCGCCAAGTTCACCGACGCAATAGCGCACTGCCACAGCAGGGCTGCATTTGGTTCCTGGTGCGCAGCAATTCAACAGGCGATTAAAGAGCGCAAGCCTGTGTGGATTGCTGAGTGCTTTGAACGCCTCGCATAACAATGCGCTGTTAATTTTATAGTTCGACATATTTCGAATTATAAATTGATCGAGGCTAAAGTCAAGTCTTCGCTGGATGATGAATATTAGGCTGTGATAGTATCTACTATAAAAGCTGTTGCTGGCTAATTATATAAGCACCTTAGGTTGTCCGAAGAGGTAGCCTTGCGCATAGTCCACACCTAATATTTTGAGCTTTTTGAGTACTTCTTCGCTCTCAACGAATTCAGCAATGGTTTGCATGCCAACAACGTGACCAATATCGTTGATCGATCGTACCAGGGCGAGGTCCATGGGGTCGTGAGTAATATCTTTCACAAAGCCGCCATCAATTTTAAGGAAGTCGACGGGCAGGTTTTTAAGGTATAAAAACGATGACATCCCGGAACCGAAGTCATCAAGCGCAAAGCGGCATCCTTTTTTCTTTAGGGCTCTGATGAATCGAGTGGCACTGGTTAGGTTTACGATGGTGGCAGTCTCGGTGATTTCAAAGCAGATCTTACTGGGTGAGATGTTATATTTTTCAAATAGGTCGATGGTGTACTGTAAAAATTTCTCATCGCCAACTGAATGCCCCGATAGATTGATGGCGCACATATCAAGGTCGGAGAGTGCATCGTTAGTGTCACTTAACCATTCAAAGACGGTGTTGATCACCCAGCGGTCAAGTTTAGGCATTAAATTATAACGTTCAGCAGCCGGTAGAAATGAATTGGGCATGGCAAGTGCACCTTCTTCATCTTTCATGCGAATTAGTACTTCATAGTGCTCGCCTGTTGCCTGGTTTTTGCCAATGGGGGTGATGTCCTGGCGATAAAGGGTGAAGTTATTGTCCTCAAGCCCTTGTGTTATCCGGGATACCCAGCGCATTTCACCATGGCGCTGTGCAACGGTGGTGTCATCTTCAACGTAGCTATGGATACGATTTCGCCCGGCTTCCTTTGCGGCGTAGCACGCGCTGTCAGCGATACTCATTACCACGCCGAGGCTGCCACTGCTCTTGTTGATGGGCACAAGCCCAATGCTCACGCCAACGGCGAAGCTGTTACCTTCCCAGGTGAAACGATAGGCTTCGACCGCTTCGCACAGTCCTTGAGCTACATTGCGCGCTTCATCTGGCGCACAGTATTCAAGTAATACCGCAAATTCATCACCGCCTAGTCTTGCGAGCGTGTCGTGTTTGCGCATTTGTGACTGCAGCAGTGAGGTGATTTGGCGCAGCAGTTCATCGCCAGCCGCATGGCCGCAGGTGTCATTGACGACCTTGAATTGATCCAGGTCCATGTAGAGCAGTGCATGCTCATATTGATTGATGCGTGCCTGTTCGATTGAGTGTTCGAGCCGCTCTTCGAATTCACGTCGGTTAATGAGGCCGGTTAATGCATCGTGGCGTGCTTGATAGATTAATTGTTGCGAAAGTTTCCGTGACTCGGTCACGTCGTGGAAAACCATCACAACCCCGATCAGCTCGCCAGCCTGGTTTCTGATGGGGGCAGCTGAATCCTCAATGGCTATTTCGCTGCCATCCTTGCAGATAAGGACGGTATGATTAGCGAGTTCAACAATGCGCCCTTCGTTAATGCATCGCTCTACTGGGTTTACTGATTTTTCGCGAGTTATTTCATTGATAATTCTGAATACCTGTTCGACAGGATGGCCTGATGCCTCTTCATGGCTCCAGCCGGTGAGGTTTTCAGCAACGGTATTCACATAGTCGATTTTTCCGTGGATATCGGTCGTGATCACCGCATCACCGATTGACTCAAGTGTAACCTGGGCGCGTTCTTTTTCTTCAAAGAGTTCTTTTAGTGCTTTATCCCGCTCTTGCTTACGTTGCGAGATGGTATCTATCATTTTGTTAAAATCGTCATACAGGGTTCCGATTTCGTCATTGCTTTGTTTCTCGACGCGGAAGGTGTAGTTGTCATCCTGAGCGATTTTATGTGTCGCTTCTGTCAGTTTGATAATGGGTCCAGAGATGATGGTTTGTAGGCGGCTGGCAAGGTAATAGGAGATCGCAATTAAGCCAAGCATGATGTATAGAATTGTAAGAAGATAGGTCTTTATTTTTTTATCAAGTGCCTGAGTTGATACGCGAAGATAGATATAGCCGTAAAGTTCATCCTTATAAATAATCGGTTGATGTATGTGTAACCACTTTCCCTCGTATTCCACTAGTGCTGTTTTTATCAGAGGCGGTTGAAAAAATATATTTGCATCATCTTTGTCATAGCTTGCAAAAAGTGCATCGTTATGGTCATAGATGATGGCATTAGTCACTGATGGAATTGAATTGAATCGCTGTAATATTTCTTGCGCCCCCTCAGGGTCCGAGAAGGCCAGGGGACTGACGCTTTCATCACCGACCAGGCGGGCGTTAATGATACTATTGTTGCTGACATCAAGCTTGAATTCATTGATATCATTGTAGATGATAACACTAAAACCAATCGTCATTACCGTGCTGGTTGCGATGAGGATAATTGCAATTAATTTTTTCTTAATTGAGAGGTTTTGTAGCATTTTCATTTGCTATTCGCCCCTACTATTTTGGCGAAGGATAGTAGCTTATAGCTAATGTATAAATTGGACTGTTTGATGGCCTGCTGATTTATTTCAAAGCGAATTTTTTTCTTTCTGGACATAAAAAAATTAATCATGACACCTCTTTCTGCAAAGCCTTCTGCATCTGAAATGGTGAGGATGGAAGTATTTTGTACTTTTCCAAGCACCTTCTTAAGCTTGCTATCTGAGATGTTTGCAATAAATAGCAAATGAGTATTTTGTAGCGTCTCTAAATGGTTGAGGTCTTTAACAATGACTCGCCTCCCCTGGATCTTCTGGTCTTGATAGATCTCTCTGAGTAGTGCGGAAAAATCGGGCTTTCCGATGATGCCAATGACGAAGGGGGTGGTTTTTTCACCGGCTGTTTTATCATTGGGCCAATCAATAAAGCGAGTAAAACGCTCAAGAAATACCGCTTTTAGCGTGTACTCTCGGGTATCAAAGTTGGTAGTGAAAGCCGGGCTACTGAATAATAGAGTGGTTATGAGTAAGGTCAGCTTGAGGGATGGCCATCTCACATTTTGAGTGTGGCTTGGTGGCGAGGTACTATGGCTTCCGGCGTGATCTATGAGCTTCAAGGGGCGCATTAATTTTTTAATGTTTTGCTAGCAATCTAAATAGAGAACAGGAACGTAAGTATCATCAACTTAGCAGCTGTTTATAATTGTAGGGCTATCGTTCCTACGGTAATTTTCTTTAATCATGCATGTTACAGGTCAGCTTGCAAGCAGACAATCTATATTGTTAAGTTTTATAGATTAAAACTATCTTTCTGAAATAGACCGATTGTTTATATAAAATAGAGATTGTGAATATATAAAATATTTTAGTGGGGTTGCGCACCGGTATACGAGCTTGGAATGCCTTGAGGGCATTGGAGTAAGGCGATTTTATCGGTTTGATTAAAGGGCATCTCTATTCATTCATGAGCGTGGCAGATTGAATGCCCAATGCGTTACCTCAAGGCGTCAATAGCAGGTAATACCCAAGGGGCACACCGTAGCGGGACTATTGCCAAAATGGGCAACGCTGATGTAGCGGATTGGGGCTTTAAGCGCTGCGTTCATGAATGAATAGAGCTGCCCTTTAGTTGATGAGGCGGTTAACGGTCTTGGCGATTGGCACCACGTTAGGCGAGCTAGAGACGGGTGGCTGGTGCAATACGGCGATATTAAATGACAAGCTAATTCATGTAGACTGGGCAACAGAGAATTTTTCCCGCTCACCAATGGCTCGCTTACATGTTTTTGGTCATATTAAAATATTGTTCACAACGCTGATCAATGCATTCAGTCATCGCCGTAAGAAGCATACAATAGGGGGAATGAAGTTACTTGATACTTTATCGCCTTCGCTAGGTGATTATAGGTGCGCGAATAAACGACAAAAACTGATGGCGCTGAGTCAAGTTGCAAATGCGAAGGATGGTACCGATAATGATATAAAAGGCCCGTTGATTAAACCACAGTTATTAATGAGAGCGTTACCTAAGCGCTTGCCTGATAATACGCACTATTACATTGATGCCAGAAATGCATGGGCATGGGCGACTCATTTACTGCACTTGCGGGATTCAGAGGCTTATCAGATTGGAATGGGCTTTGGTGCGATGGCCTGGGCGATTGGCGCTTCCATCGGCGCCTCTATTGGCCGTCAGAAAAAAGGTGCCAATTGCCTGTATTACGGGTGATGGTAGCTATTTGATGAGTGGACAGGAAATTACGGTAGCGGTTGCTGAGCAATTACCCGTTATCTTTGTTGTGCTGAATGATGGCTGTTTAGGGATGGTGAAACATGGTCAGGCATTGGGGGGAGGCGAGCCGATTGGCTTTCAGTTGCCGTGCAAGGCTCTGTGATTAAAAATACCATTGAGTTATTGGAGTTTGACTACGAACAGCTTTATCATAATGATGGGCCAAGCTTATTAGGTATTCATATTGACGGTGATGAGGTGCCTCCCATGGGGGCGAGGATGAAGACGCTTGATCGATAAGGATCGCTTGATTGATAGGGACATAGGGGAGGGCGCGATGGAAAAACGACAGCATCAGAAAGCCACGTCACGTAATGACGTGTTTGCTGATAAGATTACCACGCGGATTTGGGAGGAGGTACCTTCCAAAGGCAATCCGTATATAGCGGCGAGTCATCGTTGTCATGGTTATGACCTGCTTGAGCTAATGCAGCAGAAGAGCTATGTTGAGATGTTCTATCTGCTTTTCCGGGGTAATCTTCCTTCATCAGATGAATGTCAACTGTTAGAGCAGTTGATGGTCGGCCTGATTAATCCAGGGCCGCGTCATCCTGCCACCCGAGCGGCGATGAATGCCGGGGTGGGTAAGAGTGATCCGCAAAATGTGTTACCGATTGGCCTGATAATAATGGGTGGTGAGCACCTGGGTGCTGGTGCAGTGGAAGACGCGATACGTTTCATGAGAAAACACTACAAAGAAGATCCTATTGAGACGGCTGAGACGATGTTGACTGAGCTGGCTGAGCAACGCCCGCAAGAAGGGGATTGGTATATCGCCCCCGGGTTTGGCAGCCACTTTAGTGGGATAGAACTTATGCCGTCTCAGTTAGCTTCGGTGCTTGCCAAGTTGCCGGGTAGCGGTTCGATGCTTGAATGGGGTGAAAGATTTTCATCAGCCTTGAATAAAGAGGGGATGGGGTGGTTAACAGTTGGGGTGGCGGCGGCGGTGTTTGCCGACCTTGGATTTCATCCGCGTTATGGTGCGGGGTTATTTCAGTTGCTCTCCGCGCCAGGATTACTTGCGCATGGCATGGAACAGGCTAATAAACCGATTACCGCGATGCCTTTTGTGAGTGATAGCGCGTATGTCATCGACTATGACTAAGCCTGATACCTCGCTGTGGGATCAGCAGCGCAATAAAATTGTCAGCAAAAAGGGTGGTTGGTTTGTTGGCGATGGTATCTATTGTCATGGCTATGACATGATGGATGAACTGGTAGGAAAGGTCTCCTATATGCAGGTAGTGATGTTAAATGCGACAGGACGACTACCGGAAAGGCATGTCGCAGACTGGTTTGAAGCGGTGCACATCTGTCTAAGCTGGCCGGATTCTCGTATCTGGTGTAACCATATTGGCGCGCTGGGTGGCACTATGCGTGCTTCGGCGGTGGCATCAACGGTTGCGGGTGTACTGGCGACCGATTCACGTTCGTATGGCATTAAGCCACTAAAGGAAGGGGTTGCCTTTATTCAAGCGGCGATGGCATCGCTGAAGGGTGGCTTGTCTGTTGAAGCGATTGTGGTGAATGAGTGTGAAAAACATGGTGGTAAACCCTATATCATGGGCTATGCAAGACCCATTGCTAAGGGTGATGAGCGGGTGCTGGCGATGGAGCTAGTGGCTAAAAATCTTGATTTCTCAGATGGAGAGCATTTGAAGTTAGCTTATGACATCGATAGAGAGTTGTTGGCACGGTTTAACGAAGGGATGAATATTAATGGTTATATGTCCGCTTTTTTATCTGATCAGCACTTTACCCCTGAGGAGGTCTACCGTATATGCGCGACGTTAGTAGCGAGTGGGGTGAGCGCTTGTTATGTCGATATGCGTGATCGCCCTGCAGAGACATTTCTACCATTAAGGTGCGATGATATTGATTTTCAGGGAAAGCCTCATCGTACGCTGTAAAAGCCAAATGTAACTTGATCGATTCAATATGAGCGGCGTATTTTTGAGGTTCTCTACTATTGTAGTTGTATCAAAATTCGATAATGGTGGTATTGATGCTCAACAATTAATCACAGTTTTCAGCGGGAAGATGGTTGAAAAAGTTACGAATATGTAGGAATATTGCTACAGTTTGATGGGGTTTTTAGAGGTGAGGCTGCTGTGAAGTTCTAAAATGCTCGCAATTAAGCGAAGTTAGGGAAGATTAGTTGTGCAAGGGTATCGCCGTCGAAAATTAGAACTGGTGGTGTCTGAATAGAGATAGAGGGATAGCGGCGTAAATGGTTAAAAAATGTAATACGTTTTTTGTATCTTGTGGAGTGATAGCTGTATTCGCGCTGCCATCGTTTGCGTGGGGTGATATATCGACGGATGATATGTTTGAACTCTCTATGGACGAGTTACTGGATATCGAAATTGAGATAGCGACTGGTAAGTCTCAAAAACTCTCGCTCGCACCTGCTGTTGCTAATGTTATTACAGCCGCTGATATTAAAGCCATGGGCGTGACTGAATTTAGACAGGTATTAGAGATGATACCCGGTGTTCATCATTACCCTGACCCGCTAGGGCGTCTCGACCCCCATTTTTCAATTCGGGGTATTCATACTACTGATAATTCACAGGTGTTGGTGCTCGTAGATGGGCATGATATTACTTACGCCGTAACAGGCTCTTCTCCTTCTGGATTTCGTCTGTCTGTGGCTAATATTGCTCGGGTTGAGGTGATGCGCAGTCCGGGCTCAGCCCTTTATGGCGCGGATGCATTCGCTGGGGTGATTAATGTGATCACAAAGAGCGCCTCTGAAATTAATGGAACCCAATTTGGCTGGCGCCGTGGATCATTCAATACGCAGGATATCTGGTTACAAGGTGCTGTACGTTTAGATAATGAATGGGATCTTAGTGTTAGCCTCGAAAGCAGCAGTAGTGACGGCGACGATGGTAGGGTTATTGATTACAACGATGAGATTATTGGCTTTACAGGGCGCGCACCACTAGAGACACACTATGATTACACTAATGCTCAGATTTTTCTGAGTAATCAAGAGTGGGAATTTAAACTTTGGAATTGGAACCTTAATGATGCAGGTACCGGACAAGGCGCTGCATTTATTCCTAGCCCAACAGATTTTGATAAAGCAGAGCTAAGCCTGTTAGATATCCAAAATAAAAAACAAAATGTATTCCCCGGCCTGAGTGTCAATTCGCGTTTGAGCTACGAAGTACAGGAATTAGATTCCCAGTTTTTAATTTTCCCAGCGTTTGGTTCCTTTGTGGATGGAATGAGGGGCTATCCTGGCGCGACACAGTACAAAGGTATGTTTTCAGTTCGTGCTGATTATAGTGGTTTTCAACGGCATCGTTTATTAGTCGGAGTGGGTTCGGAGTGGCTTGAGGTGGATCCGCGTGAGGCCAAAAACTTTGATTCAAATCAGCCGCCATTACCTTTTGGCTCGATGCTGAATGTCACTGGGGATCCTGACAATATCTTTATGTTAAGGCAAGCAAGAACGGTGAATCATCTATCGCTTCAGTATGAGTGGGAGGTGAATGAGGCATGGGCTGTAACCACTGGAATTCGTTATGATGACTATTCTGACTTCGGCAGTACCACTAACCCACGTTTAGCTGTTATCTGGCGAGCACACCAAAAGCTCACCACCAAAATATTGTATGGGCGAGCCTTTCGTGCCCCATCATTTAGTGAGCTCTATTTTATTAATAATCCATCGGTTCTCGGTAATCCGGATGTAAACGCAGAGCAGATTGAAACCTATGAGGCGGTGATCGATTATCGCCCTGTAAGAGAATTTAACCTGGTATTGAGTATTTTTGATTATCGCATCGAAGATTTGATCGATAGATCTGGCGTGGCCGCTCATAACATTGGCAAGCAAGATGGTAGTGGTTTTGAGCTTGAGGCCAACTGGCATGTGAACGCACAACTGCAATTGAGGGGGTTTTACGCCTTTCAAAATTCAGAGGATGGTGTGACGGGGGCTGATGTACCCAATGCACCTCAGCAACAGTTTTATACGAGTGCCCATTGGGGCTTCCAGCCTCAGTGGTCATTAGGCACGCAGCTAAAATGGATTGCAGATCGTAAACGAGCCGCAGATGACGATAGACCTGATATTGCAGACTATACCGTTGTTGATACCACACTAAGGCGGCGTAATTTACTGCCTAATATGGACTTCTCATTCTCGGTACGAAATGTGTTTGATGAGGATGTGAGAGAACCTTCCGTTTATGATGCCGGTAATTCTCTGGGAGCGGCTATCGCCAATGACTATCCTATGCCAGGGCGAAGTGCTTATGCTGAGGTAAGTTTTAATTACTAGGGATCTATATGCGATACCGCAACGCTTATTTCAGATTTCCTGACTAAACTATGCCGTATTGTCAGGGCGATAAACTGGCACAGCTTAGTGGTTGTCGCTTAGATGACACGCTCATTACCGCCATCAAGCGGGATGTTTGCGCCGGTCGTTTTTGAAAACAGCGCATCACACATCTCAGCTGCCAGTGCAGCGACATCATCAGAATTGATTTCAACTTTCAACAGGTTTTTCTTTTTGTACTCCTCAATACTCATTGAGTAGTGATTAGCGCGGGATTCAAGCACTTCATCACTCCAGATGGCGGTATCAAACACGGCATCAGGGTGGATGCTGTTAATGCGAATGTTATCGGCACTCCATTCGAGTGCCGCCACGCGCGCTAACTGGCCAAGTGCTGCCTTAGATGCAGAATAGGCGGCAGCACCAGGGCCCGGTGCAGCGATGTTTTTAGAGCCGATCACCACCACTCGCCCGCCCTTGTATGCACGCTTTAGCAGTGGATGACACTGCCGCATGATGCGCAGGTTTGCATCCAAATTGACTGACATGACCATTGACCACAGTTCATCACTCAGTACTTCTATTCGCTTGCTAGCCGGGAATATTCCGGCATTAAGCACTAACATATCGATGCCGCCAAAACGGCTGACACCTTTTTCAATGGCGGCAGTCAATTGTTCTGCCGCGGTGATATCACATGTGATGCCGATATAGTTGGCACTGGTGTGAAGTTCGGTAATGGCATCATTGATATCAAGTGCAATCACTGCGGCACCCTTGTTAATAAATTTTTCGACACAGGCTTTGCCAATGCCTGACGCCGCACCGGTTATGAGTACCACTTCACCAGCAAAGGCGGGCACTGAACCAGACTTCTGTAATTTTGCTTGTTCAAGACTCCAGTATTCAACATCAAATATGTCGTTTGCAGGTAGGGCCTGATAACCACCAAGCTTCTCAGCGCGCAGGATAATATCGATGGTGTGACGGTAAATATCGGCAATAATATCGCTCTCTCTGCCACTTTTCCCCAGGGTGCAGAGCCCTAGCTCAGGGTCGATAATAACGCGGGGACAGGTATCAAGGATCGATTTTGCTTTACTGGCCTGCGCGCTCTGTTCGTTAAAGTATGCCGTGTAAGCGGCACTGTATTGGTTAATATCTCGGCCAAGTTGTGGCACGCGCTTGGTGCGAATGACGTGGTCTGGGGTTGCTGGTCCCGATTGGGTGATGGTCGCAAGGTCGTCACGCTGCGAAAAGGCAATGGTCGCATTTTCGGCATGACTGCAGAGCAGCATGGGTGCTCCAGCTACCGTGGACGCCATGCGGCGTAGCTCAGATAGCGCGTTGATATCTGTTTTAGTCGCGTTTACTGTTTCCCGTTTATCATCCACCTGCCAGGCGTTATGTTGATGCAGATACGCCCTGGCACGTGAAACGAGGTCTATCATACGGTCGTATGACAACTTGGCCGTTTCACCAAATGAAAAGACACCGTGATTGAGTAAAATCATCCCGATGGTTTTATCTGTCGCTTCTGCGCGAAAGCGCTCGGCGCATAAGCGAGCAAGGTCAAAGCCGGGCATTACATATGGGATAACCACTACGTCATCGCCATATATCTCACGGATGCGAGTTTCACCATCTTTAGTGTTTGTGATCGAGACCACGTCGTTAGCGTGGGTGTGGTCAACAAACTTATGTGGAATGGTCGCATGCAGTATCGCTTCTACTGATGGCGTTGGTGCCGAGGCACGCG
Source organism: Thiotrichaceae bacterium (assembly GCA_002401765.2). Lineage (GTDB taxonomy): Bacteria > Pseudomonadota > Gammaproteobacteria > SZUA-140 > SZUA-140 > SZUA-76. The sequence continues at coordinate 77,693 of NVTY02000079.1, forward strand.
TCATATGTGTACGAAGCTCATTGACCATATCAATATCTGACAGTTGCTCAAGGTTTGCGAGTTTAATCAGGTGTTGCAGCCTAACGGGCGAAAAACCAGGAGCCTCAATTGTTTCCAGGTCCCAGCCGCTACCTTTTACGTAGAGGATCTCCTCTCGTTCACCCGTAATACTAGTCTCTTCAATTTTGACGGATGTATTGCCGCCACCATGCAGTACCAGTGTTTTATCTTGCCCTAATAGGCGAGAGGTATAGACACGCAGTGATAGGTCATCCGTTAATTTTGCGGCGTCATCGTCATTCCAGCGGTTACTAATTTTGCTTGAGTCCATTGTCAGTCGGGGTCCTAATGGCTAATTGAAAAGGAAGTACTTGATATATTCGTTATCTTACTAATGGCAGTATAATGCACTGCTTATGAATTATATCGTAAAATCATAGCGTTATCTCTAATGCCGGTTAATTAAATGCCGATATGAAATGTGCGGATATTTGAGTGGGGAAATGATTTGAATTGCTGAGTAATAGTGGCAATTAAGAGCACTTCACTCGGTTGCTGTCGCCTTGAGTCGCAGAATGAAAAAGAAACGTAAAAATGCCTTAAGTTGGGTTAAATCATAAAATGAAAAGAATGGGACAAGGGATTGTGGTCGTTTTTGGCTTTATTGCCATTTTCATCATGTCATGGCTCCATCATCAGCAATTATCTGAACTCACTGCTAGCTTTAAGCTAGAAGAAGGCCACCATGTTGATCACATAATGGCATCAGTTGAGCGGGAATTGGAGGTGATTGACTTAGAGCTTACCGGCGTACTTCGCCATATTGCTAGGCAGCGCAAGACTAGTGATGTTGGTATAGGCACGATTATACCCGCCACTGGGCGTGATAGATTGCTACGTGAGGAGATCGCTCACCTACAAATGTCGATTTTGTTAAGCGATATGATTGTAACCCAATATAAAGATCACTTTATAAGCGCAGCAATGCTTTCTGAAAAACCGTACACCTTCGATAATATACATATTCAAAAACACTATGATTGGCTGTCTCAGCATAGCGCTGCTCTTGATGTCCGAGAGCCGCTTAAAATCATTAGCTCTACATCGGGTCAGCGTCTTAATCATCTTTATTACTCCTCCTTTATTGATAGCCGGAAGGTGGGTGTAATGCCAATGATGGCAACATTTATCATTGATATTGATCAGTTACAAGGAGCACTACTTAAAGGTTACTATTTACAATTCGATGAAGTTAAATATATGTCTGATAGTAATATTGAATACCTTAACCTCTCGACGGTTAGTAATATAGGCAGGGTTTACGAATTTAATGATGTGATTGGCAGCCGAAATATTTGGGGGCGATGGGCAGTTGGAGCAGATGAAGGGTGGCACGGTGCTAATAAAACTACATTCGCCATTATGAAGCAAGATTATAAGGAAAATATATTATTGATTATCATTTTCATGGTGACCTTTATAGTGATGCTTGAACTCTTAATTCGGTCCAGTAAATTAAGGTATATTGATAATCAAAAAATAATCAAAGAACTCGCGCAGAGAGAATCGGAATTACGTAAGTCAAAAGAATATCATCAAGCGACTAATTTAGATTTAGAGAAGAGTGAGCTTAAAATGCATAGCATCATTAATGCTTCTACCGATGGCGTGGTTATTTGTGATAGTGAGGCGGTTATCACCAATATTAACCAAGCAATAAAAGGGCTCTTTGGGTATTCTGAAGATGATGTACTGGGTAAGGGGGTGGGTTTCTTATTCCCAGATTATTCACCTAAGGGGGCGGATAGTGATTCGTCTTCTGAGGGTTCTGCTGACAGCTGCCCGGCCACGTTTATGGCGACGAATGCAATATCAAAAAACAATGTTTTTTTGGAAGTGGAGCTTTGCGTGAGTTGCGTTAAAATTTTAGATCATGATGTTTATACGATCATCGTTCGCGATATTTCAGATCGAGTAAAAAAGCAAAACAAAATAAGAGATATCCAGGAAAATCTCCGTGCGGTGATCGATAATATCGCAGAAGGAATTATTACATCGGATGAAAAGGGTAACATTTTGACATTTAATCCTGCAGCTGAAGATATTTTTGGTTGGAAGGTGAGTGAAATTAGGGGTGAAAATGTTTCAACACTGATGAGTAATCAAGATAAAGAGGGGCATGATCGTTTTTTAAATAAATACATTCAGTCGCATAACCGAAAAATCCTGGGTAGCGGGCCAAGAGATGTGATTGGGATTAAAAAAAATGGTGATCTATTCCACATGGAACTAGCCACTAGTGAGATGTTTAGCGATAAAAAACGTGTTTTTATCGCTATTTTTCGTGATGTCACTGAAAGAAAGGTGATTGAAAAAAATATGTATATGTCATATTCCGAGCTTGAATCAGTGGTTGATTCCCATACTGATAACTTGACAAAGGTGAATAAAGAACTCGTTAAGGCGAGAGATGAAGCGCTGGTCGCTGCGCGCAGTAAAGCCGAATTTTTAGCGATGATGAGCCATGAGATTAGAACACCCATTAATGGTGTGTTAGGTATGTTGAGTCTTGTGCGTGATACTGAACTTAATAGCGAACAGCATGATTATATTGAATCCGCGTATTCTTCCGGTGAAATACTTTTAGCACTATTAAATGACGTGCTTGATCTATCTAAGATTGAAGCTGGCCGTATGACACTTGATTGTAGTGATTTTGATCTTTATCGATTAGTCGAGGCGGCGGTTAGTATTACATCAAAGACACTGCATGATCCTAGCATTGAAATTGCCTGTGCTATCTCAAGTAAAATACCACGATATGTTAATGGTGATGGGGGCCGTATAAGGCAAGTTCTCTCAAATTTACTGAGTAATGCAGTGAAATTTACTGAACGTGGTGGTATTTTAGTATCAGTAACACTTGCTTCAACAGCATCAAATCACATTGTTTTGAATTTTGATGTGGCTGATACGGGTATCGGTATTGAAGAGAGTGATAGTGAGATGATTTTTGATGAGTTTACACAGGCCGATAACTCAGAAAGGCGAAACTATGGAGGCACTGGTTTAGGCCTTTCAATCTCTAAACGTTTTGTTGAATTAATGGGCGGAGGGATTTCAGTTTCATCTGAGATTGGGAAAGGGAGTTGTTTTTCTTTTACCGTGAATGTGACCCCAGATGGATATGATATCGAACTACCATCTTTTGAGTTACAGCAGGTATTTGTTTTATCCGATCATAAGACCATCAACAAATCTTTGCTGATACAGCTTGATGATTGGCAGCTCCCCGTGAAAAAACTTACCGTAGATGAGATTATGGATGGTTTTTTTGACGATATGATAATGGATAAATCAATCCTTATCGTTGACCTAAATCGTTACCAGCATGATGATATAGAGGGATGTGTAGAGGGCATTATTAAGGTGGTGACTAAAAAAAATATTAAGTGCCTTTTTATTGAGATAAATGGTTTTAATTTTAACTCCTTTATTGATCGTTCATTTGAAAATAGCATCGCTTTTTTATCTCGCCCTATACTCCCTAATAAATTGCAATCCAGCATTAGAGGGCTGCTGAGGGGGCGCACGACAGTGTATCATGGCCCTAAAATAGAGATTGAGACTAAAGGGGGTATCCTGGAAGCGGATGAAAAAGAAAGCGCTTCAGTGCTGGTTGCAGAAGACAACTTGGTGAATCAGAAGGTGCTTATTTCAATGTTGAAAAAACTGGGTGTCCGTGCGGACATCGCCAATAATGGCAGTGAGGCATTATTGGCATTGTCCGAGCCAGATCACAATTACCGACTCGTGCTGATGGACTGCCAAATGCCGGAAATCGATGGCTATGCTGCAACACGGCAGCAACGCCGTATAGAAAAAGAAGACCCGAATCTTAAGCGTATACCCATTGTTGCCATGACAGCGCATGCCTTACCTGGGGATCGTGAAAAGTGCCTGGATGCGGGAATGGATGACTATATTACCAAACCGATCAGTCTTGAAGTGGTTGAAAAGGTGATTGACGACTGGCTATGAATTGGCCTGAACTTAGAATATGGCCCGCACCAGCGTACCCTTTCCTGTCTAGGGAGGGCCCGTTTCTAAGGGCGGTAGCTCTTGGTGCCCCGAAGAGGATTCGAACCTCTGGCCTTCCCCTTAGGAGGGGGACGCTCTATCCAGCTGAGCTATCGGGGCATTTATATTTTTTCAGCCAGGGGATTATAACGAATTTTGATCACTCAATGTAGCCATTATACTCGCAGCAGATACCGGCGGCTAGCTGCATTGCGAACAAGGCGAGATTGGGAGGGTAATTCTGTGATCGACCTATTAAATATTAGGTTTCTTTCGGGCTACCAAAAATTCTTCAAGTAAAGCCGCTAGTTGCTGCTTGTTGATTGGCTTACTTAAGTAGCCATCCATTCCTGCATCCAGGCACTTTTCATGGTCACCAGATAATGCATTGCCGGTCATGGCGATGATGGGCGTTTTATTCTCACGGGAACTTTCTTCCTGGTTCCGTATTATGTGAGTTGCTTGATAGCCATCAAGCACTGGCATTTGACAGTCCATAAAAATAATATCATAGTGACCAGCGGTCATTTTTGTGACGGCTATTTCACCATTATTTGCGATGTCCGAGTTGATGCCATGCTTCTGTAAGTACGATGAAATAATCATTTGATTAACGTCATTATCTTCAGCAATTAATGCGAGTGGTTTCTGTGCGCTGTAGTCAATGGGGAATGTATCGGTGCTGGTGGAAACTATATTGGCAGAAGAATTGGCCGGTTTTTTTGAGAACACCGCAGTGAACCAGAATGTACTGCCACTCTCCGGAATGCTTGTGACACCTATCTCACCGCCCATTATTTTTGAAATTTTTTGACAAATGGATAGCCCTAAGCCGGTGCCCCCATGTGTTCGATTCGTTGATGTATCTGCTTGTGAATACTCATCAAAAATACTATTTTGCTGTTCAATTGTTAGTCCGATACCTTGATCAATGACTTTGAATAATAAAACCAGCATGCCGTTCTCATTGCTTTTGACTGAAACACTCGTTGTTATTTCACCATGATCAGTAAACTTTATCGCATTATTGACGAGATTGATTAATACCTGCTTTAGTCGTACTGGGTCACCATATATCGTGGCTGGGAGGGCCGTTTTATTTTCAATCTTTAAGTTAATACCTTTAGATGATGCCGTTTCTTCAAATAATTTATGGACCTGATTGATGGTCTTAACTGGGGAGAATTCAATACTTTCTAAGTTCATTTTTCCCGCTTCGAGTTTGGAGAAATCGAGGGTATCATTCAGTATTCTGAGTAAAGACTCCGTTGAACTAAGGATGATGTCAGCAAGCTCCTTTTGTTCTGGCTTCAGCGCTGTATGTATGAGTTTGTCTAAGATGCCCAGTATGCCATTGATTGGCGTTCTAATTTCATGGCTCATTGTCGCAATCAAGCGACTTTTTAATGCTTCAGCAGATTTTGCAGTTGTGAGTGCGCTGTCTAGATCGAGGGTCTTGGCCTTTAATTCAGAGGCAATCACCTTGAGGTCTGATGAAATGAGGTTGGCTTCAATTGTTCGTCTGGCGCGGTTGGATATGGTGGCCACTAATCGTTCGGGGCTAACTGGTTTAGATAAAAAATCATCGCCGCCAAACTCCATGGCAGCCATCTGCTCATTGAGGCTTGATTCCGTCGATAAGAATATAATGGGTATACCTGAATATTCCTCTTTTTGCCTTATGATTCGAGAAAGTTCAGAACCTGAACATATCGGCATATAGAGGTCCATTAGGATTAAGTCGGGTTTGAATTCATCGATAGCGATAAATGATTCTAGTGGTGAATGGATGATTTTTGCTTTCATGCCTGCTCGACGGACTACCATTTCATGAAATGATGCTAGCATTTCATCGTCATCTATAATTAATATTTTATAAGTATAAGGTGATCTAGGAATCATCGCTTTATCGATAGTGCTACGTAATAAGCCCTTATCAATAGGCTGTGTTATATAATAGCTACCATCATTTCGAACAGAGTCGATGCGAGATGCAATGGTATCTTTACTTGATACTGTGATGATAGGGATTCCTAATGAAGATGATTTTGATGCTGTTTTATGGCTTGCGAATTTCGGTGAAATCAATAAAATTGAGTGAGTTTCCATTAGATGAGCAGGATTAAACTCCACTTTTTCTGTTAGGACTATGACATTATAACCATGATCCTCTACAAACTGGGATAATTCATTTTCTAGCTCTTTATCTGATATAAATAAATAAATATTATTCTTGATGAATGCCGGTTTTTTAGCATCTGAATGAGGTGATGAAATGATAGGCTTATTTTTTTCACCTTGATTACCACTGCTTAGATCTTTAGTAAATTTTTGATGGTTTTTATCCATGAGAATAATCCAATCTAATGCTTATTAATATGTCGCAACACTATTAGTGCTATTTCATGTGAAATCGATGAGGGATTTCTGAATATGGCCGAACTCACTAAAGGCATGCTGTATGTATTCATTTTGATTGGTAATGGTTCCATTTTTTGATAAACGCTCAATTTCCCCGAATATTTTTGATAATTTTAAGACGCCAATATTGCTGCTGCTTCCTTTTAGGCAATGTGCTTCTTCTTGAATTGCCTTAATGTCATTTTTATCAAAGGCCATTTGAAGTAGCGCCAGTCTTTTGGGCGTGTCTTCAAGATAGACTGCGATAATCTCAGGGAACATCTCTTCAGTTGCTTCTTTAAGTGCTGCTAACGCTGCATTATCAAGAGAAGGCTCATTTAATATGTTCATCATGGGTAACCTGTGTATTGTTAGTTTTATTATTATTGGGACATTCTATATTTGAGCCAGTTAGCGGGCCTCGTTCATCGCCAATCCATGTACTGATCTTTGAAATTAGTGTCGATTTATTGATGGGCTTAGACATGTAGTCATCCATTCCCACCGCAATGCATTTTGTATCATCACCATGAAGTGCATTTGCTGTAAGGGCAATGATAATTGTTTCTTGGTTTGGACCTATCTGCTTACGAATATGATTAGTTGCTTCATAACCGTCCATTTTAGGCATCTGGCAATCCATTAATATAAGGTCGAATTTTTCATTGCGCGATTTTTGAAGCGCTTCTTCACCATCATTTGCGATGGTCACCGTGCAGTTTAATTTTTTCAGGATTGCAAAGGCAACTTTTTGATTGACAAGGTTATCTTCTACTAGCAGTATCCTGATGTTGGTAACATTTAAAGTATTCGATAGTTTCTTCTCCTTTCTGGTGGGAAGTTCTGGTGAATCATAATGGATTAAGCATAAATCAATCCAAAAAATACTGCCATCCTGTTCGTTTGAAATAACGCCTATATTCCCATTCATTCTTGAAACTAATTGCTTGCAGATAGAAAGCCCGAGGCCGGTTCCACCGTAGTTCCTGGTGGTAGATGCATCACCCTGTGTAAATGTTTCAAATATTGATGCATGTAACGCTTGCCTGATCCCTATACCGTTGTCTTTAACTTCGATATGAATATGATCACTATTACTATCTGTGAGGAAAGCGCTTATATATAAGGTAATGCTACCATTTTCTGTGAATTTAATGGCATTACTCAAAAGATTCGTGAGTAATTGTTGAATCCTAGTTGGATCGCCAATAAGGATGTCGGGAAGATTTTTAGAGATATCTTTATGGATTTCTGTGCCTCTTTTATTTGCGGCGGGAATTTGATGAGAAATTATATTCTCAATAAGGTCGCGTATATTAAATGGAATGGACTCAAAAATAAGCTTACCAGACTCAGATTTGGTAAAGCATAGCAGATCATCAAGGACTCCCATCAGGTTATTCCCGCATTCTTGAGAGGTGTTTAAATATCCTATTTGTTCAGCGGTAAGAGGGCTATCCGATAAAAGTCCTAGTGAACCAAGTATTCCATTCATTGGGGTTCGTATCTCATGGCTCATATTCGCTAAAAATTGAGATTTAGCTTTGAAAGCACTGATTGCAGAGTCTCTGGCTTTTTTTAATTCAAGTTCGTAGCTTTTTCTTTCAGTGATATCCCTTATAGCAGCGCATATTACAGTGGTATCATTAATCGAAAATGAACCATATGAAATCTCAACATCGAACGATTTCCCAGAAATATCAACATGTGTCATTTCAGGGCGTTGTGATTTTATATTATTATCTATTATCAGAGCGATATCATCTGATGTTAATCTATCGTTGGACAGACGGTGGTAACTTATCCCTGAAATGGTGTCGTGTGAATGTCCATATAATATTAATGCTGCGTTGTTAACCTCGATTATTAACTGTGTTGCTGAATCAAAAATGATAATGGCATCTGATACGGCACTAAAAATCTGCCTATATTTTTCTTCATTTTCTTTTAGTTTATGTTCAGAAGCCTTTCTTTTTGTTATATCGTTAAAGACAACAACAGACCCTGTGATTAGCCTGTCATCTAGAATCGGGCGTGTAGAGTATTCAACCGGAACTTCAGAATAGCCCTTTTTAATGAATACAGCATCATCTATGTGGGCTGATTCACCCTCTGTGTATGTTCTAAATATAGGGTTTTTTGCTATATCATCATCGTTACTGCTGATGATCATTCTTAATAGTCTTTCGCCAAGGAGTTCATCTGGGTTCGAGTACCCTAATAATTCGACAGCAGATTCATTTATAAAGGTACATACGCCACCAAGATTTATCCCAAACACACCCTGATCGGTCGATTCTAGGAGCATCCTAATATGCCGGTTTAATTTCATTCGCTCATCTTCTGCCCTCATTCTTTTTGTTGTATCTTCACTGATTAATACAACCTCATCAATATCCCCATCGTTATTATAGACAGGGAAAATCTGGCTTTGGACCCACCGATTAGTGCCAATAGAGTTTATTAGGTCGAAGAGGGTGACGGGAATGGTCGATGACTTGCCATTAAACGCCATTTCAATATGCTTCATCAGGCCTTTTCGTTTAAGATTTTCATCTTTCAGAATGTTATAATTCCCTACTACGCTGTCGTCAATTCCCCATAGTGATTTCCACGCTCCATTGACGTTTGTTAAAATGCCTTCAGTATTAAATATTTGTATACTGAATGGGAACTGTTCTATGCAATTAGTAAATCGAGTGGTTGATGCTGCTAACATCTGTTCAGCATGAGTTCTTTCAGATATGTCTCGTATGATGCCAACGTGCTCATTATTGTAGCTACCTTCGATATTATTAATCGATATTTCTATATCAACACTAGAACCATCTTTTCTTCTACCCTTGAATTCTCTGGGGCCATTATTAACCATTCCAGAGCGCTTTGTTTCTTTGTAATATTTCAAATAGGTATCATGATTTGATTTATGGTCATCACACATGATGATATTGATGTTTTTTCCAATAACCTCATTTTCAGAATATCCAAATATTATTTCAGACGAACGGCTGAAAAAGGTAATGCTACCCTGGCTATCGATTGTAATGATGCCATCAACTGCATTTTTAATTAATGCCTTTAGCTTTTCATTGTCTTCTATTATGTCATCTAACTTTTTTAAATATTTGTCTTCCGTAATGTCAGCCGTGTCTGGATTACGCTTGGGCGTTGTGTTTTGTAGTGTTATATAGGCTGAGGCGGTTATTATTAACAGGGAAATTAGTAATGTTAGGTGAAACCGTAATTCTTGAATAATGCCTTCTGAGCGCGAAATTAATAGCGATGAGATAACTAGAATAGTTATCAATACCGCCATGGTTTTAATGTGATTTTTTTTCATCTTCAGGATCCGTTGAAGGTGATGATTTTCTTGATAGGTAGGTCAAAATATTTTTCTTATACCCATTCCCTGGCTACCACTGATAATGTGCTTCAACTCGAGTTCCTTTTTTTGTGTATAAAAGGGATGTGCAGAGCGATTTCACAAGGTTAATGCCTCGGCCATGAGAATTTTTATTGTCTTCTAGTGAACTATTACTACTTGATATGTCAAAACCAGTGCCTGTATCTTCAATAATGATGATAATATTCCCGCCATGATTAGACGGCAGTGGGTGATGTTCAATTGAAATTTCAATGGATGAGTTTTTAAGGTTTGATAGCGCCAATTCTCTAGCATTATAGTACTCAGTAAATCCCTGTGGATTTTCTTTGATAGACGAATCTAGTCTCAAAATTCCGTGCTCTAGTGAATTTGAATATAATTCTGATAGTATCGTGTATATCCTTTCTCTGTGCTCTGATAATCCCTGAATTTCCATTATAGATTGAGTAATCAGCGGGCATGGGTTGGTTTGCTGTAATGCACCGGCACCAAGTTTCATCGATAAAGCCCAGTTCACAGATACTAGCACCTGGTCATTTTTTTCAGTGTGTGTATTATCTATGGTATCAAGTGGTTTTGCTGCGATTTCAATAAGTGTAATGTCATCAAACTGTTCGGTATTTCTACAAAATTGATTGATAGAGTCTTCTATTGCGGAAAATGGGTTACGATTATTTTGGGATTCAAGTAACACGGCGTCTAGTCTTTCTTGGGTATACATATTTCCCTGGCTATTTTGTGCCTCGACGACACCATCAGATACCATGTAAATTTTATCATTGGCACCCAGCTCAATAAACTCTACACTTCTGTCAAACTCATCACTATTAAGAACACCTAAGGGCAGGTGACTTGATGGGATTTTAATTGGAGGGGCATCATTTGTGGTAATAATGATGTCAGGGTTCCCCCCATTCCAAACCGCGACCGTCCTAAATGCCTCATCAGCTTCAATTAGGCATGTGGCGCAAAAAAAACCTGACGGTAATGTCTCTTTTAGGCGCTTATTGATATTGAACGCGATGTCGCCGATAGAGTAGCCCTTAGAGGACAGGCTATAAAAGGTGTCAGAGACCGGTATAGCACCTATAGCGGCTGAAAGCCCATGCCCTGTAAAGTCACCTAGCATGACATGCATGCCACCAGATGGGGTTCGTGAACAGAGTAAAATGTCGCCACTGGTAATGGACATCGGCTTGAGCAGATATTGAATATTAGCTATCTCAAGGTTTTTTGGATTCGTGATGTTGGTGAAAATGGTTTCAGCAATTTCATGTTCTAGCTGTAGTCGACTATGATGTTCTTGTAACTCAGACTTACTATCTGCGATTCGGTTATACAGCCCGCGCACGCGCACCATTGCATTAATTTTTGCATTTATAATGGTGCTGTTATACGGCTTTGTAATGAAGTCATCACCACCATATTCGATGCATTTCGCTAACGCATTTTCATCTGTGATTGCGGTTAGAAAAATAATAGGAACAAAGACCTCGCCGCAAATACGCTTTATTTCTACTGCTGCATCATAGCCATTCATGACGGGCATCATGACATCCATTAATATAATATCAGGGCGGTTATTGCCATACATCCTCACTGCCTCTTCTCCATTTACAGCAGAAATGACGTTGTAGCCTAGTTTTTTAATTAGTGTAGAGAGAATTAGTCTATTTGTCTTATCATCATCGACAATAAGGACTGAAAGAGGGGGGGGATCTGGCATGCCAGTAGTACTAATGCTTACATCGTCCATGATTTAGTTTTCACCCACTGCGGTTGTAGTGCTAATATGGATTTATTCGATGGTAAAAAGCTTGTCAAAATTTGATATCGACAGAATGTTCTTTATCTCTTTGTTACAGTTTTTGAGGGTAATCGCAGTTTCTCCTCCTCCTGTACGTTCTTTTAGAACTAGAAGCATGCCGAGAGCAGAGCTGTCCATATATTCAGTCTGTGAGAGATTGATAATGAATTTTATGTTACCTTTGCTCAGAGTACTTTCATATGCATCTCTGAAATCTTTGTATAGATTAAAATCAAAACGACCATTGATTGAGATGGTGAGAGATGTTCCATCTCTAGATAATTGAGTTGTTAGAGCCATGTTATTTTACCTGTTGTTTTTAAGCGCATCTATTTCGTCGGACATTGTTAGAAGAGTTCTACTTCTCCTTCAACAATTGATTCCTGGTGCGCGGGTTTATCTCTTTCATGATTCAACTTTGATCTTGAATCCTTTAACTTAGATTTTAATGCATTGATGGATGCTTCATATGTGACATCACTGCCGATAGTATCTAGTTCAGAAATGCTACCGAGGATGTCATTTGAAAAGACTTTTAATTTTTCTAGGTATTTTTGAGATGAATCTATTTGTTGGCTAACAATATCCTCAAACTGAAGTCCTCGTACCGCCTGGTTCACATTATTGTTAATGTTATCTGAGATTAATGAGACCTCACAAAGGTTTTCAGAGACTCGGCTGTTCATGTTTCCGACCTCTTCAAGCATCATATCGACTCTACTTTTTGCGGAAATGGCCATATTCATATCTTTGGATGCGACATCACCCACAATTCTTCTAGCATCAGTGATTGATACCCTTGTCTTTTCAACATGGTCTCTAATTTCATCATTGAACTTATTTGAATGTTGAGACAGTTTTCTAACTTCATCTGCCACCACTGCAAAACCACGGCCGGCCTCACCTGCATGCGCAGCTTCGATGGCAGCATTAAGTGCAAGTAGGCTAGTTTGGTCTGCGATTGTCTTAATGTCTTCTAAGAGCTTAAATATTTCGTCCATTTGATAGACCATGTCATCTATCTTATGTACTGTCTCTATACTCTGTTTACTCACATTAACTAGAAGGTCAATGAAGTATGTAAGAATTTCAGATGTTTCGTTAGCAAATTCTTTGATGCCAATAGCCTTATCATTATCCCCCGTTCCTTTTAGAGATGCCCCTGATACATTGTCAATCAGTGACGCAACCATCCCTTTTTGGTTCTGTATGTCGTTGTTTAGCCCGCTAAAGCTACTCCCCAGATTAGAGACAGCATCGCCAATGACCCCACGCGCCTGTTTTAGCTCTTTACATGAACTTTCAACTTCAGTGTTCAGTGCATCGTTTATGATGGTGACGAAGTCGATTAAGTTTTCGTGACTTGATATTTCAGATTGAGATTTTTTCTCTTGAGCTGTGATATTTGTGCTTGCTGATGATTGTGATCTTAGCGAGGCGTAAACCCATAAGGACAGCGTAATAACCAGAGCGGGGGTCTCAGCTTGTCCGTCTCCACCATTTATCACCAGCGCCATGAGAATAATGCTTGCGGTCAGCGGTACAAAATAACTTTTAAGGTATGCGCTCATTTTTTGTCAATGTACCTATCAATAACAATTGCTGTAAACATTTATCGGTCTCATGAAATGGAACTTTATATAATTACTTATTTGATTTTATTTACAAGTGTGATTATCTTTGCTGATATAGAATTAAGCGGTAGTATGCTATCCACGCCACCTAATTTTACGGCCTCGCCAGGCATACCCCACACAACACTTGTTTTTTCATCCTGAGCGATGGTGGCAGCACCCACTTCATTCAACTCTTTCATACCTGCAGCGCCATCATCCCCCATACCCGTGAGTATCACTCCGATGGCATTATGGCCGACATTCTGAGCGACTGAGCGGAACATGACGTCTACAGAGGGGCGATGTCTGTTTACAGGCAGGCCATCGTTTAGGCGGCAGACAAAGCGTGCACCATCTCGCTCAATCAGCAAGTGATGGCTTCCCGGTGCAATATATGCATGCCCAGGAAGTATTTGTTGACCATCGTGAGCTTCATATACGGTCATGGCAGAGCAGCCATTCATTCTTTTAGCGAATGGCGTACTAAATGCTTCGGGTATATGCTGTGAAATGACCATGCCTGGCGCATCTGCTGGCATTTTCATTAAGACTTCCTTAATTGCTTCAGTGCCACCTGTTGAAGCACCCAGCGCAATAATCGTATCGGTAGTTTTGAAGTGTCGTTTAGTGGCGCGATTGTTTTTCTCTAAGATGACATCGGCTGAATTTTTAGCGGCTACTTCGCCAATTGAATTGGACGATTCTGTCATGGCATGGACATTAGCAGTTGATGCAGCTTTTACTTTGCTAGTTATTTCATAAGTATAATCAGGCAATGAATGGGCAAGGTCTAGTTTTGGTTTAGAGACAAAATCAACCGCGCCAGATGCAAGTGCTTCTAGTGTGATATCCGCACCTTTTTCGGTGAGTGATGAGATCATGATGACGGGTATTGGGTGCAATCTCATTAGATTCTTAAGGAATGTGATTCCATCCATGCGGGGCATTTCAACATCAAGTGTGATCACATCTGGCTTGAGTTTTTTTATCTTTTCTCTTGCGACAAATGGGTCCTGTGCAGTGCCAACAACCTCAATATCTTTATCAGTTTCTAGTATCTCACTAAGAAGCTTACGAATCAGAGATGAGTCGTCAACGATGAGTACTTTTATTTTTTTGATCATGTTAGCCCCTCAGAAAAGTTCAATATCGCTTTTAACGGGCTTATTGATGAGGTCTTTCATGTAGTCTGCTTCACGCTCAATCACAGTTTCATTATGGAGTTTTCTTAGTTTCTTGATCCTCACGCGACCAGAATCAGGGAAATAATATACTTTTCTTGGGTGAGCGGAACCGACGTCACTTGAAAGTAAGTTTAGCCCTTCAGTTTTTATATAAGTAATTGCAAACTCAATATTCCGTTCTCCTACATCCGTCACATTCCTTAAGATCTTTCCGCCACCAAATATCTTTACTTCAAGGTTTTTCTTCTTCCCTCCATTTTTTAAAATTTCATTGATTAACATCTCCATTGCGAAGTTACCATACCGTGCTGATTCACTGAGTTTGGCGCCATTCCCGCTATTATCAGCTGGAAGCATGAAATGGTTCATCCCACCTATACCCGCTTGGGGGTCTCGTATGCATGCCGATATGCAAGATCCTAACACCGTTACAATGGCTTCATTTTCTTTGGTGACGTAAAATTGTCCTGGTAGGATCTTTGCAGAGATCAGTTCATTTTGCTTGTCCCAGTAACGATTTATGTGAGAAAACCCTGGTAGGCATTCTGAAATCTGGACGTTATTTCCACTTTGTAAAGGCATTAGACTTCTCTTATTTTATTTTCTTATAGATAGTTTGCCCAAGTAGACTAAATCGATCAGATACTTTAAAGAGTGACTCAGAGTGCCCTATAAATAAATGTGCATCATTTTTTAAAACGTTTGCATATCTGTTAAATAGAGCTTTCTGTGTCTCTTTGTCAAAATAAATCACGACATTTCTACAGAATATAAAATCAAATGGCCCTTTTGTTGGCCATTCACGTAGTAAGTTAAGCTGTTTAAAGGTGATTAAATCCTGTAGCTCAGGTCTGACACGCACGGTTCCTGCGTTATCACCTTTGCCCTTAAGGAACCATTTCTTTTTACGTCCACTACTCAAACTATCAATGCGGTCGCTCTTATAAACACCATTTTTAGCGGTATTTAATACATCAGAGTCCAAGTCTGTTGCCAGTATCTTGACATCCCATGAGTCGACCGAAGGGATTGCCTCTTTCATTGCAATGGCAAGTGAATAAGGCTCTTCGCCTGTCGAACATCCTGCCGACCAAATCCTAATGCGTTTATCACTGTTGGATTTAGTTAACGCTGGAATGAGCGTTTTTGCCAGGTGCTGAAAGTGGTGGTCTTCTCTGAAAAATGCAGTCAGGTTAGTGGTGATCGCATTCGTAAACTTAATAAGTTCATCACCATCTCCGCCCTCAACAAGCGAGCAATAATCTGAAAAATGGTCGATTTTAAGGGCTCTCAGTCGCCTGGATAGGCGACTGTAAACCATGTCCTTTTTGGCATTAGATAGCGAGATCCCAGTGTGACTCTTGACAAGGGTTCTAACCTTTTTGAAGTCCTTATCAGTAAAGTCAAAATCACGAATTTTTTCCATGTTATTATGAACTCATCAGTTGTCTTGATATGGTTTAAAATTCTTCCCATTCATCGCTGTCGACGGTTGTATTTTTCTGTTTAGCGCGTGGCGCTGATTTTTTTTTTGGTGCAGCAGTACGCGCTTCGGGTGCTCTGTTTCGAGCCTTAGCTCTTGGTCTTGCTGGCGGTGCTTCATCACTATCATCAGCGCCAAAAAACTCCATCAGTTGTGAGAGCCCTTTAGATTGCTCATCCATCGATTCACTGGCGGCGGCGGCTTCTTCAACCAGTGCGGCGTTCTGTTGTGTTACCTCATCCATCTGGATAATGGCTTTATTGACCTGGTCAATGCCGGCTGATTGTTCCTGACTTGCGGCTGCGATTTCGGCGATAATATCACTTACTTTTTTCACAGCAGTTACAATTTCTTCTAGTGTTTTTCCCGATTCATCAACCAGTTTGCTGCCTTCATCAACCTTCTCAACACTGTCATTGATTAAGGCCTTGATCTCTTTTGCAGCAGCTGCACTTCGTTGTGCCAGATTTCTTACTTCACCTGCGACAACTGCAAATCCTCTTCCTTGTTCGCCTGCACGAGCTGCCTCGACGGCTGCATTCAGTGCTAATAAATTTGTCTGGAATGCTATTTCATCAATGACACTAATGATGTCTGCTATTTTCTTACTGCTGTTGTTGATTTCGGACATTGCCGATACTGCTTTGCCAACAACTTTCCCGCCTTTTTCTGCTTGTTCTCGCGCACCACTGGCCAACTGATTGGCCTGGTTTGCATTATCAGCATTTTGTTTCACTGTCCCTGTTAATTGCTCCATGCTGGATGCCGTTTCTTCGAGTGAAGAGGCTTGTTCTTCTGTGCGCTGGCTTAGATCCTGATTACCTTGGGCGATCTCACCAGCACCAGATGTGATGGCGGATGCAGATTCTCTTATATCACCTACCATATTGCGAAGATTATTAACTGAAGTATCAATCGCCTCTTGTAATATGGCGAATTCACCTTCAAATTCTCCGTTCATATTTTGAGAAAGATCGCCTTCCGCAAGGGCTTTCATCACTCTTGTCCCTTCTTGTACTGGGTCTACGACTGCATCTAGCATCTGATTAATGCCATCTGAAAGGGTTTTCATGAAACCCTCATATGAGGATGAGTCAATTCTTTTGGACAGATCACCAGCAGATGCAGCGTCAATCAGCGCTTGCATTTGGCGTTCAGCATCTTTCTGTTCGGTGATATCTCGCCATTCCACCATGTTGCCCATTAAGTTTCCTTCGCCATCGATGATTGCGGTGGCATTAACCTCGAATTCAAGATCTGCTACACGTAACTCAGCCTTTGCAGGCAAGTTGTTTTTATTGCCGAGCAGGGCACGCTGGTGTGATGGGTTTTTATGGAATTGGTCAATACATTGCCCAACCAGGTTATGAGGATCAAACCCCGGGAATGCGGCACGAAGTTGCGTTTCTCGCTTCACTAGCATCTGAATGACTGAAGGGTTGACGTATGTAATAGTGAGGTCGGTATCACATAGCATCAAATTTGTTTGTGCACCATCAACGGCTGATTGCAATCTTGCCACTTCGAGTTCTTTGATACGCTGCTCTGTTACATCAGACCATTCGAGTGAATTTCCGATATATTCCCCACTGCTATCAAGCATCGCGCTGACATTAATTCTGAATTTTAATGGCCCTACTGCGATGTCAGTAGAATAGGGGAAATTGTTAGGATTATTTAACAATTGTCTTTGATGTGCTGGATTTTTATGAAATATATCGATACAGGTACCAATGATATTATTGACCTCAAAGCCTGGATATACGGATTTTAGTGCGTTTTCATGTGATCTCAATAAGGCAATGGTGGAGTCATTCGCATAGGTGACTACCAGGTCTCTATCGATCATCATAATGGATGTCATGGCGTTATCAACGGTTGATTGCAGGCGCATTACATCATCTTCTTTTTTCCTCACTTCGGTTACATCGGCCCATTCAAGTGAATTTCCTAGGTGGTTCCCATCATGATCGAGAATGGCGCTGGCATTGATATTAAACTTCAAGGGGCCAACCTGAATATCAGTTGAATAGGGCATATTGGCTGGATTGGCTAGGATTTTTCGTTGATGCGAAGGATCTTTATGAAAGATATCAATACATGTCCCTACAATGCCATCGACAGTAAATCCAGGAAAAAGCGAGGTCAGGGCCTCTTTATTTTTTTTGAGTAATGCGATAGTTGCATCATTTGCGTAGGTGATGACTAAGTCTAAATCGATCATCATAAAAGGTGTCATGGCATTATCAACGGCAGCTTTCATTCGCAGCGCATGATCGTCCTTGACTTCTTTAATTCCAGATTTTACTGATTTTGTTGATGATGCCATGATTGAATTCTCCATTTTCCTGTAGTTGCCTATCATTGTAGTTGCGACGTTATTTAATGCCATCTGCCACATGCTTTCGATTTTCCCTGACCATTCATCTTCGGCAACTTGTTTCATTACATCAAGTAATGTAGTAACTACCGCTTCATAATGTTCTGGTTTAGCACCATATTGAATATGTTTTTCACCCAAGGATGACAATATGGTTTTGAGTTCATCAGGTTTTCTCAGGCTGCTGACAACGGTTGAGAGTGCTGATATAAGTTTTTTTTCCTGCTCTTTTATGCGGGTATTTTTAAATAAAGGTTTTACAGCGGGGTGCCTTAAAAATAGCTCTTTGTAGAATAGCTTTGATATCTGATTAGCCTTAGGAGCTAATTTCTCAAAGCTAACTTCAATTAATGAAATATCTAACTTCATTTCTTCTTTGGGTTTTTCAAGTAACGACGTCATTTTTTCACGCCCCTGTTAGACGTTAATGTTACTGCTATTTTAATCGGCATTTTACCATCTCCTTAGCTAATCTAGCCGTACCATGTCATATCTGAAAATATCTGTTCTAGTATTTTAGTATTTTCATTGTTAGATCGAGAATCATCATTTCTAGTTTTATTATCGACATGATGATTTCCTTTATCATTACGCTGTTTTTGATTTTTTTGATGAGTCGTACTGATTTTAGAACTTTTCATTTGTCAAACCCTAGTTATAAAGTCACTTATTGAAGAAGTTCATCGGCATTATCCATGATGCCACTATTCAATAATTTGTCGATCTCAAGTACGATCACCATTTTTTCTTCTAGCGTTGCCAGGCCTTTAACGTAGTCGATACTGATTGTTCCGAAATCTGGTGGCGGCTTCATCTCGTCTTCTGAAACGTTATATACATCGGACACTGCATCAACAACGATGCCCATTGTTCTATTACCATTTTCACTTTCGACTTTCAGTACGATCACCACCGTCGTTGCACCATAAGGAATTTCATCGAGTGAAAAACGGTGTCTCAAATCAATGATGGGCACAATGGTACCGCGAAGATTAATCACCCCTTTAATATAGTCGGGTGTATTTGGAATAGGGGTGACACTATCCCAGCCCTTTATCTCTTGTACCCGTAATATATCTACTCCATATTCTTCGCCTGCAAGAATGAATGTTAGGTATTGATCTGTATCTGTCATGACATCAACGGCGGTGTTTGTATCGACATGTTGTGCTGTACTCATAGTTTCATCTCCTTACGCAACTTCCCTTACGCCACTTTCCGGGCTGCGCTTGGGTGTTGGTGGATTTCGTGATAGATCAATTAACCCATCGACATCTAGAATTAGTGCAACTGTTCCATCGCCAAGAATGGTGGCCCCTGAAACACCATCGACACGTTTGTAATTCGTTTCTAAGCTCTTAATCACGACTTGTTGTTGTCCAAGCAGTTCATCGACAAGTAACCCTACTTTTTTACCATCACCTTCAACAACAACTAGTAAGCCACCTTCAAGGCTTTTTCTTTTGATCTTAATCCCGAAAATATCGTGCATTCGTACGATAGGGATGTATTCATCACGGACTTTATAAAGCTCAGTTTGGCCTGCAATGTTATTCACAAATTCTTTTTTAATCTGTAGTGATTCAACGATTGAAACCAGTGGGGTGATATAAATTTCGTCGCCGACACAAACAAGTTGTCCATCAAGAATGGCAAGTGTCAATGGCAATCTTATTGTAAATGTGGTGCCATTACCTGCTTCTGATTTAACATCAATATTTCCACCAAGCTCTCTAATGTTTCTTTTCACGACATCCATGCCTACACCGCGCCCAGATATGTCACTCAACTGCTCAGCAGTGGAGAATCCTGGTTGGAATATAAGGTCATAAATCTTATCATCTGTAAGATTTTCATCACTACCGATAAGTTCTTTTTCAATTGCTTTGGCCTTTATTTTTTCCTTATTAAACCCAGCACCATCATCCTTAATCTCTATAATGATGTTTCCACCCTTGTGAAATGCATTCAACTCAATAGTGCCAGATTCTGGTTTTCCTGCGGCCAGGCGCTCTGCTGGCATTTCAATGCCGTGATCAATGGAGTTTCTGACGAGATGCACGAGCGGGTCGCCAATTTTCTCCATCACAGTTTTATCGAGTTCGGTCTGTTCGCCGGTGGTCTTTAGCTCAATTTTCTTATCTAATTGTTGGCAAAGATCGTGTACCATTCTGGGGAATCGGTTAAATGCAAAGCTAATGGGAAGCATGCGGATGCGCATGACACTCTCTTGAAGCTCGCGGGTGTTTCGTTCTAATAACGTTAATCCATCGCGGAGTTTTTCCATGCGAGTGATATCAAAGTCGTCAAAATCGCAGTCGAGCTGTCCAATCATTGACTGTGTAATGACCAGTTCACCAACCATATTAATCAGCGCATCTACCTTATCAATACTGACCCGAATTGATGCGCTATCAGTATTGACTGGATATTTATTTGCCGTTGATTTCGCTGCTGCCTTAGGTGTGGGGGATACGGATTTTGTATTGTTTTCAGCGACAGCCTCTTTTGATACCTCATTTGACTGTGGGGCATCACTTTTGATCTCAATAATCTCAAAGTCACATTCATCCTCAACCCATTCAAATATTTCTTTAACTTTTTCAATTTCAATATTTTCCTTGAGCGTCAACTCCCATGATAAATATGATTCTTCTGGATCAAGGTCATCAAGTATGGGCAGTTGAGAAATATCCACTTCAACTGACAGTGCCCCCAATTCTGCTAGCTCTCTAAACATTCTAACCGGATCATTACCTGTTTTAAGCATGTCATGATAAGGCTTAAACTTTATCTTCCATCCTTCACGATCATCACTGGAGCCTGGTGTGGCCGTCGTTTTGTTTTTTTCAATGGTATGAGTTGCTGCGCTGTTGTTACCGGACGCTAAAATTTCTTCTAGCTCAGATTTTAGCTCGGCAGCACGCTCTGTATCGATAGGTGTTTTGTCCCTTGATGCGGCTAGCATTTGACGTAAACAGTCTACTGACTGGAGGAGTGTATCGACAGAGACTTGTGTGACATCACGACTGCCATCCCTCATTTCATCAAGCAGCGTTTCCATTCCGTGGGTGAAATCTGCGACGTCGGTAAAGCCGAAGGTTGCACTGCCGCCTTTAATAGAATGGGCAGCGCGAAAAATTGAATTAACGGTTTCATCATCCGCTGCGCCAATGTCCAGGTTTAATAACCCTGATTCCATTATGTCGAGTCCTTCGAAGCTTTCTTCGAAGAAGGTGCCGTGAAATTGTGTGATATCTATTGTCATTTCAGATCACCCCAGCACTTTATTGATTGTTGCTAGCAATTGATCGGGATCAAATGGCTTAACAATCCACCCAGTTGCACCCGCGTCTTTTCCTTCCTGCTTTTTATGAGGCGCAGATTCAGTGGTGAGCATTAATATAGGTGTGAATTTGTAATCGGGTAGATTACGCAGCTCTCTAATTAGCTGGATACCATCCATATTAGGCATATTGACATCTGTGAGGACCAGGTTTACCTTATTTTCCTGAGCTGCTTTTAGGCCATCAACGCCATCAACCGCCTCTACAACATCATGCCCTGCATTCTTTAGCGCAAAAGACACCATTTGACGCATTGATGCCGAATCGTCTACTGCTAGAATACTTGCCATAATTTAATCTCCTTCACGCATTTTTATGCTTAAATATAGGGTCTTAATACTTGACTAGCTAGTAGCTGGAATTTCAAGGTGCTCACTAAGGCCTAATTGTTCTATGGATTTTGAAAATATACCTGATGGGGGAGTCCATTCGCATTTGATTTTTTTTGACTTCGCATCTTGATAAAATGCACACAACATCTGTGCGCCTGCTGTATCAATGCGTTCTATATTTGATATGTTAATGGATATGTCACGCCCGGCACTGAGGGATTCTTTGAGCTTTTGATTGATCTCATTGACCATGGAAATGTCTAGCAGGTCTCCGCAGTCAATCGTAATATCTTGTGCGGTTGACTTATTTTTTTTCGAATTTTTGGCCATTGATTTATCGTCCCTGGTGGTTCTTCGACAACATCCTGTTGCTACTGCAATCCAGATATCGTCAGTCAAATCTAAAACTTTAACGAATGTCAAATCCGTTATATTCGTGGTTTAAAACTGCATAAAAATGCAGCCTTGACTAGATGTATGTCGACAGAATTAAGCCTAGCTTTAAGGCTTATTTATCTGCGGTTAACATAAGGTCCTCTATTTGAGGGTTACTTAATTGAAGTTCGTCTTCTTTCTCGATCCAGTGCCATTACAAATTGGGTGATTTGGCGGTGAACTGGCTGTGGTAAGCTCTCAAAGGATGCGCCAATCTTTGGAGATGTGGTTTCGTGCTTATGCTTTATGAAGCGAATATTCAGTTGGCAGATGATGCCCTCATTATCTGGAATGGTAAAATGACATGCTGAGATGAGGTAACCGACCTGTAGTGAGTGTGGTAAATCATTAGTAAAGGTAATGGAAACCCCGCCAATCGATATATCCTCAATCATTCCATCAAGGTAACTTCCATCCTCAAGCTGAATGGTTACCGGCACAGGGGTTTCATTTGAAGTGGTGGCGCGGTGTGCTGTTCTTTTTTGATAATAGATGAGTTGATTGGGTTGCTCTATCTGATAGTAGAGGTCGCCATCTTCGTTGATGAGTATTTCTAGGTGGGCGTCAAATCTGATCTGAATGCCGCTGAAGAAAGACCTTATTTTCATTCTTTTTTCTTTTAGAAACCGTTGATGTGCCTGCTCCGATATTAATTTATTGATGAGGATGAATTTTTTATTTTTATTGACCTCAACAATCAGGCTATCACCTCTATCGTTACCGTAGCCAGGCCGCGGGAATGTAACAGAAAGAATACAACGACCCCCATGCATATTTTGTAATATTGTTGTGATTCTATCGGGATCAGTGATGATCTCCGGTGGCTCATCTTCTTTACGGGCGTTTTCCATATGCTTGCCTGCTACGCTTGATTATGGGTGTGCAATACTATCGAATGAAACGATATCTCTTTAGCTTTCGGCCTGTGTCCTGTGATACTTAGGCTTTCACAATCGTGCGTGCTTGATTTTGGTTGATTTTTTCACCTGTACGGCCGTACTGGAGCTCTGTAGTGGGCTCTTTTCCAAGAAGGATGGCGGTAGCCTGTTCAATGAATTTTTTTGTCGAATGGATAATGATGCCATTAATCTGATTTTGTTGCTGGCAATCGAGTGCTAATACTTGTAGCTGCTGCCATTGGGGTTTAAGTGATGGTGTGAGTAACTCGGAATCGGAAGGGGGTATTTTCGCCATTCTATTCTGGCTTGCTTGCTCTAAGGATTTTATTTGCTGCTCCTTCTGCGTGGCTAGGCTGGAAATTTCTACGGCACTGGTTTGCGGATTAGAAAGCGCCTCATGCTCTTTTTTGAGTAAAGAAAGAAGTTCGCTAGCACCTTTCAGCTCTTCATTGATTAGATCTGCTTTGATGGATTGATTATTGCGCTTCATCGCAGTGACTCCTTTTCATTATTGTTTCAATTAAGTTGTGTTTCAATGCGCAATATATTGTCTGCCAGCTTATGACTATCAATCTCGAACTCGCCACTTTCAAGGCGATATTGTATTGCTTCGACGCGCGCCATGTTTACGATAGGTATATCTTCAATTTCAGTGGCGATTGCTTGCAATTGTGTGGCAGTTTCAGTGAGTGTCACGGTGTCGGTATAAGACGCATTTTCCGTTTTATTCTCAGATCGATTGGAAGGGCTGTTATCTGCCTGCGCTCGATTTGTTACCGTGCCCTCATGACTGTCTGTGGTGGCGCTGGAGCGCTGTGCTGTTGGTAAATTGATAACTTCGATGGGCATAACTTTAAACCTCTTATGACTAATATCGGCCCGTCAGCGGGCGCGCTTAATGGTGGCTTTGATAAACGATTGACCTATTTATAGCCGTACGCCAACGACGCCCTCTGACAACACAGTTCCTTCAATTATGCGTTTTGAGCTGAGGTTTCGGACGCGTATGACCTCGCCTTTTACACCACTTTTTAGCGCCTTTCCCTTCATGTGAACTTTCACGCCTGTGTTTTGCGCTAATATGGTGACACGGTCACCTCTTTTAACCAGCATTGCTTCTGTTAGGGCGTTGGGGGGAATGATACTGTTATGGCGCAATGGCCGGCGTAAAATTTTCCCTTCAATTTCGTTAATGTCTGTTATGTAGCCGATAGACTGATTACTGATGTCGTGTCTTTCAAGTGCATAATCATCTTGTTTCAGTTTTTTTCCGCGTGACAAAAAACGTGTGGCAACATATATGTCTGCATATTTGATGATTTTTGCTGAAACATAGAGTGACCACGGTTTGTTGTCTTGGCAGCGGATACCCACACTGGTATTGCCGCTAAGATTTGCCCCTGTCGGCAAGAATGGTTCTAACGCAGTTTCACATTGTCGCAGCCTTAGGCGTGGGTCTAGGCGGCTAGTGATGACTTTGATGTCCATCTGGCCTCGATTATGGGGTGACATTTTGCTCATCAGGAATGTCACCGCGCTCTCTTTAATCGAGTCATGTGATTGATAACCAGAAGAAAATGATGGTGCTGAATGCAATAGGGTGAGGCTAACGCATAACATTGAACTCAATATGTAGCGGGTCTTTTTGCTCATTTCGATTATTACCATTGAGAGTGAATTACACACTTACAAAGCAATTAGCATGCCATGGCAGGCGGGCTTGATATCAATATTAAGGTTAAGAGGTGCAGAGACGATATCCTTGAATGATAACGATAGTTTAATGGAGAAAACCATGAGTAGCCTGCTAGATGATGTCAACCAACGCACCCAGCTGGCTGGGTATAACCGGCTAGAAATTTTGATGTTTCATCTGGGCGGAAAGCAGCGTTATGGGATCAATGTTTTCAAAGTTCAAGAGGTGATTCAGTGTCCGCCGTTAACAAAGCTGCCTAACTCAAATCCGGTGGTGAGAGGGATTGTGAACATTAGAGGCAAGACACTGTCAGTGATCGATCTGGCAATGGCAATTGGTAAGCGGCCGCTCGGTGATGAAAAGGATTGCTTTTTGGTGGTTGCTGAATATAACCGGGTGACTCAGGGTTTTTTAGTGAGTGCAATGGATCGTATTGTGAACATGAACTGGGAAGAGATTAAACCGCCACCGCAAGGGATAGGGTCTGCATGTTATCTGACGGCAATTACTACCGTCGATGAGGAGTTTATTGAGATCATTGATGTTGAGAAAGTACTGGCCGATGTGACTGGGACAAGCATGGAGGTTTCACAGAAGCAGATAGACGAAGGCAAAGGTTTTGATCTTTCTGAAAAATTTATGCTTGTTGTCGATGATTCAGCGGTTGCCCGTAAGCAGGTTCAGCGTACGCTTGAGCAGCTGGGTGTTGCATCTGTTATTGCAAAGAATGGACGAGAAGGTCTTGATCTGCTTCAACAATGGGCTGACGATGACCCGGATAAAATCCAGAACAATCTTATGATGGTGATTTCGGATGTAGAGATGCCTGAAATGGATGGCTATACATTAACGACTGAAATTAGAAAGGATCCACGTCTGGCAGAAATCTATATTATCCTTCATACCTCATTGAGTGGTGTATTTAATACCACAATGGTAGAGAAAGTGGGGGCTAACGAATTCATTTCGAAATATGACCCTGATATTTTAGGGGCGGCGGTGCTGGGTCAGATAAAACGATTTTCTGAGGAGCACGGCGCAGCCGCATGAATGGCGGGGTCAATAATCAGCTTCATTTTATATTGCATAGTAAGGTTGGAATGTTGATTGAGGTTGTATTGAACATATTTATTATCAGGGATGATACCTAAATGCCAGCTGATTTTGGCTCAAAAAATGTGATTGATCCGCAGGAATATGATGCCTTTTGCCACTTTTTAGCGACGGCTTGTGGCATTATTCTAGGTGAGAATAAGCAGTACCTAGTGAGCAGTCGTCTCGCTAGGTTAATGCAAGAGCATGGTATCGTATCACTTGCCGCATTGGTGCAGGATCTAAAGCTGCACCCGGGTTCAAAAATCCACACCGCGGTTGTCGATGCCATGACGACTAACGAGACTTCCTGGTTTCGGGATGGTTACCCATATGATTTTCTTTATGAACAGATTTTACCTCATGCCGCGACTAAACATAAAAATTTACGTATTTGGTCTGCCGCGGCATCATCTGGGCAAGAGCCTTACTCAATTAGTATTATTGCCGATGAATTTTTGAAAAATAAGCATCACTCACGGATCTCTGTGAATATCGTGGCGACTGATATATCACAGTCGGTACTGAGGAGTGCCAAAGAAGGCATCTTTCCTCAAAGCTCATTAGATAGAGGGATGTCACAGGCTCGCGTTGCTCATTATTTTGATGAAAAGGAGGCTTTGTGGGGGATTAACGATGAGATTAAACGACGCATTACCTTTCGTGATTTTAATCTGCTCGGTAGTTTTTCGGCATTAGGTAAATTTGACATCATTTTTTGTCGTAATGTATTAATCTATTTTTCCTCGGAAACCAAGATAGATATTCTTGCCCGAATCGCGGTGGCATTAAATCCACAGGGCTACCTGGTGCTTGGAGGTTCAGAGTCTATTGCCAATTATTCTGATAGCTTTAATGTTGTGCGGTTTAAAAATGGTGTGGTGTATCAGCTGAAAAAGTAAGCCCCAACCTTCCCCTCCGGTGGCAACAAAGCTTGCCGCTGATTACAATATCTTGCCTGTTCAGACTTTTCTATTTAACTAAAATTAAATATAACTAATTGAATTATTAGTTATATTTAATTTTGGCACGACCATTGCTTTGTATCAGAGCAAGGTCAATGAACAGGAGTCAGATAGTGGCATTTAATCTGGATAATGCATTTGGGATACATGCAGACGCACTAAAATTACGTGCTCAACGTACTGCTCAGCTGGCGGCCAATATTGCCAATGTTGATACCCCGAACTACAAGGCTAAAGACATTGATTTTCAGGCGGCGATGAAGCAGGTGCAGCAAACTAATGGAGCCTCTACGCTGACACGTACTCAGGCTGGTCATCTATCGGCATCCAGTGATACGACACCCACCGCACCGTTATTGTATCGCATCCCACTTCAACCTTCGCTGGATGGCAACACGGTTAATGCTCAAATTGAGCAAGCCGCATTTGCCAAGAATACAGTGGAATATCAGGCGTCATTTAGTTTTCTCAATGGACGTATCAAAGGTCTGATGACCGCGCTTAAAGGAGAATAATCATGTCACTTATGAGTGTCTTTAATATTTCTAGTTCTGCGATGAATGCGCAGTCCATCAGGTTAAATACTACCGCGAGTAATCTTGCCAATGCAGAAAGCGTTAGCAGCAGCGAAGCGGGGGCCTATCGTGCCCGTCAGCCCATCTTTGAAACCGTGTTGAATAATATTACCGGTGAAGTTGAGGGGGTGACCGTGACGGGGGTGGTTAAAAGTGAAGCGCCGGTGATGAAGCAGTATTCACCGGGTAACCCGATGGCGGATAAAGAGGGTTATATCTATCGTTCTAATGTGAATGCGATGGAGGAGATGGCCAACATGATCTCCGCTTCGCGTTCATACCAAAATAATGTGCAAGTGATGAACACCTCAAAAGAGATGTTGATGAGCACTTTAAGACTTGGCCAATAACCCCTTTCGCGTGATTTTGGAGATTTAACATGTCAGTAATAGAGCAGAGCGTACTGGATAATCTGAATATCTCTCGGCGCCCGCAGGCATCCGGTGGCGACAAGATTGGTCAGGAGGGTTTTTTAACGCTGATGACGGCACAAATGAATAATCAGGACCCGACCAAACCAATGGAAAGTGGTGAGTTTTTTGCTCAGATTGCACAGTTTAGTACGGTTGCGGGGATTCAGGATTTACAAAATTCATTTAGCCAGGTGGCGACGGCATTGCAATCTAACCAGGCCCTACAGGCATCCACCATGGTGGGGCGTACGGTGATGATTCCATCGGGTGAGGCGGTGTTTAATGGTGAAGACCCTGTGGTTGGCAAGGTGGGAGTACCGGATGCTACCAATCAATTACTCATTAGTGTGATAGATGATACTGGGCAGGTGGTAAAAACCCTGAATATGGGGACTAGAGACGCTGGCGTGGTTGATTTTTCATGGGATGGACGTAATGAAGCGGGTGAATTAATGCCTAAAGGCGACTATACCATTGAGGCGATCGCCACCACCAGTAGTGAAAGTATCGAGCTGGGTACGTTACTGGCTGAGCGGGTGGAGAGTGTCACATTGGGCAGTGGTGGCATCACGCTGGATCTTGCTAGTGATCGCTCGGTGCCAATGTCTGGCATCAGACAAGTACTTTAATTGAGTTTAAGTAGAGGAGAAGTAACATGCCATTTCGTATTGCATTAAGTGGACTAAACGCAGCATCATCAGAGCTTCGTGTTATCGGTAACAATGTGGCCAATGCTAGTACCACGGGTTTTAAAAAGGCTCGTGCAGAGTTTGCGGATATCTTTGCCTCATCGAACCTGGGCTCGTCATCGAATGCCATCGGTAGTGGTGTCAAGCTTTCATCGGTTACGCAGCAATTTTCGCAGGGCAATATTGGTTTCACCGATAATAACCTTGATCTAGCGGTGAGCGGGCAGGGGATGTTTGTGTTAAATGATAACGGCGTACCCGTCTATACCCGCGCAGGTGCCTTTGGTGTGGATCGTAATGGTTTTATTGCCAATAGCCAGGGGCAGATTTTACAGGGTGATATTGCAGATCGAAATGGTAACTTAACCAACACTACTGGTGACCTGCAGTTAAATTTTGATAACATTGAACCGCAAGCGACCTCGTCCGCAGAGATTGCATTGAACCTGAATTCATCGTTACCGGTTCCAGGTGCAACGCCGACATCTAGTTTAAATGTCCCTAGTACGACGATTCTCGATGAGGATGCACCAATAGCACCGGCCGCAGGTTCGACTATTGTAGGTACTGCATTTAATATGCAAGATAACTATGGTGTTAATCGTTCAGTGCAAATTGAATACACCCATACGGCGGCTAACACCTGGACGGCGACTTTGCGGGACAATGTTTCAGGTAATATCTTTCCTGGTTCTACACCGATCGATACGAGCGGTACCAGTGTCTCGCCCAGTTCAGTAGACTTTGGCTGGGTACCTCAAACGGGCACCGGGGCACAAGACCCGATTATTGTTGCTGCTAATATATCCGCTATCACATTGCTGGCGGCGGCCGCGGACGGTGATACATCGGTTAGTACGGCTTCTACGGTAAACAACGGTACCGCACAGGTTCCCTTTAGCGAAAATGATGCGACGACCTATAGCCATTCTACCTCCATGACGATCTTTGACTCTCAGGGCACGCCACATCTCTTGACGCAGTACTACCGCAAGTCGACCCAGGCCAACCAATGGGAGGTGTTTACCTTTAGAGAAGGCAATCGAGTGGATGCGGCTGTCGGCCAGCCGGGCCAGACCGTTCAGTTTGATACGTCTGGACAGCTGCAGTCCCCCAATCCTAATCTCCCCGCGATTTCATTTAATCCAGGTGGCGGTGCGGCATCGATTACCATGAGCGTTGATATCTCAGGTGTGACCCAGTTTGGTAGCTCTTTTAGTATTTCATCGCTGACGCAGGATGGTTTTTCTACCGGGCAGTTGAGTGGTATTGATATCAGTGATACCGGCATTGTGCTATCTCGTTTTACCAACGGCCAAACGCAAATCTTGGGTCAGGTACGGTTGGCTAACTTTACCAATCCTCAGGGCTTGCGTCAGTTAGGCGATACTACCTGGGCCGAGTCGTTTGAGTCTGGCCAGGCGGTTGTTTCACAGCCGGGTTCATCGGGCTTAGGTTTGGTGCAGTCAGGTGCGCTAGAGGGTTCGAATGTCGATCTCACCGAGCAGTTGGTTGGCATGATCACCGCACAGCGTAATTTTCAGGCGAACGCGCAGGTGATCTCAACCGCAGACACCATCACTCAGGCAATTATCAATATCCGTTAGTTTGGGTTTGATCACTTAGGAGGCCACCAATGGATCGCATGCTCTATCTTGCCATGTCTAGCGCCAGCCACACGATGAAGGCGCAGGCCGTGAATGCGAATAACTTAGCCAACGTGAGCACCACTGGTTTTCGTGCAGATCTGGCGGCCTTCCAAAGCGTGCCTTTAGAAGGTGCGGGGCACAATAGCCGTGTTTATAGTGTTGCGAAAGAGAATGGCACCAATCTTTCGCAGGGCGCGATGTTGACGACCGGGCGCGAACTGGATGTCGCCATTAACGGTGATGGCTGGTTTGCGATACAGACGAAAGAGGGTGGCGAAGGCTTTACCCGTGCTGGCAATTTTCGTATCACCGCTAGTGGCCAGCTTGAGACCGATCGTGGCCAACCGGTATTAGGCAATAGTGGCTTGCCTATTATTATCCCACCGTCGGAAAAGATTGAGATTGCGCCAGACGGCACGGTCTCTGCGCGCCCGGTTGGGCAGGCAGCATCGACGCTGGTGGTCATTGACCGGGTTAAGATGGTGAACCCAGATCCGGCCACGATGCAGAAGGGCCATGACGGTGTGATGCGGCTTAATGATGGTTCTATTAGCGTCGCGGATGCCGCGGTGACATTGTCATCTGGCATGTTGGAAAGCAGTAATGTGAATGCGATTGATGCGATGGTGGGGATGATTGCCTTATCACGTCAATTTGAGATGAATGTGAAAATGATGAAGTCGGCGGAAGATAATGATAAGGCGTCGGCACAGTTATTGCGTATGAGTTAGTCAGCGGCAACGAATCAAGACGATTAAAGAGGACGATGTTATGACAAGCCAAGCACTTTGGATAGCGAAGACAGGATTGGATGCACAGCAGACGCGGATGTCGGTGATCGCGAATAATCTAGCCAATGTGAATACCACCGGTTTTAAGCGTGGCAGGGCCGTCTTTGAAGATTTGCTTTATCAGAATGTACGCCAGGTAGGCTCGCAGGCTTCACAGGACTCACAGCTGCCGACAGGGCTGATGTTGGGCACCGGCGTGCGCACCGTTGCAACAGAGAAGCTCTTTACGCAAGGTAACAGTGTCGAAACTAAAAGCCCCTTAGACCTTGGTATTCAAGGGCGTGGGTTTTTTCAGATTCAACTGCCGGATGGAACGCAAGCGTACACCCGCGATGGTTCTTTTCACTTAGATGCACAGGGGCAAATTGTGACCGCAAGCGGCAATGTATTGCAGCCAGCGATTACCATTCCAGAAAATTCATTGAGCATTAGTATTGGTGCGGACGGCAGCGTGAGTGTCACCCAGCAGGGTAACGCTGCCCCCACTAATGTTGGCAACATCCAGCTGGCAGATTTTATTAACCCAACCGGATTGCAGCCGATGGGGCAGAACTTGTTGCTGGAGTCAGCTTCGAGCGGTTCACCGCAAACAGGTACACCGGGTATTACCGGGATTGGTTCTTTATCTCAGGGCACGTTGGAGACATCGAATGTCAATGTGGTGGAAGAGCTGGTCGGTATGATTGAAGCGCAACGCGCGTATGAAATGAACTCGAAGGCGATTTCAGCATCTGATCGTATGTTGCAATTTATTAATAACAACCTTTGATTTAACCCGATAGGTGCTTTGGAAAAGAAGGTGATGTATATGAGTACTAAAAATATTAAGTTGATGGCGGGTGTGGTAGGGCTACTGCTATTAGTCGGATGCACCACTGCACCAAAAGATAGAATTGCAACAGCAGAAGAGATCTTTGCGATGTCTGCACCGCAGCGGATTGATAATGGGGCAATCTTTCAGCCGGCTCAAGGAATGGTGCTGTTCGAGGATATTAAAGCGCGCAACGTAGGTGACATGATTACCATCATATTGTCCGAGCAGACCAATGCCACCACCTCAGCCAGTACCAGCACATCAAAAGATAATGATATTGATATTATTAATCCCATTTTATTGGGATTACCGGGGGTGATCAATTCCACGCTATTGAGTAACCGTCAGATGACGCTTGAATCGTCATTAGACTCTAATAAATCTTTTTCAGGTGACGGTGATAGTGCTCAAAGTAACCAGCTAACTGGCAGTGTGACCGCGTTGGTGATTGCGGTTTTACCCAATGGTTATCTTAGGATTGAAGGTGAAAAGAATATCAGTATCAATCAGGGCGATGAGTATGTGCGCATCAAAGGAATTATTCGTCCGGTTGATATTCGCTCAAATAATACTATTTCTTCAACACAGGTGGCGAATGCTGAGATCTCATATGGCGGTAATGGGATTATTGCAAGTGCCAATGACATGGGTTGGTTGGCCAAGATGTTTAATAGCATTTGGTGGCCTTTCTAAGATCAGTGAACCATCTTTAAGCGATAGAAGGACTGGACGTAATGAATAAAAAATGGCTATTAACCCCCTTTCTGTTGGCAACTATTTTTATGGCGGGCGCGGCGCAGGCTGAACGAATCAAAGATATTGCGAATGTTGCGGGTGTGCGCGCCAATCAATTGGTTGGCTATGGCCTTGTAGTGGGTTTAGATGGCACGGGTGATCAAACTAGTCAGACCCCATTTACCATTCAAAGCATGCTGAGTATGTTGGCTCAGTTTGGCATCACTCTGCCACCGGGTAGCAATCCACAGTTAAAAAATGTTGCAGCAGTGTCACTACACACCAATCTGCCGGCATTTGCAAAACCGGGGCAATTGCTTGATGT
Source organism: Thiotrichaceae bacterium (assembly GCA_002401765.2). Taxonomy (GTDB): domain Bacteria; phylum Pseudomonadota; class Gammaproteobacteria; order SZUA-140; family SZUA-140; genus SZUA-76. The sequence goes on from NVTY02000079.1 coordinate 110,785, forward strand.
GACTGTTTCATCATTGGGTAATTCTAAAAGCCTACGGGGTGGCAGCTTGTTAATGGCGCCATTGAAAGGTGCAGATGGACAAATTTATGCCATTGCACAAGGCAACCTGGTGGTGGGTGGTTTTGGTGCTGGTGGCAGTGACGGCTCCCGAATTACCGTTAATATTCCCAGTGTCGGTCGGATCCCCGGTGGTGCGACGGTCGAGCGTGCGGCACCGACATCCTTTGGTTCTGAGGACAGCATTGTATTGAATCTTCACGGGCCAGATTTTACCACTTCAAAACGTGTTGCCGAGGCGATCAATAGCGCCATTGGCATGGGCACCGCATACCCTATTGATGCCTCTTCGATTAAAGTCAATGCACCTAGATCACATGCGCAGCGGGTGATATTTTTATCGATTGTTGAAAATATTACGCTAGAACCCGGTGAAGCCTCGGCCAGAATTATTGTTAACTCAAGAACGGGCACGGTGGTGATTGGTCGTCATGTCCGAGTGACTTCTGCGGCAGTTGCGCATGGCAGCTTGACGGTCACGATTGTTGAACAGGTTGCGGTGAGCCAGCCCACCGGGCCGCTTTCAGGTGGTTCAACCGTGGTGGTGCCGGCATCGGACATAGCGATTAGCCAGGAGACTAATCGTATGTTTATGTTTAGCCCGGGTGTTTCTCTGAATGAGATTGTGCAGGCGGTGAATCAGGTGGGTGCCGCACCGGGGGATCTGATCGCAATTCTTGAGGCATTGAAAGAGGCCGGTGCACTGCGCGCTGAGCTAATTGTGATTTAAAAGGGACTGGAGTAATCATATTATGACTTCAACCTCTTCTGTTTATACTGACTTTCATGGTCTGTCCCAGTTAAAGGCAGATGTGCGTAATGGTGCCACGGATGAGTCGATAGAGCAGGTTGCGCGTCAGTTTGAATCAATCTTTACTCAGATGATGTTAAAGAGTATGCGGGATGCCAATCAAATAGAAGGTGGTCTATTTGATAATGACCAGAGCAAGACGTACCGTGAAATGTTCGATAAGCAGCTTTCATTGACCCTGTCAGAAGGGCGTGGTATTGGCTTAAAAGAGATGTTGATCCGCCAGTTGGGTGGTGCGCCAGACGGGACTCCGACGGCGGTTGATGATGAGATGGTGTTTAACCCTTTGCCAGAACGGATGGCTTCACAGAGTGTGGTTCATTCAGTGCATGGGGCGAACGCGGTTGAATATCGAGCTGGCCGAATTGAGTCACCGCGTGATTTTGTTGAGCAGATGAGGCCGGCGGCTGAACGCGCAGCAGAAAAACTGGGGGTTTCAGCGGATGTACTCATTTCTCAGTCGGCACTTGAGACCGGCTGGGGCAAGGCGATCATTCAAGACCCAAACGGCAACAATAGTCATAACATGTTTGGCATTAAAGCAGATAGCCGTTGGCAGGGCGAGCGGGTCGCGGTACCTACGGTTGAATATGAAAATGGCGTTGCTAGAAAAGAGCTGCATCTGTTTCGAGCATATGATTCCTATGAGGAAAGCTTTAATGATTATGCCAATTTTATTCAGTCAAATCCACGTTATGAAAACGCCCTGTCGGTGGTGGCTGTTCCGCAGCAATACCTAGCAAGTTTGCAGCAGGCAGGTTACGCAACGGATCCAAAATATGCTTCAAAAATCAGTAAGATAATGGAGTCTAATGTGATCCAGCAGAAGCCTGAACCGATTCAGGATTCAGGCTATCAGCCGCTAATATAGGAAGGATTGACGATGAACATTTTAGTATTAAAACGCAACATTCACCATGCGATGAAACGCGCATTTGGGGTGGTTTGAGATGGCTGGCGGGATACTGGCCTCTGGTGTTTCAGGCCTGTTAGCGGCCCAGCGTGCATTAGCCACTACTGCCCATAATATCAATAACGTTAACACCGAAGGGTATAGTCGCCAGCGTGTTGAGTTTGCCACGCGTACTCCCGATGCGACCGGTTATGGCTTTGTTGGCAATGGTGTGCAAATCAACTCTATTGAGCGCAGTTTTGATGCCTTTGTGACTTCTCAGTTACGTTCTAGCACCTCTTCTAGCGAGCAAGCCAGTGAATTTAATAAATTGGCAAGCCGTGTTAATAACCTCTTGGTTGATGCCGATGCGGGCCTGATGCCCAGCCTGCAAGCCTTCTTTAACTCGGTACAGTTAGTGTCCGAATCCCCTGGTGACAATGTTGCTCGTCAAACATTGGTCAGCGATAGTGAAACATTGGTGGCGCGTTTTCAGAGCTTTAGTCAGGGGCTGGCGGATACCCGAGCAAGCCTTAATCAAACGATTCAGACAGAGGTGACCGCAATTAATGGCTTGACGACGGCAATCGGGAATGTGAATAGAGAAATTTCAAGTGCCATTTCAAACGGCAGTGGTAATACGCCCAATGATCTGCTTGATAAGCGTGATCAATTGGTATTAGAGCTTTCAAAGCATGTCTCGGTGACGACGGTTGAAGATGGCAGTGGTGCACTGAATGTCTTTATCGGCACCGGTCAGGCGGTGGTCGTTGGATTTGAATCACGTGATCTACTGACGATGAATAATGCGTATGACCCAGAGCAATTAGAAGTGGGTTTTGCAGCGGGTTCGGGTGCCGTTGAGTTGTCTGCTCAGTTAAGGGGAGGGTCACTAGGTGGCCTATTGAACTTTAGAACACAGCTGCTCGATTCCGCAGAGGATGGCCTTGGCCATATTGCGATGGGACTGGCTGAAACCTTTAATCAACAGCATCAGTTGGGTATTGACCTTAATGGCGCGCTGGGCGGTGATTTTTTTAGTTCATTGGGCGCGAATACACCACAAATTCTAGGGAACCAGAATAATACCAGTTCAGCCTCTCAAATCGATGTGAGTGTAACGGATGTTACCCAATTGACAGGCAGTAACTATCGCCTGGATCGAACAGGGACCAACTACACCTTAACGAATCTCGATAGCAATAATACTGTGTTGTTGACGTCATTCCCTGGTGGCCCGGAAACCGTTGATGGCATCACGTTGGATTTAACCGTTGGTACCATTGCCGATGGTGATAGTTTTTTGATAAGGCCCGTGCGCAATGCGGCGCAAGATATGGGGCTAGCAATTACAGACCCTAGAAGTATTGCGATGGCAGTACCGGTACGAGCCACGCACTCACTAGAAAATACGGGTAGTGGCGCGATAGATTCAGGCCGCGTCACCAACTCAGCGGCTTATATTGCAGATTCTTATGCTGTGATCATGGCAGATACCACTAGTGGTGTTGCTGATGGTGCCACCATTGGTTTAATTAATGATGATGTTGCAACGGCGAATACACTTCAATACCGTTTGATGATCAATGGCACGGCAGTCTACACGCAGAATGAAGGTGATCCACTATTAGCCGATCAGGATGCACTTGCAGCGCAGATTAATCTGAGTACTGCGACTACCGGGGTAAGGGCATATGTGGACAATGTGAGTGCTACGCTTTATATGGCACAGGATCCACGCAGTGCGCTGCCATTTACCGTGACTGAAGCGTTGCTTGATAGCGGTGCGACGCCACTGGATGCGGCGGATTCTGTGACGGGTTATTTTGGTGCCGCCTTAACCGGTGCCGCACCCGCCAGTACGGTGACATATGGTGGTGTTGCTGATAGTTATATTGTGCTTGATAGTGCCGGTAATACCGAGGCCAGTGGTCTCTATACATCCGGCGATCCGATTACGTTTAATGGCATTGAAGCATCGGTGAGTGGTGATGCTAATAGTGGTGACAGTTTCAGCATTGTCCATAACAGCAGTGGCGTGAGTGATAACCGTAATGCACTGTTATTAGGGGCGCTGCAAACAGGCCTTACCCTTGATGGCGGCACGTCCAGCTATGAGGATATCTTTGGCTCATTGGTGGCGGATGTTGGCTCACAAACGCACCAATCTGAGGTCAGTAGTAAGGCACACAACAGTGTTTTACAGGCCAACCTTGAAGAAAGAGCCTCTATCTCCGGGGTTAACCTGGATGAAGAGGCTGCGAACCTGATGCAGTACCAACAGGCCTATCAGGCAGCTGCACAGATTATTTCGGCAGCAGACTCGATGTTTCAGACATTGCTAAATAGCATTGGCAGGTAGATATGCGTATATCAACAGGACAGATACAGTTAAGTGGGCTTAATCGAATGCTGGAGCAGCAAGCGCAGTTACTGAGAACACAGCAACAGCTATCGACGCAGAAACGCATCCTGAATCCTGCCGATGACCCCGCTGCATCTGCTAAAATAGTGGGCCTTGATCAGACATTAAAGGTGACCGAGCAGTTTCAGATTAACATTAACTTTTCCCGCTCGCGCCTTGAATTAGAAGAGGGGGTGGTTTCCGGTATCAATTCTACGCTTGATCGAGTGCGCGAAATTGCTGTTCAGGGTAACAACTCAGCGCTGACTAATGCAGACCGCCGTGCACTGGCGGCTGAGGTGAGTCAAAATTTAAGTGAATTGCTTGGGCTTGCTAATTCTCGGGATGCTGGCGGTGAATACCTTTTTTCGGGTTACCAAGGGCATACACAACCTTTTACTGCAACGGCCTCTGGGCCCTATGTCTACAATGGTGATGACGGACAGCGTTCAATCCAGATCGGTACCAATCGTCAGTTGGCGGTGACGGATTCAGGGACGTCAGCCTTTCGTGAAATACGTAATGGCAATGGAACATTTACCACACTTGATAATCCATCGAATACCGGGTCGGGTATTATCGACCCTGGTAGCGTCTCAGATCCAACCTTGATCGATGGTGATACTTATACTGTCTCATTTTATACCCCGACGACAGCAACAGGCAGTTTGACCTATAACGATGACCTCACCACGCCTGATAACCTTGATTATACATTAGCGATTAACGGTGCAACAGTTTATACAAGCGATGAGGCGGATGCGACACCAATAAATACGCTGGATGACTTAGCGATTGAAATTAACAACGCATCTATTGCAACAGGGGTGAGGGCCCATGTCGACAATGGCGAACTCTACCTCACTAATACCGCTGCACCGGCAACCGCGATCACCATCACTGAAACCATGGCTGGGGCATCGGATGGTGGGCTGGATAGCATGGTGGGTTATTTTGGCTCGAACCTGGATGGTTCCGGTACCTCAAGTGTCACGAGGACTGTTGAGCCTGCGGCAGAATTTTACCTGGTTGAAGATAGTCGCGGCAATGCAGAAGCATTTGGCCGCTATACGGATGGCGGCTCAATCGGGTTTAATGGCATACAGACAAACATTAAAGGTGGGCCTAACCTGGGCGATCAGTTTGTTATTAGCCCGAGTCTTAATCAAGATGTCTTCTCAACGGTGCGCAATCTGCAAGATGCATTAGAGGGTATCGGTAATAATGGTACTGCTGAAGGTTCGACCCAACTTAATAATGCAATCAACCGTTTTTTTGTGGATATTGATCGTGCAATGGAGAATTTTAATGGGATTAGAGCGCAGCTTGGTGCGCGAATGAATGCGCTTGATTCTCAGCAGAGCTTGAATGAAGACTTTATCTTGCGCACTCGAGAGACAATTTCTGAGTTGGAAGACCTTGATATTACGGAAGCGATTACACGCTTTACGCAACAAGAAGTGGCACTTCAGGCGGCGCAGCAATCCTATACACGTATTCAAGGGTTATCGTTGTTTAATTTCCTTTGAGGTAGCGCTACTATCATACTTGGTTTAAAAGGTGCCGGCAGGCATATTTTTTGTTTACACCGCTCTGGCCAGGGGTGGGGGAGAGTATATTTGTGATGCTGGGAGTGCAGTTATATAATCACGGCTGACACTTAGATAAAAAATAGCATTCATGAACTCCAATAAAAAAATCGTTCGTCGCAATACCCCTTCTGAGAAGAGCCATTTTGATGTGGGGCTATCACCGTTACTGCAACGCGTTTATGCTGCTCGTGGGGTCGTTGGTCACCAACAGCTTGATTACGCTTTATCTAAACTACAGCCATTTTCTGTACTAAAAGGGATTGATACGGCGGTTCAGCTCTTAGCGCAGGCGCTGGCTGAACAACAGCACATCATGATTGTGGCTGATTTTGATGCTGACGGCGCAACTAGTTGTACGGTTGCCATGCGCGCGTTACGTGCGATGGGTGCAGGTAAGGTCAGTTATCTTGTGCCAAATCGATTTGAATATGGTTATGGCCTGACCCCAGAAATTGTGGAGTTGGCAAAACAGCAGCAGCCAGATTTGATTGTGACCGTTGATAACGGTATTTCAAGTGTTGATGGAGTGCGTGCGGCTAAAGACTCGGGTATCAAGGTGTTGGTCACGGATCATCATTTACCGGGTAAGGTGATACCGGATGCCGATGCTATCGTGAACCCTAATCAGCCAGGTGATGAATTCCCCAGCAAAAACCTGGCGGGTGTGGGGGTGATATTTTATGTGATGCTTGCGTTGCGCGCTTACCTTCGTGAGTCTGGTTGGTTTGAACAGCGCGGAATTGAACAGCCTAATCTGGCCACGATGCTGGACATTGTGGCACTGGGTACTGTTGCGGATGTGGTGCCGCTTGATCATAACAATCGTATTCTTGTTTCACAGGGGCTGGCGCGCATTCGACGTGGAATATGTTGTGCCGGCATTAGTGCGTTGTTAAATGTCGGGAAGCGAAATCCCGCTAATATTGTTGCATCGGACCTTGGTTTTGCCGTCGGCCCAAGGTTAAATGCTGCTGGTCGTCTTGAGGATATGTCACTTGGTATCGAGTGCCTGTTAGCGGATGACCCAGACGCTGCGATGTTGCTTGCACAGCGTCTCGATGAACTCAATCGAGAACGGCGTGAGATAGAAGGAGAGATGCAGGCGCAGGCGTTGGAGTGCCTAGCGGATATCAAGCTTGATATTGATGATGAAAGCGCCCCGATCGGCCTGTGTCTGTTTGATGCAAGCTGGCATCAGGGGGTGGTTGGTATTGTTGCCTCGCGGATCAAAGATCGCTACCACCGGCCGGTGATCGCTTTTGCGCTCGCCCATCCTGATATTGACAGTATTGACGCGGAAATTAAAGGTTCTGCGCGATCTATCAAAGGGATACACATGCGGGATGTACTGGATGCTGTTGCTACGACACATCCGGGGTTGTTAACCAAGTTTGGCGGCCATGCAATGGCGGCGGGGATGACCTTAAAGGCCTCTGATTTTAAGGCATTTGAAGCGGCTTTTAATCAAGCACTTCGATGTTGTGTTGATGATGAAATTTTGCAAGATGTGATTCACAGCGATGGTGAGCTCGAGCAGGATGAGTTTTCACTAGAGCTTGCTGAGGCATTACGTGCCGCTGGGCCATGGGGGCAGGCATTTCCTGAACCGGTTTTTGATGGTGATTTTGAGGTAGTACAGCAGCGTATTGTGGGTGAGAAACATTTGAAGTTAGTATTGCAGCCAGTAGGTAGTGGAAATACCATTGATGCCATTGCATTTAACCATAGTGAGATGGTGGGTGACCAACTGCAAGCGGCCTTTCGCCTGGATGTCAATGAATATATGGGGCGGAGAACGGTGCAGTTAATGATTGAATATATAGCCGATTAGAAAAAGAGTGGTTCGATAACCAATGGGCTGCCGCACATTGGAACGCTTGTTTAACGGCTATATGGCGAGGTGTTTACGCCGTCTTGGGACACCGGCAACTACCTTGAAAAACACCGATGGCAACAATTCAGCGTTGCCATTAGCCCCCATATATTTGATGACATATTGGTATGTGTTCTAGCGCCTGATCCACTCATGCGGCTTTATTGGGGGAACAGAAGATCTTGGTGGGGAGGTAGGATTAGCCGTTTATTTTCCTGCTTTATCCCGTTGGATGGGTAGATTTAAACGTGTGTTTGTGGCGCAGAACTGCGATAGCATCGGTATGAGCGCGAGCATGCAAATACCAACAGCAAAAGCAGTGTGCTATACAGGGCTCCACCGCCAATGTCTGGCAAAGCGAGGCGCTCTTTAGGCGCTGGTCGTACGCTCGCCACCGGTTTGACTGCTACCCCACCGGGATCGATAATAATGCCATTGGCGACACCATCGGCATCATTGTGGCCACCATCTTCGAGTAAAAGCTGTACGCACAGATGACCAGGGGTCAGGCCTAAACGATAGGCACCGCTGTTGACTGGCGGGCAACTACCGTTGCTGCCGGCAGCTGAGGCGAGGGCGTTGTTGTCATCAATAATAAAATTCTGCCAGCCAGTGGGCATCAGTTTTCGGTAGTATGGGTTAGTAGGAATTTTGTTTCGTAGTGGGATCACCACTTGAGCAGAGTCGCCAGCGGTAGCGAGGCCATGAATCTCAAAGTCGAACAGCCCGCCGACGTTAAAGTAGTCATCCTTTGGAAATCGGATGCTTGTGGCGTATGTTTCGATGGTAGACGCGCTTACCTGCAGGCCATTAGTGGCTGATTCAAAGGCGATGGCACCGAGGCGTAGTTGCAGACCAGGCTCTGTTTCAACCAGGTGCTGAGATTGATTCGCCTGTTGTAACGCAATAACATGTCTTAGTTCAATTTTATCATGTTGATTGGCGATGCCATCACGGTCTTTATCTTCATGACTTTCATCTGCGGGGACACTGACCACGACTTTGAAACGGTGGTTTTGGCTCGTGATGGGGCTAGGGTCAGTGACGTCCTCGCCCTCATCTACACCAATGATTTCGAGCACATCAACCACAATGGTGTATGTGCCGACATTTAACTCGCTTGGGTCAAACGTAAAGGTGTTATTGGTAAAGTCAATCTTGCTGCCGACTAACGCGTTATCACTTTTGCTCCAGTCCAGTTTCATTTCTGCAGTGAGTTCTGGGACTATATTAGCAGTGACGACAACCTCATTGACAGCAGGGTCCTCTGTCGGTGGCGTGGTGACGGCAACCACGGTTGATGTGTGTGGCCCGCCATTTTGCTTCATCGTTAAGGAACTTTTCGGTACGATGTATTGCTCTGTGATCGTGATGGTATGAGTGCTTTTATTGCCCGCAATGACATCTAAACCGGTTAAGTCCCCCAATGTGAAAATAAGCGTTTCATCACCTTCGATGGCATCAGCATCGGTAATATTGAAAGAGATGTCGCCGCTTACATGGTTCGAAGCAATGGTGATGTAATGATCGGCTAGGTCAGCGCTGATGTTGTGATCGGCTGAGTCAGCTGTGCCACTGAGTGTAAATGGGATTTCAAGTAGAGTACTGACGGGGCCGTTGAGGTGTGCTGACACTAACACGCTCACACTTGAGCCTAATTCATTGCTGATCTGGTCAATTGAAAAATTAACCATCGGGATCACAGTAACCGTTTGTGTGGTACTGGCCGTGGTGGAGTTGCCTACCGCATCGGTTGCCGTCCAACTGATGGTATGAGTGCCGGGCCAAAAGGGGCCGCTGTTATCGGGAATAGCAGTAATTACACCATCTTTTCCATCAATGGCAGTGGCGATGCCAAGGTCTACAGTTGTTAGTAGACCGGTTGAATTGATGGTAGGAGGATCAACGGGCGCATCGAAATCTGCTGGTGGATAATCATCCTTTGTTGGATCCTTTGTGTCGAAACGAGACTCCTCGTAGTTGCTCGCGCCGTCGCCATCAAGATCGAGGTCGCGATCACTGTCGTCAAGTGGATTTAGGCCATGTTTGATTTCATAACGGTCGCTCATGCCATCACCATCACTATCATGATCTAGATCCATTGTGACCGGGTCACTTGTGACACTTTCACTATAGCCTGCTCCGTCGGTGTAGCTGACGGTAACGGTAATGATTTGATTGACATCGGCTGTAGTGAGTAGATAGCTACTATCTGTGCCGACAACATCGGCAGTACCACTGTGGTGCCACTTGTACGAGAAGATGCCCAGGACATCACCATCAGTCAGGTCGCTGGTGACGGCACTTAATGTCTGCCCAATGTAGGGCAGACCACTAATGGTGACGTCACCTTGCACTGGCTTATTACCCGTGATGGTACCTGCATTAATATAGACTGATTCATCAGTACCACGTCTGTCGGTATAGCTGACCGTGACACGAATGGTCTGGCCGACATCGGCATTAACCAGTTGGTAGCTGCTATTAGTGCCGATGTTGGTAGTGTCATTGATGCCTATACGCTGCCATAGGTAACGAAATGGCCCCGGGCCATCATCATCATCTATTAATGACGCTGTATGGACTGTTAACAACTCCCCTTCTTGGGGGGTTCCAGAAATACTGATGCTGTCGGGTAGGACTTCGTTGCTGTTGCGGGGTAGATCGTTAATGTTATGAACTGTAATGCTGAAAGGCGGAAGAGAGGTGCTTTTGCTTTCAGCATATTCATTACCTTCATCATCAGTATCCGTGACCGTGAAGCTTAAGTTGTTATAGGTGCCAACATCATCGTTATTGGGACGAGATCCTTCACTGCTAAGTAAGCCGGTCTCAGGGTTAAAATTAAGCCAGGCAGGCAGGGATGTGCCGGGTGTGATGCTAAATACCAGCTCTTCTTTGGTGCTATCGACATCCGTTGCAGTAAAAATGAAGTGGTAGTCAGCATCCTCATTGATGCTGGTGGGCGGGCTGTTGGTGAAGGTCGGTGCATCGTTGATCGCAATGACAGTGATGTCAAATGATGGGAGTGTGTCACTTTCCCCAACTGAATCGGTAACTGTAATTGAGATGCCGGTGTAGTCACCAGTATCGTCATTTGTCGGTGTTCCGCTAAGTATGCCACTGCTAGTATCGAAGTCTGCCCAGTTGGGTCGGTTAGTAATACTGAACTCTTCTGTATCGCTGGCATCGACTCTATCGACAACTGCTTTAAAGCGATAAGGGGTGTCTTCATCGACGGTTGTGGTCGGAATGCCACTAATGATCGGAGCATCATTGGTGTTGTTAACGGTAATGCTAAAGGCCGGTAGTGGTGTGCTAACCCCGTTATCATCTACAACGGTGATGATTATGTTGCTATGAATGCCGACGTGACTGTTCTCGGGAGTGCCGCTTAACTCGCCTGTCGTTGTATTGAGGGGTGCGGCCCATGCTGGTTTATTTTCAATAGTGAAGATGGGGTTGTCGTAATTGTTATCCTCATCAACATCGGCGAGGTCTGGGACAAAGCTATAGGGGCTACCTTCATCAACAGCGGTGATAGGTGGGGCGTCGAAGGTTGGTCGGTCATCGACAGGTAGCACATCAATGGTGATTGTGTAGAATTCTGTGCTGTTGTTAGTACCATCATTGACTATAAATTGAAAACTGTCGTAGCCATTCCCAGATTGATTCAAGGCGGGTTTGAAAGTGAGATTGGCTAAGTTTGATGCATAAATTTCTTGATCGATCTCTACGTGGCTGAAAACAAAACTTAAAGTGCCCGTGGTTTCGAGCGCTGTGATCTTAATGCTGGTAAAGGGGTCATCATCAGCATCGAGGTATCCAAAATCAGCCTCTAAAAATGTATAAGTACTATCTTCACGGATGGTGATTGTGTTGTCACTCGCCGTCGGTACCGCGGCCAGTGCACCAGGTAGTGTCACTATGGATACTAATGATAATAAAATCAGCGAAAATATCCGCATGGTACTAGCCTATTTTAAAGTGTCTGTGAGTGGTGAAAAAACGGCGTCCATGCGCGCGACTGTCATTGGTTTTTGTATTGGGAAAAGAGCTGACAGTGGCAGGTATATATCGACATAACTGATAGCATCTTAACCTAATATTCATCAATGATGTGCTTGTTTCTGATGTATCTTGTTGTTTATTCTGAAAAGTTTGTTGGAGTCCCTGGTAAAAAGAGATCGAGGTTATTGCGCTGATTGAGGTGGCTGTGTAGGTAATTCATATTCTGGCGGCAGAGATAGTGGTGATCTCTAATTTGTTGCCGATAGCATTTGTGGCTGCAATGCTGATTTGTGTTGGATGGTAATTGCCGTTGATTTTTGTTAACTTTTTGAATTTTATCGTAATTATTGCTATGAGGAAGGATTGGGTTAAATGGATGCAAAATTTATAAATCCAGTGCTAAAGTCCGTAGTCAATATCTTGCAGACGATGGCGCAGATTACGCCACAGCCAGGAAAGCCTGAGATCAAGTCGGATGATATTGCTTGTGGCGTCATCAGTGGTTTTATTGATCTGTCAGGCCGCGATGCAAGGGTTTCGGTGGCGGTGACTTTTTCGAAAGAGGCGATACTCGATATTGGTAGTCGGATGATGCATATGGAGTTAAAAGAGGTCGACGACATTATCAAAGATCTGGTCGGCGAAATGGCCAATATGGTGGCGGGGGGGGCAAAGGCCAACCTTCAGGAGGCTGGATATGATTTTGACTTGACCTTGCCATCGATTGTCGTTGGCGAGAAACATCAAGTAAAGCATAGTGTTGAAGGTGTTACCTTGATTATGCCATTTTCGATAGAGGCGGGGCAGTTTTATGTGGAAGTGTGCGCGCCCGATTAACGAATAGTATCGGCATGGTCGATATAATACTGCCTTTTGCTACTGAAATATACGGTATTTGTCTTGTGAGGAAATGAAGTGCCTGGTCAAATTTATGTTGCTCGACAGCCAATTTTCGATCGAAACGGCCAAGTTTACGCCTATGAATTACTCTATCGATCTAGCCTAGAAAATTATTTTTCTCATCATCATGATGGTGATGAAGCCTCCTCTTCCGTTATCAATAACAGTATGTTTGGCTTTGGCTTGGAGAACTTAACGGGCGGTAAGACCGCGTTTATTAACCTGACACGCACCGTTTTGTTGAAAGAGTGGATAACGCTTATTCCAAAGGAATTAGTGGCTGCTGAGGTATTGGAGACGATTGAACCGGATGAGGCAGTTATTGAGGCGTGTCGAAAATTAAAAAAGAGTGGCTACATGGTGGTGCTGGATGATTTTGTCTACGATGCAAAATTTGAGCCATTATTAGCGCTGGCTGATATCGTTAAAATAGATTTTATCGTTTCATCAAAAGAAGAGCGCGCGGCCATGTGTCAGCGTTTTGCAGATAAACCATTTTTGCTGCTGGCTGAAAAGGTTGAAAATCATGAGGAGTACCAAGAAGCCTTAGCGCTGGGCTTTACATATTTTCAAGGTTATTTCTTTTGCAAGCCAGAAGTCGTTACGCGTAAGGATATACCTGGATTTAAGTTAAATTACTTGCGGTTTTTGAAGGAGCTGAATCGTCCTGATCTTGACTATGCCAATATGGAGGCGATTATTAAGCATGATATTGCGCTTTCATATAAGTTGTTGCGCTATATCAATTCCGTTGCTTTTGGTTGGCGGAGAAAAGTTGAAACAATAAAGCAGGCACTGGTGATGCTGGGCGAACGACCGCTGAAAAAATGGGCATCGTTAGCTGCCTTTTCCAGTATTGCCGAAGATAAACCGCCAGAGCTACTCATTACATCATTGGTGCGAGCCTCGTTTTGCGAATTGATTGCCGCGGATGTTGGCATGAAAGGAAAAGAGCTAGATTTATTTTTCATCGGAATGTTGTCCGTTGTGGATGCATTGGTGGACCGTCCTATTGAAGAGATCCTTGATGAAATTGGTATATCGGATGAAGTGAAAGAGGCATTGGTCGATGGCGGTACTCCTGCCGCGAATGTGCTGCAGTTGATTGTTGCTTACCAGCAGGCCGATTGGGAGCAGGTGGCAGAAATGGTCGCGTTGCTAGAGGTTGATGAAGCGCGCGTACCGGAACTGTATTACGAAGCCATTGCGTGGGCGGATGAGGTGGGATTGCCTGAATCGATCAAGTAAATAAATAGTTAAGGGGCCGATCCCAGTGGTGACTTTATTAGTGTAGAATGCGGTGTTTTATAATCAGTGTAATAGCTAACCCCATGACTGCTGCGATTTCAATCAACAATGTAAAAAAATCCTATGGCTCGCTTGATGCCCTGAAAGGGGTTGACTTAACGATTAACCGCGGTGAGTTCTTTGGCCTGCTGGGGCCGAATGGCGCGGGTAAATCAACCTTGATTAATATCATTGCTGGATTGGCGAATGCCGATGCTGGTTCGGTGAGTGTGCTGGGCCATGATGTGGTGGGTGATTACCGGCAGGCGCGGCAGGCGCTTGGCGTGGTACCGCAGGAACTGGTGTTTGACGCCTTCTTTTCTGTGCGTGAGGTACTGAAGATCCAGTCGGGCTATTTTGGTCTGGGAAGAGAAAATGATGCGTGGATTGATGAACTACTTGAGGCGCTGGCGCTCACTGATAAGGCGGATGTCAATATGCGCGCACTTTCTGGCGGTATGAAGCGACGTGTGTTGATCGCTCAGGCGCTGGTGCATAAGCCGGAAGTGGTGATTCTGGATGAGCCGACGGCCGGGGTTGATGTTGAGTTGCGTAAGCTGTTATGGAACTTTGTGGAACAGCTTAATCAAAAAGGGCATACCATTGTATTGACGACCCATTATCTGGAAGAGGCAGAGAAGTTGTGCGACCAGATTGCGATCCTTAACCACGGTGAAGTGATCGCATTAGATACTAAGGCCTCTTTATTACAGAGTGAAATTTGCAATAAATTACATCTGATTATTAAAACCGCTGAGCCGATGGCGCAACTGCCTGATGCACTTTCGCCATCCATTCGGGACAAGGTGAAGCATCTGGATGGTTGCCAAATGCGGCTCGAGCTGCATAAAGATAAAGATGTTATCGTTGATGTGTTAGCAGCGATTGCCGATGCTGGGATTAAGGTGGTTGATTTAGAGACAGAGCGGGCAGACCTTGAAGATGTTTTTGTTGAGCTAACCAGCAAAAAGGCATCGTCATGATTAATCGCGGTTTTTATACACTCTTTTATAAAGAGACGCTGCGTTTCTATAAGGTGGCATTGCAGACGATCCTTGCGCCGATCATCACCACGTTACTCTATTTTCTGGTTTTCTCGCATGTACTGAAAGACCGCGTAATGGTTTTTGAAGACCTGAGCTACACCTCTTTTCTGATTCCTGGGCTGGTGATGATGACGATTATCCAGAATGCCTTTGCGAACAGCTCGTCTAGCCTGATTCAGTCAAAGGTGACGGGCAATATTATTTTTGTATTGTTGGCTCCGCTTTCGTATGTTGAGTTTTATATGGCATTCATGCTCGCATCGGTGGTGCGTGGCCTGGCAGTGGGGGTTGGTGTATTTTTAATTGCGATCTGTTTTGTACCTGTGCCGGTGCATAGCTATGCCTTTCTCTTTGTTTTTGCCTTGTTGGGCAGTGCGGTTCTCGGAACCTTGGGGATTATTGCGGGTATCTGGGCGGAGAAATTTGATCAGCTGGCTGGCTTTCAAAATTTCATTATTATGCCGTTGTCATTTTTAAGTGGTGTCTTTTATTCGATTCACTCTTTGCCGGTTTTCTGGCAGGTGGTGTCTCACCTAAATCCTTTCTTTTACATGGTAGACGGTTTTCGATATGGGTTTTTTGGGGTCTCTGATACCTCGCCCTGGATAAGCCTGGTATTGGTTTCGCTCGCTTTTATAGGGTTGGCAAATTTGGCCATCAAATTACTTAAGCAGGGTTATAAGCTACGCCATTGAGGTGTTTTTTATCGAGGGTTGTCAGTGACTTTGTCAATTGCATTGCTGACGGCATCGGCAACTGCATTATCAATAGAAGCGCGTTCTTCATCCGGGATATAAAAGATAGTATCGATAGTGTGCCTAATGTAGCGTGGTGGCAGTTGATTGAGTGCCAGGCAGGCGATGTCTTGAGTCGCATCATAATCTAAGTTGAGCTGGCGAGCTTCACAGGTTCTGCCAATCTGATCAATCACTAGGTTTTCGTAGAAGTTAGAAATCGAGATCATGAGTTGGGCCTCTTTTGAAAAAAATGATCAATAGCGCCAAGTATACAGCCTTACTAAAGGGCATGTTGGTGGTGTGCTAGGCACGGATACTTTGGGTTTTGCGTTCAATTTCAGATGCTGTTAAGGCCCAAAAGCTTTCTGGATAATCATTGATCGGTAGGTTGAGTTTACTGGCCGCTAGTACCGCAAGAAAGTAAGGTTCTTTGCAAGATGAGATGTCGGCCATTTCAATTGCCTTATTGGTGATCTCATTTAGCGTCTTTTGGTCATGATACTCTTCTGCTTTTTCTGCCAGGCTAATGAGATTTTTGATGCGGTTGGCGGCATCTTCAAACCAGAAGGGCTTATGTAAGTAGTCACCTTTCTCCATGATGAAGCTAACATTAGCAGGATCGCTCAGGCCGCTGATAAACAAGAAGCGCATTTTACCGTTTAGCTCATGCATCTGTTTGGCGAGTAAGATGCCATCTGGTGCGGGCATAAAGACATCAAGCACCGCAGCATTGAATTTGCTTGGGTCTTCAGAAAATCGCTCTAAGGCAAGCGATGAGTCGAGGAATGCTTCGTATTGAACACCAAATCGCTTGGCAATGCCTTCAAGGTAGATGAGAATATCTTTGTCATCATCGACAATCATTAATTTCACTGTGATGCTCCTTGTGGGTATTATCGAAACAATCCTGTCTCTTTCACTCCTATCGTCAGTTGATCATTAACATTTAGTTTTGTGGTGAAGAGGCGCCTCGTTTTGTGTGTTGTCCGTGGAAAAGACTTCTTTGAGGTCGGTTTTGGTTCGATATTCATCAATAACTTTCTCGATTTTCAGCTATAAAATGTTCATAATTATTTTTTAAAATCATAGTGATAGCGGTTATGATGCTATTTCTAGAGGGAAAAGAGGTGTTGCTTTGGCAGCTTTTATTGTTGATCTTGACTGTAATGGTCTATTATTTGGGGGCAATGATGTTGAGTATTGCTGCTGCACTGTCATAGATGAATAAGTAAGCATGACATTTTCGTTATGCTGATAAAAAGAAAATATTGAGGAGAAGCTGATGCAAATGTTAGCAAAATCATCCTTTACGATAACATCTGTCATGTTATGCAGTGCTATCTCACTTTCTATCGCCCTTACGCCAATACATGTCAGTGCGGAAGAGCTTGGGTCTTCACTAGATGGCCATCACTTTGTGCTTGCTGCACGATTTGGTCATAAAAACGTGGTGGTTAATCTGCTCAATGGTGGCGCCGATATTGAGCTTAAAGATGAGTTGGGCAATAGCGCATTGATGGTTGCCGCGGCTGAAAATAAGCAGGCCATTCTAAAACTTCTTATTGCGCGCGGTGCCAATGTTAATGCGCAAAGTGATAATGGTACTACTGCGCTGATGAATGCGTCTATGTATGGCAATCTTGAAGTCGTTAATCTGCTTTTGGAGGCTGAAGGAAAGGTTGATCTGAAAAAAGTTGATGGCGAAACGGCTTTAATTGGGGCTGTTCAGTATGGGCATCTGCCGATGATTGAGCTGCTGCTATCCAAAGGGGCTGATGCCAATGTGGTCACCCAGGGTGCCTTCAATGAAGGGGGCGGCAAAACACCATTGATGTTTGCTGCTCAACACGGGGTGAAAGGGACGGTGGGTGATTGGAATCAAATTGTTATCACGCTGTTAAAATATGGGGCTAATACTAATTTGACTCGTGCTAACGGTGATACTGCATTGACGATTGCGCAGTGGCATAACCATGACACGATTGTAAATACCTTGGAAAATGCGGGCGCTCGTGATGAAACTCATTATGCAGCGCTTTCCAGTGAAGAGTCTTTGGTTAAAGCGGCTAAAATAAATGACCTGATAAAGATTAAGTTACTGCTTAATCAGTCTACAGCAGTTAACTTTCGAGATATCAATACGGGTGTTACGCCGCTAATATCAGCGGTCTACTTTGGGAATATTGATGTCGTTCGTACGTTAGTTGAGTCTGGCGCAAACGTTAATCATGTACCGTGGGGATTAAAAGAGCAGCGGATTGCTAGTTCGAGTGTCTCCTTTAAAGAGCGGGAGTTGTTACGAACCATCTCGCGTAACGATACTGTATTGTTAGTCGCGGTTCAGAAGAATGATATTGAGATTGCTCGCTACCTGATTGAAAGGGGGGCAAAAATCGCGATCGCTAATCGAAAAGAAGAGACTCCGACATTAATTGCCGCTAGAAACGGGAATGCGGAGTTGATGGCGCTGTTACTGAAGCATGGCGCAGATAAGAATCGAGCGGTGGTTAAAAAGAAGGTGGATCGCTTTATCACGCACATCCATAAACAACTAAAAAGACCTTCGCTGTTGATAGTCGCGGCGAGCGGCGGGCATGTTGAGACCATGACAACTCTGTTGGCAGCAGGGGCTGATATTGATATTCAGAATGATGCCGGTATCACGGCACTGTTTAAGGCTGCGGAGCAGGGGCATGCAAATGCAGTGGCACTATTATTGGCCCATAAGGCAGCCCCCAATTTATTTGATAATATAGGCCGCACGCCATTAATGATTGCATCGCGAAATGGCTATCAGAGTATTGTTGAGCAATTGATTTCACATGCGGCAGATGTCAATGCGATTGAGCAGCTTGATCCGAGTTCGCATCGCGATATATCAATTGGTGGTATGACCGCACTTATTTATGCCTCTAGAGGCGGGCATACTGAGATCGCAGTGATGCTATTAAAAAATGGTGCAGATAGGCGCCTCTCTTCTAATACGGGTGAGACTGCATTGGGCGCAGCGAAAAAACATGGCTTCAAAAAGATCGAGCAGTTGTTGGTGGGCAGTTCTATTGATGATTAAAATCATAATATGAATTAGTCGCTTGCTGACCCTTGTCTTTTGGGAAAGGGTTTTTTTATTCTGGTGAAAAAGCAAAAGGCTTTATGCAACTGAAAAATATTGGGTTATCATCTTGCTATGCTTAATGACCTGAAATTAAACCGTCTTTATATTCATATACTCTTTGTGATGTGCTTGCTGATGTTAGCTGGCTGCGACCGTCAGGAGAAAGTGGTAAGCAAGCAAGCTATTTTAAGTGAACTTGATGTATGGGTTCATACCGGCAATAAAGAGATGCTTTTATTGCGTAAAGATCAAGTGGCTCGTTTTAATGCGAAGCATAGTCGAATTAATGTCACGATAATTTCAATTCCCAAGGGTAGCTATAATGCGCAGATTACAGCGGCGACAAGAACCGGTACGTTACCTGACATTATAGAATTGGAAGGCCCATCTTTGGCTAGTTTTGCAGCCCGAGGAGCCTTAAAGAAGCTAGATAAGATTTTAACGACGACGACTCGCCAGGATATTTTGCCCGCTATATTTGACCAGGGGGTGTATCAAGGGCGCGTTTATTCTGTGGCAGAAACATCGAATAGCAGCGTGTTATATGCGAGGCGGAGCTTGCTGGAATCAGTTGGTTACCGTATTCCGACCGCTTTAAGTGACGCATGGGATTTAGATGAGTTTGAAACATTATTAGCATTGATTTTAAAGCATGATGATTATTCTGCCGCCATCGATATAGGGCTTAATAATCTAGATAAATCACTTACCGCAACACTCTATCCCATGTTGTTATCTGCGGGGGGCGCAATGATTGATAAGCAAGCGCCGT
Organism: Thiotrichaceae bacterium; assembly: GCA_002401765.2. Taxonomy (GTDB): domain Bacteria; phylum Pseudomonadota; class Gammaproteobacteria; order SZUA-140; family SZUA-140; genus SZUA-76. The sequence continues at coordinate 130,282 of NVTY02000079.1, forward strand.
ACCAAATTGATGGTGTATTGAACAGCGCTCGTAATATCGAATTTCTAATGCGGATTCAACGCTGGGTTGAGCAAGGCTATATTGATAATAATAGTGATCATCAAGCCTTTAGTGATGGGCGAGTGGCATTGGTATGGGCTGGGCTTGATAAATATGCTGCGTATAAGGCCCAATTTGAAGATGACCTGATTGTTGTGCCTTTACCTGATTTTGGTGTTGGTAGTCAGTACGTGCAACAGGCCTGGGGGTGGGCGCTGACTCAGAGTTGTGAAGATACGCAGGCTGCGATGCGCTTTTTAGAGTTTCTGTTCTTACCGGAGGAAGTGCTGTTGAGCGCGCATGCATCCGGCTACCTTCCCGCTACTTATAGCGCGCTTGCAGATTATGATGCTATGAGTGATAGCCCTCTGATTACTTTGCTTGTGAGTGCCCATCAAAGAGGGGAGGTTTCTTCTCAGTTGAAGTCTCCACTTTATCCGGCTATCGATAATGCATTTCAAAAGGTTTTTGTTGGTATTAGAAATGGATTTTCTGTCGCGCTGTCACTTGAAACGGCTGTCGGTGTGATTGATCAAAAACGACAAAAACTTGAGTTCGAACTGGCTGAACTAAACCATTAAAGGGGCTAAATCATATATTTTTAAGGCTTTATTTCTTATTTTTCTGGTGTGCTATTATCCTTAAAAGGACTTTAACGCGGCTATCTTAAAGAATGTTTAGCTTATGGCGATAAGTTATTGGCATGGCCGTGTAAGCGGAAATATGCCTGTTATTCTGAAATATAAATGAGATTACTAGAGGGGCTCTTAAGAAATGGAAGCGGTCGATTTAATCAAAGGCTCAGTTAAACTTGCGACGCTACCGGAGGTCTTTACCAAAATAAATGAAATGGTGGATGACCCATCTTCATCGGCATCAGATATTGGTAAATTCATCAGCCAGGATCCTGGCTTGACCGCCAGGCTTTTGAAGATTGCCAATAGCCCGCTATACGGGTTCCCATCCAGGATTGATACTGTTTCACGTGCCATTACAATTATTGGCACAAGGGGCTTGCGTGATCTGATTTTGGCAACTTCTGTGATTAATAATTTTACACGCATGCCTAGTGATCATATCGATATGCGCCAATTTTGGAGCCATAGTCTTTACTGTGGCGTTATTGCGCGGTTGATTGCGGTGAAGTGTAATGCACTGCACACGGAGCCATTTTTTGTCTCTGGTCTCTTACATGATATTGGCCAGTTGATTATTTTGAATAAACTACCTGAAATGTCACGAGAAACGAAGCTACGGGCCAACGACGGGGGAATGTCATTGCAGGCGGTTGAGCAGGAAGTGATCGGCTTTGACCATGCAAAGGTGGGTTGTGAGTTGTTACGAGACTGGCGGCTACCGGATACCATTATTGATTCCACCGAATTCCATCATGAGCCTGGGAAGGCTAAGTTATCACCGCTTGGGGCGAGCATTGTTCATATTGCGAGTGAATTGGCGACTGATGTGGAGATGAACTCTGCATTGAGTAGTAGCACGTTTATTGCCACAAGGGTCGATCCCGTTGCTGTTGCAATCACAGGTCTGGGCGCGTCAGCGGTCGAGAACATTAAGGAAGAAGCCGCGCTACAATTTAGTGCTGCAATTGAGCTATTTTTACCTAAAGCCATTTAGATACTTACTGAAAAGTTCGGTTTTTAAGTGTGCTGGTGACACTCGATGGGTGTGATGCCTATTCATTTAACCGCCAGCATTGACTGACGGCTAAGTAAAAATCGGTTAGCGCGCGCGGTTATAGACTCGATGTTTCAATTTTATGCTGCCAATAATTTGCTTTCATGTTGTCAACAGGAAGGCCAAACCAGCCCTCTTTATAACCCACTGCAAGGTATTCTTGCGCCTCAATAACACCATTTGCTGCGGCTAATTGATACCATTCAAGTGCGGCTGACTCATCAAATTTTACGTGTAAACCGCCGTGATACATTAAGGCAACATTGAATTGAGCGCGCGGATCACCTGCTTTAGCAAGTGGCATCCAGTGTGTGAATGCAGCACTATAATTTTCATTGATAGCTGAATTAACCGCGTTATCGTATGAGTCGGCAATGACGGTGGTGGTTCCGAGGCAGAGTAAAGTGGCTAATAAGGTGGTTTTTAGGCGCATAGTGAATCTCCCGATTAAAGCGTTTGAATTACAGTATCACTATGCCTAATTCGGGCGTTTTTTTCTGAGAAATGGATCACAGTTGGAATAAAATATTATTCTTATTAAACATAGGGTTATAATGTTAGTAGCGGCCCATTTTGGGGATTGCAGCCTCAGTTTCCCAGGGGTAAATTCTTCTTATCTCGAACACTAGCTGATAGCCAGCTTGGGCATTGTTTTTGACGACTTTGGTGCTAGTTTCGGCTGTTTCATAAAGCGCTGATTTGATGATGAGCGTATTGGTGGCGGTCCTTGAAGAGATTAGGTCGCCGATAAAATCGCGTTGTGCCTCTATGTGGTTAATTTCAATATCACCAAGGGTTTGCATGATTTTCAATTCAATTCCCGGTGGGTTCTTATGTGACTGAAGCGCGTAGCGAGGGCGGTGATGAAACGTTAGTGTCAGTTTCAAGGATTCGTCATTGAGGGTGTATGTTGCCGCGGTAATGCGATTGGGGCGAGGGACCACTTTTGTTCCAAATAGCGATAAAAACTCTTCGGTCGATATTTTTTTGCGGTCATCATTGCTGTAATCCAGTGTTTTTTTTTCTTTTGTGCCGTCTAATTCAAACATGCCGCGTTCAACCACTGCTTGAATGACTGATTGATCCATTGGTGGTGGTTTTATCTGGCTTACCTCATCTAGCAGCTCGATTTGAAGTGTTTTTTGCCCATTATCGACGCGATGTGTTTTTGAGTGCCTGCCAAGGCGGCGCTGAAAGCTGATCGCAATGGTTGAGTGCTTGGACGTTGTTGGCTTTATTGCAAGCGACTTAATTAATTTTCCACTACGTCTTTTAAGTGTTAATTGGGGGCTAATGGATGTTTGGGTGAGTTTAAGGTTGGCATGCTTTTCATGGTCAACGGATAATATGATGGCACTAAGGTGCCCCCGGTAGGTGATTAGCAACAGGTCGCCGCTTTGAGTGGGCTTGATGTCGATCGTCGTAATAACGGCTGATGCGCCTAATAACGGCGGAGAAAAGGTGGCGAATACGACTAATAACAGCCCATGCGCAGTGTTTCTATATTTTCTATATTTCATCATAATTCTAGCGAGGGGTGGCGTATGTTAGAGCTGCCACCAGTTTTTTTTGTGCTTAACTATGGTATCGACGGGGAAAGAGCAAGCTTTATATTTCTTTTTAATCAAAAAGATAGCAATAAATCGAGCAATTTTTTGTGCCCGTGGCGAATTAAATCTGGTAGAATTATCATTAAGATTTATGTGCAATTCCAAGGAGCACTCGATGTCCGCATCCCCACCATTCACTGACCGTAGAGCCAACTCGCATGGCATGATTGATGAGCTTGTTAATGTAAGAGCTCAGATGTTGACCTTATATGGTGAACTTGCCGCACAACATCCATTTGATAATGACGAATCAGTTTCGGAGTTATTGGAGCAGTTTTGTCAGTCGTTGATCGACTACACGGCTGATTCCCACTTTAGGCTTTATCGTTTTATTGATGAGCGAAAGGAGCGTCGACGCGCTGTTATCGAAGTGGCCGACCAGGTTTACCCCAAAATTGTTTCAACTACGCAGACAATTTTAGACTTTAACGATAAATACGATATTACAGAGCATAGTGATTTGATCGCCGGATTAGAGGGCGATCTCTCAGTGCTCGGTGAAAAATTAGCGGATCGAATTGAGCTTGAGGATGAGGTAATTAAGGTGATGCGCGCCAACTAGTGTCATTATGCTAGGGGTGAGTGTGTGAACGCTACGTTATTGGCAGGCTTAATTATCTTCGTAGCCTTCCAGTACGCTGTCCCACGACTTTCTGGTGTTGTTGTCGTCATCTTCATAAGAAGAGCTAACGTCGTCGTCAACATCAAATGGGCCCGACCAATCATCAGGGGCATCGAGCTGTTCCGGCGCAATAGATTCCCAGGTATCCATTTCTAGTTCACCGATAGTGCCATCAAAATATTGAATTTCAATGGTGTCGTCATGCTCGTCTATTGCAACCACTTTGAATAGCAGGCTGCTGGTTGATTGATACCAGTTGCCAATTTCAGGGTCATCTTTTACTGCCATTTTATTTCAGCCCTCGAATGACTAAATGTTGAGTCGTTAGTGTTTTCTATGACGCTCTGGGTTACGTATCGGCTTTTGAGTGATATCCTTTAGAAGCTAGAGACGCGCGTATTTTTTAAATTTTATTTAAAAAACAATGAGCTAGCGAGTTTATTGGCATTGTTTAGTGTGAAATTATAAGCTTAAATCACAACGTTTAAATGATAGGCTGGCAATGTTGAGAGCGCAAAATATTGATGGTAATTAAAAAAAATGTGTTTGATGCTCGTTGTCGGCGTTGCTCAAGATTAGTGGCTTTTCTGACGCAAAGCCGCGAAAATTATCCCGCTTACTATGCGGCACCAGTTGCTGCATTTGGCGATGAAACTCCAGCCTTGTTGATAGTGGGGCTCGCGCCTGGCATGCATGGCGCTAATGCGACTGGGCGCCCTTTTACCGGCGATCAGTCGGGAGCGATGCTCTTTGAAACATTATACAAATATGGCTTTAGCAGTGCGCCGAGTTCTTTGGCGAGTGATGATGGGTTGCAGTTGTTTAACTGCCGTATTACCAATGCGGTAAAGTGCCTTCCACCGCAAAACAAGCCGACGACGGCTGAAATCAAAAATTGCAGTACTTATCTTGCCGCTGAATTACAAGCGCTCAAGCAAGGTAGCGTGGTGATTGCGCTTGGCTCAATTGCTCATGCCGCTGTATTGCGTGCCTTTGAGATGAAGTTAACCGCCTGTAAATTTGGCCATGGTGAAGAGCACAAATTACCAGGTGCATTAACGATGATCGATTCTTATCACTGTAGTCGCTACAACACGCAAACCAGGCGTCTCACTGAATCGATGTTTCACGCTGTCTTTTTACGCGCAAAAGAATTAATCACATAATGACTGGGATGGATATCGACAGCATCAACGGGGCTAATCGCGCTGAATTTGAGGTTAAAGAATTTCTGCAAGGGTTGCCGGAAACCCCGGGTGTCTATCGTATGTTTAATGCGCGTGATGAGGTTATTTATGTCGGCAAGGCGCGTAACCTGAAGAAGCGTGTTTCAAGTTACTTTAGTCGAGCCGATGGTTCGCCAAAGACACGAGCCTTGGTCACTCACATCCACCATATCGAGGTGACCACGACTCACACTGAGACTGAGGCGCTGATTCTTGAAAACAACCTGATTAAACAGCATAAGCCTCGTTACAACGTACTGCTGCGTGATGATAAAAGCTATCCGTATATATTTCTCTCAACCACGCAGGAGTACCCGCGGCTTAGTTTGCAGCGGGGTGCTCGCAAACAGAAAGGGCGTTATTTTGGCCCTTACCCCAATGCAGGGGCTGTGCGGGAGACCTTAAATTTATTGCAGAAATTGTTTCTCATTCGTCAATGTGAGGACAGCTTTTTTAGCAATCGTTCGCGCCCTTGTCTGCAATACCAGATTAAGCGTTGTAGTGCGCCCTGTACGAAGCGTATCACTGAGGCTGCGTATGCTGACGATGTACGGCTTGCGGCAATGTTTCTTGATGGCAAGAACCATCATGTGATTGATGAGCTGGTGGATAAGATGGCGCAAGCTGCAGAGCAATTGGCCTATGAGAAGGCGGCCCAATTCAGAAATCAAATTGCGGCGTTACGCACTATTCAGGAAAAGCAGTATGTCAGTAGTGATAAAGGCAATATCGACGTGGTGAGTGCGGTGACTCAAAATGGCATCGGTTGTGTTGAGGTTTTTTATATTCGTGATGGCCATAACTTGGGTAATAAAAGTTTTTTCCCGCGCCATACCCATAATGCAACGGCCGAAGAGATACTGGCAGCATTTTTACCGCAGTTTTACCTTGGAAAGGCGGGCGCGACTGAAATTCCATCACAGGTCATTATCAATCACCCATTGGATGACGTTGAAGTGCTGAAAGCCGTATTGAGTGAAGCGGCAGGTAGGCAGGTGGCAGTGACCAGCCGTGTGCGAGCAGAACGGAGTCGCTGGCTTTCCATGGCCACTGCAAATGCTGAGCAAAACCTTGCGCGTTACATCAATACCAAAAGTAATATTATGCAGCGTTTTATTGCGTTGCAGGAAGTGTTGCAGATGGATAGCCCGCAGCAGCGAATGGAGTGTTTTGATATCAGTCATACCTCCGGTGAGCATACGGTGGCATCGTGTGTGGTGTTTAATCAGGAAGGCCCGCTTAAATCAGATTATCGTCGTTTTAATATTGAAGGAATTACCGGCGGGGATGATTACGCCGCAATGAGCCAGGCCTTAATGCGACGTTATACTAGGCTGAAAAAAGGGGAAGGGCGGTTGCCAGATATTTTGTTTATCGATGGCGGCAAAGGGCAGGTGCGTGAGGCTGAGAAGGTACTGGAAGAATTGCAGGTTAGTGGCGTTAGCTTAATTGGCATTGCAAAAGGGCGTGCGCGCAAGGCGGGGGAAGAGACGCTCTATTTTTCTGAGAGCGGTATCGAGATTAATTTGCCAGCGGATTCGCCTGCGCTTCATTTGATTCAGCAAATCAGAGACGAGGCGCATCGTTTTGCGATAACAGGGCACCGCGCAAGGCGTGCAAAGGCGCAAAAGACCTCGGTACTTGAGGGCGTTGCCGGTGTGGGCGCGAAGCGTCGTCGCCAATTATTGCAGCAGTTTGGTGGCTTGCAAGGGGTGGCGCGTGCGGGTGTTGAGGATTTAGCCAGTATAAAAGGCATTAGTGGCGAACTTGCACAGCGGATTTATGATATCTTTCATGCGGGCAAATGAGTGGGTAGATCAAACTCATTTTTAATCGCCCATTATTTTTAGTATTGGGAGCAAACAGGCAGTGATGACTACGGCAACAAGCCTCACCTTTCTCAGGATCGCCTTGATTCCTGTGTTCGTGGCGTTCTTTTATCTGCCGGTCAGCTGGTCGAATATCGCGGTTACTGCTATTTTTAGTATTGCAGCCATTACGGACTGGCTTGACGGTTACCTTGCCCGTAAGATGAATCAGACCTCGGCCTTTGGTGCCTTTTTAGATCCGGTGGCAGATAAACTAATGGTTGCTGCAGCATTGGTGCTTCTGGTTGAAGTCAGTGCGACTGCCTGGATGGCGGTTCCTGCGGTGATCATCATTGGGCGTGAAATCGCGGTCTCAGCCTTGCGAGAGTGGATGGCGGAAATCGGGCAAGGGAATCTTGTTGCGGTTAATATGTGGGGCAAAGTTAAAACCGCTGCACAGATTACGGCGATTATATTATTGCTGTATCGCGAGCCACTATTCGGCGTGATTCCAACGGAAATGTTGGGCTACATTGCACTGTATATTGCGGCAGCCCTGACGTTGTGGTCAATGTGGGAATATCTGCGCAAGGCGTGGCCGATACTGCGTGATGCATAAGGTTAACTACTGGAACATATTAGGTTTTTTTAGGTCAAAGGCTTGACACTGGTAGGTAAACCCGTACAATACGTGTCTTGTTTGAAGGGCGGGAATAGCTCAGTTGGTAGAGCACAACCTTGCCAAGGTTGGGGTCGCGAGTTCGAATCTCGTTTCCCGCTCCAAATTATTTGTATATCTGTATTGAATTCTCTAAAATCCCCTTGAGCAAATTGTTGAGTTAAGGTGTGATTGAGTACCATCCCGGCTGGGTGGCAGAGTGGTTATGCAGCGGCCTGCAAAGCCGTGGACGGCGGTTCGATTCCGCCCTCAGCCTCCATTTAAGTCCCACTTGCCCAGGTGGTGAAATTGGTAGACACAAGGGACTTAAAATCCCTCGGCTTCACGGCCGTGCCGGTTCGATTCCGGCCCTGGGCACCATTATGATCATTCTAAGGTGTCCTAATACATCTGATCTGGCAAGACTTTTCCGGACAAGAAATTATACAGCTTTTCGGCGCGCTTCCTCGTACCCATAGGGCGATTGATAGTCGATTGTTGAATCACTTCGCTGCCGATTATAAAGTACTTCAATATATTCAAAAATCTCGGCACGGTTTACGCTTCCATGTCGCCATCATGAGGGCATCGTTTGCCAGCGGTGCATTGATCCGCTCTAACATCACCCACCCCACAACAGCTCTAGAGTAGAAATCTATCAATACCGCCAGATAGAGCCATCATTCATCTGCCGGGATATAGGTGATATCGCTTGCATACACGGTATCAGGTTGATTCACCTTAAAGTTCCTTTGCAGTAAGTTTGGGGCGACTGGACGGCCATGTTTTGAGTTAGTGGCTGTTTTGAACTTCTTTTTACTCTTACTCTCAACGCCGACTTGCTTCATGATTCGTCGCGTACGGGCGCGGCTAATTTTTTCTCTTTCATCAATAAGCGCACGCTGAATTCGTCTCGCCCCGTAGGTCTATCGTCTTCTCTTATGGACCTTCCTAACCGTGCCCCCTCTTTTCTGCTTGCAGGCTCTTTGGCTGTCTCAGCCAGTCATAGTAGGCGCTACGTGATACCTCAATCACTCGACACATCAGGCTAATGGTGAACACACCCTGATGTTTCTCAATGAAGGCGTACTTTACGAGCTTTCCTTCGCAAAATACGCCGTCGATTTTTTAAGATATCACGCCTCACCGCAAGCTTTACCGCCGACTCTTTGAAATCTGAATGTATAGTGATGCTGTTGCTTTGCTCATCGCGACACACTCTCCTCGTTAACCCTCATGAATACTTCAGGGTGTGTGTTCGGGCTAGTCGAGCCACTTCACTTTAGACTGGATTCCGTTTAGAAGCACAACGGGATGACGCAACTAACTAACCAGAGACCTAGCTTAAGCAGCCATGCATCCATCTGATTATTCGTATTTCATTTGATTCATATGAATATTTATTAAAATAGATTAGGTGAATCACATCACATAACAGGCATTTAAATGGTAGATGTGCTGATATTTTAGCTATTATTGGCACCATAGATATTGGACCCAATGAGTTTTCCTGATGAACTCATTCACTATTTATTGAACAAATAACGTCTCTCAAAACACTGCCGTTAAGGTATCAAATGGTGTTGCATGTTTAAACGTTACCCTCTCAACCCGTCAACTTAGTGCACATATAGGCCATGAACAAAAGATTGATAAAACTCACCCATCGCCTGCTCATTCTCAGCGGCATCATCTTCCTTGCTGGTTGTAATACGCTGCAAACACAACCGAGTGCCATTGAAAATCAGAGCCCCACCCAATCCCATATATTCCCCTTCTACAAGGAAGCACTAAAGATGGGGTTAACTGAGTTCGATAGAAAAAACTATGGCAAAACAATTGATATTCTACTGCCATTGGCAGAGCTAGGAAATTTAACTGCCCAGTTAAATCTCGCTGCGGCCTATGAGCTTCACACTCCAGCCGATGATCATGAAGCGGTGAAGTGGTACATGAAAACAGCTAAAAAGGGCAACCCTGATGCGTTTAACGCCTTAGGACTGATGTATGAAAGTGGTAGAGGCGTCATTAAAAATAACGATGAGGCGATTGAATGGTTTCAGCTGGGCGCAGAGCAAGGAGATTCAGAGGCGCTGTTTAATCTTGGCCGTCACTATCAACAACGGCCCGGTGCAGAACAGGATTATGCGACGGCAATTCAGTGGTACATGAAGGCAGCCTCCAGTGGCCACCCCCTGGCAACTCATCAATTAGCCACGTTCTATGCACATGGCGTTGGCGGGCTTGAGGTCAATCAAAAACTAGCGCTAGATCTTTACCATGCAGCCGCGGCATTAAACGTACCTGAGTCACACTATGAAATCGGTGTTTATTATAAAACCGGTTTGGCGGTCATTAAAAACCAGTCGACTGCAGCTAAGTGGTTTCAAAGTGGCGCTGAGCTAGGCTCAGCAAGTGCACAGGCTGCACTTGGTGATCTTTACTGGCAAAAAGAAGCGCTAAAGATGGGGCTAACTGAGCTCGATAGGAGAAACTATGGCACAACAATTGATATTTTACTGCCATTGGCAGAGCTAGGGAATTTAACTGCCCAGTTAAAGCTCGCTGCGGCCTATGAACTTCACACACCAGCTGATGATCATGAAGCGCTTAAATGGTACATGAAAACAGCTAAAAAGGATAACGTTGATGCGTTTAACGCCTTAGGGCTGATGTATGAAAGTGGCAGGGGCGTCATTAAAAATAACGATGAGGCGATCGAATGGTTTCAGCTGGGCGCAGAGCAAGGGGATTCAGAGGCGCTGTTTAATCTTGGCCGTCACTATCAACAACGGCCCGCTGCAGAACAGGATTATGCGACGGCAATTCAGTGGTACATGAAGGCTGCCGCCAGCGGGCACCCCCTGGCAACTCATCAATTAGCCACGTTTTATGCACAAGGCATTGGTGGGCTTGAGGTCAATCAAGCACTGGCGCTAGAGCTGTACCATACAGCAGCGGCGTTAAACGCCCCTGAGTCACACTATGAAATCGGTGTTTATTACAATACCGGTGTGGCGGTCATTAAAAATCAGTCAACAGCAGCTAAGTGGTTTCAAAGTGGCGCGATGCTAGGCTCAGCAAATGCACAGGTTGCACTTGGCGATCTTTACTGGCAAGGGGAAGGCGTTCTGAGAAACAGTGATCAAGCAATGAGATGGTACGTCAGCAGTGCAGAGCAAGGACATAAGGTGGGCCAACAAAAGCTTGCCAATGCGTATCAACAGCTTGACACGCAATATGACCTTGCCAATGCAGTACCATGGGAAAATAAACTGGCTGAACAATAGAGCAGGCCATCCAATGGCCTTCATTGCTGATTAGTCGTAAATGCCTAACCAGCTGCTTGTGTTGAATAAGTGGCGCCCATTCTAGCGCCTAAATTGCTTGATGGCGGGCCAAATTAGGGCTGGTGTATTATGTGAATTCTAAACGATCTACCACGTTTGAAGAGTCATAGAAGTGTTGTAATGAATGGGGCAGCTCAAGGTTAATTTCGATTGCTCGTTTTATTGCCTTAAAGTGAGTGCTAGCCTGATATTCAAACTCATTAGCTATTTTTTCATGCTCCCACCGCTGGGTAATATTAAACAATAAAAGTGCCCCTGTTATTCCCAATAATAGCATAAGCCAAAGCCCGTATTCTCGGTGTTTAATGCTCGCTTTTATGAGTCTTTGAGGGCGAGGTTATCAAGCAGGTGTCGCTATTAAGCTTTGCCAGTCGTTCTTTGCCCATAGACGTGAGCGAGCATTTCATTTTGAATTTACCAAACCAGTCAACGGATAGTGAGGGTTCTTTTCATTAGAGGCAGCCTTTTTCTATTCTGAATTTCAGTGGGCCATCATGATTGGCTGTTGGATCCAGAAAAGTTGCCTATCACCATATATACCCGCTCATCTGCGAGCTGGCATATATGGCGCTAATGTTAATGCATGCCATGCAGTTTATGTTTATCCGCAGAGCTCGCTTTATGACTAAGGTTTAGCAGGATGTTCGCTAGGTCACGCTCATTTTCAGATGCATTGCCATCATTAGTAATTTTTTTAAGCTTAGGTTTGTCGGCGCCACTAATCGAGTGATCAATATTCACCATTGCCTGTGCTAACGTACGTACATTTGCTGATGCATGGCTATCACTGGCAATCGTTTTAAGTTGTTTCTTTTCTGCGCTACTAGGATAGTGATTAAGCCCTGCGAGGATTGAGGCCATCGTTTTGATCTCGCTGTGCCCTTTACCCGCGATCACGCCGTGACTGACAAATGTCATTATAAAAGCTAAGGATAAGCCCAGTATTTTCACCATGATTGAAATCCCCCTCGTGATTAAGAATGATTGGTTGTCTAAAGACTCACTATAGCGCTTGAATTAGGTTTTGGGAATGTGTTTGTAGTCTTGGACTATCATGCCATTAATTTAAATGATTTACCGCATCATCACCAGGGAAATCCGATATCAGAACCTTTTTCTTCGACCCATAATTTAATGGCCTCTTTTAATACCTCATCGATAGATTGGGTGAGTAAGGATGGTATCTAATTATTCTTTGATCTGCATCAAACGTGTCTTTAAGAAGTTGATCATTTTTTGTAATGCACTCCATGACTTGTGCGCGGCCACCTTTCATCGCATACCCAATATGGGTGATGACGAGTGTTCGCATCGTAACGGTTTCACACATCTGGCTCCAGCCAAAATCTGGGTGAGAGGTGCCGAGAGTGTGCTCTCTGATGCTTTCAGCATAGGCGCTTCTTTTCTGCTGTGCATGGCGGGGCTTTCATCAGCCCTATCGGCGGCGTCCGTTTATAGCCGATAAGACGAGCGGGGCTGCCAAGTGCACTTAAATACTCGATTTTTACCACATCGATCGGTTTGATCCGCTATAATCGGGTGCTTTATGCGGTGGTTTCGCTGCTCTTGTTGTGATAAAAGTTATCAGGTTGTGGTAAAAGCAGGGGGCGGTGCGATTAGTGCTGTTTTAGTTAATTTTTTATATTTTTGGCTTGAGTAGGATGGTTTTAATGAGTGATGCTGCGTTAGGGATCGATTTTACACTGGGTTATTACAGTAGCGACCGCAAAACAGGTAAGGTTTGCGTGGTTAAGCGTCGCAATGGCGAGGTCAGTATTAACTGTCTTGGTGTGGAGCCTGACAGTGGTCTTGAAAAGGCTTTAAAACCGATTTTTGTCGGTTTGACCGAGGAACATCGTTTTATTTTGCTAGACCCGGAAACAAAATCGATCCGTATTCAGACTAACTTTCCCATCGATGCCTTTCCTGCTCATATTTATAGTGATCCGAATGCCAATCGTGACTGGTTTATGAATGATGGTGATAAAGAGACTGGGAACGACACGGTGAACTGCGGCGATCAAGGCTCATCGGTTACGGTGATCGAAAATACAGCGAGTGCCTCGGCTAAGCATCTGGCCACTATCTGTATTGGTCGAGGCCACCATCAGGCCAATTTCGCATATCCTTCTGAAGACGCGCCTAATGTCCCGCATACCACTTACATCAGTAATTTAAAAGATGGAACGGTTTCTGCTATTGGTAATAACCCCAACAATGAAGAGACCTACCTTAAGGTTATTGCCACCATTGACCTGTGCGAGGCAGATAAAGAGAAGGATGGGTGCACAGAAGCGCCTTGCAATGCCTTTCCTCATGGCTTGGTCTACTCAAGGGTCTCTGGCAAACTGTATAACCTGAATAACGGTTATGGCAGCATCGCGGTGATTGATCCGCTGACGAATAAAATTGAAGAGCATATTGAATTTAAAGGGCACAGCAATCTGTTTGCGACACCTTGCGGGCGATTTATCTTTGGGCGTGGAGCGGATCGCAAGTCTAACCCTGAGCATGTCATTGCAAAATTGACCGTGATGGATGCTGGCACGCATGTGGTGCTGGATTCGATCAACCTGCCAGACATCTACATCAGTAAATATTATTTTAATCGTGATGGCAGTAAGCTGTATTTGACCACCAGCAGTTCGGGTAGTCCAGAACAGGTGGCAAACCTCAAGAGTGATGCGTTGCTGGTGTTTGATCTGAATGGATTGCCGAAGATTAAACTATCAAAAGAACTGGCGTTGGGCACCTCTTCTGGATCACTTGCATTTCATGGTGAAGATGAGGCGACGCAACTGGTTTTTTCATCTAATTCTGCCACGGGCACATTAGTGGTTATCGATGGCGACAGTGATGAGCTGATTGAATCGCTGAAAGTAACCGAGGGTGTGTCCCACTCTCGCGTATGGTTGGCTTGATTTATTTTAAATTGTTTTGCCTGGTCTGTTCCGATTTGCCTGCTTGAAATCGCGTTTCAGATGTTTTTTTATAATGATTGGTGATAAAAAATTATGAACGTAGCAATGTATTGTATCGGTGCAGCCCTGATTATCGCGCTGCTGATTAAGCTCTCATCGGGCGCTGTTAGCAGTGGTATGGGGCTTGGTTTGGCTATCTTGCTGGTGATTGTACTGCCTTGTTTTCTGGCCATGCGCATTGCGAAAAAAGAGCGTGCTGAGCGCGAAGAAGAGGAAAAATAGTTTTTTGAATGGTTGTTGATCACCTCGGGGGTGGTCGACAATGCGGGTTCATGCGAGCCTGATTAAATGTTTAGTTGACGAAGTTGAAAAACCTGCTGCTGTTTATCCTGAGTTATGCCACCTGCCTGCATAACCCCGCTTTAATTTAATTGTTGTACTCCTGACATGAAATCTACTGAATTACTAGCCCCAGCTGGCACCATGAAGAATCTTGAATACGCGATCGCCTATGGCGCAGATGCCGTATATGCAGGGATGCCACGCTATAGCCTGCGCGTGCGCAATAATGATTTTAGTCGTTACGAAAATCTTGCTGCAGGGATTGCAACGGCACACGCCGCTGGCAAACGTTTTTACCTTGCATGCAATGTACTGCGGCATAATAGTAAAGTTAAGACCTTTATGGATGACATCACCTCGGTGGTGGAGCTCAACCCGGATGCGCTGATCATGGCAGATCCTGGCTTGATCATGCAGGTGCGCGAACGTTGGCCAGATCTCCCCGTGCACCTTTCAGTGCAGGCCAATACGGTTAATTATGCAAGCGTTAAATTTTGGCAATCACTCGGCTTAAAACGCATTATTTTGTCGCGTGAGCTGTCGCTGGATGAGGTGGCGGAAATTCGCCAGGAGTGCCCCGATATGGCGTTAGAGGTCTTTGTCCATGGCGCACTCTGTATTGCCTATTCTGGGCGCTGCCTGCTTTCCGGTTATTTTAGTCACCGCGATGCCAATCAGGGCAGCTGTACCAACGCCTGCCGCTGGAAATATGATGTCAAAGATGCACAGCAGGATATCTCTGGTGATACGGTGGCTTGTGAGGCGCCGGAGCGACAACACGAAGAGGCTCAAGGGAAAGTCTATCTGCTTGAAGCGGAGCAGCGCCCAGGCGAGTTGATGCCAATCGAAGAAGACGAACATGGTACCTATATTATGAACTCAAAAGACCTGCGTGCGGTGGAGCATGTTGAGCGTCTGGTGAACATGGGTATCGATAGTTTAAAGATCGAAGGGCGTACCAAGTCGCACTACTATGTGGCACGTACGGCGCAGACTTATCGCCAGGCGATTGATGATGCGTTAGCTGGTCGCGCCTTTGATGAGCGTCATCTTGGTGTGCTGGAAAATCTGGCGAGTCGTGGTTATACCGATGGTTTTTTTAAACGTTACCACAGTAAGGAATATCAGAATTACATGCAAAATCGTTCTGCCAGTTTAAAGCAGCAATTTGTGGGTGAGATCACACATTATGATGCGGTAAAAGGCGAGGCGGATATTGAAGTGAAAAATAAATTTGCAGTGGGTGATGAGCTTGAACTGATTTTACCGGAGGGTGGGCGTTCCTTTACCCTGGCTGAAATGCGTAATGAGCATGGTGAAGTGGTTAATGAGGTGCTGGGCAGTGGCTATCGCGCCAAGATTTCATTTCCGAATGATGGCATCGATTATCGCAAGGGTCTGTGGGCTAAATACCTGTGATTCACATAATGCCATTGTTATCTGCTTCATTGGGCTTATTGCTGTTGCTGTTTAGTCTAAATATTGTCGCGGCAAATAAACCGCAGGATCATCTTCATTCAGATAAACAATGTGTTAACTGCCATCAAGAAGGGATTGCTGAGCTGCTTGAGGTGCTATCAAAACCTAAAGATAGTTGTACGCAATGCCATACTGTGGCGCAGATAAAAACGGGCGATTTCACGTCAGCGGTCTCCTTTACTGACGTCGATGGGGGTGACCCTAAATTGAGATTAACTGCGGATGCTGGCATGCGCTTTCCGCTACTCTATCAACAATCGCGGATAGGGGCTAAACCCAATAAAATGGTGTCAGTACCTGCGGGAAAATTTATTATGGGCACGAATAGCGGTTTCTTTGATGAAGGACCACCGCATGAAGTCACTCTGGATGCTTTTATGATCGATCAGTATGAGGTGACAAACCTGCAATATGAAACGTACATTAAGGCGACGAACCGACGTTCGCCGATACATTTTAGAAATCGGACTTACCCGGAAGGGAAGGCAGATCACCCGGTGATATTTGTTGGCTGGGGTGACGCGGTTGATTATTGCACCTGGGCGGATAAGCGCCTACCTTCCGGTAAAGAGTGGGAAAAGGCGGCGCGTGGTAGTGATGGTAGAACCTACCCGTGGGGTGAGCTGTTTGACCCCAAAAAGAGCAACAACCCCGTGCGTTGGCGCGCCGCTAGTCACGCTGGCGACACCACGCCGGTAGGCGCCTTTGAAGAAGGCGTTAGTGTTTATGGCCTATACGATACTGCCGGTAATGTTTGGGAATGGACTGATTCCTGGTATACCCCATATCCGGGGAATGAAGTGCCTGCTGAAAATTACGGTGAGCGCTATAAAACCCTGAAGGGTGGCTCGTGGTTTGATTGCTCATTTTACAAGTGTGGTTTCTCCGCAGCGCTATTTAATCGTTCCTTTTTTGCCAAGCGAACCAAGAATGACACCTTTGGTTTTCGTTGCGCAAAAGATGTGCCTACAGCCAAAGGGGGTGAGTAATGAGTAGAGTGCAATGGGCTGGATTGATATTGGCCAGTGGTGTATTGCTGGCGTGTGATAAAAACCCAGGATTAGATTCTGCGGCGTCTGTTCAAGAGCGTTCAGCGACCAATTCGGTTGCTCATGCGATGCCTGAAAAACTGAAAACGTCGAGTAAAAAGGCACCGGAGGATATGTTAAGTGAGGATGAGTTGCAGCTTGGCCTGGCATCGCCATCGACCGCTGCGATTTCGATGGTAACAGTGCCCGCGGGTGAGTTTATGATGGGCAGTAATAAAGTGGATGATGAGGGATTGCAGGAGCAATATGGTTTCTCGACACCACTATTTGTCAATGAGCACCCAGAGCATAAACGCGTGATTGACGCATTTATGATCGATACCTATGAGACAAGTAAGGCTGAGTATAAAGAATTTATCCTCTTGACTGATCGCCTGTTGCCATTTTTGTGGGGCAATAATGGCTATGGTTTGACCATGGAAGAGGCGGGGCGGATGGAAATCAGCCGTCTGCGAAAAATCGCTGCAAATGATTTTAAGCTTGATATGGATACTCGTGAGATGGAGCGTGAGCCATTGATGGCCGCCATGGTTCAGGTTCAGGCAAAGATGGATGTACTGCCCGCAACCGATGTGATCTGGCAGGAAGCAGCAGTCTATTGTCAGTGGCGAGGGAAGCGACTGCCAAGAGAAACGGAATGGGAGCGCGCGGCACGCGGTACTGATGGCAACGAATACCCATGGGGCAGTCAGTGGGATGTCAAAATCACCAATACGGGGGATGATTCAGATGGGGAGAATGGGCTCGCGCCAGTTGGATCGTATCCACAAAATATTTCGCCGGTAGGTGCGTTTGATATGGCGGGCAATGTATGGGAATGGACCGCTGACTGGTATCTGCCCTATGAAGGCTCTGATTACAAAAGCGAATTTTTTGGCGAGAAAAACAAAGTGATTCGTGGTGGTGGTGGGGTGGGGCATTATGCCCTGAATATATTTTTCCGCGGTGCTGCAAGACAGTTCGCAGAGGTGGATTTGCGCTCTGAAGATGTCGGGTTTCGCTGTGTCAAAGATATTTAGTCTGGCCTCTGTTGGCTGCTGAAATACATTAGTTTATTGAAATGTTTACCTGCTAGCGCATAATATCCCCAGATAAGTGATTGATAAAAAGGGGATTCATCCATATAATAGCCCTCGGGCAGCGAACTGCTGCTGTTAGTGACGGGTTTGAATAAGTGGTAATGTATGTAAGTTGTTGATTATACATTGGTAAGTGGCCGCTTTGTTGATCGGGCGGCATTTGCTTTGTCGTGGATTAGCATCGAACAGCTAATTTTTAAAAGTGGGCCTTGTGCCCATTTTTTGTTTTTAGCCCTTTTTATTAGGGCTTGCGGGATTAGGGATGGCGGGACGATGGCGGGTCGAGCACAGACACAGTTAGAAGAACTTATCAGCCCGGTGGTGGTTTCACTGGGATATGAATTTGTCGGCATGGAATATCTGCCGCAAGGGAAGCATTCGCTGCTACGTATTTATATAGATAAGTCTGAAGGGATCTCCGTCGATGATTGCGGCACAGTGAGCCATCAGCTGAGTGGTGTGTTGGAGGTTGAGGAGCCGATCAATGGCCATTATGTGCTGGAGGTTTCATCGCCGGGTCTTGATAGACCGCTGTTTAAATTTGAGGATTTTGATCGATTTAGCGGTAATAACGTGCAGATTAGATTGCAAGTTCCGTTAGATGGACGGCGTAATTTTAAAGGCTTGCTGGCGGGTGTTAAAGCTGATGACCAGTTAGTTGATGTTGCGATTGATGGTGAGATCATTAGTCTGCCATGGGATCGAATAGAAAAGGCTCGCTTGATTGCGGAATAAGGATTGCAGAGTGTTGCGTTGACACATTTGTCAGCGTAAAGATTGAGATAGAGGCGTGATATGAGCAAAGAGATATTATTGGTAGTGGACGCGGTCTCCAATGAGCGGGGGATTGCCAAAGAGGTCATTATTGAGGCGATTGAAGCCGCTCTGGTGACAGCGACAAAAAAGCGTTATAACGATGATGTTGCTATTAGTGTCTCTATTGACCGTGAAACGGGCGATTACACAACCTTCCGATACTGGAATATCTTTGCGGATGACTCATCAGAGATTGAAGAA
Source organism: Thiotrichaceae bacterium (assembly GCA_002401765.2). Lineage (GTDB taxonomy): Bacteria > Pseudomonadota > Gammaproteobacteria > SZUA-140 > SZUA-140 > SZUA-76. The sequence continues at coordinate 149,174 of NVTY02000079.1, forward strand.
GAGATTACGCAGTTGACCCTGAGTGAAGCCAAAGAACGCGATCCTGATGCGGTCGTCGGCGGGCGTATTGAAGAACCTGTGGAATCAGTGACCTTTGGGCGTATTGCGGCACAGGCTGCTAAACAGGTCATTATGCAAAAAGTACGTGAAGCTGAGCGTGCGCAAGTGGTTGAACAATACAAAGACCGCATTGGCGAGTTAATTACGGGTGTGGTCAAACGCGTTGAGCGTGGCAATGCGATCCTCGACCTCGGTGGCAATGCTGAGGCACTTGTTTCACGTGAAGATATGATTCCAAGAGAAGCGGTTCGTACCGGTGATCGTCTGCGTGGTTATCTACAGGATGTACGCTCTGAGCAGCGTGGCGCACAGTTATTTATTAGCCGTACCGCTCCGGAGTTATTAATCGAGCTGTTCAAAATTGAAGTGCCTGAAGTGGGCGAAGGGTTGATCGATATTCTGGGTGCGGCACGTGACCCAGGTTCTCGCGCAAAGATTGCGGTTAATTCCAATGATGAGCGTATCGATCCAGTGGGTGCCTGCGTGGGAATGCGTGGCTCGCGTGTGCAGAGCGTCTCGAACGAGTTGGGTGGAGAACGCATCGATATTATTCTGTGGGACGAAAACCCCGCACAGTTTGTGATCAATGCCATGTCGCCCGCTGAAGTTGAGTCGATTGTGGTTGATGAGGATGCACACAGCATGGATCTGGCTGTCGCTGAAGAGCACCTTTCTCAGGCGATTGGTCGTGGCGGGCAGAATGTGCGCCTGGCAAGTCAGCTGACGGGGTGGGAACTCAATATCATGACTGAAGCGCAGGCTGAAGAGAAGAGCGAAGCGGAAGGTGAAGTGCTTAAGAGTATCTTTATGGAGCATCTTGATGTTGATGAAGAGATTGCGCTGATTTTTGTACAGGAAGGTTTTTCCAGTATTGAAGAAGTGGCGTATGTACCAACAAAAGAGCTGTTAGCGATTGAAGAGTTTGATGAAGACATGGTCAATGAGCTTCGTGATCGTGCGCGGGATGTCTTACTGACGCGTGAGATTGCCACTGAAGAGAAGATTGGCGACGCTAAACCTGCCGCTGATCTGCTTGCAATGGAAGGGGTGGATGAGGCACTCGCTCTTTTGCTTGCGAGTAACGGTATCATTACGCAGGAAGACCTGGCGGAACAGGCGGTTGATGAGCTGCTGGATATTGAAGGGATGGATGAGGCGCGCGCGAGCGCATTGATCATGGCTGCACGTGCACCATGGTTTGAGAATGAGCAAGTCAATCAAGGTTAAAATCGGTAGAGACGCATGGCTGAAGTTACGGTAAAACAACTTGCTGAAGTAGTTGGCATTCCTGTTGATCGATTGATTACCCAGTTAGGGGAAGCCGGTCGCACGATCAAGGATGAAAACGAATCAATAAGTGATGAAGACAAAGTAGAGCTGCTAAGTTATTTACGCCGCAGCCATGGTGAGACCGACGCACCTAAAAAACGTGAACCCAAAAAGATTACCTTACGTCGTAAGACAGTGAGTGAGTTGGAGCAGAGTAGTACTCAGGGTCGTGTTAAAAAGGTTAAAAAGGTCAACGTTGAATTCCGCAGCAAACGCACCTACGCGAAGCGTAGTGAGTTGATAGCAGAAGAAGAAGCCGCTAACGAATCTGACGAGAAGAAACAGGAAGTCACAGAAGAACTAGCAACTGAGCATGCTGAAAAGTCGGCGGTAAGAGACGAGCTGGTAAGGCAAGAACGTGAGCGGCAGGCCGTCAATGAAAAGAAAGCGACTGAAGAGGCTGCGCGTCTTAAAATAGAGGATATGCATCGTACGGCAGAGCTGGCGGCGATCGAGGCAGTCAAAGCGGCGGCTAATGAACATGTGGCGGCGGAGCTGGAAGTTGAAGCGGCTAAAGCGGCCAAGGCAGCTAAAGCAGCGGCACTGGCAGCGGCACCAAAGACGAGTAAGCCTGATGCGCCCTCTACCGATAAAAAAGGTAAGCGCAAGGGCGCGCGTGGTGATGTGCGCTCTACCAAGTATGGCCGCCGTGAACTTCATGTTGCCGGTGACAAAACGGGACGACGTAAAAAGAAAGGTAAATTTAAGGCGAAACCCGCGGTGTCCCCAGGTGGACAGCACGGTTTTGAGATGCCAACCGCACCCGTAGTACGCGAAGTGAGCATCCCAGAAACAATCACCGTTTCTGAACTAGCACAGAAGATGTCGGTAAAAGCGGCTGAACTGATTAAAACCTTGATGGGCATGGGCTCCATGGTCACCATTAATCAGGTACTTGATCAGGATACCGCCTCGATTGTGGTTGAAGAAATGGGCCACAAACCTAAAGCCATCGCTGAGAATGCGGTTGAAGATGAACTGCAGCAGGCAAAAGAAGAAATTGAAGGCGAGAAAGTTTCTCGTGCACCCGTGGTTACCATTATGGGGCATGTTGATCACGGTAAAACCTCGCTGTTAGATTACATTCGCAGTGCGAAAGTGGCCAGTGGTGAAGCGGGTGGCATTACCCAACATATGGGCGCTTACCATGTAGAAACAGAGAAAGGGATGATTAGTTTCCTTGATACACCGGGGCATGCTGCATTTACCGCAATGCGTGCGCGTGGTGCTGATGTCACCGATATTGTGATCCTGGTGGTGGCGGCGGATGATGGGGTTAAACCGCAAACATTAGAAGCGATTCAGCATGCGAAAGCGGCTGGTGTGCCGCTGATTGTTGCGATCAATAAAATTGATAAGCAGGAAGCTGACATTGATCGAGTGAAACAAGAACTGGTTGGCCATGAAGTGATCCCAGAAGAGTGGGGCGGTGAAACGATGTTTACCGGTGTTTCAGCTAAAACAGGTGAAGGTATTGATGGGCTGCTGGACGCCATCTTGCTGCAGGCTGAGGTACTTGAACTAACGGCGGTTGAAGAGTGTGCCGCACGTGGTGCGGTGATCGAATCGAGCCTTGATAAAGGACGCGGCCCTGTCGCAACGATTTTGGTCCAGAATGGCATTCTGCGTAAAGGTGATATGGTGCTTGCCGGGCAGGAATATGGCCGTGTGCGAGCGATGTTTGATGAAGCCGGTAATAAGGTGGAGCAAGCAGGCCCATCGATCCCTGTTGTTGTCTTGGGATTGTCCGGAACGCCAAGCGCGGGTGATGATGTACTCGTGGTTCCTGATGAGCGTAAAGCGCGTGAAGTGGCGCTATTTAGACAAGCTAAAGCGCGTGAAATACAAATGGCGCGCCAGAAAGCATCTAAAATGGAAGATATGTTTTCACAGATGGGGGCTAATAAAGTTGATATCCTCAATCTGTTGATCAAAGCCGATGTGCAAGGTTCTGTTGAGGCATTGCGTGATTCATTGACCAAGCTTTCTAATGATGAAGTAGCGGTGAAGATTGTGGCTTCTGGCGTCGGTGGTATTAACGAATCTGATGTCAATCTTGCTATTGCATCGGACGCCATCCTGGTCGGCTTTAATGTGCGAGCTGATGCAGCCGCGCGTCGTCTCGGTGAAGAGTCGGGGCTTTCACCTCGTTACTATAGTGTCATATACGACGTTATTGATGATGTAAGAACTTCGCTCTCTGGCATGCTTGCGCCTGAGATTAAAGAACAGATTGTGGGTATGGCTGAAGTACGCGATGTCTTTACTTCGCCGAAACTGGGTGCAATTGCGGGCTGTCTGGTGATCGAAGGCGCGGTTAAGCGTAGCAATCCCATCCGTGTTCTGCGTGACAACGTTGTTATTTATGAAGGTGAACTTGAATCACTGCGTCGTTTTAAAGATGACGTCAATGAAGTTCGTGCGGGTACTGAGTGTGGCATCGGTGTTAAGAATTACAACGATGTTAAGCCGGGTGATCAGATTGAAGTATACGAAACCATCTCGGTTGAGCGTACGCTTTGATCGTTATGGTTAGTTTGATGTTAAGTGTAACGGTTCGTCGTCATGGCTAAAGAGTTTAGTCGTACATTAAGGGTCGGTGAGCAACTTCGGCGTGAGATTGCTCAATTGATTCAACAGGAAATCAAAGACCCTCGGGTGGGAATGGTGACAGTGACTGCTGTCGACATCTCGCCTGACATGTCTCATGCAAAGGTGCATGTGACATTGTTGGATGATGAGCATGACGTGACTGAATGTATTAAGGTGCTGAATAACGCGGCTGCATTTTTGCGCCGTGCAATTGGTAAACGGATGCAGCTTCGGGTTGTTCCAACTTTACGCTTTCATTTTGATGCCTCGGTTGAACATGGTACGGCACTCTCTGCATTGATTGATTCTGCAGTCGCTACCGATGCTAAAAACAGAGATAAGGATGAAGATGGCACGCCGTAAGTCTGGGCGTGATATCAGCGGCATTCTTCTGTTTGATAAACCCATCGGGATGAGTTCTAACGCAGTTCTGCAACGCGTTAAACGTATTTTCAAGGCACGTAAGGCAGGGCACACCGGTAGTCTTGATCCTCTTGCCACTGGCCTCTTGCCAATCTGTCTTGGTGAAGCGACCAAAATGTCAGGCTTTCTGCTGGATGCCGATAAGCGTTATCAGGTCACGATCAAGCTGGGTATTAAAACCAATACAGGTGATGCCGAAGGCGAAGCCATTCACATCCGTGAAGTGGCTCACTATAGCCATGCAGAATTAGAGCGGGTTCTGGCTGGATTTCTAGGTGATATTGAACAGATTCCTCCGATGTTTTCAGCCTTGAAGAAGGATGGGCAACCACTTTACAAGCTTGCGCGCCAAGGGATCGAGGTTGAGCGTAAGATTCGCAAGATTAAAATTCATAGTATTGAGATGCTGTCCGCAGGTGCTGACCTGCTCGAACTAGATGTTCACTGCTCCAAAGGTACCTACATTCGCACGCTGGCAGAAGATATTGGTGAGCGCCTGGGTTGTGGTGCACACGTGGTGGTATTAAGGCGTCTCAGCGTGGGTCCATTTAGCGGCGAAAAGATGATTACACCCGTTCAGCTGGAAAATATCGCTGAAGAAGGTGGCTTTGATGCATTGGATCAACTATTGCTACCGATGGAAAATGCGCTGGTCAACTGGCCAGAGGTCAGGCTGTCACAAGATGTGGCCTTTTTTTTAAAGCGGGGCCAGGCGGTAGTGGTCCCGCAGGCGCCGCGTGAGGGGCTTGTGAAGCTGTTTGCAGAGGGCAACGTCTTTTTAGGCGTCGGGTATATTATGGATGATGGTCGTGTGGCGCCGCGGCGTTTGTTGAATAGCGCCTAAATGGGGAGTGTCTCCACCTAGAGCCGTTATTTATCTTGTCATACATGTACTTAAGACGATAAAATACGGGCTCTTTTTTAACAGTAAGTAACGTTTGTAAAACACAGAGGAAATTATGGGATTAAACGCTGAAACTAAATCACAGGTCGTTAGCAAGTACCAACGAGCAGACGGTGATACTGGTTCGCCAGAGGTGCAAGTTGCACTTCTGTCCGCGCGCATCGAACAACTGTCTGGCCATTTCAAAGAGCATATCCATGACCATCATTCACGTCAGGGTCTGCTAAGAATGGTAAGCCAACGTAGAAAACTGCTTGATTACCTGAAGAGAAAAGATAGCTCACGTTATCAGGACCTGATTAAAAGCCTGGGGCTGCGTAAGTAATCGCGCCTTACTCTCTTAACTATCAATGCTTGACTACATTAAGGAATTAAATGTGACGCCCATTAAAAAAACTTTTCAGTACGGCAACCACACTGTAACGCTCGAAACGGGTGAGATTGCGAGACAAGCAACCGCCGCAGTCATGGTAACCATGGATGACACCGCCGTACTTGTGACCGTGGTTGGTCGCAAAGAAGCCGACCCAGGGCGTGATTTTTTTCCTCTCACCGTGAACTACCAGGAGCGTACTTACGCGGCTGGTAAGATTCCAGGTGGCTTTTTCAAGCGTGAAGGGCGTCCCAGTGAAAAAGAGACCCTGACCTGTCGTTTGATCGATCGTCCACTGCGTCCGCTGTTTCCAAAAGGATTCAAAAACGAAGTTCAGATCATCGCCTCAGTGGTTTCTTTAAACAAAGATATCGACCCTGATATTCCAGCGATCATCGGTGCCTCTGCGGCACTGGCGATCTCTGGTATGCCTTTTGGTGGTCCTGTTGGTGCAGCGCGTGTTGGCTATAAAGATGGCGAATACCTGTTGAATCCAACGTTTGCTGAATTAGAAGACTCTACCCTTGACCTGGTGATTGCGGGTACAAAAGACGCCGTATTGATGGTTGAGTCTGAAGCGAAAGAGCTTTCAGAAGAGGTGATGCTGGGAGCGGTGATCTTTGGCCATGATCAGCAACAGGTTGTGGTTAATGCAATCAATGAGCTGGCGGCTGAAGTGAATACACCCGCATGGACATGGGAGCCTGAAGCCATTGATGACGCATTAGTCAGTGCGGTTGAAAGCGCCTCTACAGAAGCGGTAACGGCTGCATATCAGATCAAAGAAAAGCTGGTTCGCCAGGATCGTCTGGCAGAAGTTCGCAACGATATCGTCGCTCAGCTCTGCTCTGCTGAAGAGGCTAAGTGGTCAGCCGAAGATGTTAAGGGCGTGATTAGCAAGGTAGAGAAAAATGTTGTTCGTAGTCAGATCATTAATGGTGAGCTACGTATCGATGGTCGTGATACGCGCACTGTTCGTGAGATCAACGTTCGTGTTGGTGTGTTACCACGTACCCATGGCTCTGCGCTTTTTACGCGCGGGGAAACACAGGCACTAGTGGTTGCAACATTGGGCACGGCTCGTGATGCACAGATCATTGATGCGCTTGAAGGTGAAAAGAAAGACCCATTCATGCTGCACTACAACTTTCCTCCATACTGTGTTGGTGAAACCGGTTTTGTGGGTAGCCCAAAGCGTCGTGAAATTGGCCATGGTCGTCTAGCGAAGCGTGGTATTGCTGCAGTAATGCCGGATATGGAAGAGTTCCCATATGTGGTACGTGTGGTTTCTGAAATCACCGAATCTAACGGTTCAAGCTCGATGGCTTCTGTCTGTGGCTCAAGTTTGGCGATGATGGATGCCGGTGTTTCACTTAAAGCCCCCGTTGCCGGTATCGCAATGGGCCTGATCAAAGAAGGCAGCAAGTTTGCAGTACTGTCTGACATCCTAGGTGATGAAGATCACCTAGGCGACATGGATTTCAAAGTGGCAGGTACTAACGATGGTATCACCGCACTACAGATGGATATCAAAATCACCGGTATCACGCGTGAAATTATGGCTGCGGCGTTAGAGCAGGCAAAAGAAGGGCGTCTCTACATTCTTGAAAACATGAATGCGGTGATCTCGACACCTCGTGATGACATCTCTCAGTACGCACCACGCATCATCTCTATTAAGATCAATCCGGATAAAATTCGTGATGTGATTGGTAAAGGCGGTGCGACGATTCGTGCACTGACCGAAGAGACCGGTGCCAGCATCGACATCTCTGATGATGGTGTGGTGAAGATTGCATCTGTTGATTGTGAAGGCGGAGAAGAAGCACGTCGCCGTATCGAGCAGATTACTGCTGATGTTGAAGTGGGTAGTATCTACGAAGGTAAGGTTGCCAAATTAATGGACTTTGGTGCATTCGTTACCATCCTACCGGGTAAAGATGGGCTGGTTCACATCTCTCAGATCTCTGATGAGCGAGTAGAAAATGTGAGTGATAAGCTGACTGAAGGCGAAATCATTAAGGTTAAAGTGCTTGAAATCGACAAGCAGGGGCGTATTCGCCTGAGCATGAAGGCCGTTAATAACGATTAATTAGCGCCGCTATTAGTTGTTTGCGAAAGGGCCCTTAGTGGGCCCTTTTTTTGTGGTTATCAATGGCTAAATCTATTTCTGAATAGGATTCGGTGCCAGTGGTATTTTTTAGCGAGCTTGATGGGTTCGGATTGGTGGATGCTGTACGCTGTACGCACCCACAGATAAATCCATTCAGACGTTACCAAAACCTCTTTGGTAACCGCTATTCATTCATGAACGCACAGCTTAAAGCCCCAATCCGCTACATCACGTTGCCCATTTTGGCAATAGTCCCGCTACGGTGTGCCCCTTGGCTATTACCTGCTATTGACGTCTTGATGTAACGAATTTGGCATTCAATCTGCCACGCTCAGAATTAATAGAGGTGCCCTTAAGCGTTTAATTCGTTGAAGGCTCTGTTGCAATCATTTTTTCGGTGCTTGTTTCATTTGCTTCTTTCGGACCGCGTTTATAAATAATATAGCCATTGAGGAAATGATTCATGACCAGGTCACTACACTCTTTGAAGTGTTTATTTTCACGCTTACGAAAAATACCAGACAGTTCTGATTTTTTGATTTCATAACCGGATAGTTTAAAAACTTCAATAATATCGAGCTCTTTAAGGTCAAGTGCGATGCGGAGTTTCTTGATGATTTCGTTATTTGTCATGGTCGCTTATTTCTTTGGTCGTTTTTCGGTAGCAAGTTGTACGGTGATCATCGTTTCTAGAAACAGCTTGCCGTCTTGTTCTAGTGCACTTTGTACGGCGCAGGGCTCAGTAAAGGTGATAAAGGCGTAGCCTTTTGGCGACTGACTTTTTTTATCAATGGGTAAATTGATCTCGCTGATTGTGCCGCATAGCGAAAAATGGGTATTAAGCGATTCCTCGGTAACGGCTTTATTGAGGTCTTTGAGATAGATTTTATTATGTGGCATGGCTGCTCATTAAAGATTGTAACGATGGTATCGCGCTATTATGAGTCAGTTAGTCTATTTTAGCGATATTTTCCTGTGAGTAGCCGCTAAAAAGGATCAGCAACGCGTGACGTGTGCTGATCTTCGCTTCCTAGCGTAGTTTATTGCAAGGAATCTGCTAGCTTTACGAGTTGGATGAATTCTGCTCGGTAGCCCAATGGATCATTACCTCGGCTCTGCTGCGCTAATTTTAATATCTCAGGATACGAATAATCACCGAGTGAATCGCTGCTGCGGAGGCGTTGCCCGAAGCCTGCTACGGCTGCTACGAATCGAAAGTTATTTGAGGTACTTGCTAATAATGGCTTGTGAACACTTGTGACGATGGCATCTTTCATCTCAATACTGCGGTGTTCACCGGGCTGTTTATATAGAATAAGCGAGCTCGATACCTGCACCGCCATTGGTTGAGCCTCCTGCACGTAAACGTGCCATCGCGTCGATGATTTCGCTACGTCTGTTGCCGGGCGTTGATTCAAGTACCACCCCTGATGCTCCGGCATAAACGACGATAGCGAGACGATCTTGAGGTGTTAGCTGATTGACTAATAGGCGTAGCGATTTTTTTAATAAGCCTAATTTATTGGCGGCATTCATTGAACCAGAGACATCGAGCAGAAAGACAAGGTTGCGTGGCTGCGATTCGGTGATGGTCGGTGCATATCCTTTAATTCCAACATGCAGTAGATAGCCAGCGCTATTCCATGGGGTAGGGCCAATTTCAGTGGTGATGTTGAAGGGTGTCGATGGGCTCTCTGGTACTGGGTAGTGGTAATCAAAATAGTTAACCATCTCTTCAATTCGAACCGCATTCTTCGGTGGCAGGTTACCGCCATGGATAAAGCGCCGAACATTGGCGTAGGCGGCGGTATCGACATCGATACTAAAGGTACTGATCGGTTCATCGCTAACCTGAATCCGACGATTTTCAGTGATGGTGCTGTATTGCTCTCCTGCTGCGATAGTGGAGAGATTTAATCCCTTTTTTGTCAAGCCATGATGATAATCACGGCCTGAGGCTGCCATACCCTGCATTACCTGGTGCTTCTCAAGCATCGGGGCTGCTGCTGACGCGCGCGCAACTACTCGCGGCTCAAGCTTGCCTTGCGGCGGATTCGAGGTCGCACAGGCCGTTAACAGTAATGTGGCTAATGCAGTGGTTATTGCGCGATTTCTTTTGACCATTGGGTTCATCTGTGACCTCCGGGTGTAATGTTGATGCAGTGAGTTTATGAGCTTGAAAGGGGTAGCCGTTAGGCATTATGTGGCTTAAAATGGTCTTCCATTTGGTTTTTTAATGTGATAAAGGTTTTGTGGTGTGACCATTGTATTCAATAAAATTCATCGCCTGAAACAGCAACCTGGTTGGACCTGGGATCATTTTCTTACCGAAATGGATAAATGCTCAGTGCGGGGCGTTGATGAAAAGACGCTCTATAGCCATTATCGTGAGCCGCATAAAAAGCCCAATAGTCAACTTGAGACGTTAATTAACCAGCTGCATGGTGACTGTTTCCCGGCCCCATTCCCTGAAGAGCTGAACCGTTTAATGCGACTCTATAATCACCTGTTTAACTGTAAAAAACATATCGACAAAGAGAAGGATATTCAGGACCTGGAATTTTTTCTACAGCAGCAATGTGAGCGTGAAGTTGAGTGGTTAAGAGTCTCACGCTTGAACTGGTTGCTGGGGAATATCGCATTTGATCGGATTCCGCTTTACCGAAATAATGGCATGCGGGAGCCATTAGATTGGTGCAAACAGTCCGCGATTAACCACTATCAAAAAAGTGTTTCGGCAATTGAACAGCATAATGGAAAATACCCTCAGGCGATGGTTGGGGCGAGTCACCTGTATAAGGCGAGGCATAATATTCTTGCCTGTTACCTGAATGTGGTGCCTCAAGCTAAGCGAGGCAAAGATGCGAGTATCATTCATTATCTTAATGTCTCGAATTATATTGCTAACAGTAAGCAGGCGCTAGAGGCTGAGCCATTTCAATGGACGATTGCACGTAATGGACTTCGATTTAGTTCACTGCTAGAGAATGACTCTGATGTAAAATATTTCATCTCTGCATTGGCTAATATTAGCAGGCGTTTTTTGAATCTTGCTTATCAGCCACTCAATCATGGCGCCCTTAATGAAGGCGAAGACTTTCATTGGGCAATCGAAAATGTGTTAACAAGTGATTATCTGGCATCCATTGAGATGAAGATGAAAAAAAATAACAGGGGCAAGCGATCATGAGAAAACGGCGGTCATTTATTCTATTGTCGGCGATTGCATTTCTGTTACTGATCGCTGGCTGTGCTAGTGCGCCTGAGGGAACTGTTGATGAGCACGTACCAGCGCCTGAACCCTCCTTGCAAAGTATTGGCAGTAGTGAACCTAAAAATAGTGCTGAAGAAGAGTCCTTATTGCTTGAGGATAGCGCTACAGAGATTGAATCCCAGGGTGCAGTGCCATCCGCTGACATGCTACATAAAAAGTCTGAGCCACAGAGCGATGACATGGAACGACTCGACTAACCGCTTGTTGGAATCATGAAGAGTCTTATTAAACTGTTTTTACTATTGGTGGCATGCTTTGCATCCGTGTTTGTGATGATTAAGCTAACGGGGTTAGTCACCATCGATGATGTAAAAGGGTGGATTGCCCTTGCGGATACCATTTCGCCGTTAACGCTTGCCGCGATGATTGTGCTGCTGTTACTGGTTGACCTCTTAATTTCAATCCCAACGCTAATCGTTTGTATGTTGTCGGGTTACTTTTTGGGCTTTGGCCTGGGCGCTTTTGCATCGATGGTGGGCTTGAGTCTGGTGGGTGGGGTTGGCTATGCTATGAGCCGTATTTTTGGGCCGACATTACTGATGAAAGTTGTTAAGTGTGAAGTCAAGATAGCGGAGATGGCGCGCCTGTTTCATCGCCATGGCTTTGTCATGATTTTGATTTCGCGTGCTATTCCTATGGTACCTGAAGCGGCGGCGTGTATGTCTGGTATGACTAAGATGCCTTTCAGGCGGTTTGTGCTTGCGTGGATGCTGGGCTCTTATCCATATGCACTGATTACGGCTTATGCCGGCTCGGTGAGTACAGCGCAAGATCCCGCCCCCGCTATTTTCACAGCAATTGGCATGATGATAACCCTGTGGATTGGGGTGACGTTATTCTCTCGTTACCCAATGGTGGCAAAGAATAAGGCGCGCAGCACTTCCTTAGGTTCTGATTGATCAATGCAGGGTGTGGCGGACTAGACCTTCAACATATCGATTACATCTTGTACGTCACTGCGCGCCTCTTCAGGCGCGGACATACTCTCTTCTGGTGTTAAACCAAGCGCCTTGAAGGCGGGAATCTCTGTCCAGTCTATCTCATTAGACGGGTGTTTTTTGCCGATGTATGTGTGAAGGTTTGCAATCATCACGATGTCTACATAGTCGGGGCTAGGGTCTGAAACACGGCTATAATTCTCATGCTCTGATGCAACGGCAATGAGTTCTGGTGGGAAATTCCACCCTTCTAGTACAAGCTTTCCAATCTGCGTATGCAGCTTGTAGGTAATATAAGAGAGCTGCTCTTTATCATTTTCAAGTTCGGGGAATCGATCCGCATAGGCAAGAATAGGCAGCGCCCCAATGTCATGAATCAATCCTGCTAACATCGCATTATCTGGCTTAAGGCGAGTGAAGCGTTGTGCGAAAACATAGCTAATCGCAGCCACCTGCATGGAATGTAACCACTGTTGCTTCAAGATGGCATTGATCATCCTTGACCCTTTAGATTGGAATACCTGCTCAACGACAATGCTATTGATTAGCGTCTTAACCTGTTTGGCACCAAGACGCGTGATAGCCGCTTTGATGTTGTCAATTTGATCTTTTCCTCTAAACAAGGGGCTGTTGGCTGCCTGTAAAAGGCGGCCGGAAAGGGCCGCGTCAATGCGGATTATTTTTGCTAACTGAGCCGACGATGAATTAGGATCACCAACTGTTTCACCTATTTTAATCGCAACTTCGGGTAGCGTGGGGAGATCAAGTCGTTTGTGTTTAATCTCATCCAGCAGCCCCGCGATGAACGTGTCGATAAATTGGGCTTCCATTAGTTGGTTTCCTAAGGCTGCTATCGAGAGAATATTTGTTGGATTTGCGTTAATTCATCTTGTGCATTTTTGATTGCGTCGATGCAATCCTCAGGTGAAATTGAGATCCGATTAAAGGCTGGAATTGTATGCCAGTCTAATTTTGTTGCTGGATGATCTGTCCCGATATGCCCCAGTAAGTTGGCAATAATAACGATGTCGGTGTAATCCAGGTTAATGCTTGGGTCTCGAAATAGGTCTTCATGCTCACTCGCGACGGTAATCAATGACTCTGGAAAACGCCACTTTTTTAATATTAAGCGGCCAATATTGGTGTGTAACTTATTGACTAACATCTCCAGCGCGGCTGGATTTGATGAAAGTTCTGGAATTGATTCTGCATATTCAATGATGGGAAGTGTGCCAATATCATGTATCAATCCGGCCATCATTGCTTCATCCGCATTAAGCGAGGTGTAATGCTTCGCTAAAAAATAACTGATGGCCGCGATGCGTAGATTATATTTCCATTGAGCCTTTAATTTATTTTGTACTTCCGGTGAGTAGCATTCTGATTGAAACATCTGTTCCAGTACCAGGTTGGTCACGAGGTTCTTGATATTGCGATTACCTAAGCGAGTGATTGCGCTATTGAGGTCTTCAATGCTTTTTTTTGCTCTGAATAATGGGCTGTTGGCTAGCTTTAGCAAGCGAGCAGACAGCGCGGCATCTAGCCTCAGCGTATCATAAAGGTCATTGGCAGAAGAGTTAGGGTTGTCAACGACGGTTCTTATTTTATCGGCAACCTCTGGTAAGGTTGGCAATGTGATGCGATTTGCTTTGATGTCATCAAGCAATTCATGTACAAATCTTTTTATTAAATCCTTGGACATTAGTGTGATTACATTATTCCATGAGTGGTTGGCGGTTATTGCGAAAAAATATTTTGAATCTCAATAATCTCTTCGTGTGCATCTTTTATGGCTGCAATGCTCTCTTCTGGCGTCATTGCAAGGCGGTTAAAGGCTGGTATTGAGTTCCAGTCTAGTTTTGTATGCGGATGATTCGTACCGACATGGCTCAAAAGATTGGCTACTAAAACGACATCGGTATAATCGGGATTGATACCTGAATCACGTTCAAAGTTTTCGTGTTCACGCGCAACGGTGACTAGCTCATCAGGGAAATTCCATTTTTTTAAAACCAGGTGGCCAATTTTGGTATGAAGCAAGAATACAAGTCGGTCAAGTGCCACTTCGTTTGACAATATATCCGGAAGAAGTTCGGCATATTCAAGAATAGGGAGTGCGCCGATATCGTGAATCAAGCCGCTGAGCATCGCTTCATCAGGGCTTAGCTCAGTGTAATCACGTGCAATCACAAAGCTCAGCGCAGCCACGTGAAGGCTATGTTTCCAGTTTTCTTTCAGTTTTTTTTTGACCTCATCAGAGAGCCCGGCCTGATAAAGTTGCTCCATCGCCAGGCTGGTCACCAGGCTGCGTACATTGGCATTTCCAAGTCGCGTAATGGCCACTTTGACATCTTCAACCTGGCTCTGGCTGCGGTAGAGTGGGCTATTGACCACGCGTAATAGGCGCGTGGTGATGACCACATCGGCACTAATGACCTTTGAAATCTGATTGGACGTTGTGCCCTGATCATTGAGTAATTTACGCGCCTTAAGCGCGACTTCAGGAAGCGCTGGCAATATGATCTTATTGGCCTTGATATCAGCGATAAGGTCTTTACAGAATTTTCCGATGAGCGAGTTAGCCATAAATGCCTTGTTTTTATAGCAAATGAAACGTGTTATTGCGGGTTATCTCTATGATTCTTTTAAGGTATCGCCCGCTTTATGATTAACTTGATCCTTTTTATTTTGGATAAATTAAGGGGCATTTATCACTCGCTAAAGCGCCCCGCTTACTCGCTATCAGCGGGTAAATCATAGGGTAAACCATATAATTTTAATGCTGCTTTTGCATCCCGTTGTAGGCATGCGACCTTATTGGCTGCAAAGTCATTTGAGAGAACACAAAGTGCGCGGTATTGATGATTTGAGATCTGTTCTACTTGCACCACATTCCCTATGGATTGAGCCTCTTCTCCACCATCTAGTGGATAAAGTGACATCCCTGGAAGTGGTGTCTGCTCTGAATGAAACTGTGCAATCTGCATGTGACGCTTTAATTTGCCGCGATAATGGAGGCGAGCAACGACCTCTTGACCGGGATAGCACCCTTTTTTGAAGCTGACACCGTCAATGACATGCAGGTTAAGCATCTGAGGGATAAACATCTCGACTGTTTCGCTTACGACGCTCGGTTGGGCTGCATTAATATTGAGTAGCTGCCACGCGCCGCTGCCGGTCGGTAAGAAGTCTGGTGATAGCCGTTGCCACAGCGACTGGATTTTTTCATGGTTTCCAATCAATTCGAAACGCGAACCGAGCTCCTGGTGCTTAACAGGATGCTGAATAATGGTGATGCCATTTTCATCTGTCACGCCATGAATAGCATTGGGCAGGGCGCCAACGTGTGCGCTGAGTTTTATGGCGGCATCTTTTCCGCTAATCCCGATACGAACAGTTTCAGCCGCGGCAGGCTCAAGCGTGACCTTTGCCCTCATGACAAACATTTTGAGGCGCGGTAGTATTTTCTCGAGCAGGCAGGTCGGCAGGTGCAGGCGATAGCCATCACCGTGTTGTGTGATACGGAAAAGGGCTAGCAGTCGTCCTTTGGGGGTGCAGTAACCGCTGAGTTGGCTGCTTTGTGGATTGATGAGCACGATATCATTGGTGAGCTGTCCTTGCAAAAAGGTTTTTGCATCAATGCCACTGGCCTGAATAAAGGTCATGCCAGTAATGGGCATGATAATGTGAGCGCTGTCGATAGCGGCCTGTTCCTTTTCTGCCTGGCCAAAGTGCTCAACACTGGTGCCGTCGTGCGTTAGGATGGCCCCAGCATTTTGTAGGTATTGTTTCCATTGTTCGTTCATCGATTTTTTATTTCCTGCTTAACATTAATGGGTCTCAACGTGCGGTTGAGGAGGGGGGATCATAGCTGAAATAATCGCTGGTGATAATATTCTGGACGAATCATTTCAATACGTTACACTACGGTGACACATTGATTATTCATAATGAGTGGTTATGGAAAACAAAAAACGTCCGGTCTTTCTGGATCTAACTCGTATCGATATGCCGGTGATGGCAGTGCTGTCAGTAGCACATCGCATCACGGGCATACTGATGTTCCTCTCTATCCCAATAGTCATCTATCTGTTGGGGCTTTCGCTCAGTAGCCCACAAGGGTATGAAACGGTTACCTCGCTATTTGATAGCGGCCTGTTTCGTCTGATAATCCTGCTTGCTCTGTGGGGGTTTGCCCATCACTTTTTTGCCGGTATCCGCTATTTTATGCTGGATCTCGATATCGGTGTTGATGTTGTTAATGGGCGTAGAAGTGCCTGGTGTGTGCTAGGCGCGGGCATCATCACCACGGTGATTGGCATGGTGATGATATTATGAGCCGCAAATCCATTGGTTTACGCACCTGGCTGATTCAGCGACTAAGCGCTGTCTATATGCTGCTATTTGTGGTCTGTTTTGGAATCTACTTTGCTGTATGCACGCCTACCTCATATCTGGAATGGCGCACCATGATGGCCAACAGCTTTGTCGGCATCACGACCACGCTTTTTTTTCTCTCACTATTGACGCACGCCTGGGTTGGCATGCGCGATGTGATGATGGATTACATTCATATTGATAGCATACGCCTCGCGTTATTGACGGGCGTTGGTTTTGCCCTGTTAGGGACGGCTATCTGGATTATGAAGATTTTACTGACGGTGAGTGTATGAGTGATATCAGGCAGAATATTGAACGTCGACGTTTTGATACATTGGTGATTGGTGCCGGTGGTGGTGGTTTACGTGCCGCGATGCAGATGTCGCAGGCGGATGCATCGGTCGCGGTGGTCTCCAAAGTTTTCCCCACTCGCTCACATACTGTTGCTGCGCAGGGTGGCATCAATGCTGCACTTGCCAATGTACTGCCTGATAACTGGCACTGGCACATGTACGACACGGTAAAAGGCAGTGATTATCTAGGTGATCAGGATGCGATTGAATATATGTGTCGCACCGCCTCACGCCTGGTCATTGAGCTGGAACATTATGGGGTGCCATTTTCCCGCCTTGATAATGGCAAAATTTATCAGCGTCCTTTTGGTGGGCAGAGCCAGGATTTTGGTGGTGATCAGGCAGCGCGTACTTGTGCGGCTGCTGATAGAACTGGCCATGCAATATTGCATACGTTGTACCAGCAAAACATCAAAGCCAAGACCCATTTCTTTGATGAATATTTCGCCATCGATCTGCTAAAAGATAAAGAGGGCTATATACTTGGTGCATTGGTGATGTGCATTGAGACGGGTGAACCCCTTATTATTGAAGCAAAGACCACCTTGATTGCGACCGGTGGTGCCGGGCAGATGTACCGTACCAATACCAATGCGCATATCAATACTGGCGATGGCATGGGGATGGCGTTACGTGCAGGCATCCCACTGCAGGATATGGAGTTCATCCAGTTTCATCCTACTGGTGTGGCAGGTAAGGGGATGTTGATTACCGAAGGTGCGCGTGGTGAGGGTGGCTATCTACTCAATGGTGATGGTGAACGCTTTATGGAGCGTTATGCACCGCATGCCAAAGACCTCGCGAGCCGCGATGTGGTGAGCCGTTCTATTTACACCGAGATAAAAGAGGGGCGCGGTTGTGGCCCCAACAAAGATCATGTGATGTTAAAGCTTGATCACCTCGGGGAAGAGACACTGCGTAAACGTTTGCCCGGTATCTATGAGATGGTAAAGACCTTTATGCATATCGATGCAGCGAAAGAGCTGGTGCCCGTTTACCCGACTGCGCATTACACCATGGGCGGTATTCCAACGAACATCAATGGCCAGGTAGTGGTGCCTGAACGTAACGGTGAAGATACTATTCCCGGGCTTTATGCGGCAGGCGAATGCGCTTGTGTTTCGGTGCATGGCGCGAATCGCCTGGGTGGTAATTCGCTGCTCGACATCATCGTCTTTGGGCGTGCTGCGGGTAATCACATCATTGAATACCTAGGTGAAAATCGTTTTCACCGCCCGATGGATGAAGATAGCGTGACCGCGGCACTAGACCACATGGCTCACTGGGAGCGCAAAGGCGAGGGGGAAAGTGTTGATTCGCTGCGCACCGATCTGCAGAAGACGATGGAAGACTATAATGGCGTCTTCCGTTCTGAAGAACTGATGGTCGAGGGCCTCGAAAAGCTGCTGGCCATTCAGGAGCGAATGAAACATGTAACCCTTAAAGATCACAGTCGCGTGTTTAATACCGCGCGTATCGAAGCCTTTGAACTTGAAAATCTAGTCGATATTGCACTGGCGGCTGCGACCTCAGCACTGGCACGCAAAGAGAGCCGTGGTGCGCATTCTCGTATCGATTATCCTGAGCGTGATGATGAGCGTTGGATGAAACATAGTCTCTATTTTAAAGAAGGGCGTAAGCTGGAATACAAACCGGTGCGGATGAAGCCGAAAAGCGTTGAAGCATTCCCACCTAAGCCACGTGTTTATTGATAAGGAGTGGTGCTAATGGAAACTATCCGTCTCTCGGTCTATCGTTATAACCCAGACAAAGACCAAAAACCCTATATGCAGGAGTACGCGCTCGAACTCGACGCCGACAAAATGGTGCTGGATGCATTGAAAATGGTGAAGGCACAGGATGAGAGCCTGAGTTTTCGTCACTCCTGTGGTGAAGGGGTGTGTGGTTCAGATGGCCTTAACATCAACGGCACTAATGCGCTTTCCTGTGTCACCGCCATTGCCGGTCTTGAGCAGCCGATTGAAGTTCGTCCGCTGCCAGGGCTTCCTGTGATTCGTGATCTGGTGGTCGATATGGAGCAGTTTTATAAACAGTATCGTGCTGCGAAACCGTATCTGATAGTGAAAGACCCAGAACCTGAGGTAGAATTCAAACAGACCCCTGCGCAACGTGAAGAGCTTGATGGGCTTTATGAATGTGTCCTGTGTGGCTGCTGCTCAACGGCATGTCCTTCGTTCTGGTGGAACCCCGATAAATTTATGGGTCCCGCAGCGTTATTACAGTCATACCGCTTCCTTGCAGACAGCCGTGACCAGGCGAGCGACGAGCGCCTTAATGATCTGGAGGATGCCTACAAGCTCTATCGTTGCCATACCATTATGAACTGCGTGCAGGTCTGCCCAAAGGGGCTTAACCCGGCTAAGGCCATCGGTAAGATCAAGCACATGATGCTCAAGCAGCTCACATGATGGTTGCTGCTGTAATGAATGAGGTTAATAGCGAAGCGCGTCTTCGTTGGCAATGCCGGCGTGGTATGCTCGAATTAGATCTTTTTTTACGTGAGTTCCTCGAAAAGGGGTATGGCAGGCTTACTCGTGATGAAAAATTGACGTTTGACCGGATGCTAGCCATCGGTGATCAGCCATTACTTGAACACTTAATGGGACGCGAGCAGCCGGAAGATAAGGATATCGCCGATGTCGTCAACAAGGTTCGAGCCATCTTTACGGATTGAGCCACAATCCTCACCCATTCTGAAGTGGCTTTTATTCGTTAACTTTTTGGGTGCGACAGTCATACTCATGACTGTTTTCCCCATCTTAATTTCACTGCCGCTTAGTCTTGTTTTGTGGCTCTATTTTTTTCAGCTTTATAAACGCTATATTTCACAATGTGCGGCACAATCTGTTCGATTACTCATTCGAGAAACAACGGGTGACTGGTTGCTTCACACGATTGATGGTCGCGTGAAAGTAGCCACATTATCGCCATCAAGCTACATCCATCCACAGCTGATCATTTTAATCCTAAAGACGGATGAGCGGCGTTATATACTGCCATTGTTGCGCGATTCACTTTCTCAAGATTGTTTTAGAGCGCTCTCAGTGTGGATAAAAATGAAGTGACGGGCTATCAAATAATAATTTTCTCATTATTGCATGTGATCAACGTGATGATTGCCTGCTCTTTTCTCTACTCCTTTTTCGTAAATATATACCTACAAAAAAATAGTTATATTTAATTGGCTACCTATGTAGGTGATTTCCTATGCCTTATTGTTTAAGTCAGTTATCTCTCCCCGCTTTGTTACCGCAAGTGAAAATCAATATATCAGATGTTTGTAAAGGCCATCTTATATGGCAAGTTGATAAGCATTCACATCAATACAGCTATCCCTAATGTGATCAAAAATCATTATTTTGATGTTAATAAAACGATTGTTTTTTTGTAGCGAGCTATCCCTGGCTAAATATTTTATAAGTTCGCATGTTGTTGGAGTGAATATTGCTAGTGAGTAGGTCAGTACTTTTAACTGTATCAATGTAATGACCAACAATGGCTGGGGAAAAAATGAGCAATGCAATGAGAAAAGAAGCGCTGGATTTACCGGTATCAAATCAAACTACGGCAGCAGATTTTATTTTGGATTACTTATCTCAGGTTAATGTCGATAAAATATTTGGTGTTCCAGGCGGTGCGATTGAGCCCTTATTTGATGCAATTGCTCGATTTAATAGAAATAGCAATTCTTCAATGAACATGAAAAACAGTTATGAGGCTCCATTACTGATGGATCTTATTGTATCTCGGCATGAAGTGGGTGCGGCCTTTATGGCCGACGGTTATGCACGGGAGAGCGGGCGCATGGCCGTTTGCTGCGCAACAACAGGCCCGGGTTCTACCAACTTAATTACCGGGGTTGCATCAGCTTATATGGATCAGATACCGATGTTGGTATTGACACCGCAAACCTCAATGGCCAATTTTGGTCGATACGATCTTCAAGACTCTTCTGACGATGCCATCTCAATTACATCGATGTTCTCAAAATGTACTCGTTATAGTTCCGTGGTAACGCATATTGACCAGCTGAAGCACAAGTTAAAAAAAGCGGTTAAAATTGCGAACACTCACCCACGTGGCCCCGTGCATTTAAGTATCCCGATGGAAATTTGGAACCATGCAATGGACGGTGGGGAAATGGTTAATAATGGGCATTTTGTTCCAGGCCAGCATGAAGGGTATGAGCATAATGGTTATGGTGAATTATGCAGGCTTGCGACAAATGATAAAAAAGTGCTGTTTTTACTAGGGCCAGGGAGCTTGCCTTATGCGCAAACGATAGTGGAATGTGCTGAGCTACTGAATGCTGAAATCATTACCACGCCAGCCGCAAAGGGGGCTGTTCAGGCTAACCATTGTCTATATAGAGGTGTCTTAGGTTTTGCAGGCCATACACAGGCGATAGAGGCATTGCTGGACGAGGGCCTTGACCATATCATTACGATCGGGACTAACTTGAATCCATTTGAAACAGCCGGGTTATGTAGCAACAGCGCTGTCATTGAAAAGATGATCTATATCAACTATTTTGGATCAGACAGTCTTGTTTCAGATGAGTCAGCTTTGCAGCTGTATGGCAGTCTCAATAAAATCTTCCACGATTTTAAAAAACACCTGTTGGCTAGGCCAGCCATGAATACAGCCGCTAAGAATAAGCCACTGCAACAATGCTATCGTGTACCTCAATACGCCGGGGTTACAAAAATCTGTTGTGAGCGTAATATTCTCGCCTCGACACGAGTTGATCAGCTAGAAAAAAGCTTAGTTGTTAAACCTCAATATTTGATGAGTAAGTTACCTGAACTGCTGCCATCCACTGCTCGCTATCATGTTGATGCCGGTAATTCGTGGGCATGGGCAACACACTATCTTCACCTGAATACAACCTCGAATTATAAAATTGCGATGGGCTTTGGTTCGATGGGATGGGCGGTAGGCGCCTCTGTGGGAGCCGCCTGTGCACAAAAAGAAGCCCCAGTGGTCTGCATCACAGGTGATGGTAGCTATCTGATGAGTGGTCAGGAAATTACGGTTGCGGTGCAGCAGCAATTATCCGTTATTTTTGTTGTATTGAATGACAGTGCTTATGGCATGGTTAAGCATGGGCAGCGCATTGGCGGTGCGGAAGAGATCGGTTTTGAATTGCCGACGGTTGATTTTGCATTAATGGCACAGGCCGTTGGTGCAAGAGGTGTTACGATTCGCAATGCACAAGAACTGGATGAGCTCGATATCACGTCCTTGCTGAGTGAAAGGGGGCCCGTATTGCTTGATGTTCATATAGATGCTGAAGAGGTGCCACCAATGGCATCACGGCTAAAAGAATTGAACCGGGGGTAGTCGCGACAATGGGTACTCCCATCATGAACATGATGCTGGTCTTATAGTATAACGACCTCCATTTTTTCTAGCATGCGCGTCAATTGAATCAGTGGCAGGCCTATTAACGCAGTTGGGTCATCACCGTCAAGGCGCTCAAAAAGTGTAATGCCAAGGCCTTCAAATTTAAATGATCCTGCGCATTGGTAGGGTTGTTCACGCAGCAGGTAGGCCTCAATCATTGCCGAGCTGAGCTGACGAAACTCAACATCAAATGGCACAACCACTGTTTCGTGAGTGGAATTTTGACTGTTTAGCAGGCTTAGTCCTGTCAAAAAAGTAACTCTTTTGCCTGACGCGGCGAGTAATTGGGCAGTTGCTCGTTGATGGTTGCCTGGTTTCCCCATTATTTTTCCGTCGAGTAACGCCACCTGATCTGAGCCGATGATTAGCGCATCGGGATGCTTTTTTGCGACTTCACGGGCCTTCATTAGCGATAACCGAGCAACTAATGTTTCCGATAATTCGCCATTTTGGGCTGTTTCATCAATATCTGGTGAAATGGTGTCAAAATTCAGTTGAAGGCGTTGTAGCAATGCTTTTCTGAATGGTGAGCTTGAGGCTAAAATGATTTTAGTCGTATTATTGTAACCTTTCATCTATATATATCATGTGGTTATGGTGAATACCTATTGTTTTAGGTATTGCAGGTAGTGGTGCCATCCAACGCGACAATTAGGCGCATTTTTGGATCGCTTCAGGAGACTAGCTTACCTGATTTTGTTAATAGTTTTTGACAGTTAGCGCGTCTCGCCCTAAAATTGCGGGTTTATGTCGATCCGCTTACAAGATTATATAAAACCGCTTAATTTCTGCGACCGTGGTGAACACCTTAAAGGGACCATTCCGTTGACTGGGATGAGCCGTTTGACGGATGCATTGTGCGATCAAAATGGAGAGGTTGAAATAGACTTTGCATTTGATGTTGATGCGTCGGGCAACAAGACTTTGCGTGGCCATTTGAAAGCAACGCTGGCGCTGGAATGCCAGCGTTGTATGAAAGCGGTCGCAACGCTGATTGAGACAGATATCTCGTTAGCATTTGTTGATACGGAAGCGGCTGGCAAGCAGCTTCCTAGTGAATATGATCCCTATATTCTTGATGAAGCGACGGTTGTGGTACGAGAGTTGGTAGAAGATGAGCTGATTTTGGCGCTGCCGATTGTGACATTTCATCCTGAAGATGAATGCGCAGTGGCCGTCCTTCAACCGCGTGAGGAAATTGAGACTCCGCAACCGGTTGAAAAGAAGAAACCCAAGCCATTTGGTGCGTTGGCTGGATTGAAAAAAGTGAAATCTGATGATGAATAATTGTCAGTGGTAACCGTGATTAGTGTTTCGTCACACGGCATTTAAAAGTTGTGACAAGTTAAGTGTAAGTGTTTTAGTTTTTAAGGAGTAGTTAGCATGGCTGTACAAAAGAGTAAAAAATCAACTTCAAGACGTGGCATGCGTCGTTCACATGATGCGCTAACAGGTAAGACCTTATCTGTTGATACAAATTCAGGTGAAACTCACCTGCGCCACCACATCACTGCTGATGGTTACTACAAAGGCAAGAAAGTCGTCGAGAGCGCAGGCGAATAGGCCTTGGGTCTAACCGTTGCGCTTGATGCGATGGGTGGCGATCACGGCCCAGTCGTGACCGTTCCCGCCGCACTTAATGCGTTAAAGAAGCA
This sequence comes from Thiotrichaceae bacterium, assembly GCA_002401765.2. Taxonomy (GTDB): domain Bacteria; phylum Pseudomonadota; class Gammaproteobacteria; order SZUA-140; family SZUA-140; genus SZUA-76. The sequence continues at coordinate 172,995 of NVTY02000079.1, forward strand.
TCGTGACCTCAAACTGATCCTTGTTGGTGATCAGGCGCAACTCATCGCCGCACTGCAACAGCAGGGCAGTGATGTGGGGGAGCGCCTAACAGTCCAGCACGCCTCTCAACAGGTAACGATGGATGAATCGCCCGCGTTAGCGCTACGCGGTAAAAAAGATTCATCGATGCGCGTTGCGATTAATCTGGTGAAAGATGGCACTGCGTCAGCTTGTGTCAGTGCGGGTAATACCGGTGCTTTGATGGCAACGGCGCGTTTTGTTTTGAAAACGTTACCCGGCGTTGATCGCCCGGCGATCATCTCAACGCTTCCCGCGATGACAGGGCATACCCATATGCTGGATCTTGGGGCGAATGTTGATTCGACGGCTGAACATCTGTTTCAGTTTGCAGTGATGGGTTCTGTATTGGCCAGCGCCGTTGAAAATATTGAACGCCCGACGGTCGGATTGCTTAATATTGGTTCGGAAGAAATGAAGGGTAATGAGCGAGTCAAAGAGGCTGCGAAGTTACTGGCGGCCAGCAATATTAACTATGTTGGTTTTGTTGAAGGTGATGATATCTTCAAAGGAACTGTTGATGTGGTGGTGTGTGATGGCTTTGTGGGTAATGTTGCCCTAAAAACTTGCGAAGGGGTTGCTAAGATGCTGAGTAGCTCTCTGAAAGAAGAGTTTTTGCGTACCCCATTGACAAAATTGGCAGCACTCTGTGCAAAGCCGGTGCTTAATGCTTTCCGCGCTAAATATGACCCGCGTAATTATAATGGTGCCAGTTTTGTTGGCTTGACGGGCATTGTGGTCAAAAGCCATGGCGGGGCGGATGAACTTTCATTTGAGACCGCGATACGCGAAGCGATTACCGAAGTTGAAAAAAATGTGCCGCATTTGATCGGTAATCAGCTTGAGACACTATTAACCGGGGGGCAGGCAAGCTGATGAATTCACGTATCGCTGGGACAGGCGGTTATCTTCCCGAAAACGTCATGACCAATGCCGACCTGGAAAAGATAGTTGAGACTTCGGATGAATGGATCATTGAACGCACCGGCATCAAGCAGCGTCATATTGCAGTGGCAGGCGAAACCACCTGTGATCTCGCAGAAAAGGCGGCGCGACTAGCGATAGACGCGGCGGGCATCACGGTTCAGGATATTGATCTTATTATCGTCGCGACCACTACCCCCGATCGTATCTTTCCAAGTACCGCTTGCCTGTTACAGCAACGACTTGATATTCACGGCTGTGCGGCATTTGACGTGCAGGCTGTCTGCACGGGTTTTGTTTATGCACTGAGCGTCGCTGAAAAATTTATTCGCACCGGCAGTGCCACGCGCGCGCTGGTAGTGGGGGCTGAAACAACGTCACGTATTATCGACTGGACTGATCGTAGCACCTGCGTCTTGTTTGGCGATGGTGCGGGCGCAGTGGTACTTGAGGCAACTAAAGAGCGCGGTATTCTATCAACTCATCTGCATGCCGATGGTGCATACAGTGACCTGTTGACAGTGCCTGAAGGTATTTCGCAGGGGTTTTCGAAAATGCAGGCGGGTGAGGCCTATATCACCATGCAGGGCAATGAAGTCTTTAAAATGGCGGTCAAAACACTTGGGCGTATCGTAGACGAGACACTGGCGGCGAATGATATGCAAAAAAGTGATATTGATTGGTTGATCCCGCATCAGGCCAATATTCGTATTATAAAGGCGACTGCGAAGAAATTAAATATGCCGATGGACCAAGTGGTGGTAACTGTTGGTCACCACGGCAATACCTCGGCGGCCTCGATACCACTAGCGCTTGATGTTGCGGTACGTGATGGTCGTGTTAAACGCGGCGAAATGCTATTGCTTGAGGCCTTTGGTGGTGGTTTCACCTGGGGTTCGGCGCTGCTTAAGTACTAATTCTATATTTTTCTGATTTAATCTGGATTTATTTTTCATGAGTAAAAAAGTTGCTTTTGTCTTTCCAGGCCAGGGTTCGCAGGCTATTGGTATGTTGTCTGAGATTGCTGCTGTTAATCCTATTGTTGAGCAGACCTTCGCAGAGGCTTCTGGTGTTTTAGGATATGACCTATGGCAGTTGGTTCAAAACGGTCGAGACACTGAGCTTAATCAGACTGATAAAACGCAACCTGCGATGCTCGCAGCAGGTGTCGCGATGTACCGCGTGTGGCAAAATATCGCCAATGTTACGCCAACTGTAATGGCGGGGCACAGTTTAGGGGAGTACAGCGCATTGGTCTGCTCCGGCGCGATCCCATTCACAGCGGCAATTGATCTCGTTGAAAAACGGGGGCGTTTTATGCAGCAGGCGGTGCCCGCTGGTGAAGGCGCTATGGCCGCAATTTTAGGTCTTGATGATGCGTTGGTGATCAAGTGTTGTGAAGAGGCGGCTGAGGGTGAAATCATCTCAGCGGTGAATTTTAATTCGCCGGGTCAAGTGGTGGTGGCTGGCAGTGCGGCAGCTGTTGAACGCGTAACAGGAATTGCCAAGGCGGCGGGTGCTAAGCGCGCACTGATGTTGCCAGTCAGCGTACCGTCTCATTGCGAGTTAATGCGCCCGGCTGCGGAGCAGATAGCACCGTTGTTAGCCTCTATCGAGATTACCGCGCCTGTGATCCCGGTGATTCATAATACGGATGTGTCCACGCATCAAGATGCCGACGCGATACGAGACGCGCTGCTGCGACAACTGTATAATCCGGTGCGTTGGGTTGAAAGCGTGCGACAGATCGCCGCTAGTGATATCAACACGCTAGTGGAATGTGGTCCGGGCAAAGTACTCGCAGGCTTAAATAAGCGTATCGAGCGTCGCATGACGGCGCTACCGATCTTTGATCCTGCAAGCCTTGAAAAGGCCATTGCAACTGTCACAGCAGAAGGTTAATTGAGATGGAAAATGAAATTGTTTTAATCAGTGGCGCCTCGCGTGGGATTGGACGTGCGATTGCACTCTCTCTCGGAAAAAATGGCGCGACTGTCGTTGGCACTGCTACATCAGAAAATGGTGCGGAAAACATCACTAAGTACCTGGATGAAAACGGTATTAAAGGCGCTGGAGAAGTGCTCAATGTGACCGACCAGGTGTCTATCGACACCTTGTTGAAGACGATCACTGACAAATTTGGTGCGCCGACTATCCTGGTGAATAACGCAGGGATTACTCGCGACAACCTTTTGATCAGGATGAAAGAGGATGAGTGGAGCGATACCATTGATACTAATTTAAGTTCTGTCTATCGCCTGAGCAAGTCTTGTCTGCGCGCCATGATGAAGGCGCGTAGCGGTAAGATAGTCAATATTGCGTCGGTAGTGGCACTCATCGGTAATCCAGGGCAATGTAACTACGCCGCAGCGAAGTCTGGCATGATCGGCTTCAGCAAGGCATTGGCGCGTGAAGTGGCTTCTCGTGGCATTACGGTTAACTGTGTCGCGCCAGGTTTTATCGAAACCGACATGACACATGAACTGCCAGAAAAACAGAAAGAATCGCTGCTGCAGTCGATCCCACTGAAGCGACTCGGTCGCCCAGAAGAGATTGCGGGTGCGGTTGAATACTTGACCTCATCAGTAGGAAGTTATATTACCGGCGAGACAATTAACGTCAATGGTGGAATGTATATGGCTTAATAGATGCGATGGCATTTATCATGAGTCAATCAAAACAGTTAGTTAGAGTAGAATTCATCGGTTAGGAGCGATTTTTTGTAGCCAATCGCAAGGGTTTACAATAGAATACGGCCGCAACCCCGTTTTATGGGTTTAATTTCCTGGGAGGAAAATTTGTCATGAGTACTGTTGAAGAACGCGTCAGCAAAATTGTTGTTGAACAGCTAGGTGTTAAGGAAGATGAAGTCACCAGCGAAGCATCTTTTGTAGATGATCTGGGTGCCGATTCGCTCGATACCGTGGAGCTAGTGATGGCGCTTGAAGAAGAATTCGAGTGTGAGATTCCTGATGACGAAGCAGAGAAAATCACCACCGTAAAGCAAGCGGTTGACTACATCAACTCTACTAATAGTTGATAGATTAGCATGCTCGAGGCCGTATTCCACCTGTTGGTGGAATCGGCCTTTTGTATTTTCAGGGGTTAGAGAGACGCCTGGTATTAAATCCTTAAGTAACATCGTATTAATGTTGGAGTGTAGATAGGGTGGCTGATAAACGTCGTGTCGTAATCACTGGATTGGGAATGGTTTGCCCGCTCGGGTTAAATGTTGCCGATTCTTGGGCAAACATCCTGGCGGGAAAAAGTGGTATTCGAGCGCTCAGCCATTTTGATGTTGAGCGCTTTAGTACTCGCTTTGGTGGTTCTGTGTGGGATTTTGATATCACCGAATATATGAGCGCTAAACAAGCCAAGAAGATGGATCCATTCATGCAATACGGGGTGGTGGCGGGGCACCAGGCATTTATCGATTCGGGCCTCGAAGTGACTGAAGAGAATGCCTACCGAATCGGCGTTTCGATCGGCTCTGGTATTGGCGGCGTTTCCGGTATTGAGAAGGGCTTTGAGACCTTCCAGAAAAGTGGTCCTCGTCGTATCTCACCATTCTTTGTGCCCAGTAATATCATCAATATGATTTCAGGAAACCTGTCGATTATGCATGGCCTGAAAGGACCGAATCTTGCAATCGTGACCGCTTGCTCAACCGGTACCCACAGTATTGGTGACGCCGCACGTATTATCGAGTACGGTGATGCCGACGTGATGATTGCCGGTGGCGCTGAGATGGCCACCTCGCCGACAGGACTGGGTGGCTTTTGTGCGGCACGTGCACTTTCTACTAACAATGATGATCCTGTCGGTGCGAGTCGCCCATGGGACCTTAACCGGGATGGCTTTGTATTAAGTGATGGTGCTGGTGTTGTCACACTGGAAGAGTATGAGCATGCTAAGGCGCGTGGCGCTAAGATCTACGCTGAAGTGATTGGCTATGGCATGAGCGGTGACGCTTACCATATGACCTCACCATCAAAAGGCGGCGAAGGCGCGATGCGCTGCATGCAGAATGCAATGCGTAACGCTGGCATTAATCCTGACGAGGTTGATTACATCAATGCGCATGGCACCTCGACACCTGCTGGTGATAGCGCTGAAACGATGGCGCTTAAAAGCGCTTTTGGTGACCACGCCAACAAACTTGCGGTTAGCTCAACCAAATCAATGACGGGCCATCTATTGGGTGCTGCTGGCGGTATCGAGGCGATCTTCTCGGCGCTTGCCATCTATGACCAGGTTGCGCCACCGACGATAAATCTTGAGACCCCCGACCCTGAGTGTGATCTTGATTTTATACCGAAAACGGCACGTGAAATGAAGATCAATATTGCGATGTCTAACTCGTTCGGTTTTGGTGGCACCAACAGTACGTTGATCTTCAAAAAAGTTTAATTCAATGTCCGACTGCATTGGTGAATAAAAAAGATCGCAGCAGTGGTGATGGCAACGCCGTCGAGCACCAAGAATGTGCCGCGGCGCTGGATTTAATCGCGCTTCACGAAAGACACCCCGATCGTTATCCATATCTACTGCAAAGTGTTGCTGCGGGCCCCGTTCAGGCACGCTTCGATATTCTCTTTGCTCATCCCGCTGAAACATTAGTACTCCAGCTCGACGGGACGTTGCAGCAAGGCGACCAGTTGCTGTCAGATAATGATTTTCTAAAACAGCTCGACGACTGGTGGCAACAAAACAGCAGTAAGAGTGACCACGCTATCGAGTTACCATTTTATGGTGGCTGGTTTCTTTACCTCGGCTATGAACTGGCCTCGCAGGTTGAGCCAAATTTAAAACTCCCGATGAAAGGCTTTGCAAAACAACTACCGGTTGCCTATGCGACACGTATTCCGGCGGCAATCATTAGAGACCACCATCACAACAAGAACTGGCTAATCGCTGAGAGTGGTCGCGCAGAACTGTTGGATGTGATGCAACGTGATGTGGGGGCATTAATGCCATCCGCGGTTAACATAGCAGAAGGTCCTTTTGTCACAGGGCTTATTGAAGATGAGCCTACACGTTACTTGAATGCCGTTAACCGGGTTAAGCAGTACATTATTGATGGTGATGTGTTTCAGGCCAATTTATCACGCGAATGGTGCGGTGAAATTGTTGATGGTGTCTCTGTTGCGGATATTTATCGCCGACTATGCCAGCAAAACCCAGCCCCTTTTGCTGGCCTTGCCTGTTACCAGGATAGTGCGGTGATTAGTTCATCGCCCGAGCGACTGGTTGACCTGAAAGATGGGCAGGTATCGACGCGTCCCATTGCTGGAACGCGTCCGCGCGCGAGCAATGACCGTGATGACCAGGCGCTCTCAGAAGCGTTAATGCAGCACCCTAAAGAGCGCGCTGAACATATCATGCTGATTGACCTTGAGCGCAATGATCTCGGACGAGTGTGTGAACCGGGTACCATTGAAGTGGATGAATTTATGGTGCTTGAATCTTACGCTCATGTGCATCACATCGTCTCCAATGTGCGTGGGCGCAAACGCCAGGAGGTCTCACCCGGTGAAATCATTCGCGCGCTATTTCCCGGCGGTACGATCACGGGCTGCCCTAAAGTACGCTGTATGGAGATCATTGCGGAACTGGAGCAGACCACTCGCGGCCCTTATACTGGATCGATGGGCTATCTTAATCGTGACGGCAGCATGGACCTTAATATTTTGATCCGCACCATTGTCACCGAAGGCCGCGCGCTTAGCCTACGTGCGGGTGCGGGCATCGTGGCAGACTCCAATGCCGCGGCTGAACTTATTGAGACGCGTATAAAAGCGCGCGGCCTGCTACGAGCCCTGGGCGTGAATGATGCTGATTAACGGCATCGTAACAGACCTGTTACCTGCCAGTGATCGTGGTCTGCAATATGGCGATGGTCTATTTGAAACCATCGCGGTGGTCGGTGGTGAGCCGCAATTATGGGCTGCACATATGGCGCGCCTGACCACTGGATGTGACGCGTTACAGCTGCCTCGAGTAGCTCACGAACTATTATTGCGGGAGGCGCGACAACTCTGCGTCAAGCATAAAAAAACCATCCTGAAAATTATTATTACACGGGGAAGTGACGGTCGTGGCTACCGCTTTCCAGAAAACGTTGCAGCGACACGACTGCTCTCTGTCCATCCGTGGCCTGATTACCCGCCTGCGCATTATCAGCATGGCATTGCCGCGATGGTCTGTGATACCCGACTCGCAAGTTATTCAGCACTAGCTGGCATCAAACATCTTAATCGCCTGGAGCAGGTGCTGGCGCGCAACGAGTGGCGGGGCGATGATATTCACGAAGGATTGATGTTAGATCATCATGGCAATGTGATTGAAGGGACGATGAGCAATCTTTTTATCATCGAAGGCGACACGCTTATCACCCCGCAACTGAATGAATGCGGCATCCGTGGTGTGATGCGTGAAACGGTACTGGCACAGGCGGCTCAGCTGGATATCACAACTCGTATTGAGACTGTCTCGCTGGCGCGTTTAAAGGCGGCTTCAGCCTGTTTTGTGACCAATAGCATCATCGGCCTATGGCCGCTACGCACGCTTGATGATATAACCTATCAACCGGCTAAGGTCACACAAGAGTTGATTCAGGATCTGATTCGGGCACTTAGCGAGCGACGCTTAATAACGGCAGTAATCTGGCGATGATGAATGTAATTGGAAAATTAATCGGCTTTGTGCTACTGCTAGTCAGCTTTGTTGGCGGCTGGTTTATACTGGAATTCCAGACGTTCAACCGCGGTTCACTTTCCAGCACCACTTTTGAAGTGGTGAGTTACACCATTAAACCTGGCGCTAGCCTCTCCTCCGTCGCCCATGAGCTGCATCAATATGGCTTTATGGATCATCCGCGTTATTGGGTCTGGTCCGCCAGGTGGGATGGGGTTGCCGATAAAATCAAAGCAGGGGAGTATGCGATTGCACCGCAGATGACGCCACGCGAGTTAGTGGCACTGTTTGTCTCTGGCAAGGTGATTAATTACACCTTAACCATCCCTGAAGGGTGGACCTTTCGGCAGATGATTAAGGCACTGCATCAGCATGACAAAATCAACAATACACTGCGGGGTGATGATGGAAAGATACTGGATAACGCGGCGATCATGACGCGTCTGCAATTATCAGAAAAACACCCAGAAGGAATGTTTTATCCAGACACCTATCATTTCACTAATAACACCACTGATGTCGCCGTTTTGCAGCGCGCCTTTAAACAGATGCAGCGACGCCTGGATGATGAGTGGCAAAACCGCGCGCCAAACTTACCCTATAAAAATAGTTATGAAGCGTTGATCATGGCATCAATCATTGAAAAAGAGACCGCTGCGCCAGAAGAGCGTACACAGATTGCGGGGGTCTTTGTGCGTCGCCTGAATAAACGGATGCGGCTGCAGACCGACCCTACCGTTATTTATGGCTTAGGGGAGAGCTTTGATGGCAATATCCGCAAGCGTGATTTGAGGGCAATGAACCCGTATAACACCTATAAAATAAAAGGACTGCCACCCACGCCCATTGCGCTGCCGGGTGGTGATTCCATTTATGCCGCGCTACATCCAGCAGCGGGCACAACGCTTTATTTTGTCTCGCGTGGTGACGGTACGCATCAGTTCTCAGATACCAATAAAGCACACAATGCAGCCGTTCGAAAGTATCAGTTAAAAAAGCGCTAAGCTTAAGAGTATGAGTAGCAACATAATATGAACAAAGCATTATCACGAGGCTGTTTTATCACCGTTGAAGGGACAGAAGGGGTGGGTAAAAGCAGCAATATCACCTTTATTCAAGAGACCTTGCAAGCGGCTGGCATCGATGTGGTGGCGACTCGTGAGCCGGGTGGCACCCCACTCGGTGAAGAGGTGCGTGAGCTGCTGCTGGACCACCGTCACAGCGGCATGAGCTCTGATGCCGAACTACTGTTGATGTTTGCCGCGCGTGCGCAACATATTAAACAGCTGATTCAACCGGCCCTTAATCAAGGCCAATGGGTACTGTGTGATCGTTTTACCGATGCCACCTATGCCTACCAGGGCGGCGGACGTGGCATATCTAATGAGCGTATCGCCACCCTTGAAAACTGGGTGCAGGGCACATTGCGACCAGATATTACGGTGCTGCTCGACCTGCCGGTTGACATTGGACTCGCGCGGGCAGCCATACGTGGCGTGGCTGATCGTTTTGAGAAAGAGCAGCAGGCCTTTTTTGAGCAGGTGCGTAACGCCTATCTCGCACAGGCGGAAACGCAACCAAAACGTTACCGCATTATCGATGCCTCTCGAACGCTGGAAGCCGTGCAGCAGCAAATCGCAGGGGTGTTACAACTCATATTAGCGGAGCAGGGCGCGTGAGCGCTCTGTTGCCCTGGCAACAGCCGCAGTGGGATAACCTGCAGTCACGTATCGCGCAGGATAATTTGCCACATGCACTATTGCTGACGGGGCGGCGTGGCGTCGGCAAACTGCATTTTGCGCGCCAACTGGGCGAGCGCCTGTTGTGTAGTGACGATCAGCCAGCGCCGTGCGGCCAGTGTAAAGGGTGCCGCCTGATTTCCGCTGGCACCCATCCTGATTTAAAGGTGATACAGCCACCGCAAGATAAAAGCGTCATTAGTGTCGATCAGATACGCGAATTGACTCACTATTTATCACTTACCTCCCTGTGTGGCGGCTACCAGGTGGTGCTGATCTCGCCAGCGGATGCGATGAACGTGAATGCAGCCAATAGCCTGTTAAAGACGCTCGAAGAGCCGCCTGCCAACACCTTGCTGCTGTTGATGAGCGACCGACCATCAGCGCTTACCGCCACTATCCGTAGCCGCTGCCAGGTAATCAATTTTGAAAAACCAGCACATGACAGTGCGCTGGCCTGGTTAAAAAACGAACAGCCAGCGTTGGATACTAAAACGGCTAACACGGTGCTTGAGCTGGCAGATGGTGCACCGCTTCGTGCGGCTGACATGGTGACGCAGGGGGCCCTTAATCAACGCACTGAAATGCTCGATGACCTTGAACAAATCGCGGCAGGGCGCTGTGATCCAATTGAAATTGCTAAGAAATGGCTAAAGTTAGGGAAAAAAGAATCGTTATATTGGGTATACGGATGGCTGGTCGATATGGTGCGGATGAAGGTGGCAAATCAACCGCCTTACATTGCAAATGCCGATATTGCATCACGCCTGAGTAAGATTGCAGCCACGATTGAGCTTCCATTGCTCTACAAAAGGCTGGATCAGGTCAGCGAGGCGCTTAGACTGGCAGATAATCCATCTCTCAATGCTGAGCTTTTATTGGAAGGGGTGCTGATTGGCTGGACACCGCGGCGCTGAGGGCATTAACAAACTTAATTAAATAGGAGCGGATGAGCGCACACCATGGCTGAAGGGAAGAAATCAAGACAAGGCATTTTATCTCTCGCAATCAAAGACAAGGGGGCGCTTTATGCCGCCTATATGCCATTTCTGCTCAGTGGCGGCATCTTTATTCCATCCAATAAGCCCTATAAACTTGGCGATGAAGTCTTCATGTTGTTAACGCTGATGGATGAAACCGAGAAAATGCCGGTTGTGGGGAGGGTTGTGTGGATTAACCCTAGCGGTGCGCAGGGTAATCGTATCGCAGGCATCGGCGTGCAGTTTACCGATAAAGATGGTGAGTCAGTTCGCAATAAAATTGAAACCTATCTAGCCGGGGCACTAAAATCTGAGCGCATGACACATACGATGTAAACCGTTACTGCTTAATCACTCTTTTTTCACTGATGCCATCCGGCCCTCAGCACGCTATAATCCACGTTAAAAATTGTCGCTTTAAAGCATCGTTTAATGATATATCAACGTAGGAAACGCCCTCATGTCACTGATTGACTCGCATTGTCATCTAGATCGGCTCGCACTTGAAAAAATCGGTACCGACCTAGATGGTGTGGTGGCCCAGGCAAAAGAAAATGGCGTTGAGCAGATGTTATGCGTCTCCATTAATCTTGAAAATTTCCCTGAGGTTCTTAAAATTTCCCATCGTTATGACAATATCTTTTCATCTGTTGGCGTGCATCCAAGCGATGATGGAGAAGAACCATCCCTTGAGCAGCTCATTAAACTAGCGGACGACCCTAAGATCATCGCCATTGGTGAAACCGGACTTGATTATTTTTATAACAAAGGTGACCTTGAGTGGCAGCGTGAGCGTTTCAGGGTTCATATCCGCGCGGCGATTGCTACCAGTAAGCCGCTAATCATCCATACCCGTGAGGCAGAGGCAGATACCTTGGCCATTATGCGTGAAGAGGGTGCCGATAAAATTGGCGGGGTGATGCACTGTTTCACCGGTTCCCTTGAAATGGCGCAGCAGTGCCTTGATCTCGGTTTCTACATTTCATTTTCAGGTATCGTTACCTTTCGCAATGCAGATGAACTGCGTGAGGTTGCCAAAATGGTGCCCGAAGATCGTATGTTGATCGAGACAGATGCACCGTATTTGACACCGGTACCGAAGCGAGGCAGACCCAACCATCCGGCACTGGTTAAGCATGTGGCGGAACATATTGCAGAACAGCGCGGTGTCACTTTTGAGCAGATTGCCAGGGTGACAAGCACTAACTTTCAGCGTCTATTTGGTACGCCGCCCATTTCATAATTTAGGTATCCGAAATACCCGCTCCTTCGCTGTATGGTAAAGGGCTCGGAAGGTCCGTGTGAATAACGCTCACTGTCAGCAGGTGTTCATGCGATAAAATTCCGAGTAGTATTGTCGGCCTGGTTTCGGGGTCTGGTCATGGTTTTCAGGCCAATGAAATTTGGCTTCTTAGGGGTGCGTGCCTAGCTTGCGCTTTGGTTCGGCACTGATATTAGCAGCGTAGAAACCCACTCATCGCACGAATCATATAATCGTGATCTAGCGCGCCGGCGCTTTCACGGATGCTATGCATTGCCCACATGGGGTTGCCGACATCAAGTGAGCGTATCCCGGTACGTGCCGCTGACATTGGCCCAATGGTGCTACCACAGGCGAGGTCGCTTCGATTGACAAACTTCTGATAAGGGACTTTTTCATCTTCACAGATCGAGACAAATAAGGCCTCGGTATGGGCGTCTGTAGTATAACGTTGGTTGGTGTTGATCTTGATAACGGGGCCGTTGTTGATGATCGGTTGGTGCTCGGGTTCATGCTTGTTACTGAAATTGGGGTGCCATGCATGTGCCATGTCTGCACTGAGCATATAACTATGGGCGATGGCCTGGTGATGGCCCTGCGGACTTTCATCCAGCGTTGTGCTGATGCGATTCAATACATCGTTTAGAAAGCTGCCATTAGCCCCTTTGGCGCTGCAGCTACCAACCTCTTCATGATCAAAGAAGGCGATGACCTGAGTGGCCGCATTCGCTCGGTCTAGCGTTTTGGTGAGGGTCAGCAACGCGGCATGGCACGAGGCGAGGTTATCTAGTTGGCTATTGGTGATGAATGCCTGGTCAAGACCAAAAAATGCCCCCGGTTGAGTATCGTAGGCAGCGAGTTCCCATGCGAGAATGTCACCTTCAGAGACCTGTAGTTGTTTGGCAACCAGCCCTTTGAAATTACCCCCATCTAGGTCGGGTTGAGAAAAAATAAGTGGCAGTTCATCCTGCGTATTAAACTTAAGGCCGCTTTTATTGACATCTCGATTAAGATGAATGGCAAGATTGGGCAGGCGTACAATGGATTCATCAATGCGTAATAGTCGCGACTCAAATGCCTGCGTGCCACTGCCGGTCTTCACGCTGACTCGTCCTGCCAGAGAAAGGTCTCGGTCGGCAAACGTGGCGAGAATGGGGCTGCCATAAACTTCTACCCCAAGGCGTAGATAAGCCCCTCGCTTCTGTTCTGGATTGGGTTTGATGCGCAGGCCAGGGGAGTCGGTATGCGCCCCAATGATGCGATAGCCGCTTTCGCTCGGTGCTTTTGACCCGGTGACAAAGGCGATGATCGAGGATTGATCACGGATGGTGTAATAGCGCCCCCGGGTGTTTAATTGCCAGGCCTCTTTTTCTGAGAGCGCTTTAAAACCATGGGTCTGTAATAAGGCGACGGTGGACTCAACCGCATGCCATGGGCTTGGGCTGCTATCGATATACGCTAGGAGTTGTTGTGTCTGGGTCATTTGTCTCTCGTTGGTCATGGTCTGCGAGTCATTAATTTAATATGGGTCGAACATGGGTGTCTGATGTTGTCGAGCTCTCAAAAATAAGTAATGCCGTTATTTTCAATTTCTTGGTTAATTTTGGCGACATAACGCTGCTCTTCTTCCTTTATTTTTTTTGAACGACTTTCATCCAGTGTGACTGAAAAGGCATGGCCTGTGATCGGATGATAGTAGACCTGTAGCGCACAGGTACCGCCTGTTTTTTGCTGGATAACGCGAATACGTTCTTCTTTCAAAAAACGGTTGATAAACGCGATGTTTTTATCACCGATGTCACTTTTTATCGATGTGACCACTCTACCGCCGCCAAAGACATGGCATTCTAGACTGGTTCGATTGCCACCATTTTTCATGATTTCATTGATGAGTAGCTCCATCGCATAAAGGCCATAATTTGCATTATTAGCGGACTGACGGTCGCCACTTGCGGTCGGGAGCTTAAAGTGATTCATACCGCCGATGTGATTGATTTTATCCCGCATACAGACCGCAATACATGAACCCAATAGTGTTGAAATGAGCTCATGGTTCCTAGAGACATAGACTTCACCCGGTAATATTTTGGCGATAAAGTTTTTTCGTGAAAAGTCCCAGTAGCGCTTAATGTGTTCAAAGTTTGGTAGGGCTTGGGGCAGGGCACTCATGATGCAGTCTGTTCCTTGGGTTTTATTTCATTTTTATTTATCGGGTTAAATGGTAGAAGACTTGAGGATTACTGCTGGGGAAGCCATTTTCTATTCCAGCACGCTCTGCTTAAGCTGCTTTACTAGGGATGAAAAATAATAATCGACAGTTTATGCACCAGGATCACCATGCGAGTGGCATGCCATTTCCACTGATATTGTTGCTGGATAATGTGAACAACCCTGCCAATGTGGGGGCGCTGTTGCGCCTCGCTGATGCGCTGGGTGTCGCTCGTCTTCTGTTGTGTGGTGATACGGCGAGGCCGCCTAATCGGCGTCTGTCACGGACATCCCGCGCTACAGATAAGATGGTTAGCTATGACGTGTTTGATGATCTTGATGGCGCGGTGGTGAGTGTGCGCGAACAGGGATACCGATGGTTGCATTGGCGCTTGCGACGCAGAGTGTCGATTTAAAAACGCTTGATTATGGCGAGATGGATCGTATTTGCTTGATTCTTGGCAGTGAGCAGTGCGGGGTAAGCCCGTCGCTGCTTGAAATTGCAGACCATACAGTCCATATTCAGATGTTAGGGTTGAATTCTTCGATGAACGTAGCGATTGCCTGCTCCATCGCTGTTTATGAAATGACACGGCATCTAGCGGGGGCAATTAGTGTGCCCGGATTGAGTAATCGTATTGAGGGTGGGGATGAAAAAGCTTAAAAATGAAGTTGAATTAATCAAGGCGGCCATTATTGCAGGCGTGCGTTATGCCGAGGCGCGTGGTGCGGCAGAGTTTGATAGTGCGGACTCGGCGAACGACAAAGCACTCTACATCTATCGCTTGCTGGTGCATGACAAATTGATTCAGGCGATGCCTGAAGACCAAGTCTCGCAGAAGTCGGTTAAACACAAGCTCGCGATCTGGTATTCAAAACAGTTGCCAGGTGAGCACCCGCTATTGCAATAAATGCATTATTCGTCCGGTTTGATAGTGGTTTCAATTGGTGTTGTAAGCGGTTTTGCTGCGTTCAGGGTGATAATATAATCGACAACGACCTTCAAATCCTCATCATTGATTGAACCTTGCTGCGGTGGCATCCGTTTTCCGCCCGTGATCTGGTCCCAGCGCCCCGCACTGCCAGAACGAATAATGGCGGTGAGCTGTGCATGTGCATCGGGTACCCCTTGATAGCGCTTGCTGACCAGCTTCCAGGCGGGCCCGTAGACGCTATTGGATACGGCATGACATCCCATGCAGCCAGATTTGGCCGCGATCACTCGGGCCTCTGAGGTGCTGCTATCTGCCGCATTTGAACGCATGGATTCGTTGATATCACAGGCGCTAAGTAATAGTGCGCTGACGATGATTAATAAATGAGATTTCATGCTGTTTTCCTTCATTTTAACCACTGAAAAACATCGCGAGCAGGCCGATCACTGTAAAACCGATGCCCATTGCAAGGATTAGCCAGTCATCATTCGCTCGTCCTGGTGTCAGTGTCGATTGCGCGGGTTGCTGAGGGTTATAGAAAACCGTCACTTCACTGTCTTGCGGGTATTTCTCGAGTTGTGTGCTGGCAAACCCAGGCATCGGCATGGTGCCTGGCGGAAATTCAACTCGCCCCTCATGGCAATGGTTATTCACTGTGTAGCTAAAGCGAATGTCGGGTAGCAGGTCATTCTCTGCTGATGCTTGCGAGGCTGAGCTGATTGTTCCACTGATAGAGGGCCATTGTTTGTTTGCTTTCCCTTTTTGAAAGCCGCGCCAGCCAAAGGCGGTGATGGCCAGGCCAGTGATGATAAAGCCGCCGATGATAAGGGCGTAGTAGTCCAAGGGTCTTTCTCCCACAATATTGAGTGCAGGCAGTATACCCTATACAGGTGACGGCGAGAAAAACGCGCGTGTTTTAAAATCAGCGTCGTTGAGAACTGCCTTTAGGAGGCTCGGACTTAGGATGAATCTACTGCGGAAAAACCATTTCGACCCATTTTTTCGATCTTTTTCATTGAATATGCCCAATATTCACCTCAAACGACCCCATAAAGGGATTTTGCTATGCCCTCTGGCTGC
Organism: Thiotrichaceae bacterium; assembly: GCA_002401765.2. Classification (GTDB taxonomy): domain Bacteria; phylum Pseudomonadota; class Gammaproteobacteria; order SZUA-140; family SZUA-140; genus SZUA-76. Next base: position 188,876 of record NVTY02000079.1, read on the forward strand.
AAAATGGTTTTCCCTCGCCACGATCACCTAAGCCCTACAGTCTCCTAGGTATTGCACAGTATAGTGGGCTGATTTTAGACGGTGATGCTGCTGGAGTATCAAGCGTGTGCGCAATGAGCTGTCTTTCTAACGCTATTTTGGTGAATGACAGTGCGCCTTCGACCACTTGTGATGATTGAACATGGTAATTAGAGATTATACAGCTCAGCGGTAAGTGCAGCGCTGAGCGCTTGGTGATTTCAAATTCGGTCCAGGCAATGACGGGTAGATCATTCAAGCTTCTATCAACACAGGCCCAGGAGTCGTGGTCAATGATCACATCGATATATTGAAAGCGTGGTAAGGTGAGTCGAATCGGTAGCGCAAGGCGCTGAGTGGCAAGCCGAATAGTATTAAATATCTCCGCCTCAATATTAACTTGAGCGCTTGAGTAAACGGGGATGTCTTTTAATCGTTTTATCATTGCCGAGGTCTCCATCTGCTTTTGTGACCGCCTCACTCTATTTGAGCGGCCGATAGGCAGCCTCTCTTTAGCTTTGTGGGTACTTTGTACGATAGAATTAGCAGGCTGAGTGGGCAATGTTTTGACAAAAGGTTGGGAAAAATGAATTATCTTCATAAAAGCAATAAAACGAGTGTGACCCTGATCGCTGCGATCTCGATGTTGCTCTCTTCAACGCTGCATGCTGAAGTCATTGGCAGTGTTAACACTAAAATAAAAATAATGGGTGCAAATGATAAAATCGTGGTCGAGGCCTTTGATGACCCTTTAATTTCAGGTGCAACATGCCACCTGAGTCGTGCTAAAACCGGCGGGATCAGTGGCTCATTTGGACTTGCTGAAGATACTTCCGATGCCTCGATTGCTTGTCGCCAGACGGGCCCGATTAGTCTGCCAGCCAAGGTTAAGTCAGGCAAATTTGACGGCCAGGAGGTATTTAAGAAAAGTACCTCGATCTTGTTTAAATCATTACAAGTTGTGCGCTTTTATGATGCGAAGCGAAATACGCTAATTTACTTGAGTTATAGCGACAAACTGGTAGATGGTTCGCCTAAAAATAGTATTTCGACCATTCCTGTTATGTCTTGGCGACCATGACGTGGCCGCTATTACGCGCTTGTCTGATAGTTTTATTGTCGTGTGCCGCTACGAAGACTATGGCTGATGAGAGATTAAAACCGTGCCCGGAGAGTCCTAATTGCGTTTCATCGTTGGCGAGCGGAGATGAACATCGAATTGCACCGATGAGCTACGGTGGTGATCGTGCGACGGCACGGCTGCGCCTGCTGGCGGTATTGTCACAGTTTGAAAACACAGAAATCATTGAAGATACTGAACGTTATTTACGCGTTACGGTCACCAGTGCAGTACTGCGTTTTATAGACGATGTTACGTTCTTTTTTGATGATGAAAAAGCACTGATTCAGATGCGCTCAGCATCACGCAGTGGGTATTATGATTTTGGTGCCAATCGTCGCCGGCTGGAAGGTATCCGCCAGCTTTACGAACAGCAATAGCCACTATTTCCCTTTCTTTTCAGGGCCATTGATTGCCCTTGCGCGTAGTGGGGCGAAGAGAGGCTCGAGTCCATTGACTTTCACTTCATGCACAATGCTCATTAGTTCGCCAAGTTCACCCGCTGGAAAACCCTGCCTGGCAAACCACACCACATAAGGCTCTGGCAGGTCAATCAGCAGGCAGTTTTTGTATTTTCCAAACGGCATGCGGGTGGTGAGTAGCTTTTCTAACACGGCAGGGTCTGCTTGAAGTGAAGGTATCTCGCTTGAAGTTTTCATGTTTAATCACATAGTTTGCTTTGATGTTGATCAGAGATCGATTAAAATCGACCCACTGTGGGAATTTAACGTCGTTTTCCTGCTGCTCTTCCCCGCAATGAAATAATTGGTGGGGATTCACCACACACAGGATCACATATTAATGCCATCGCAAATTGAAGCGCAACTGACGGATGAAGAATTTTCGGAACTGGACAGTTTTCTGCTTGCCTCCGATGAGGGGGAAGATCGCCTGACCGTGGACGAGGCACATGGTTATCTGACTGCATTGACTGTCGGGCCAGAAATGACATCGAATGATGAATGGCTTGAGGCGGTGTGGGGTACTCCGCTGTTTGCAGATGAGGCGAGTGAAGCGCGCATGCGTGGTTATCTTCTACGTATGCAAGGTGAGATTGCGGCTGCGTTGAGTAGTGGTGAGATCTTTGAGCCGATGATGCTGGAAGAGATTGATGGTGATGAAGTGATAGAATCATTTGAGGGCTGGTGTTTCGGTTTTATGTTAGGGGTGGCGAGCCAGAGCAATCACTGGGAAGAACTCCCTAAGGCGGAGCAGACATTATTGGCACCTATTGCAAAGCTTGCGCTGTTACATGATGATGAAGAAGAAAGTGAGATGGACGACGAAGAGTATGAGGCTTGGATCGAGATGTTGCCGGGTTCGGTGGTCGGACTTCATCACTACTGGCGTCATCGTCAACATTAAATAGCACTCGTGCAACGGTCTCCACAAATAGTAGGGTGTTTCTGATTTGCCTCGTTTAGACGTTTCTTCCCAATGGGACTCGTTGTTTTTTGAGCGTTCACCCATATTTAATACGCTGGATGGCTTTAAGTCCTGGTATCGATCTTTCTTGAGTGAATGGCCAGTGTTGGATGATTATCAGCAGCTATTAGCACAACAAGATGAGCCGGTCATGACGCGTAATGGTTTTCCGTTATGCATTGTGCCGCAAGCGGATAAACCGGGTAGTTTTGAGCAGCATTACGCCCCTCGTATTTATATCAGCGGTGAGATTCAGACCCGTATTGAGAACTGGCACGATTTCTTTCAGTTGCTATCGTGGATCATGTTTCCACGCACTAAGGCGATGATTAATGAAACGCATATCCCACTGGCTCAGGCGAGGATTGAATCTGGCGCAGATATTGGGCGACGCTCACCACTGGAAAATCTATTGTCACTGTTTGATGAGGGTGGAGCGGTGGTGATTTCATCCGATGAAAGCCTGTTACAGATGGTCCGAGATTTTCACTGGAAATCGCTTTTCTGGCAGCAGCGCGAGGCGCTGCAGGAGAAATTAACATGCATTGTCTTTGGCCATGCGATGTACGAAAAAGGGCTTGAACCATATATTGGGATGACGGCTAATGCGATTTTACTACACTGTGATGAAACCTTTTTCCAGTTAAGTAATGAACAACAATTGGCATGGGTTGATGAGGCGCTGCTTGTTGCGCTCGCTGATCGTGAGCAATTCAGCGTGCCCAAAGACCTTTCACCGTTTCCAATCCTGGGGATGCCGGGTTGGGATGCAAACAATGGTGATGAGGCTTATTACGATAATCAGCGCTATTTCCGCCCGGGTCGCGGCGGGGCGAAAGCGGTCGCATAGACCCTCTATCAGGACGTTATCAATATGCAGATGCAAAATCAGATTACAGATAAGCTTAACCACGCATTATCACCTCAGCACCTGGAAGTGATTAATGAAAGTGGTAATCATAACGTACCTGCTGGGTCAGAGTCGCACTTTAAGGTGACCATGGTGGCGGAAGGTTTTGTCGATGAAAGCCTGGTGAAACGCCATCAAAAAGTTTATCAGGTGTTGGCAGATGAATTAAAGGGGGGGGTGCATGCACTTGCACTGCATCTTTATACACTGGATGAGTGGCAAGCAAAAAATGGTGAGGCAGCGCTTTCACCGCCATGCATGGGCGGTGAAAAAGGGTAGTGTTGGTTGTTTAGTAGCGTCCGTTTGATTTATTGATATAGTTAGTCAGCTGGGCTGTCTCCCGATTCATACGGCGCAGGTTCTCATGTGTAATTCGAAACAGTGCGCGCATCACTTTGTAGACTATATCGGGACGTGTTTTGAGTAGCGCTTCAAACGGGGTGGGTTCAAGCGTATAAATCGTGGCGTTTCCCGCTGCGCGCAGTGATGCGCGACGTGGGGTGCGTTCAACGAAGGCGCGCGTACCAGCCACTTCACCTGGTGCCATTGCGTATACACTGTTATCGCTATTCTGGTTAGCGCTGATCACGTCTAGCTTTCCCGCCGCCAGCAGAAAAAGGGTGTGTTCGTGCCCACTTTCGTTGATCAGGAACTCGCCATCATTGAGGTGACGCACCTCCATGATATTGGCCATCACTTCACACTCTTTAAGGCTTAATTCATTACCGAGCGTTGAAGTACCGATGATTTCTATATTAGGCTGTTTTTCCATCTGTTACTCCTGCTCTGGTTGTGGCGGGTCGATCTATACTATATTAACGGGATACGGAAGCTTTTCTTTAAATTACGGCAACTACTCAGCGAGTAGCCAACATTTCTCGCAACTGCTCAGGTTGCCTCGGAAATGGCAGATTTCAGGGGTAAGCTGAGTAGTTGCTAAATTACTTAATACTTCAATCCTCATGTTAAATCAAGTAACTAACTGATTATATTGAAATAAATGGGCTTTATTGTACTGATTCCTATGCGTCTAAATTTCATTCTTGTACTTTCATCGAAAGACCTAGTAGAATGCTGCGATATTTAATCCCGACCAAAACCATCAACAATTATTGGCTTGGGGTTAATCGGCAACGAGTGAGTAGGTGGTTTAATGCATTCAATACTAAAATCAGATCATAGCCGTATTGCTTCGCTAGAGTCTTTAGCATTTGAGAATCGCTATGCAAAGCTGCCCGCTCCCTTTTTTCATGGCGTTTCACCGACGCCGCTGATGGGTGCGCATTTAGCGAGTTTTAACGCTGAATTGGGTGCTTTATTTGGCCTGACGATTGAGGATGCCAGTCAGCCTGGATTTGTTGATTATTTCAGTGGTGCACGCGACATGCCGGGTGCCGAGCCGCTTGCAATGGTGTACGCCGGGCATCAGTTCGGGCATTTTGTGCCTCAGCTGGGTGATGGCCGTGCGATGTTACTGGGGCAGGTGCGAGATGATCTCGGAGTGCTATGGGATATGCATTTGAAAGGCAGTGGGCCGACGCGCTTTTCTCGCGGTTCAGATGGCCGTGCGGTATTGCGTTCATCGATACGTGAGTATCTTTGCAGTGAGGCGATGTTTGGCCTGGGCATACCCACCACGCGCGCACTCTGCCTGATTGCAAGCAGTGAAAGTGTGATGCGTGAACATGTTGAGCCTGGTGCGATGTTGGTACGTATGGCGCAGAGCCATATCCGTTTTGGTAGTCTTGAATATTTTTATCACCGTGGTGACCATGACAACCTACGTAAACTCGGCGAATATCTGCTGGACGAGGAGTTTGCCCACCTTCGGGATGAAGACGCGCCATACCTCGCACTGTTTGATGAAGTGATTAGGCGTACCGCGACATTGGTTGCGCAGTGGCAAGGTGTTGGTTTTTGCCATGGCGTGATGAATAGCGACAATATGTCGATGCTTGGTTTGACGCTCGACTATGGGCCCTTTGCCTTTATGGATACCTTTGAGCATGATTATGTCTGTAATCACTCTGACCATCAGGGGCGTTATTCATATCGACGCCAACCAGAGATGGCGCATTTTAATCTAGCCTGCCTAGCGACGGCATTGCTTCCACTGATACATGACGATAAAGAGGTGGCGATTTCTTTAGTACGAGAACGTCTTGCCAATTACTGGGACTGTTTCAATGACGCCCATCTCGGTATCGTACGCGCTAAACTGGGGTTTTTACAGCAGGAAAATGACGACCTTGAGTTATGGGATGAATTGTTGTTGCTAATGGAGGGGGAGGTGGATTTCACTCTTTTCTTTCGTCATCTGGGTGCATTATCACTATCATCACCGACTCATCATCCGCTAAGAAGTGAATTTATAGATCAGTCGCGCTTTGATCTCTGGATGTATGAATATCATCAACGACTACAGCGAGAGCGCTCTTGCGATGAGACGCGTCATCAATCAATGGATGCGGTTAACCCGCAATATATTTTGCGCAACTATATGGCCGAAGCGGCTATTCGGCAGGCGGAAGATGATGGCGATTATAGCGAGATAGATCGTTTGTTAAGCTTGTTGCGTAGCCCATTTAGTGAGCAGCCCGATGCGGAACAGTACGCAAAGCCAGCACCCGTCTGGGCGCAAAGCATAAAACTTAGCTGTTCTTCATAAAGTACCCGCCCTCCATTTACCCTTATTTTTTAGGGGGATTTATCTTTTCGAGTGTAAAAAACCATTCTACTTGAGTAAAGTTTTCAGCGTGATACCCGATGGTGTAATGAAGAGTGGTGGCACATCAATTTTCTAATTTTGTGCCAGCTCTGAGAGTTGTTCTATAGTCCAGCCTGAGTATCAGGGGATGGAAAAGGATATCAATAAACAGTTACTCAAACGCGGTGGACGATATGATCGAGAAGGAACTCAATGAGGTAATCGAACAGGCTGGCAATGAGGCTCTGCTGGAGACCCGCAAAGGGGACCAATATTTTACTTTTGTGGTTGCGGATCATGAATATGGCGTTGATATCTTGCGTGTTCAGGAGATTCGAGGCTGGAATGGGGTGCGCCAGATACCGCAATTACCCTCTTATATAAAGGGCGTGATCGACCTGCGCGGTGATGTGGTGCCGATCATTGATCTCCGTGAGCGTTTTGGAATGTTATCTATACCATACAGCAGCCTAACGGTTGTGGTAATTGTGAAGGTGGTGACGCCGAAGGGCGAGCAGGTGATGGGCATCGTCGTTGATGCCGTATCCGATGTTTACGATATCGAACCAGATGAACTGAAAGAGGCGCCGGACATGAATGGTGATGGTGATGTTGATGTTAGCTATATTCAGCACATTGCAACGGTGAATGACAAGATGGTGGTGTTATTGGATATCGATCAGCTGCTAGGTGTTCTACCACGCGAAATCGCTAAGCAGCAGAGCGAGAATAGCGGGAAGGGCGCCGCTATCATTGATGATAGCGATGTGACTGAGGCCGATCTCGATGTGGACTTGTTAGAATCGTCATTTAATGCGCTGGCCCCATGTGGCGAGGCACTCTCTGCCAGTTTTTATCGTAAATTATTTAAGCGTTATCCTGAGGTTGAGCCTTTGTTTGCCGGTGTTGATATCAAGGCGCAGGAACAGAAGTTACTTGCGACACTTAAACGGGTGGTAGAAAATATTCGTCGCCCCGAGAAACTTGCTGATGAATTGAGTCAACTGGGTGAGCGTCATCAATCTTATGGTGTGTTGACCTCGCATTATGATGCGGTGGCAGAAGTGTTACTTGAAACCTTAGGGGAATATGCCAGTGGGCTATGGACCGACAAGGTTCGTCGCACCTGGGTCGCGGCCTTGATGAAAATCAATGCCGCTATGATTGGCGCACATGAGACGGTACTGCCAGAAAAACAAGTGGCGCTACTGGAGTCTAGCTTTGCTGCATTAGCGCCTCGGGCCGATGCTCTTGCGGAGCGTTTTTATAAGCGACTGTTTGAGCAGCATCCCGATGTTAAGCCGATGTTTGAGGCAAGTGATATAGGCGAACAGCAGAAAAAACTGGTTACTGCCTTGCAACTAGTGATCAATAGCCTAAGAAATCCCGCAGCACTGAAAAATGCATTAAAGGGACTGGGGAAAAAACATCAGGCATACGGTGCTGAACCGGCTCATTTTGATGCCGTGGCGGCAGTGATGCTTGAGGTGCTGGAGGAATTCGCGGGAGATCTATGGAATCCACCAATGGCGGCCGCGTGGGGGGATGCATTAGACGGTGTTAAGACGATGATGCTCGAAGGCTATGAGGATTAAGCTTTATCGGAGATCATGTCACGTCCTAAAATACGTTGACGGATTATAGGACGTGACAAAATAAGTAAAGCGGCTATGTCAGCAAGTGCTTTTTCTCCTGCGGTTGAGCTCTTTTTCGAGGTGGTGTAACTTATTGCGATTTTTTGTAGCGCTGGGCTTTCTACTTTGGTGAGTCGTTTATCAGGCTCATTGTCAGCCATGGTAGCCGCTTCCTGTGAACAATCTGTTCAGCCTAAAACCCACTGCTGCGATAATACTGCTGACCAGCGTCTTTTCATTCAGGGTAGTTAACTTATTTTCTCCACTCTAGCGTTCTGGATTTGATGGCTCAGCAGGCACATCTTCCCCACTCATTCCCCGTTTGTGACGAAATCCCATGAACAGGTCAATGAAAACATTATCCATAATATCTATTTTCATAATCATATATTTTATATTGACCCCCTCCCCTGGTTTTTTTGTAGGTATTTTCTTACATTAAACATGCGTGAATAGATGCTTATATAATCAATTTTATACCACATAATCCTGTTCGCTTGACTATAAAACCATTAATAAACCATCTGGTATGATCTATGAATATTCATAATAATCTTTATTTATAGGTATTTTTTAATATTTAGTAGGGATGTTAGGGTTTCTATGTTTTACGAAAATATAAAATATATTTTTTATGATGTTTTTATTTTCATTCATCTTAAATATAAAATGAGTGAACCACAGAATAATAATCCTATAAGAAAAATTTTTTATTGGCTCAAGTGTTTTTAATTGATGACGATAAAAATTTCACATGGATTTCACATGGATTTCACATGGATTTTAGATGAACGAAAGTGTGACTGCTGTACTTAGTGTAATCATCGAAAATTTTAGTTTGTTAATTGTCCCGTAGCTGGATGCTACGACAATAGTTACTTGTTTGATACGGATGTCACGAACTATAACCTTAAGCCGAAAACGTAGCAGGATTAGTATCTCGTTATATTTTACGTGAAGCATAAGTCAAGGAGTGAAGTGTGATTGACGTAGCTAACGATAATCAGAAATCTGGTTTCTCTACCAGATTTGATGGAAAAATATTCAGCAGTGTCCGGTTAAGAAATTGCATGAAACTTCCGTACATATTGAGAATCTCTTCCGCTCACCTCCGCTGGCTCAGTTTCCAATCCTCTCGTTTCATTCAGGATTTTAGTTCGAAGTTCTCTCACCCGTTTTATAGACACACGCTCACCATGCTCTTCATGGCAGTAGATCGCGAGCAAAAGATAAGTGATTAGCCCGGCTAGAATTTGCACCATCAGCCCGTGCTTACTCCGTGCAATAAGGTGATAGACACGCAGGTGTTGCTTCCACCAACCAAAAAACGTTTCAATGTCCCAGCGTAGCTTGTATATGTGGGCAATATCTTCGGCAGAGAGATCAAAACGACTGGTCGCAATCCAGTATTTTGTGCCGTCAACAACATAACCTACAAGCCGAAGCGGGGTTTGTGTCTGTTTTCCCTCAGCTTGCCCAAGATAAACTTTGGCATCATAAAAGACGATACTGTCAGCCGCGACAGCATATATTTCTAAGCATGTTTTGTGCGTATTGGCTTTAATACGACAAACAAAGTGCTTTTCATCCGTTTGGAGCTGATCAAAGTTTTTGTGGTGCTGATACCCACGATCCATGACACCTGTTTGTCCCTGGTCAATGATCTTATGCACAAAAGGGCGTTCGTCTGACTTACCATCGGTCAGAAATAGCGTCTGGGGAATCCCTTGATTGATATTGAAACCGAGATGGCGCTTGGCTTTTTTGGAATCTGTGCGGTAGTCGGCCCAATCAATTGATAGTGCCGAGTCAATGAGTGATCCATCAATCGAAACCAGATCGCCCAGTGGTGCATGTGATTTCGGTAACAATGATCCTGCCTGTTTCTGAAGCTGTTCAAAGACAGCCATAAACGGCTCAAGCCCGCGTTCGTTAATGGCTTCTGAAAATGAACTCCGGCTGATCCCACCCACTGGAGCGATGTGGTTACGTGCAAAATCGTCTTCCTCTAAGGTCTGGACGAGATGCCGAGCCGAAGTGTGTTCTTCCAGGTGAAAGAATATAAGTGCGTTGAGTTGATCTTCAAAAGTCATTTTTAGTGGTTTGTTTCCACGTGATGTCATCTCTGGGATTAGAGAGCTAATTGCGGCCAAAGGTTTAGTTATTTTTTTGAACGAACGAGCAGAGTATTTTTTCTTTACAGAGTGTTTTAGGCGCATCTTCATAAATCCATCATGTGACAAGGTTTTTGAAAATACTGCTGAACGATTTTTGCCGTACGTCAAGCTTTAAATGCGATATTTTTAGTTTTTTCCCTCTATTTTCCTCTAGTTACTGCAATTTCCTAACCGGACACTGCTGGGTGCGAACACAAGAAGGGAGATATACGATAAATAAGTCATTGCGTAATAAAATTGATTTTAGGCTAATTAACCTCAATGAAGGCATCTCAAAAGTTGGTCGATTTTATTTTATTTTCTTACGTAATGTGATGATTTATTTCGATCTTGATACAAAAATGAAAATCGTTAGTAATCTTATAAAACAGCTTAATCCAGGCGGGTATCTGCTGGTTGGGCACTCTGAAACATTGAATTCTGTCTGTAGTGAAGTCTCATCTGTTAGGCCGTCGATCTATAGGCTTGCATTGTAGTAATATTAAAAATAATATACATATTTCGCGTACGATGATAGTGATCAATATCACGTCGAGTAGTTTTTGAGTCGGGCGGTCAATGAGAATGGAATATAAACAGTTAACCTGTCTCTGTAAGGCGCGCTTGGTGCAGGTATTCTGTATGCTTTAGCTTAAACTTGGGCAAACGAAGTTAACGATATTACCTTTTTATCATGACTATAATGCTTTAGTTCATCTACTCAAATGCCGTTATAAACAACATGGAAAATACGATTAGTTATCGCTTGTTTTTCATTACAGGGAGGTAACTACGTGACGGGCATGATGCTCATTTATAACCCTGAGATGAGAGCAAATGGCGCTACCCGTATCTGTTTTAATTGTTGATGATTCTGACTCAACCCGTCTCGTGATGGCTGCCATTTTGCGTAAAGCGGGCTACCTTGTGAGTGAGGCTAGATGTGGTGTGGAGGCGATCGATATGGCGCTGAAGCAGACTTATAGTATCGTGATTACTGATCTGCATATGCCAGATATGGATGGCGATAGCCTGGTGAGTTGCCTGCGCCGCTGCTCGCAATACCAGTTCACTCCTATTTTATTTGCTTCTGCTGAATCAGTAGACGAGATTAGGCATATTGGTGGTGAGGTTCGGGCTACTGGCTGGATTTCAAAGCCAGTTAAAGCGGATAAACTGCTTGCTGGTTTGCGGCGTTTATTAAGCGTTGACTAATGTCGGCTTAGCTAGCTAAGCGGGGATTTCGGCTTTGGGTTCGCTGTTGAGGGCCAGCATGGCTGGGCCTAGTGCTGTTTCTGTTTTTTGGCTCACCTCAACGGGTACGCCGAGTCTATTGTGGCGTATCTTGTTCCAGGCTGGATTTTGTGCGCCACCACCCACGGTTAATACTTTGCTGGGGTAGGGGGCACCAAGTTCTGCCAATAACTGATAGCCCTGTTGTTCAACTGTGGCGATTCCTTCGAGTAACCCTTGAAAGTAGCGCACGTCATCGGCTGGGCGAGGGGTTATCCTGGCTGGGAACTTGGGATTGTTGACTGGAAAGCGCTCACCGCTTGAAGGCAGTGGATAGTAGTCTAGGCCTGTCGGTATGTCGGGGGTTAGTCGGGGTGTCATGGCGGCCATCTGTGCTGAAGAGAAGCATTGTAGTAGCGTCGTTCCGCCGCAGTTTGATGCGCCGCCCACCAACCATTTATCACCTAGGCGGTGGCTATAAACACCGAACTTTGGTGCAAAGAGCGGTTTGTTTGAGAGTATTTTCAGGGCCAATGTTGAGCCCAGAGAGGTGACCGCGTCGCCAATCTCAGATGCGCCGGTGGCAAGAAATGCCGCGATGCTATCGGTGGTGCCACTGACGATCCTTGTTTGTGGTGAAAGGGCTAGCAGGTGAGCGATTGCATTTCGCACAGTGCCGATGGTGGTGCCCGGTATGGTGACTTGCGGTAGTAATGAACGATCAATGTTTAATTGATCAAACCACTTGGGCCAGCATCGGTTGATAATGTCGTAGCCAAGCTTGAGGCAGTTGTTCTCATCGCTGATGCCAAATTGGCCGCTCAGTTGTCCTGCAATCCAGTCAGCCTGGTGCAGGGCGTGTCTGGTATTTTCAGGCATCCTCTGTTTTTGAAGCCACAATAGTTTGGCGAGTGCCGAGCTTGCACCATGCGCAGCGCTCTCTGCGGGTGCAATGGCAGCAATCTGTTGTGCTTCTTTGTGGCTACGGGCGTCGTTATACATAAGGCCGTCGCTAACAGGGCGGCCGTTTTCATCTGTGATCAGCAGCGTGCTGGAGGTGCCATCGACAGCAATGGCAGCGACTTCATGCATGGGTACCATGTTACCGAGTTCTTTCAGTAGTCGGCAGACGGTCTGCCACCATATCTCGCCATTTTGTGAGCGCCTGGCTCCCGCTTGATTGGCGCTGGCCATTGCGACATGGTGTGCCGCGATCTGATCGCCGTGGTTATTGATAACGACAGCGCGACAGCCGCTGGTACCCACATCAACTCCTAAATATAGGGGATAGAGAGCCATTGGCGAGTCTGGCTAAAGAGCTTAGGGTAGGTGAACGGGCTCAGGTGCGATCCAGTCTGGATGGCGATGTTCCGCAATAACATTGGTGTAGACACCGCCGCGCACGTTGAACTCAGCAGTCACGCGCATAAAACGAGGATCACAGGCGGCGACAAAATCATTCAACATCTGATTGGTGACCGCTTCATGAAATGCCCCTTGATCACGAAAGGACCAGATGTACATCTTGAGTGCTTTTAACTCGATGCAGCTCTGTTCTGGCACATAGTCGATATTGATGGTGGCGAAGTCTGGTTGGCCGGTTTTTGGGCAGAGGCAGGTGAATTCTGGGATGCGGATGCGGATGGTGTAATCGCGATCCTGATTGGGGTTTTCAAAGGTTTCGAGTGCTTTACTTGGTGTGCTGGACATGGGCTATCTCTCGGTGCATTTTCTTACAGTAAATTCTAAGAGTATCTATTAACCTACTGTAAGTATAGGTTAAATCCCTAGTTTAGGGTGCTGTAGAAAATGCCCGGTGGTACTCCTTCAATTAAAATTAGATCATCAGAGCGGATAAAATAACAGATTATTAATTCTGGATCTCGTTTAGTGCGAAATTAAGGGATTTCAGGCTTGTCTTGCGTGGTCTTTATCCTGTATCTTCCTGTGCCATGCAGTTGCAGAAAATTAAACTCGCCGGTTTTAAATCATTTGTCGATCCCACCACCTTGGAACTGCCGAGTCAGTTGATCGGTGTTGTGGGGCCAAATGGTTGTGGCAAATCAAACGTCATCGACGCCGTACGTTGGGTGATGGGCGAAAGCTCGGCCAAAAACCTGCGGGGTGACTCGCTGGCAGACGTCATCTTCAATGGTTCATCGGGACGTAAGCCGGTGGGCACGGCGACGGTTGAGCTGGTCTTTAACAACTCCCAGGGGCGACTGGGTGGCGAATATGCCAAATATGCCGAGCTATCAGTCAAGCGTCAGATTACACGAGAGGGTAAGTCGAGCTACTTTTTGAATGGCACCAAATGCCGCCGTCGTGACATTACCGATGTGTTTCTGGGTACCGGACTAGGTCCGCGCAGTTACTCGATCATTGAGCAGGGCATGATCACGCGCCTGATTGAGGCGAAGCCAGAAGAGTTGCGTGCATTTCTAGAAGAGGCTGCGGGCATCTCCAGATACAAGGAGCGCCGTCGCGAGACCGAAACGCGAATTCGCCATACCAAAGAGAATATGAGTCGAATTGAAGACTTAGTTGGTGAACTTGATAAACGACTGCAGACTTTGCAGCGTCAGGCAAAGACCGCTGAAAAGTATAAAACCTTTAAGGAAGAAGAGCGTTTAGTCAAAGCGCAGCTGCTGGCATTGCGTTATCAGGGGCTTGATGGCGAGGTGCAACTGAAAGACCAGGTCATTCAGGGGCGGGAGACCGCGCTAGAAGCGCAGTTGGCGGAGCAGTGCTCCACCGATGCGGAGATAGAAAAACAGCGTGTTGCGCACAGTGAGGCGAATGAACACTTCAATCAGGTGCAGGGACAGTTCTATAGTATTGGTGCAGATATCGCGCGTGTTGAGCAAAGTATTCAGCACATGCAGGAAAAGCGTGAAGAGAACCAGCTAGAGCTTGAACAGGCGATTCAGACCTTGACCGAAGGTAAGGTTCACATCGAACATGATCAGCGTCAGATAGAAGAGATCAACGCGTCACTCGAAACTTGCGATCCGCAATTTGAGACCGCGGAGGTGCAGGCGAAGATTTCGACCGAGGCGCTACGTGAGATTGAAGAGAGCCAGCGTAATTGGCAGGACGAGTGGGAATCATTCAATAGCGCGGTGGCAGCCAAGACCCAGCAATCAGAGGTTGAGCGTACCCGTATTATTCATCTTGAAGAAGATATGGCGCGTCAGCAAAAACGCTTGCAGCGTCAGGAAGAAGAACATCATGGCCTTGATGCCGCAGATCTCAAAGAAGAGGTCGCAACCCTTAGTGAACAATCTGCCGAGAGCAGCGCGCAGCTAGAAGGGCTGCAACAGGAAGTGCATGGCCTGCTGAGTGAGATTAACCAACAGCGTGAAACCAATAGTGGTAGCACCCGTGAGCTGGTAGACGCACGCCGTCACCTGGTGGAATTGCAGAAGCAGTATGCCTCGCTTGATGCGCTACAAAAGGCTGCACTTGGCAAGCAGGCAGGGGTGGTCACTACCTGGTTAGAAGCGCATGACCTTGATGGCATGCGCCGCCTCGCTGAAACCCTCAATGTGGAAAATGGCTGGGAGCGTGCGGTTGAGACCGTACTGGGGCAAAATATTGAAGCACTTTGTGTGGCGGGTGTTGAGTGTGTCACCGACCGCCTTGCCTCGCTGCAGCAGGGTACGTTGAGCGTTTTTGATACACAGGCCAAATCTAACCCTACATCCAGACCGGTTGGTACGTCACTCGCCAGCAAGGTTGAAGCGACCTGGGCGCTAGATGGCCTCTTCGCCGGTATCTACGCGGTGGATACCATGGAAGATGCACTGGCACTGCGCGCTCAGCTAGAAGCACATGAGTCGGTGGTGACTCGTGACGGCATCTGGGTTGGCCCAGATTGGTTGCGTGTGGTTCGTGGCGGTGATGAAGAAGGTAGCGTGCTTGTTAGAGAACAAGAACTTAAGCTTGTTTCGCAGAATTTAGATGAAGCTGATGAGCGTCTTTGTCAGCTTGAGCAAGCGCTTGAAGAGGGGCAGTTCAAACTGACAGGACTGGAAGAACAGCGTGAAACCTTGCAGAGTAATATTAATCAGGCCGCGCATAAAAACGCCGAGGTACGCTCGCAGCTGAGCAGCAAGAATGCCCGTCTGGAGCAGGTCGAGGCGAGAAAGAGCCGCCTTCAGGAAGAGATTGAAGAGATCTGTGCTCACAATGAAAAGGGGCGCGAAGAGCTGGTGGTGGCACGTGAACGCCTCGAAATCATGATCGCAGAAATGACGGAGCATCAGGAGCAGCGCATTCTGTTGACTGATCAGCGCGAAGAATTGAGTGCGATGTTGGATGAACGTCGTCAGCAGGCACAGACTGATCGTGATACTGCGCGTGAATTTATGTTGAGAATCGATTCGATGCGCACCCAGTTGGGCACATTGAGCACCAATACTGAGCGGATGCAGCGTCAGATGGGTAACCTTGTGCGTCGCCGTGAAGAGTTGACCATGGCACTGGAAGATGGCGTTGAGCCGCTTGAGAACAGCAAAATGGCGCTGGAAGAATTTCTGGAAAGGCGTCTGCTGGTGGAGGGTGAGCTGGCTGAAGTCCGTCGCCAGGTTGAGACGTGCGACCACGAACTGCGGCAGCTCGGCAGCCGCCGTAGTGAGATTGAACAGCAGATACTGGTTGTTCGTTCTGAGCTAGAACAGATGCGCATGGCGTGGCAGGAGATTAAGGTACGCCGTCAGACCCTGCTGGAACAGATCGAAGAGTCACAATTCACACTGGAACAACTGCTCGAAGGAATGCCAGAAGCGGCCAATGAGGCTGAGTGGGCAAAGCAGGCAGAGGAGCTGGAACGCCGCATCCAGCGTCTGGGCGCAATCAACCTCGCTGCGATTGAAGAGTATACTGAGCAATCGGAGCGTAAAAGCTATCTCGACTCACAGCTGGCTGATCTTACCGAGGCACTTGAGACCCTGGAAAGTGCGATTCGTAAGATTGATCACGAAACCCGCACCCGCTTTAAAGATACCTTTGAGAAGGTGAATGAGAAGCTGCAGGAGCTTTTCCCGCGTCTCTTCGGGGGTGGCAGTGCGCGCCTGGAGATGACCGGCGAGGATGTGCTGGATGCCGGTGTCACCATCATGGCCCATCCACCGGGCAAGCGTAATAGCAGTATCCACCTGCTGTCGGGTGGTGAAAAGGCACTGACGGCGGTGGCGATGGTGTTCGCCATTTTTGAACTTAATCCAGCGCCATTTTGTATCCTTGATGAGGTCGATGCACCGCTTGATGACAACAACACCATCCGTTTCAGCCAGATGGTGAAAGAGATGTCAGACCGAGTGCAGTTTATCTTCATTACCCATAACAAGATCACGATGGAGATCTCCAACCAACTAGTGGGAGTCACCATGCATGAACCGGGTGTTTCACGCCTGGTAGCAGTGGACGTGGCGGAAGCGATGAATTTGGTGGAGGCGGTTTAGCGATTGCTTTTGACTAGGATGCGGTAGACTTAGGATGAATCTAGCGCAGTCATAGTGCCCTCTGGGTAAAAACGATTTCGACCCATTCCTCCGGTCCTTTTCGTTGCATATGCCCAATATTCGCCTTAAATGATCCAATAAATGGATTTTGCTATGCCCTCTCTGGCTACAAAATGGTTTTCCCTCGCCACGCGGTCACCTAAGCGCGACAGCCACCTAGGCCACTTTAGGTGGCCTAGCTATTTCCGGCTTCCTCTGCGCGCCGGCGACGTTCAAATTCCTCTTCTGCTGCGGCATCAATCACCTTCATCACATCGCCCACATCGGCGGCGATGGTGCTCTCGATAAAGTGACCGGTAAGCTCGCTCTCAGGGCTAAGGCTGCCTTTTTCGTAGAGGTGCCAGATTTCTTTATCATAAGTGCTGGTGGCAAGCGCTGGGGCGAAGCGGCTAAAGAAGTCGCTGATATTGTTCACATCACGCGCTAGAATCATCTGTGCATTGTTATTGCCCGCAGCATTCACTGCCTGCGGCAGGTCGATGATCACCGGGCCCTCTTTATCGACCAGCACATTAAACTCAGATAAATCGCCATGTACCAGCCCCGCGCAGAGCATTCGCACAATGTCTTGCATGAGTCGGGCATGATAGTCCAACGCCAGTTCTTCGTTAAATTCGACTTCCGAGAGCCTTGGTGCCGCGTGGCCCTCTCCATCGGTAACCAGCTCCATCAGCAGTACACCATCAACAAAGCCGTAGGGCTGTGGCACACGCACACCGGCCGTGGCGAGTTGGTAGAGCGCATCCACTTCGGCGCTTAGCCATGCCTTCTCACTCTCTTTCTGGCCGAAATTAGAGCGCTTCTGCATCGCGCGATTGCGCCGGCTATTGCGCCCCGTGCGCCCCTCCTGGTATTGAACCGCTTGCTTGAAGCTGCGCTTGTTGGCTTCTTTATAGACCTTTGCACAGCGTACAGCCTCACCGCAGCGCACCATATAAACCTGGGCCTCTTTGCCGCTCTGCAATTGGCAGATCACTTCGTCGATCAGGCCATCGTTGAGTAACGGGTGTAATCTTTTGGGTATCTTCATTGAACTCTACATCTAATTTAGTGGGCGCATTATAGCGGATAGCCGCTGAAATTAGGGGGTTCTTATTGAATCCATCAGGCGAGTTAGCCACAATGGGCATATCAAAAACCGGGGCGGTGTAATAGTACGCTTCCCTTTCTGTTTTAGGAGATAGTAAGTCATGAAACGCCGTTTTATTTTTTTGCCGCTGGCCATTTTGTTCACAACACTGCTTGCATTAAGTGGTTGCTCAGAACAAGCTCCGGTTACTAACGCTTCAGAGGGCGTTACGGCACTGGTTAAAAAAGATGTGAAGATTGGTGATGGGGATGAGGCAGCCAAAGGGGATATGATTTCGGTTCATTATACTGGTTGGCTTTATCATCAGTCGGCGATGCACAACAAAAGCAAAAAATTTGATAGCTCGCGTGATCGTGGCCAGCCATTTGGCTTCAAACTCGGTGCTGGGCGGGTGATTCAAGGCTGGGATCTAGGCGTGCTAGGGATGAAGGTTGGCGGGCAGCGCACACTGACAATCCCGTCCTCACTGGGTTACGGTGCACGCAGTGCTGGAGGCTCTATTCCTCCGAATGCGACGTTGGTGTTTGATGTAGAACTGCTGAATATTCGCTAGTTTGTGACCTAATCCTGAATTTCATTGCATATTGTATGTAATTAAATGCCTGCTCGGGTCGACATAGAATGAATATAAAATTAGCAGCTATTTTAGCATTAGCGAGGAGAAATCGATGGAGTTAGAAAATATCGTAGTGGAGGATTTCAGTTCCTTTCAGCCAGGGCGAGTCGCACCCCATGTCAAAATTGAGCAGCTGTTAACACAGGTGGGTGGTGGCGGTAGTGATGGCATCAAATTCACAAAGCGTATTATAAAGGCGGCAGGCTGGCGTTACCCCTCAATCCATGGTTATGCCAAAAATCCGCAGCAGGCGGCGACAGCCTTTAGCGCTATTCGTGATGTCATCAATGGTGTGGAAGATAAGGCAGCGGTAGCGGCAAAGCTTGAGGCGGCTTTTGTGACGGAGCTCGAGTGAGGCTGATCGCGTATTAGCGCTGTGAATTTTGGATTTCAAAAGCCACCGTTACCGTGGCTTTTAATTTTATAGCTGTCTTATCATTGATTTATGAGTGATTTACGTCGAATTTGGTAGCATGTCTGGGGACAATGAGTCGGCTAATACTCCCCGCTACCTGAAGAGAAAGAAGTCATGCAATCCTTAACACTAATCGACCAGTTTTTGTCGGCCCCTGCGCGTAATGATGGCTGTTTTAATCGTTATCAATTGCAAGGTGCTCTGGCGGCAACGCTATCCTGCCCGGAAGCGATTAGCGATATTGATATCGGATTAATGGTGCTGGATGATGACGAAGAGGCGGCCCACGCATGGTTTGCCATTGATGGCGACTTAAGGAGTGCCTGGGTTTCCCTGAGCAATGAAATGAGTGATGCGCTCGTGCAGGAAACGTATAACTTATACGAAGCGCTCGCTCTGCCGCTTGATATTAGTGAGCCGACCGAGGCCTTGTGCCAGTGGTGTGATGGCTATTTGAGAGGCTATCTGCTGAGCGAACCCGCCTGGGTACAAACCTACGAAGAATTAAAGCCGCACGATCCGCGTTTTTTTGAGATGGAGAGGGAGCATCGGGCATTTCTAGGCATGGTGAATGCATTGGCAGAGTGGAAAAAAACGCTCGTAGCAAATGATAATCCAGCACAATTACAGCAGAAATTCCCTGAGTTGCTGAATGGTATAAATGGTTGCGTGAGGCAATTTTACTCCCTTGCCCTGGCACTAGAAGACGCCTACGTTAATTCAAAACAGGGCAGTTTGTTTGAGGACGATCTGCCAACATGTGGGCGCAATGACGCCTGTCCCTGCGGTAGTGGTAAAAAATATAAAAAGTGTTGTTTGCAGTAGCCCGCCATCAAAACCACCGGACTTTGCTCCAGGCAGCTCGGTTTCTCGTGGCTGATTAGTGTTAAAATCGAGCTACGGCATTAATCAAGGTGTTAGTTATCTATGGAAATATTTCTGATTATTATTGGTGTCTGCTTTGCCGCCGGTATCGGCTTCATGCTGTTTTTAATGGGCAGTTTTTATTTTTCCAGTCCAGCTGGAAAATCGATTGATAAGAGCAAGCCCTTTGGTTATTTCTGGGGGAAGTTCAGCAAAAATAAAATTTACTACGCCAGTAGTGCCGGTTCTTTTAGTGGCGGAACGGAACTGGTCGATGTTGATATAGCGACTTTTGAGCTGATTGAATACGATTATGCAAAAGATAAAAATCGCGTCTACTTCAAACAGTCTCCAATCGATGTTGACGTGGCGACCTTCTATGTTGATAACAACGTTCCCAAAGATAAAAGTCATGTCTATTACATTGACATGAGTCGAGATAAGGAGCCGCTCGCCTCTATTATTGAAGTCGCAGACCCCGCGAATTATCAGGAGATAGAAGGACACTCCTATTGGGCTAAAGACCGTGCTCACTATTTTATGAGTGGTAAAATAATCGAGGTGATTGATTATGATTCATTTTCCTTTATCAGCCACGGCTGGGCTAAGGATAAAAAAAATCTCTATCAGCTCACAGACGATGGCTTTAATATTGTTGACGCCAACGTGAATGAAATAAAATGGCTTGAAGGTGCGCTGGTACAAGATGATAAAAAGGTCTATGTCAGTGCCTATATGCAGGGCAATAGTGACCCGGATACATTGCAGCTTAATATTTTTGATTACCAGGCCAGCTCGGAAATAGAACTGCTTTCTGATGTGCATGTTCGTCATAATGGAAAGATATACTACTGCGGCCTGCCGACAGAGATTGATGCGGCAAGTTTTCGTCCATTTCTTGATCAAGGCAAGCGACTGTTAATGGGGTTTTCCAAAGATAAAAATAGTGTTTACCTGTTCAACACTAAACTCCCGCATATCGATGCCGCAAGTTTTACCTATGAAAACTACGATTTCAGAGATAATAATAACCACTATGATCGCAACGGTCAGGTGGTCACGCCGATTAATGAACCCTTTTAAGGCGTAAAGGGTGGGAAGCGCTGAATCATCCAGTTTCTGTATCAAATGCCGCAATAATAGAGAGCTGGCTTAGGTAAATGTTTAAGTAGTGATTTGTCAATAATATCCTGAGCCTTTCATCGTTATCTGTCTGGAGTGGCTTATGAAAGTCTTTCGTCTTATTAGCCTTATCGAAGGGATTTCGCTGCTGGTGCTATTGTTTATCGCAATGCCACTTAAATATCAATTCGGTATTAGTGAGGCTGTGTGGTATGCAGGCATTACCCATGGCATGCTTTTCCTCACTTACATGGTGATGTCGCTTGTCACCAGCCATCAGCAGCAGTGGCCGGTGATCAAATGGTTATTGATCTTCCTCGCAGGCATTGTGCCTTTGGGTTTTGTGGCAGTGGATAAAAAGCTCAAAAAAGAGCTGGCGTCAGCTGCCTAATTACCATGGACGGGCGTTGATCTTGCTCCCATATGACCGTAGAAAATACCTTTGCTGTTTCGGCATAGAAATGCTTAATTGAGCGCTGGGCTGGTATTATTCCCGGTTTTTAATCTTTATATTGAATCCAGTGGCTTAGTTGGCCACAATGGCGATTCGGGTGACTGGCGGCAGCGTAGACTGCCCCAGTACAGTTTGTAGAAAAGCCGTATCGAAAGGGTTCCATGAGTCAAAACACCAATAATCTGGCCGCGTATATCTGGTCACTGGCCGATCTGCTGCGCGGTGATTTCAAGCAGAGCCAATATGGCCGCGTTATTCTGCCGTTTACGCTGCTGCGTCGCCTTGAATGTGTGCTAGAAGAGAGTAAAGCAGCGGTGCTGGTCGAGCATGAGAAAGTGCAGAAGATGGGGCTGCCGGAAGAGGCCGAAGAGAAGTTGTTGCTGCGCGCGACTAATGGCCTGACCTTTTTTAATAAATCCAAAATGGATCTGGCTAAACTAGGCGAGTCTGGTATTAAAGCCAATCTGGACTCCTACTTGCAGGGCTTCTCCAAAGATGCGCGTGAGATTTTTGAGTATTTTAAATTTTCCGAGTTTGTTGGCCAGTTGAATGATGCCAACCTGCTATACAAGGTCGTGCAAAAGGTGCGGCTCACTGACCTCAGCCTGCAGGCGATCTCCAACCACGAAATGGGGCTGGTGTTTGAAGAACTCATCCGCCGTTTTGCGGAAGGCTCTAATGAGACTGCAGGAGAGCACTTTACCCCGCGCGATATCGTCCACCTCACCACCTCGCTGGTCTTTATGGAAGATGACGAGGCCCTTTGTGCCGACGGCACCATTCGCACCATCTACGACCCCACCGCCGGTACTGGCGGCTTTCTCTCGTCCGGCATGGAGTATGTTTATACCCATAACCCGCAGGCGCGCATGGTCGCCTTTGGGCAGGAGCTAAACCCCGAGTCCTATGCCATTTGTAAGGCGGACATGCTAATTAAAGGGCAGGATGTCAGCAACATCAAGCTCGGCAACACGCTCTCTAATGATCAGCTCTATGCGCAGCAGTTTGATTACATGCTCTCCAATCCGCCGTTTGGTGTCGATTGGAAAAAGATCGAAAGTGACATTAAAGATGAACACAACCTAAAGGGCTTTGATGGCCGTTTTGGCCCTGGTCTGCCTAGAGTCTCTGATGGCTCACTGCTCTTCCTGATGCACCTGATTAGTAAGCTTCGAGACAGTTCCGAGGGTGGTGCGCGTATTGGCATCATCCTCAACGGCTCACCACTCTTTACCGGTGGTGCGGGTTCGGGTGAATCGGAGATCCGGCGTTACATTCTCGAAGCGGATCTGCTCGAAGCGATCGTCGCCTTGCCAACGGATATGTTCTACAACACCGGCATCGCTACCTATGTTTGGATACTCTCCAATAAAAAGGTCGATGAACGCCGCGGCAAGGTGCAACTGATTAACGGTGTTAACCTCTGCGGTAAGATGCGTAAATCACTGGGTTCCAAACGCAATGTGATGAGTGATGATGACATCGCCACCATCACCCGTAGCTTTGGCAATTTTGACGTGGTCGATGCTCGAGTGCTGGATAAACCCACTGAGCAAAAGAGTAATCGCGGCAGACAGTCTGCAAACCCCAAAGTGGCAGCACCGAAGACCTTTTCCAGCAAGATATTTAATACCTACGAGTTTGGTTATCGTCGCATCACGATTGAACGCCCACTGCGTGAGTCGTACCAGTTTAGTGATGAGCGCATTGCCGAGTTGCGCTTTGCAACCAAGCCGCTAAACGCGGTGATGAAATGGGCCTATGCCGAATATGGCAACGAGTGGTCAGGCAGTGAAGGCTGTGAGCAGTACGGCCAGTTGGCCGCGCATGAAGTGGCGATTCGCAAACACATCAAAGCGCACTTTAGTGAACTAAAAGAGAAACAGATTAAAGACCTGCTGAATCGCGACAGCTGGCTTAACCAGAAAGCGATCATGCTCAAGGCCCTACAACTACAACAACAGATCGGTAGCGAACAATGTGATGACATGAACGGCTTTGATAATGCACTCAAAGCCAGAGATGTTAAGTTAGATGCCAAAGAGAAAAAACAGATTACCAGCGCAGTGAGCTGGAAAAATCCTAATGCTGAAAAAGTGATTAAGAAAATTCATAAGGTGAAGGAAAATCCACTCTATGGCCTGTTTGAAGTCAATGGCCAAATCACCGAATACAAGGCCGATGGTGACCTGCGTGATAATGAAAATGTCGCACTTGATCCTAGTCAGTTAGTTGATGAGATCAACGAAGCCTATTTCAAAAAAGAGGTACAACCCCATGTGCCTGATGCCTGGATAGATGCTAGTAAATGGGATGCCAAGGATAATGAGATCGGCATCGTCGGTTATGAAATACCATTTAATCGCCATTTTTATGTTTATCAGCCACCAAGGGATTTGGTGGCGATTGACGCCGATCTCGATAAAGTCAGTAGTGAAATTATGGCGTTGTTGCGTGAGGTGCATTCATGAGCAGGCTCAGTCAAAACTTTGAATATAAAGCCTGGCTAACGACACTAAAGCAGCAGTTTCAACAGACGCAGCTTAAGGCCGCGGTAAAGGTGAACACGGCTCTGCTTGAATTTTATTGGTCGCTGGGCAGTGAGATTATTGAACAGCAAAAAAATAGCATCTGGGGAGCGGGGTTTCTTGTGCAACTGAGCAAGGATCTAATTGCTGAATTCCCCGATGTAAAAGGTTTTTCCCTTAGCAATATCAAATATATGCGCCAGTGGGTGTTGTTTTACACGCGAGAAGGGGCAATAGGTCAACAGCTTGTTGGCCAATTAACGCAAATACCATGGGGGCACAATCTTAAGATTATCAGTAAATGCCAAAACACCACGGAAGCGCTCTATTACATACAGAACACCCTGCAACACGGCTGGAGCCGCAACGTGCTCACTCACCAAATGGAAAGCGGGCTATGGCAGCGGGAAGGGCAGGCACTCACCAATTTTGAACAGACACTACCCCCCGCTCAATCAGACCTGGCGCAGCAGACCTTAAAAGACCCTTACGTATTCGATTTTTTAGCGCTTACCGAGCAGCATAACGAACGTGAACTGGAACAGGGGCTGGTTAAACACATCACCCACTTTCTGTTGGAACTGGGGGCTGGCTTTGCCTACATGGGTAAACAATACCCGCTGCAAGTGGGCGAGCGTGACTTTTACATCGACTTACTCTTTTATCACACCCGCTTGCGTTGCTACGTGGTGGTCGAGCTAAAAACCGGTGACTTTGAACCCGAACATGCAGGCAAGCTTAATTTTTACATTAAAGCGGTGGATGAGGGGCTACGTAAAACAGGTGATGAGCCCACCATCGGGATTTTACTGTGTAAAAATAAAGACAAACTCGTGGCCGAATACGCCCTGAGTGATATTCAAAAACCGATGGGTGTATCGGAGTACCAGCTTACCCAATCGTTACCCGAAAACCTGAAAGCTAATCTGCCCAGTATTGAAGAGATTGAAAATGAACTGGGCGGTGATGAGTGAGTGTGCTGATTGCTCCTGCTTTTTTTAGAAAAGAGGGGTGTTCCTGATGGTTGGGAAGTATCAGGCTTACCCGGAGTATAAGGATTCTGGGGTGGAGTGGCTGGGTGAGGTTCCCGCACACTGGATGTTAACTAGAATAAAGTATGTGTCAGAGTTAACACCTAAAAAACCATTAGTTCGGCGCGATTTACAGTGTAGCTTTATCCCAATGGAGAAGCTTAAAACTGATTCAATTATTCTGGATGAAATTCGTGTAATTGATGATGTCTATGATGGTTACACATATTTTGAAAATTCAGATGTGTTGATGGCGAAAGTTACTCCATGTTTTGAAAATAAGAATATTGCAGTGGCTAAAGGCTTGGTTAATGGTATTGGCTTCGGTTCCTCTGAAATATATGTGCTTCGTGTAAATGAACGTGTATCAAACAAGTTTTTATATTACCGATTGCAAGAAGATAGTTTTATGGATATTGCTACCGCCGCAATGACAGGGGCGGGTGGTTTGAAGCGAGTTCCATCAGAGGTTGTAAATAATTACATGGCTTCTCTTCCTGCCGTTAGTGAGCAGAAAATCATCGCCAACTTCCTCGACCACGAAACCACCAAGATCGATACCCTGATCGAAAAACAACAACAGCTTATCCAGCTGCTAAAAGAGAAACGCCAGGCCGTTATCAGCCATGCCGTTACCAAAGGGCTTAACCCTGATGCGCCTATGCGTGAATCTGGGGTTGAGTGGTTGGGGGATGTGCCGGAGCATTGGATTGTTGCTCAATTGAAATTTAATACTCTGGAAATGCAGACAGGCCCATTTGGTAGTCAATTACATGCTGGAGATTATGTTATCGATGGCATACCATTAATTAATCCCGCTCATATGATTGCTGGGGAAATAGTGCCTGATTCAAAGGTCAGCGTAGATAAAGAAACTCAAGAGCGCTTGGAAAGGCACAAACTATGTGAAGGTGATTTGATTTTTGCTCGCCGGGGTGAGTTGGGGCGATGCGCCGTCATCACCAAAGAACAAGAAGGCTGGCTCTGTGGTACGGGTAGTTTGAAGGCGAAGTTAAACGAACGTTTGCTACCAGAGTACTCATATCTTCTAATCACTTCAGATGGAGTTGTATCTGAGTTGTCATTGGAGTCAAAAGGCTCAACTATGGATAATTTGAATACTGAAACTCTCGGTAGAGTAAGAGTCCCTGTACCTCCGGAAGATGAGCAGGAAGGTATATTGACTTATGTTCATGATGTCGCTGGAAAATATAAAGCTCTAATTGGTAAAGCGACAGACCAAGTTACGCTTTTGCAAGAACGCCGCACAGCCCTAATCTCCGCCGCCGTCACAGGCAAAATCGATGTACGTAACTGGACAGCATCAGATCAAACTCAAAGCAATAAAGAAGACGTCGCGTAAAAGTACCCCGATCTCGTTCCCACGGTCCTCTGTGGGAATGCATATGGCGGGTAGGGTGAAGTGAGGGTTGGCTTTAATTGCCATGCTTTGATTATTGTTCAGCCGATTAAGCATGTGATCTCAGGTGAATATTTATCAATGGCTTTTCAGTCCCAATACGGGTATTCGGTTTTGTACTCGATTCGCACAGGTGGAATGCATCCGCATTTAAACTGCGGTGAAGTGCAATATGTGAAACTGCCAGTTCCTCCAACTGAGGAACAGAATGAAATAACTGATCATATTCGCCAGCAAATCGTGAAGTTCGATAGGTTGGTTGAAAGGCAGTTAGCTGCAATTGCGTTGATGCAAGAACGCCGCACAGCCCTAATCTCCGCTGCGGTCACCGGCAAGATCGATGTGCGCAACTGGACGGTACCTGGTCAAACTCAAAGCAATAAAGAAGACGCCGCGTAAAAGTACCCCGATCTCGTTCCCACGGTCCTCCGTGGGAATGCATATGGCGGGCAGGGCGAAGTGAGGTATGGATTACCACGCAGGAGCGTGGGAACCAGAGTTGTCAGCTCGTCATACCCGCGGAGGCGGGTATCCAGTGTGCGAAGTACGGATAGATGGATTCCCGCACCCGAGGGCATTGCCTTCGGTCACCTACGCGGGAAAGACGGCAAAAATAAAGACAGCATCGTAGGGTGCAATAAGCAACGCGCATTGCACCGCTGTGAGCGGTCAATGGTGTCATGCCCTTCGGTTATTACACCCTACGTCTTGCTGATTGATTTCGGCGACGTATTCCAAGGGGCTTCCTGTTGCCATTACATAAACCCCCTCGAATATAGCCTCTTTGCTCAGAGTGTGTTATTTTCAGTAAAAATAGTCTATTTTACTGAAAAAATAATGGATACCAACCATTGCAACCTATTGAAGAAAAAGTAATTTCTCGGATTTATGGGCGAGGTAGGGGGTGGGCCTTTACCAAAGTGGATTTTGTGGCTGAATTTGGTGAAGCTAACATCCACAAGGCGCTCTCTAATCTGGCAAAGGCGGGCAAAATTCGCCGCGTCTGTCGTGGCGTTTACGACTATCCCGGCTACAGTGAGCTGCTGAAGCAAGCGCTCAGCCCCGATATCGATCAGGTGGCGCAGGCACTGGCGCGTAAGTTTAACTGGCGTATTCTTCCCTCTGGCGATGCGGCGCTAAATCTACTCGGGCTGTCGACGCAATTGCCGGGGCGATGGGTCTATCTTTCCGATGGTCCGGGGCGTGAATATGAGATCGGAAAACAGACCCTGCAATTCAAAAAATCCGCGCTAAAAGAGATCGGCTTTAGTTATCGCGAAAGTGGCCTGCTGGTACAGGCGCTCAAGGCCTTGGGTCGGGAGCATGTTGACCAAATGGTGGTCGATAAAGTGCATAAACAGTTAAGCGTTAAAAACCGCGAACGTATTCTCAAGGATACACGCACCGTCACTAGCTGGATTCATAAGGTGATCAAGCAGATCTGCCGGGAGCCGGGTTAGTGGAGAACATTGCCCGCTTAAGCAGCCAACAACGGGCGGAGCTGTTTTCGGAAACGGCGGCAATACGCGCGATGACACCTGCGATTGTTGAGAAAGATTTTTGGGTCACCTGGTTGTTGGGTCGATTGTTTAATGATGAGGTGTTAAAAAATCTACTGATGTTCAAGGGTGGCACGAGTCTCTCTAAGGCATATGGGTTGATTGAACGTTTCTCTGAAGATGTTGATCTGGTGCTGAACTGGCATGCACTGACGGCAGGCGCGCCGATGGCCGAACGGAGTAAAACCCAGCAGGCGCAGTTGAATAAGAAAATGACAGCGGCGGCTGAGCATTATATTGCCGGTGAATTGCTAACGCGCATGAATGAGGTGGTTGGCGATGTTTGTCGTTGTGAGCTAGATGATGTTGACCGTGATGTGATTAATCTTTATTACCCTGCCGCCTTTGCTGATGACTACCTGCGCCCAGAAGTGCGGCTTGAAATAGGCCCGTTGGCTTCATGGCTGCCCAATCAGCGGGCTCAAATCTGTAGTTATGCCGCTGAGGCTTTTCCTGATCTGTTTGATTCAACGCACTGCGCTGTACAGGTGATACAGGCAGAACGTACCTTTTGGGAGAAGGCGACCATTTTACATGTTGAGACTTATCGACCTGATGATAGGCCGCTGCCGCCAAGATATTTCCGCCATTATTATGATCTGGCTCAAATGGCTTGTACGGATGTAAAGACGAGAGCGTTGGCGGCGGATGAACTGCTGGCTGATGTGGTGACGTTTAAGCAACGGTTTTATCCTAGAGGCTGGGCGCATTATGAGCTGGCAGTGCGCGGCACTTTACGCCTGGTGCCAGCGGGGAATGTGTTGGCTGCTGTTGCAGCTGATTATCGGGCTATGCGTGACATGATCTTTGGTGAGGTGCCTACCTTTGAGCAGATTATGCAGTCGTTACAGTTATTGGAAGATGAGATAAACCGTAAGGAAGTTCACGATGAGTAGTAAGGCCAACGAGTTTACTTTTCAAAACGACATGATCCGCCAGTTAGTCGCCAATGGCTGGCTATTGGGGAAACCTGAAAACTACAACCGTGAACTGGCACTGTACTCAGAGGATCTACTGGGTTTTGTTAAAGAGACACAGGATGCGCAGTGGCAGAAGTTCTGTAAGCTCTATCCGAATGATCCTGAGAATAAGTTTCTCGAACGTGTTGCTACTCAGCTGAACAAGGCCGACCCGAATGCGGCCAACAAAGAGCTACGTACCTTTGGTACGCTGGGTGTGTTGCGCCATGAACTGCGTGATCGCGGCACCCGTTTTAGCCTGTGCCAGTTTAAACCCGAGCACGATCTCAATCCGGATACGTTGGCGCGTTATCAGAAGAATCGCCTGCGGGTGGTGCCAGAACTCGTTTACAGCCCCTGATCTTATGATATACAGCCGACCGATGAACACGAAGCCGAAACTGGCATCCGCGCTAAAAAATGGCGCATCGATCTGGTGTTGTTTGTGAACGGCCTGCCGGTGGTGACGCTGGAGTTGAAGTCGGAATTTAAACAGGCGGTTGAGAATGCGATTAAACAATACAAAACGACGCGTCTACCGATCGACCCGATTACCAAAAAGCCGGAACCACTGCTGACCTTTAAGCGTGGTGCGCTGGTCCATTTTGCGGTGAGCCAATATGAGGTCTATATGGCGACACGGCTGGAGGGCGCGAGCACTCGCTTCTTACCGTTTAACAAAGGTACCAAAGAAGGCGGAGCGGGCAATGATGTCCCGCAAGATGTGAATCAATACGCCACCGACTATTTGTGGAATGAGGTGTTGCTACCGGATAACCTGCTTAACATTCTTGCCCGTTTTGTCCATCTCCAGATTGAAGATGAAGAGAGCTGGGAGGGGTTTAAGTCTAAAAAAGAGACGCTGATCTTTCCGCGTTATCATCAGTGGGATGTGGTGAACAGACTGGTGAGCGATGCCCGTCGCGAAGGGCCGGGCCATAAATATCTGATTCAACACAGTGCCGGGTCTGGTAAATCTAACTCCATTGCGTGGACGGCGCATCAATTGTCATCACTCTATGATGCCGAGGGTAATAAGCAGTTTGATTCGGTGATTATCATTACCGACAGAACGGTGCTGGATGATCAGTTACAGGAGACCATCTTCCAGTTTGAACATACGGACGGGGTGGTGGGGCGTATCAATCGCAATGAGGGTGACGGCTCCAAGTCTGAAAAACTGGCCGCTGCGCTGGAAGGCTCGCAACCGATTATCATCGTCACCATTCAAACCTTTCCCTATGTGTTAAAGGCGATTGAAAATAGTGGGTCACTGAAAGAGCGCCACTACGCCATTATCGCCGATGAGGCGCACTCTTCGCAGACCGGCTCTACCGCACGTCAGCTGAAAGAGGTGCTGACCATGGATGATAAGGGCGATGATGAGTTGAGCAGTGAAGATATTCTGGATGCCGCCGTTGCCTCGCGTCGTGTCTCGCCTAACCTCAGTTATTTTGCCTTTACCGCGACACCCAAGACTAAAACACTGGAACTGTTTGGCCGCCTACCCAACCCTGCCGAGCCTGCCTCTAAAACCAATAAGCCCGAGGCCTATCATGTCTACAGTATGCGCCAGGCGATTGAAGAGGGTTTTATTCTCGATGTGTTGAAGAACTACACCAATTACAAGGTGGCCTATCATCTCGCATTGAAGATGGCAGATGCTGACGAAGCGGTTGAGAGCAAAAAGGCGAAGGTAAAACTCAATCAGTGGGTGCGTCTGCATGACTACAACATCGCGCAAAAGGTACAGGTGATCATCGAGCACTTTAAAAATAATGTGATGGGGCTGCTAAATGGACAGGCCAAGGCGATGGTGGTGACCAGCTCGCGCAAAGAGGCGGTACGCTACAAGTTAGGCTTTGATAAATACATTGCACAAAATTTAAACAAGCCAGGCTATCGAAAGATTCACGTCATGGTGGGGTTCTCTGGTGAGGTGGCGTTTAACAACAAAGACCCTGGCGTTGAAGGCTTGTTGGATAAGACGTTTACCGAGGGCAATATGAACCTCAATCTGAAAGGACGTGATCTGCGCAAAGCCTTTGACTCTGACGACTATCAGGTGATGATCGTTGCCAATAAATTCCAGACCGGTTTCGACCAGCCCAAGCTATGCGCGATGTATGTGGATAAAAAACTGGGAGGGGTGGAGTGTGTGCAGACCTTGTCACGCCTGAACAGAACCTATCCGAGCAAGGCTGAGACCGGCACCTTTGTATTGGACTTTTTTAATGAGCCGGATGAGATTCTGTCCTCATTCCAGCCTTATTATCAGACCGCCGAGCTAGCGGATGTATCCAACCCCGATCTGATTTTTGACTTGTTCGACAAGCTGCGCGCCTCGGGTATTTTTATGTGGCACGAAGTAGAGCAGTTTTGCGCGGCATTTTTTGTTAAGAACAAAAGCAATGCCGCCATTGCCAATATCTGCAAACCGGCGGTAGAGCGTTGGAAGATTCGCTATAAATCTACGATTGATGAATTCAGAAAAGCTAAAGAGATGTTTGAACGCACCAAGGCGACGGGTGATGCGGTGTTGATCGCTAATGCAGAGAATAGTTTTAAAGCGTGTAAGCAAGAAAAGGATGCACTGGAGATCTTCAAAAAAGATCTGGGTACTTTTGTTCGTTTTTACGAGTTTATCTCACAGATTGTCGATTATGATAACAAAGACCTGGAAAAGCTCAGTCTCTATGCACGTAACCTGCGGCCAATGCTACGTGAATCGATCATCGATGAAGAAGAGATTGACCTGGATAGCGTGGTGCTCAGTCACTATCGTCTTGCAAAGATCCGCCAGCAGGATATTAATCTAAAAGAAGATGCGGGTGAATACCTTACCCCAGGTGAAGGACTCGGTACGGCAAAAGCTAAGGATAAAAAAGAAGAGTTGCTATCGCAGATCATCAATCGCCTGAATGAACTGTTTATCACCGATCAACTGACAGAGAAGGATCTCGTTAATTACGCCTACACGATAAGAGATAAAATAGGCGAAAATGAACTCGTGATGAAACAGATCGCTAACAACACGCCCGAGCAGGCATTGTTGGGTGACTTTTCTAAAGCAGTTGATGATGCGGTAATGGATAGCAGCGATGCACATCAAAATCAGATGATGCAGTTGTTGTCTGATCCAGCTAAGGCGTCTAACTTTTCGCGAATTGTATTTGATCTATTAAAGATGGCTAATGACTCGTCGCCCAGGTAATGATGAAACTTATAAGACACATCCAGCGCTGTAACAAGCATAACCCTCATGACTATGTGCCGTTTGTGGTGGATGGCGAGCTAGTAGGACGCTTTCGTCACGCCTTTGAAAAACGGTTGGCGGATTGGCCTGATGTCTTTGACGTGAGTAAATGCGCTGTATCGTTGCACGAGAAACTTCAGGGCTATGAGCCGCGTTCATCTGCCATTGATGCCGTGTTACGAGAGTTATTAGCCTGTGGCGAACACCTCTATCTGCCCTATTTATTAGACGAGATGTACGCCGTGACAGCCAACCGACGGGAAGAGGCGCTGTTCGAGATAGACCGCAGTGCATCCGCATTGTTTGGCATACGGGCCTTTGGTCAGCACCTCAATGGCTTTGTGCGCAAGCGTGATGGTATGCATATGTGGCTTGGACAGCGCGCTGCGGACAAAGGGACTTTTCCCGGAAAGTTAGATCACCTGGTAGCCGGTGGGTTACCTGTTGGAATATCGCTTGAGCGTAACCTTCACAAAGAGTGCCGAGAAGAGGCGGGCATTGGTGATGTGCTTGCGAGGCTCGCGATTCCAGTCGGCGCAGTCAGTTATAACGTCGATACAGAACAGGGCTTCAAATACGACACGCTCTACTGTTATGACCTTGAGTTACCGCATGACTTTGTGCCTCGCTGCACGGATGGCGAGGTGGACAGTTTTCAGCTGCTGCCGATTGAGCAGGTTATGCGTATCGTACTGGAAACGGACGATTTCAAGCCCAACTGCAATTTGGTGATGATTGATTTCCTGTTAAGGCATGGCTTCATTGGGCCGGCGCATGAGGAGTATCTGGCGCTGATGACGGGGTTACACCCGGCTATGAGGATACCTGATCATATGGCGGGGGAGTTGTAGTGAAAGATAAAGAGCGCACCTGCATCGTTCAGTCGCATCAAGCCCATCTAGGATCTGCCAGGCGAAGGCTAAGCGATGGGTGCTCCTTTGATAGCCCTTTGAAAGGGTTTACCGGCGGTGTTAAATGGGAGGTAAGCTATCGTCGCCGCATAAAACAGGTTGCGTTGTTACCAGTAGCGCTTTCATTCGTTTTTTTGTTGGTGGCAGCCATGCCAGTGATGTACCTGGCGCATCGATGGGCGTTGATTCAACGTAAGCGAAAAACCGTAAAAGAGATTCGTGCCTTGGAAAAAGAAGATCAGCCATGGATGGACGTGCCTGATAAAAAAGTGCTTGAGCATCTATGGGCACATCACGGCCTGCATGCTGATGGGCATAACATCGATGAGAAAATTGAGTTGCTAAATCGCTGGGTAATCACGCTCTATGGGCAAGAGGTCGCTGATGCTCACAGTATAAAGGCGCAATTTGATGAGATTGGCCTGAAGCAACTTGAAGCCAATCGAGGTTATTATGAAGGGCAAGAGGATTCCCATATTCACTTCGCATCGCCTTTTGATGCGCTGTTAGCCAAGTTATCAAAAGAGTTGCCTGCTTACCAGTAAGCATATAAGCGGTTGGTAGCACCGGCTGGTTCGTCAAACTATACGAGACCTTTGCACGAGTCTATTTTCCGCTCCAGCTGCGTTATAAATGATCTCAAAAAAATCATTTGCTACGTGTAAACTCCTTTTTTTTCGGTCATTTATGCCTTGCTGGGACGAAAACTAGTTCCCGTGCAAAGGTCTCTATACATATCTTTTTATTGCGTATAAATAATCGAATGTGCTCTCTTGAGAAGAGCCCCATGGCAAAGCGCCTGTAACAAATAGGATGGGCAGATGAATAAAGAGAAGCAATTTAATCGTAAGTTCGAGCTTAACAACCTGTTGCGCCAACACAAACAGGCCTTAGCAGGGCTGCAATTAAGGATTGATTCCCGAGCGGGACTAAAGCCCTTGCTTAATGCGATTGCGGTCACTATAGTTACCGAGCGGGAATAATTTGACTGAGGCAGCATGAAATCGAATAAAGAAGTACCGTACGGGAATATCAAGCTGACACAAGATATTGGTGACATTGTCCGTGCCTCCAGAAAAGAGCAGGGCGCTACCCAGGCCGAGTTCGCTGCGCTGTGTGGCGTTGGCACCCGCTTTATCTCCGATCTCGAAAATGGCAAAGCCACTGCCGAATTAGGCAAAGTGCTTGTCGTGATCCAATCCCTTGGTCTTGAATTACACCTTCAGTCCCGTGGCTGGAAAAACAACCGCAATGGCAAGACTGAGTAATGCCCCTGGTTGTCTACCTTAATCAGACACCGGTTGGTCGACTGAGCCTCGATAACCAGCGTCGCTTCCGCTTTCAATACGATACCGCATGGCTGAGTGCTGAACATGCGTTACCACTGTCGCTCTCATTACCCTTACAGGAAGCAACCTATACCGACGATAGTGCCCGGCCTTTTTTCACCAACCTGTTGCCTGAAGCCCAATTGCGCGATGCCATCGCCCGCAAGCTTGGCCTCTCCGCTAAAAACGACTATGCCCTGTTGGAAGCCATCGGTGGTGAATGCGCTGGTGCCGTTAGCCTCTATCCCGAAGATCAATTACCATCCAGCGAGCCCGGTCGTTATCAACCGCTGGATGAGGCAGAACTACAGCTGCTGATTCAACGACTGCCAGAACAGCCCATGCTGGTAGGGGAAGGGGAGCTGCGTCTATCCCTCGCCGGGGTGCAAAATAAACTACCGGTCTATTTTGATGGCAAGCAAATCAGCCTGCCGAAAGGCAATGCCGCCAGCAACCACATTCTTAAACCGGCGATAAGCCACTACCCTGATAGTATCTTTAACGAAGCCTACTGTATGCGTCTGGCCGCTGCCATTGGATTAAATGTACCGCAGGTGAGCCTACTGGAAAATCGCGGCCAATGGCTCTACCTGGTCAGCCGTTATGACCGCCAGTGCAGCTCGCCAGCCGAGGCGATCCAGCGCCTGCATCAGGAAGACTTCTGCCAGGCACTGGCCATACTGCCCGACATCAAATATGAAAAAGAGGGTGGCCCCAGTCTGGCCGACTGTTTTGAGCTGATACGCAAACAGAGCATCCAGCCAGTGATTGATCTGCGCCAACTGCTTAACTGGATGGCCTTCAACTACCTCATTGGTAATGCCGATGCCCACGGCAAAAATATTTCGTTGTTGCTCACCGCCAAAGGCCCTAAATTAGCGCCGTTTTATGATCTGCTGAGCACCACTATCTACCCTGGCCTAAGCGAACGCCCCGCCATGAAGATTGGCGGCGAAGACCGGCCTCAGTGGATCATCGCCCGCAGTTGGCAACAACTAGCTGATGACTGTGGCATCGGTTTTAAACTGCTCAAACAGACCCTGGACAAAACCGCCGCCGCACTACAACAACACGCACCCATTGTTGCCCAGGAATTTCAACACACGGAACAGGCCCGCGCCTGCATCGCCGCCATCGAGCAACTGATGCAGACGCGCCGAAAAAAAGTAACCGACAGTTTTAACGCCGCCGGGCTGTAAGCCCATGCTGAAAAAAAGAGACTGTCATGGATAAACTAAAAAAGTACTCGCCCAACCTCACCGAGGAGAACATCGCCCGCATCCGAGAGCTGTTCCCCAACTGCATCACCGAGACCGAAGTGAAGGCCAGCTCAACCAGCGATGACTTTTCTGAGAACACGGAAGAGTTTATGAAACGCTCTAATCAAAAGGACGAAGAGGGTAATCGTTTGATTGCCAATACTGAGGCGAACGGGCGATTTCACTTGGATTGGCTTACGATGATATATCCAAGGCTAGAATTAGCGAGAGCTATATCTGAAGTGGGTGTTGGCATGAATTACTCAATTCGTAACGGTATTAAAGCCAGAGACCCATCAAGTCCATGTGAGCAGTTCTCATATTCGAGCTTGCTTAAGTAAACTTGAAAATGCACAGATCCCAGAAGCCCAACGTTTGCAAGTGGTCTGGATGGTGCCATATTTATGCTGGTGTTATCGCATGGCCTCAGCGAGACAACCTATACCTGGTGGACATACTACTCGGTCGGCTATGAGCCGCTTGCAGCGTCCGCAAAAGCCCTGATGGGGTTCCGTGTCATCCACTGTGTAGTATTGAGAAGCGCCCTCAGACATAGCGCTTGTGGCCTGTTTGATTCTGTTTGTCTGACTTTATGTTCCTTTGTGAATAATTTACATTGATCCCAGTAGGTTAGTTGGCCACAATGGCAGACAGGAGAGGGGGGGGGGAGGAATCATGCAGTTGCGGGTTCTCGCGTTCTTTCACGGATGATTCTTATGCTGATTGGCTCTGTGTGTGGGATCGAATGTAATGGACAGCAAAGAGAAAAAAGAACTCAGCGAACCTGACATCAAGGCTAAATTCATCCCTGCAATTGTTAAGGTAGGCTGGGATGAAGCTGACCCAGCTTCGTTGGGAAGTGACTCTTATCCCAGAGCCTGTCATCGTGCGCGACAATTTCTCGTCACGCAACAAAAAGAAATTTGCATGTTATGTGCTCCAGAGGGAAAAGGGTGTTCCCATTGCCATTCCTCCTTTAGCCGAACAACACCGTATAGTCGCCAAAGCCGATGAACTCATGACCTTCTGCGACACTCTAAAAAACTGCATTAACACTGCACAAACCACCCAAGTACAATTGGCTGATTGCTTAGCCGAACAGGTACCGGGGTAAGTGATCTTCGATGATTATAAAAAGTAAAGATGACCAACAAGCTCAGGTGGATTTTTTGTCGGATCTGCTCGAACGTGACTTCCCGAAAGAAAAAAAGAGCGCGATTGAACGGGAGTTAAAGAGCCTTCGTTCTGGGAATAAAGGGGAAGAGACTTCCGCCTATTATCTGGATTTTGATTTTCGTAGAAGTGAGGATTGGGCGTTAATCCACGATCTACGAATCGAACACGAAGGAGATGTGGCACAGATTGATCATTTATTGATTAGTCGGATGTTGGATATTTATGTTATT
The DNA here is from genome assembly GCA_002401765.2 of Thiotrichaceae bacterium. GTDB lineage: Bacteria > Pseudomonadota > Gammaproteobacteria > SZUA-140 > SZUA-140 > SZUA-76. Next base: position 225,822 of record NVTY02000079.1, read on the forward strand.
GAGACAAAGAACTTTGCCTCTGGTGTTTCGATCTCTGAGGAGGGGGCATTTTGTTATTTTTATAATAACAAGCCTTTTGATATTCCCTCGCCGATTACGCAAAACGAACGACATATCTCTCTGCTTAGGCACTTTTTACAAAAGTGTGATCTGCTACCCAAACGATTGTCACGCACACTCACGCCTGAGTTTAAGAATATTGTACTTATCTCGCCCAAATCCCGTCTAACTAAACCGAGTAAAGGCACCTATGACTGTAGCATGGTGATGAAGTCAGATCGGTTTTTGGAGCGCTTTAAAGATGATAACAGTGGTAATACCTTTGGCTCGGTATTTAGTAACCTTGCTAGGACACTCCCTTCCGTTGGCTTAAAGAGGTTTGCCGAAGTCTTAGCCCTGCATCATAAACCTGCGTCCATTGACTATCTTGCCAAACTCGGACTTAAAGAAGCGGCCAGCCCACACGAAAGTGCCGCAGAAACTGCACCGGACTGTCCCAAGTGTGGCAAAGCGATGATGCTGCGCACAGCTAGGAAAGGCAAGAATACTGGGAATCAGTTTTGGGGTTGTAGTGGCTTCCCTAAATGCGAGTGCACTGTGGCAATAGAGAAGTCGGTAGATATGCGCCACACTTGTCCAAAGTGTGATGGTGAAATGATAAAAAAAATGGGCCGCGAAAGCGGTAAGGCGTTTTGGGGCTGCAAGGCGTACCCAACGTGTAATGGTTCTATTTCAATCGATTTGGAAAAGGGGCGCGGTAATAAATAAACCCAGTTATCATTTTGGGAATGGGAATGGGAATGGGAATGGGAATAAGGTGTGGTATGGGTTCCCACGGGGGGTGAGGGAACCAGGAATATAGCTTGTAAAGCTTCGATTGAGGTTTTGCTTTTTTCACTTCTGTATTGGTCAGTGGTTTGGTTTTTATCGGCATTTTGGTGGTACAGCTTTTGGTGGTATGAGTCTGTACTACCAGCATTCCTAGGATTGTCTAGTGCTTAGGATACTCTAGGCAATAAAAAACCCGGAGAGCCTTGTTAAGTGGCTAACCGGGTTGGTTTAGGCTCTTATCGAACCTGCTTATGGGGTGGCGGGAACTGAATTCTATATCTAACTCATTGTTATTTAATAAAATAGACCGGTTCAGTTTTTCGCAGTACTACTACCAGTACTACCAAAAATAAAAGTCACTGCTCTATTTATAAATTTAGAGACCGGAAAAGCCTGTTAACGGGGTAGCCTGTTTTTATGGTCAGCGTATGCCATGGAGCGACGTAACCACTCATGAATCAGGATGAGGCCATAGCTACCTTCATTCCCTAGAGCGGAATCGTTCAAATCAAGGTGTGTCAGTAGCGCTAAAACAGCACGTACCCCATCTGATTGAGCGTCATTGCTAAGCAGGGGATTTGTATAAAGCAAATCCTGATCAGGTGCTTCTCTCTCTTGATCGCCGCTACTGGATTGATCTGGCATGGCTGATTCTCCCTGTTTTGGATAAAAACAAAGCCACCAAATTAATGGCGGCCGGGAGTTCAAAAGTCGCGTAAAGACGACCGTGACGGCCTTTAGACCGGAGTCCTGGACATACACCGCCACCTCCCGGCCATAACAGGTCGAAAGGCGGCATTAATAACGGCAATACCAACCGCTTTACGCGGAGTTTTGAAGCTCCGGCGAGCCATACGGCCCGCAGTGCTGATTTTACATCAAGTTAGAGAGTGAATTGTATTTATTTCAGGAAATGAGGTTCGTTCGTTGGGCTTTTTGGGGAGTCCAGTCGTAATGTGCTGTGATTCTGGGCGATTTGATCTAATGTTGCCTTTGGCATGGCGTCTTAAGAATATATAATGTAGGGGATTATTTATATTCAGGGAGAGTGGCCGTTCAATATTCACATGAGCAGTTTTTTAGGAAGATGCCAAATGTTGATTTGGCTCGATACTTTGAATCAGTGGGCATATCACTAGGTATTAATCTTAGTGAATTAAAGGAAAGTGATTCAGGGGCTATTTTTCAGGCGTTCCTAACGTTACCAGAAAATCAACGGTCACGGGTTGAGGCCGATTTTCAGGATATCAACGCGCTTGCCTTTGACGGCGGTGTAAAAGCCTTAGTGGATGAAGCACGCTTTCATGAAAAAAATGACTCGTTTGCATCGATAATAGCTGAAATTAAAGGCCTTCACTCAAAGGTGATGTGGGCATTTCTGGAAAAGAAGAGTTATTGGCTCGGTGCTAGCATGTTTCTACATGCCGATAGTATCAGCCCTTCGTTTTGGAGGAAGCGTATTGATATTCCACCAGCGGCACCCTGTGTTGAAGAAAATGATACTGATGAACTAGCGGACGCGATTAGCAACTATTTTCATACCAAAGAGGGAAAAGGACGGAATTGTAAGGTCGATGTTTACCGAAGAGGCAATAAGGAGTATTTCTTTGCTTATCCCGAAGGATTCGCCCAATCTACAGTTGAATGGATAAGCAATACACTAGAAACACGCACACGCCATCCGGCATTCGAAATTATCTTTGTCTATTGTGAAGATAAACATTCATTAGATATTTGCGCACCTAAAAACACTAAAGTAATACCCGTTCTGCAAAGGTTATTTGCTCACACTATTTTAAAGCTGGAGACCCTGCCCGGTGGGGCATTTCATAAGCCAGCCTATAACGTCGATTCGCTGGACGATACCAAGTTTGAGTTTACAAAGCCGTTTAATTCCAAAATCAGCGGTATCGTGGTTACGCATCTACGCTGAAAACTAGCGCATGAGGAAAATAGGCAGATTACCTTAAAGGCAGAGATAAAAGGCAATGCTCAAGCGGTATACGATCTGCTAGGTGATCTTGAATTACCGCCCTACCGCATCACTCAAGTAGGCGTTAGCGTCTCATTTGAGGCCACGGCCGAGAGGTGCGAAAGTGATCGGGCTTTTAATATCACGCCGCCTCATGGTTGTGCACTTGGTTATGATGGCCAAGACGGCGTGATTCGTGAAATGCTTGCGCTCTCTGGCATCGAACCCGGTGCAATGTCGAAGTGACCACCATTTCATATAACACCGTGTTAGTGGAGTTGTTAGCGCGCATTGCTCGCACGGATAAGCATGTGCTGATTAGCTGGCATAAAGTCCAGCAATGGCCTGATAACCTGTTAAAGCGATTGGCGGCTGGGCTGCTTGCGAAGGCTTCACAGGCGGAATCGATTCAATGCCCTGAATGCCCTAATGCCTGCTTTATGAATGTTCGTATCTATACCAGTCCAGAGTCACCAACACCCCGCGCCTTTGTTATCTGTAATGATATTGATATGCAGGAAGAAATGGGACGAATCAACATCGATTTGGATTCGTTACAGCAATGGAAAACCAGCGCCAAGCAGTTGGCAAAGGTGGTTGCTGGGTTGTTGGATTTGGATATCACGCCTAATAAAACAAAATCTCAGGATAATATCCCTCTCGGTATGCTTGCCAGTAAAAACGGTCGGCATTGGGTAAGCTTAAATATTAAATCCATGTTGCTTGAGCTTAACCAGCAAACAGTGCAACTCAATGAGCTTTTGTATTTTGAGGGTGAATCATTGGTGATTGATCGTTCACGTATTAATGAAATGTTGGTTGCTGCTCCATTACGACAGGGTAAAGAATACATTCCTTCGACATCAATCCGCGAAGCTAGAAAACTAAAGACTGAAGCAAAGCACCAAAATTGGCGTGATGAATATGCTCGCATGAAGCGTCAGCAACCAGATATGAGCGCTAGAGGTATTTCTAAGAAGATAGCAACCATGAATATAGCTCAGGGTGCAGAGGCATCAACCATTTATCGAAAGATGAAATGAAAATAGTTAGGCGCAAAATTTCCGCCTACTTCCCCATGTTTTAACTCATTTTTTTATATGCACTTATCCTTTTAGTGTGTTCGGCTCTTTTCCCCGGATTAAATCCGCTATTCTTGAAATAATCTAGTTTTATAGTGATTTCGTTGATCTCAGTAGGCGGAACAAACCTACTCACGTAAAAAATCGCACAGATAACCTCGCTTTTACATTATCCATTAAGCGTTCACGAGGTTTCAAAATGCAATATAGAATTCTAAGGCTTCCCGCTGTAAAAGAGCTTACCGGCTTATCACGTAGCACCATTTACTTGCGTGTTTCTAAAAATGAATTTCCTTCGCCCATTTCTTTGGGAGGAAGAGCGGTTGGCTGGGTAGAAGAGGAAATCAATCTCTGGTTAACAGAAAAGATTGAAGATAGTCGTGGGGTGTAGTCGTGAGAAAAGGCATCAATCCCAATCTTGCCAAAATCCATCGAAATTGCACGGTGGAAGAGGTGGCTGGTTTATTTGGTGTGCATAAAAACACGGTGCGAGCATGGGTGAAAAATGGTCTCAATATCTGCGATGACAAAAAACCGATGCTTATTTTAGGTAGCGTGTTACGGGAATTTATTCGTAATAAAAAGACAGCGCATAAACAGAAATGCAAGCCGTGGGAGTTCTACTGTATGCGCTGTAGAAGGCCTCAATCTGCGGCTGGTAGTATGGCTGACTATGAGCCTCAAACGTCCACAAGGGGGTGCTTAATGGCGCTCTGTTCAGGGTGTGAAACATCAATGAATAAGTATTTTAGTTTAGCCAAATTGGAGGGGTTGAACGATAAATTAGACATCACGATACCGATAGCACTAAAGCACATAAACAAGAGTGATGAACCCCTCCTAAACAGTGACTTTAATGAATGAGGTTGAGAGATGAAAAAACACAACTCAGATAATGAGCGAATCAAGCGCAAATACTTCACTTTTATGAAGGAGGCGAAGCGCCAGAATGAGGCTTCGATTGATGCGATTGCAAAGGCGTTGAAACGGTTTGAGGATTATAACAAATTCCGTGATTTTAAGGCATTCCACTTTGCACAAGCGGTGGCCTTTAAGAAGCATCTAGCCAATCAGGAAAACCAGCAAACAGGTAAGAAACTGAGTAAGGCGACGATGAATTCAACGCTTCGCCACCTGAAGGCATTTTTTCAATGGCTCTCTATGCAGACGGGTTATAAATCCCGAATCAATTATTCTGATGCTGAGTATTTTAATCTCTCTGAAAAAGATGCTCGGGTAGCGACTGCGCCGCGTATGAAGCCCGTTCCGACCATCGAGCAGATTAAACACGTCATTGGGGCGATGTCCTCAGATACGGTGTTAGAGCGGCGTAACCGCTGCCTGATCGCCTTCACCCTGTTAACCGGGGCAAGGGATAGCGCCATTGCTTCGATGAAGCTCAAACATATTGATCTTGAGGCGGGTAGTGTGTTTCAGGATGCCAGAGAGGTGAAAACCAAGAACAGCAAAACATTCATCACTTACTTTTTCCCTGTGGGTGATGAGATTCATCAAATCGTGCGTGATTGGGTGCTTTATCTGAAAAATGATTTGCTATGGGGTAATGATGACCCTTTATTTCCCAAAACAGAGGTAACGCAAGGTGAGAATCATACTTTTCAGGCTTCAGGCATCAAAAAAGAGCACTGGAGTACTGCATCACCGATTCGCGCTATCTTCAAAGATGCGTTTGAATCTGCTGGGATTCAATATTTTAACCCGCATAGTTTCCGGAATACGCTGGTGGAATTGGATGAAAAGGTATGCCAATCACCAGAAGCATTTAAGGCGTGGAGCCAAAATATGGGGCATAGCGGGGTGTTGACTACCTTTTTTAGTTATGGGGAGGTTCAGCCAAAGCGGCAAGGCGAGATTATTCAGCAATTGGGGGTGCCGCGTGAGGTAGCTAATCAATCTATCGATACTGAAGCGATTGCAAAGGCTGTGGCGCGTGAAATGAAAAATGGCATGTAGTGGTAGGATTCACATTTGTTGAGCTGTTTGAGGCGACGTATGTGGATGTGCTTAATTAGTTTCGTCATTAGGTGGGTTATCTGATAATTCGCGTATTTTATCTCGAAAATAACAGAAACTAATGGATGAATTATTTTCAACATTCATATATGGGGTTATATTTTCAGCCCATGCTGATTTTTCTGATCCAGTTGTTTGCCACCCCTTGGTTTTAAGTGCTTCTGATCCTCCAAGAAAAATAGCATCAGCTAAAAGCTCCCATGTGCCACAAATCGAATCGTTAATATAATTCTTTAGTATATTGTTGTTGGCTTTTGGGTAGGCTGCTTTGATGGCTGGAATATCCCCCAAAAACCAAGCCTCTCCTTCTTCTACTGAAATGCAGAATTGTGTTTCAGGTTTTGGATTACAAGCGTTTAAAACCCCAAGCAACTCTTGGCGGAAACTTTTTAAACACTTGTTATCTAAATCGCAAACCAGTATTACGGCTGCACGGTAACCAACTGGATAACTATTAAATGCATTTCCATAGCCGCTTAATAGCTTAGGAAGTTGAGAAAGTAGGATGCGTTTTCTTGCATCGCCGCTGTTCCCGATTTTTTTAGGTATTCTTCCAATCCCCTTGTATGAGTGGACAGTAAATGTGTGTTCACTGTCATTTCCAATAATTTTAGGAATAAGTAAGTCAATCGTCTTTTTTCCCGAGAGGTCTTCAACCAGTATTTCAAAGTGCATTGAATTACTCCCCGTCAAGATAATCACTATACCAAAGACCACCAAGTGGTAACCCTTCTGCCACCATGTTTACTACGATCGGGTCATCACTTGCTCTTCTAATAACGGAGAAACCATCAGTATCCTTTTCCAAAACCCAAACTTCATCGGGTTCAAGTGAATCTACTAAATATGGCTGATGTGTTGTAATGAAAACTTGTGAGCCACCTTTTCGACCAGTGGCGTGATCTCTGAATTCACGAGCTAAGGACTCTAGCAATTTATGATACAAGCCATTTTCAGGTTCTTCGATGCATAAGAATGGTGGAGGATTGGGGTCTTCGAGCAGCAGTAGATAAGCAAAAACTTTCAGAGTGCCATCTGACATTTGTTGAGAATAAAATGGATCAAGAAATCCTTTGTCATTAAATCGGAGAAGTAAACGGCCATCATTTGTTCTTTCCGTATCAATTTTTTCTATTCCTGGGATTTTTTCAGAAATTCGATTCAGGATCGATTTGAATCGTTTGGGATGTTCGCGTTCCATAAACTGAACAACATTGCCAAGATTATCACCATGGATATTGAGATGTTTTTGTGGGCCAGCAAGAGGCAGACTCCTTGCTGCATCAGGGGTAAAATAACTTAGATACCATCCTTCGATGAATTTTCGAAATGTGGAAACTCTTGGGTGTTGTTTTAATGATCCAAGCGTGGCGATACCTAGTTTACGTTTGTCTTCAAGTTCAATAACCTCAGTCTCTTTAGATTCTTCATCTGATTTCTTTTCCTCGATACGTTTGATTAAGTCAATAATATCAAATGGCACACGTTCTTCATCAACTTGAGTCCCGCTTTGGTCGCCTTTCCACACTACGCCTTTACCATTATTTAGCATGAGAAATGAAAAAGGCCATCCTCGCGTTTGCCCTTTTCGCCTTTGTCGAAGACGTTCCTTTAATACAAATGGGCGGCCTGATTTTTCGACATCAATAGAAAGTTCATAGGTAATAGGTCTCGCATTTCCATCTTCTTTGTAATAAATATCGAATTCAATCGGCCCTTCTTGCCCTTGTGTGCGAACTTTTTCAAACCCGCCTCGACCATGAGCATCGCAGGCCTCTTCGACCCCAAATTTCAAACAATCAGCTAAAAAACCAAAAGCATCAAATAGTGAGCTTTTGCCCGCGCCATTTTTTCCTATTACTACTGTCAAAGGTGTAAGTGGATGGGCGGTTCGTTGGTTCCACAAGCGACCTAGAGTGACATCCTTTAGTGATCTGTAGTTTCTTACTCGAAACCCTTCAATTTTCGCCATGTTATAAGCCTCTTGAATATATATCTGACTATAAATTATTTTTTCGAATTATTTTGAAAATGCATTAGTCAATGGCAGGTGGTGAATCTTAATGCTTGCTTTAAACAATAGATAACATCGTATGGCAACTTAAATTTCAATGCTCGCTGGGTACATTACATGCTAACTAATTTAAGCCCCTTCTTCCCAGTCAAACTCATATTACCCATGGCGGCCTCTTCAATATGCTCACTCCACCACTTCATCACAGGCTTTCTACGCTCAATATAACTTGCCCGATTATAGGCATTACGCACTTCGTTTTTGCCGGTATGGGCAAGCGCCGCTTCAATCACATCACCATCAAACCCTTCTTCATTTAAAATGGTGCTGGCTAATGCCCTCATGCCGTGGGCTACCAGTTGTTTATCAAACCCCATCCGTTTTAATGCGGTGTTGGCGGTTTGTGGGTTCGCGTGTTTTTTCGGATCTCTATCCGAGGGGAAAACAAACTCACTACGTCCACTAATAGGTTTTAGCATATCTAGCAACGCCAAGTACTGCCTAGTGAGTGGCACTACGTGCGCTTTTTTCTTCTTCATCCGTTCAGGTGGGATATTCCATAACCCTTGGTTCAGGTCGATCTCATCCCAGCGAGTACCAGCGGCCTCACTTGGTCGCACCATGGTATGAAGTTGCCATTCAATCAAAAAGCGCGTGGTGAGCTTGATACTGGCCATAGATAACGCATGTGACAACATAGGGAGTTCTTCGGGTTTAAGGGTGGGTAGATGCTGCTTAGTTGGGTTCTTGAATGCCTTGCTAATCCCAGCCAGCGGATTGATCTCAATAATGCCAGCGTTCACCGCGTGAATCATGATCTCATTCAGGCGTTGGCAGAGTCGCTTAACGGTTTCTAGGCTACCTTTTGCCGCTACTGGCTTGATCGTTTCAATTGCTTTGATGGCGGTAATCTTATGGATCGGTATTTTGCCAAGCGAAGGGAATATATACAGCTTTAAAGAGCGCCATGTATCAGTGGCATGGTCGGCGGTGATGTTGCCTTTTTTAACCTCCAGCCAATCAGCAGCGATATGTTCGAGTGTGTTGCTATGGGCTAGCTCGCGGGCACGTGCCTTATCATCACGGTGTTCCTGTGGGTCAATATCCTGAGCAAGTAGCTCTCTGGCCTCGGTGCGCTTTTGCCGCGCTTCGGCAAGGGATATTTCAGGATAAGCCCCAAAGCTCAGGCTGGTACGTTTCTTAGTGTATGGCCTCATATAATCCAGCAACCACAGCTTAGAGCCATTCGGTTTGATTCTCAGTTGCAGACCACCACCATCAGAAAGGGTGTAAACCTTCCCTTGGGGCTTCGCTTGCTTCACCTCAGTGTTAGTGAGTGGTTTAGTGATTCTGGCCATTTTAGTAGTACCGCTTTTGTAGTATCGCCATGGTACTACTAACGGTACTACTAAAAAAGGGGGCTTTTACGGGATGCCTTAGGAAGCTCTAGGCAATAAAAAACCCGATAAACCGTTGTTTTAATTGGTCTATCGGGTTGATTTAGGCTCTTGTTGAACCTGCTTATGGTGGAGGTGGCGGGAGTCGAACCCGCGTCCGCAAATCCTCTGCCGTTGGCTCTACATGCTTATCCTGTTCATTAGTTTAACTGCAAGCTACCCAACAGGCAGGGAAAACAGACAGCGATTCCGTTAAGTTTTAACGCATCCGTCCCGGACGTACTTCAGCGCGATCTTATGTGAGTCGACCCCAGTGATCTGGGCGCATAAGCACACGCCAGGCTGAGGGCACTAAGCTGGGGTTTAAGCAGCTAGTGCGTAGTTGTCTTCGTTGGCAACTATGGTTTTGCAGACGGATTAACGAGGAATTCTGCACCTCGGCATGCACCTCAGGTTTCGCAACCCACGTCGAAGCCAGGTCACCCCCAAAAGGTATTACTACAGTAGACAGTTTAACGCAGTAGGAAGTTCATTGCCAAGTTTAAAACAGGTGAGATTAGCGCCCTCTCAGAATACGCCCTTTTTCGCGCTGCCAGTCGCGGTCTTTTTCGTTGGCGCGCTTGTCGTGCTGCTGTTTACCTTTGGCGAGACCAATTTCAATCTTCACCAGGCCGTGGCTCCAGTAGAGTGCGGTGCCGATGAGGGTGTAGCCTTTGCGCTCAACGGCTCCAATGAGCTTGTCGAGCTGCTTTCTATGCAGTAGCAGCTTGCGCACACGGGTGTTCTCTGGGCTGATGTGAGTGGAGGCGGTGTGTAGCGGGGTGACATGCAGGCCCGAGATAAAAGCCTCTCCTTTTTTAAGGAAGACATAGCTCTCGGTGAGCTGTGCGCGTGAGTCGCGCATGCTTTTGACTTCCCACCCTTGCAGCACGAGTCCAGCCTCGAATTTTTCTTCGATGAAGTAGTCATGGCGTGCGCGCTTATTAAGCGCGATGGTATTGCTGCCGGATTTTTTTTTCTTCTTTGTGGTCATAACTGGAATGATTAACGCTGGTTTTTCATCTATTTAATCATACTTATTATACACAGCCATGGCCGCTGTGGTTGAGTGATGTGGTGATTTCGCCCACAATAGTGGGATAGGGACTCAATGGAGTGGTAATGTCAGCAAATTCACGTAGCAGCATGCATGGTCAGTGGTCGTCACGCTGGGTTTTTGTACTCGCGGCGACCGGCTCGGCGGTGGGGCTGGGTAATATCTGGAAGTTCCCCTACATCGTCGGTGAAAATGGTGGCGGTGCATTTGTGCTGGTCTATCTATTATGCATTGCGACGATTGGCCTGCCAGTGATGATCGCTGAGGTGATGTTAGGGCGTCGTGGCCGCCAGAGTCCCATCAACACCATGAAGGTACTGAGTCAAGAGGCGGGGCGCAGTCCATTGTGGCAGTTACTGGGCTGGTTTGGGGTGCTGGCTGGTTTTCTGATTCTCTCTTATTACAGCGTGATTGCGGGCTGGGCGATCAATTACGTGATCGAAATGGCCAGTGGCACCTTTACCGGTACTTCGGCGGGACAGGTGAAAACTGTTTTTGATGAGCTGCTGGGTGACCCGCTTAAACTGACGCTGTGGCATACGCTCTTTATTGTCGTCACCATGGTAATGGTGGCGCACGGGGTGCGCGGCGGGCTTGAAAAAGCGCTGATACTGCTGATGCCTGCGCTCTTTATACTGCTGATTATTCTGCTCATCTATGCCATGAACAGTGGCGCCTTTATGCAGGGGCTGGCCTTTCTCTTTACCCCCGATTTTAGTGCGTTAACGGGCAAGGGGGTGTTGATTGCGATGGGGCATGCCTTTTTCACCCTGAGCCTGGGGATGGGGGCGATTATGGTCTATGGCTCTTATATGCGCAGTGAAGATTCGATTGCACGCACCTCGATCATGATTGTGATCGCGGACACGGTGGTGGCCCTGATTGCTGGCATGGCGATCTTTCCGATTGTCTTTGCCAACGGGCTGGAGCCGAGCGCTGGCCCGGGGCTGGTCTTTCAGACACTGCCACTGGCATTTGGCCAGATGACGGGCGGGCTCTTTTTTGGCACGCTATTTTTCATTCTGCTGCTGTTTGCGGCGTGGAGTTCATCGATCTCGTTGATTGAACCGGCGGTGGCCTGGCTGGTGGAAAGCGGCAAACTGAAGCGGCGCACGGCATCGATCATCTGCGGTGTCGCGACCTGGGTACTGGGGATGGGCACGGTGTTGTCGTTTAACCGGTGGGCCGAGGTGAAGTTGTTTGATATGACCTTTTTCGAGTTGCTTGATTTCCTCGCGGCGAATATTATGTTACCGCTGGGCGGCTTGTTCATTGCGCTGTTTGTGGGGTGGGCGATGTCGCGTGAATCAAAATTCCATGAAATGGGCACTAAGCATCTGTTTGCGTTTAATGGTTGGAATTTTCTGCTGAAATATGTGGCGCCGTTAGCGGTATTGGTGGTGTTTTTGCAAAGCACCGGATTGCTTGAAAAGTTAATTGAACAGTTAAGTTAGCGATAATTGGTAGTGGTATGGCAATAATAAATAGAAGTGCACTGGTGCGTTATTCGGCCAGTCAGATGTTTGCATTGGTGGATGATATCGAGGCGTATCCTGAGTTTCTACCGTGGTGTCAAAGCGCGGTAGAATTAAGTCGTGATGAGGACGAGGTGCGTGCGCGGCTTGAGCTCGCGCGCGCAGGCATTCATAAGAGCTTTTCGACCTGTAACCGTCTACAGCCGGGTAAAATGATTGAGATGCGCCTGCTGGAAGGGCCATTTAAACACCTGGAAGGTTTTTGGCGCTTTGAACGCCTAGGCGATGAGGCCTGTAAGATCTCATTGGACCTGGAATTTGAGTTTTCTAATAAACTAGTGGAAATGACGCTGGGGCCAGTCTTTAGCCAGATTGCGAATTCGCTGGTGGATGCATTTTGCGAGCGTGCGGTGACAAACTATGGCAGACCCTGAAGTGAGCACCGTAGCGACGGCTGAGAAAAAAGATGAAAGTCGTATTGAGAAGATTGAAGTAGAAGTGGCCTACGCGCTGCCGCATGAGCAGGTGATTCTCAAGACGATGATCATTGCAGGCGGCACTGTGGCGGATGCCATTAAGCATTCTGGTATTCTGCTGAGCTACCCTGAGATTGATATTGCGGTGAACAAGCTTGGGCTGTTTGGCAAGATGAGCAAAGCGGCTACGGTATTGCGCGCGGGGGACCGGGTTGAGATCTACCGGCCGTTGATTGCCGATCCTAAAGAGGTACGTCGTCAACGCGCAGCGGAGGGTAAGCGGATGAAAAAGGGCGGTGGTGACCTGAAAGAGGGCGAAGGTAAACGGGCTAAGGCAGCCGCTGCTGATACGTCTAAAGCAGAGGCGCCCGCTAAGGCTGCCGTAGATTCGCCTGGTAAAGTGGAAAAAGCGCCAGCTGATTAACGTGCAGGCAGTCCTTCGGGTGGAATTTTGCTGTCGATGCTGCTGAGGCGCTCGCCATCAAAGATCAGGGTGATGCGGTATTGACTGCGTGGTTCGCCACTCTTGCCTGATTTGAATGTATGGACGTAATCCCAACGATTTTGACGAAATGGGTCGACAATCATTGGTCGTCCCATCAGACGTTCGACTTCATTGCGCAGCATTCCCACTTTTAGCTGTAACATCATTTCCTGTGAAACAATATTCCCTTGTTGAATATCCACTTTATGGATTGAACAGCCAGCACTAAGTACTAGAATTAATAGGGATAAGGCGATTTTGAAATTATTTTTCATAGAGGGTTGTTTTACAATATTCATTACTAGTATGGTGCTTCTCTTGCCTGGTTGACCAACGGTGGTTGTCAGGGGTGATTTAGCTGGATTTCATGCCGTAATATCGGTATGGCGATAAAGGATATCATAGTGGAAAATTTGGATTTGAAAAAGGCTGGGCTGAAGGTCACATTGCCTCGCGTTAAGATTTTAGAAATTCTCGAAAAGAAAGACAATAAGCGTCATATGACAGCGGAAGATGTCTACAAGGCGTTGATTGAGTCGGATGAAGATGTGGGGCTGGCAACGGTCTACCGCGTGTTGACTCAATTTGAGGCGGCGGGGCTAGTGACACGGCTCCATTTTGAAGAGGGGCATTCGGTATTTGAGTTGGATGCGGGTGAGCATCACGACCATATTGTGTGTGTGGAGTGCGGCAAGGTGGATGAATTTCTTGATGAGGTGATTGAGGCGCGCCAGGAAGAGATCGCCAAAAAAGCAGGTTACACCATCACCGACCACTCGCTCTATATTTATGGTGTTTGTGGTGAGTGCCAGGGAAAATAAGCAGTCAGTTTGACTATATCACCTCTACCAGCGCAGTGATGATTCAATCTATTTCTTGATGTTGGGGCACGAGTGCCCCCCCTCGCATTTATTCAGCGGCTGTTGGATAGCACTAACGCTATTTATTGGCTTTGCGAGCGTTCTTACATAATTAATCGATAGTCTTGACAGCGATTGCTGATGGACGCTAAATTGCATTTAGCGTCTCTCGTACGCTACCCGTCCGCGGAAAGGGCTGAGCCCAGCGAGTTGTTGGCAAATCGACAATATGCACAATACGATCTTTTTACCGCTGGGCGGATGCGGTTTTTTAGGAGATTTGTATGTCTAAAGAGAGTCAGGCTCAACGCCGCTACGCGAAAAATTTAGCCCAGGCTGAAACATTACTGGCTGCTTACTTAAGCGGTGATGCTAATGCGATTGCCCGTATTCAGAATAACCACCCGCAAGGACAAGAAGATGGCTTTGTGCCAACACTTCAAGATGCACGTTTGATTGTATCCGCTGCCTCGACCAAGGTTCGTCGACTATCACTCGAGAAGTTGAAAAAAGAGGCCAAGGACCTTTTTAAGAGATTGAAGGCCAGTCATCTCGATGCGCTTGAACGCTATCAACAGAACCACCCGCAGGCGGCAGATAAACTAGCATCGCAGCTTAAATTAGCCGATGCTCAGTGGGTGATTGCGCGTGAAAATGATATGCCAAGCTGGCCCCGGCTGAAGGCTCATGTTGCGTTGATGAACCGTGTTGAAATACCGGCTCAGCGAGCGCGTTTTATTTTAGATCGAGATATGACGACGATTCATATTCGTTGTGGCAGTGACATCAAGGCAGCCCTGTCTGAGGCGGGTTTTAAGGGGGGATTCCTGGAAATTAGTAATCCTTTTCCGCAGGGGAACGTGGTTGCTTTTGATCCGCTCGAATACTTTGTTGATGCTCGCGCGCATTTTATCACACAGAGCTATGGTGGTGATGTGGCACCAGAGTGGATAGAAAATACGGCCGATGACATTAGGCATGTTGAGGCGGTGCTACGTTCACTGCCTGACGGTGTTGAACGCATCGCATTATGGTTTGAACATGACCCCTTTGACCAGCTTTGCCTTGCCTATGTATTGGCGCACCTTGCTGAGAATCAGTTGGGTGATGTGAAGGTTGAGCTGATTTCGGCTGAGGGATTTCCCGGTGTTGCGCATTTTATCGGTATTGGGCAACTCTGCCGTCAGCCTGAAAATCTAATCGCATTATGGCAGGCGAGAGTTGAAGTTAACGCTTCAATGATAGCCTTTGGCGCGCGTTGCTGGCAGGCTTTTATTGCTAGTGATCCAACCCCGTTATGGCGTTTAACACAAGAAGAAGGCGCGCCCTTGCCACTGATGCGGCACGCCTTTTTTCGAATGTTACAGGAGCTTCCCTGGGTTGATAATGGGTTGAGTTTAACCGAGCGGTTAGCGTTGCAAATCATCGATAAAGAAGGCCCGGTAACGCTGGATAAGGTCTTTCAATTTTTGATGACAGAGATGGAGCCATTGCCGTACCTGGGGGATATTATGTTCCTCTCTGCGATACGCCCTTTGTGGAATGGAAAAATTACGGCTTTGTCGGTGGTGTCACGTGATGTCACAAAACCAGCACTACAACAGGAATTGCTCTGTGTTAACGAAGTAGGGGCGGCAGTGTTGGCTGGCGAGCAACATTGGTTGGCACTTAAGCATAAGGGTTGTAATGAACCTTCAGAGCGATGGGTAGGGGGTGTCTTAAGCAATGCTGCTGGTCGCTGCTGGCATTGGTCTGAGCAACTAAAGCAACCTGTTTTGTTTTCCTATAGGTAGCTAGAGAATCATTATGCGGGCTACTTTCTACACGACAGGCAAAAGGAATTGAAATGAGTCACGATGAAAAAGCATCAAACAAATCGGGCAATCGTTTATTTGATGATGTACTACAGGTCAATCTGGAGCGACGTAAGGTATTAACGGGTGGTTTGGCGTTGGCTGCTGGTTCGTTTTTCTTCGGGGTGTCGGGTGCTGCATTTGCTGCCAAGGTTGGTGTTAATGCGGCTAACTCACCGAAGGGGGCGTTACGTAATCAAGGATTGATCGGTTTTGCTCCAGTGATGTTAGTCGATGGTGGCGGTGCGGGGCCGGAGGTCTCATCCGATTATGATTATGATGTATTGATTCCATGGGGTGAACCGCTTCAACCGGGAGGGCCTTCATTCAGCCACCCACCGAACGCGGATGAACAGGCACGCCAGATTGGCATTGGCCATGATGGGATGTGGTTTTTTCCGATTAAGGGTAGCAGTGAACACGGCATGCTGGCGGTCAATCATGAGTTTGGACGTAATCAACATGTGTTAGGTAAACCTAACCCGGAAGGCCTCGAAGATGTTCGTATATCACAACACGCTCATGGGGTCTCGGTTGTTGAAATTAAAAAAATTAAAGGTGAGTGGCTGGTGGTTAGCAGTGCTGCGGCGCGCCGTATTCATGTGAATACGCCAGTGGCCTTTAGTGGCCCAGCAGCGGGGCACTCTTTATTGCAGACACCTGCGGGCAATGAGCCAATGGGAACGGTGAATAACTGTTCAAGCGGTCATACTCCGTGGGGCACATATTTAACCTGTGAAGAGAATTTTAACGGCTACTTTGGTGCCAAAGGTGACTGGAGCCCGAGTGAGTCACAGACGCGTTATGGCTTTAGTGACCATGGTTTTGGTTATGGCTGGCATGGTTATGATCCACGTTTTGATCTGGCGAACGAGGGCTACCACAACGAAGAACATCGTTTTGGCTGGGTGCTTGAGATTGATCCGATGGATGCTGCGCAGAAGCCAGTGAAGCGCACTGCGCTGGGGCGTTTTAAACATGAAGGGATTGCGTTAACGATAGGGCGTGATGGCCGTGTGGTGGGTTACATGGGCGATGACCAGCGTTTTGATTATCTCTATAAATTTGTCTCTGATGATGATCATGAAACAATGCGCGCGCGCGGCATGAGCCCGCTGGATCATGGGGTGCTTTATGTGGCACGTTTTAATGATGATGGCACGGGTGAGTGGTTACCACTGACGATTGATAACCCGGCGCTGGCGGCTCGCTTTGCGACCCAGGCAGCGCTGTTGATTGATACTCGTATTGCGGCTGATATGGTGGGCGCCACGCCAATGGATCGGCCAGAATGGACGACGGTGGCGCCGAATGGCGAGGTCTATTGCACACTGACCAATAACAGTCGTCGCACTATTGCGGATGCAGCCAATCCTATGGCAGCTAATCGCGATGGGCATATTATTAAATGGCGCGATTCAGAAGAGCACACCGGTACCACTTTTGAATGGGATATTTTTTTGATTGCGAAAGCGACGCATGGTTCGGAGCAGAGCTTTAGTTCGCCGGATGGGATTTGGGCTGATCCCGATGGCCGTCTCTTTATTCAGACCGATGGTGCTCAGCAGGATGGGCTTAATAATCAGATGTTGGTAGCGGATACCTTGACAGGTGAGATCCGGCGTCTGTTCACGGGAGTCACGGGCTGCGAGATTACCGGCATGACAGTGACGCCAGATCGATCCACGATGTTTATTAATATTCAGCATCCTGGGGGGGGCGATGCCACTCGCGCTAACTTCCCTGAGGCCTTTGATGGCATCACTGTGCCGCGTGACGCGACCATTGTGCTGACAAAGAAGGATGGAGGGATTATTGGCTCGTAGCTGTTTGCTACGCACTTAATAAAACACCTCAACAGGTGGTGCTGGTTGAGGTGTTTTAGGTTTGATCATTTTCTTAATCTTTCTGACCACCATCGTGAGCGTTGTTTTGGGTGATTTTAACGCTTGTGTCAGGTTGGGTGATCAGGTCGGCTAAAATTGCAGCGGCTTCTTTGACTCGGATATTTTTGATTTCCTCTAAAAACTTTTCATCTTCGGCGCTGGCGACCTCGCTATCATTTTCCAGGTCACTCATTTTATTCGCGGATAAACCAATCGAGGTGCGGAACTGGTTGAGGCGAGTCAGACTTGCGCTGCGTTGTTTCTCACGCTCTTCCTTACGCGCCGCTTTAAGCAGTGTGACCGAGGTTTTTGCGAGTATTTTTTTGCGTACTTCAGCCTGGGCCCGCAGGTATTGAAAGCCCTTATCGGCCTCAGTACGAGCCTGGTGGAGCGCGCGGATGGTCGATAAGTCATCGCGGATAAGGCCGTAAGATTTATAGTTAGCGGCTTTAATGCGAGCCCATGGTAGCGCGTTATCTAATGCGCTTTCACCCAGTTCGGAGCTGCTTTCGGCGGTGGGGAATTTAATGTCAGGGATGACGCCGCGATTCTGAGTGCTATCACCATTGATGCGGAAGAACTGGGCCATGGTGAATTTAAGTTGTCCTAGCGTGGCGCTATTACGCGGTGCGTGCCGGTTTAAGTCGAGTACCTGTTGCACGGTGCCTTTGCCATAGGTGGTTTCACCGACGATGGTGGCACGTCCGTAGTCTTGCATGGCGCCTGCAAAGATCTCTGATGCAGAGGCACTATAGCGATTGACCAGAACGGTGATAGGCCCTCTGTAAGCGATGTCGTTGTCGGTGTCTTCATTGATATCGAGTTTGTTTTCACTATCACGCACTTGAACAACGGGGCCCGATTTTATAAAGAGCCCGGTGAGTGAAATCGCCTCTGGCAGCGAGCCGCCACCGTTATTGGCAAGATTAATTACCAGGCCATCAATTTTTTCTGCTGTTAACGCTTGCAGTAATTTTCGGGTGTCACGAGTGGTGCTTACGTAATCCTTGTCACCTCGCCTGGCCCCTTCAAAGTCCATGTAGAAGGTTGGAATTGTGATGATGCCAATGCGGGATGTACTGTCGCCATTTGACACCTCTATTATTGATTTCTTAGCGTGCTGTTCTTCCAGTTTGATCTTATCGCGAGTGATGGTGACAATTTTACCGGGGCTATCTTCATCGCCTTTGGGCAATAGTTGTAATCGTACCACTGTGTTTTTAGGGCCACGGATCAGTGCCACGACGTCGCCAATGCGCCAGCCAACTACATCTTCCATTTTGCCATCGATGCCCTGGCCAACACTGCTAATACGGTCTTCTGATCGAAACTGCCCACTCATCTCTGCGGGGCCACCGGGAATGGTCTTTTTCACCACGGTATAGTCACCGACAGTTTGCAGTACGGCGCCAATTCCTTCTAGTGAAAGACGCATGTTGATATTGAAGTTTTCAGATGTGCGGGGTGAAAAGTAGGTGGTATGAGGCTCAATGGAGATGAGATAGGCATTAATAAAGGCTTCATAAACATCTTCTGATTTCACCTGTTTGGTGCGTGTCTTGATGCGTTCGTAGCGTTTGCCGAGTCTTTTCTGGATCTCTTCATCACTTTTTTTAGAGAGGCTGAGGCTGAGAATGTCATTTTTAACCCGTTGTCGCCAAATTTCATTGAGTGCCTTTTTATCTTCAGGCCATGCTGCCTCGCTGCGATCAAAGCGGTAGTGTTCATCGATAGTAAAATCGAAGGGTTGAGCAAGGCGTTCAAGGGCGAAATTAGCTCGTTCGACACGTCGTTGGTTATATTTACGATAGATACTAAAGGCCGGGGTCAAGTTTCCTTCGCGGATAGCATCATCAAGCGTATGGCTATAAAGATTAAAACTTATGATGTCTTTTTGGGTGAATATGTTGCGGTTAGGGTCTAGTGTATCGATGTACTCGGTTAAGATGATTTTTGACTGGGCATCATCTAGCTTGTTTTTTTTGTAATGAAACTGGGTGATGAATTTGGCCACAAGCACTGCTGAAATACTGTGTTCTGGCTTCGGTGTGAGTGCTGCGCTGGCGGCAGAAAATGGCAATGCGGCGCAGGCGAGCAGGGTGACTAGCGTAATGCTTCTTATCATCATAGTGGCTTCTTAATAGAGGTGATCCATAAAATAGTTTTTTGTCGTTTCATCTGTATCAATATCGACCTTGGGCCCGATGCTTTTGAATCGAAGGCGATTAATCATTTAATCTTATCGTAGATGTTATGAATTACAACAATTTATTGTGATTATCAGTGGGGAAATTCTGAGATATCTATAGCCGTATGCTGGTGGGTTATGCGGTGTAGACTGGGATGCCTATTCAATTCGATGATTAACACTGTTTACTAAGAAAAAACCAGGCAATGTAGCCGGATGCTTAAAACAAGGTGCCGTTAGGTAAATAGCGCCATTGGTCCGGTGGCAGTTTTGACAGCGATACCCTGCCAATACGCAGCCGCAGCATCGCCTCGACCGTTAAGCCAACGCTTTGACACATGAATGCGATCTGTCCTGGGCGCACATTTTTGAGTGCGAAACGCAGGCGTATTTCATTTTGCCAGCTGACTTTGGCAGTGGGGAGTGTCCAGCCCGCCATTTTCATGGGGCGATTCAACTTGGTGAGTCCATTGGCAACAATTTCGCCGCTGACTTCAACGAGATACTCTTGCTCATTTTTATTGGCATCGTCAACAAGGCGACGTACCACGCGGCCATCTTGAGAGTATACGACTAGCCCCGTTGCACCCGCTTCAAGTGGGGCGGTGGCTTTAAGTCTGGCAAAGTGGCGCTTGAGTATTCGAATGCCAGATTTGTCATCAGATGAATGGCTTTCGGGGGTGATTAATGGCAGTGCTGCGCTGGGCGCCTCTATATCAAACGCCGTCGCTTGATGTAACAGGATCGAGACCGGTGGGCAAGGCGCAAGCGTGGCTTCAGGGTGTAGTGCAATATTCTCATTCAGCACCTTGAACTGGGGTTGGTCGACGATTTCGTCATCAACCAGTACCCAGCCGCCTTCTATATAGCGCTCGGCTTCACTGCGAGAACAGCGAATCAGTTCGATTAAGCGTTTGGAGAGGCGGATTGGTTCTTTCATTACAGGGCGGCCCTTTTAAAGGGTTGATGCTAGCACAGTAGGCTGACTTAGTTTTTAGTTGCGTTGAAAATTGCTCAAAGAGATTTTAGCTGGAAAAATAACAGGGGCGACAGCTTTGGTCCAGCCCTGAAGATTTTTATATATGTAATTCAGTCGTTAAGAGGCCAGACCTAAAGTTTTATTTTATCCCGGCCGATTGTAACAGTAGAGTGGTTGTCAGAAATCCCTTACAAGATGGACAGCGGCTTCGGATTGATTTTTTCTTTTTATATACCCGTGGCGTTTGAGATTTAGGCTTTTAGTGTGCGTCATATTCATTTCATGGCAAGGCGAAATGACGAGCAATAGCGGGACTATTGCGAGGAATTTCAACGC
>NVTY02000080.1 GCA_002401765.2 Thiotrichaceae bacterium
ATATTTTTTGCCGGATTCGCAGCTATCTTTCGACATGCCGAAAACAGGGAATGAAACCGAGCGAAGCACTTAGGTTACTGTTTGCCGGGGAGCTGCCTGGCTTTGTTGTAGGGTCAGCTGAATAGTTACAATGATTTCACTATAAAAGTAAGCAATGAGTACGTATGTAGTCAATTAGACGTTTTTATTTGCCTAATTAGGAATATATTGATAACCATGCCCGCTATATTCTTTCTATAAAAGGAGGAAAGAGAAAAGCAGGCCTTAAAAAGAAAGGGGTACATGATGAAAAGAGATGAGCCTAAAAACAACTGTCCCGCTATCGACCACGATCCAGTTTCAATAGCGAATAGTGCGATCCCTTCCTTGTACCTGGATGCAGATTTATACCGGGATGATCTGCGCGACCGGTCCTTAAGTAAAGAACAAGAGGATGAACTCTTGCAAACACTTTGGAATATTATGAGCATATTTGTTGATATTGGATGCGGCGTTGACACCGTGCAAGTGATCTTGCCGGAACTCTTTAAAAATGTTGCGCACGATTCCAAAGAATTGCTAGAGTCCAAAGGCGCATCTTATTTGCATGAGATAGAAATGACTGAGACACAAGAAAAAGTACTCATCTATTGCAGAGTGCCGGATACGAAACAAAAGACCGAAGGCTCAGGCTTGGAGAGTCAGGAGTTTCGCTGCCGTCAATACGCTGCTGAAAAGGGCTATACAATCGAAAGCGTTTTTCATGATGATGTTTCCGGTGGCGGTGATTTTGCCAAACGCCCCGGCATGATCGCGCTGCTCAATTATCTGGAGAAGAATAAGAAATCCTCTTATGTCGTAATTTTTGATGATCTGAAAAGATTGGCTCGCGATACGATGTTTCACTGGCAATTGCGCCATGCCATGGCGAATTTTGGTGCGCGTCTGGAATGTTTGAATTATAAATTTTACGATATGCCCGAAGTCGAATTTATCGAGACGCTGTTTGCAGCCCAGGCTCAGTTAGAGTGCCAGCAAATTGGCCGCCAGACCCGGCAAAAAACGAAAGCGAGATTAGAAGCAGGCTACCACGCCTTTATTGCCCCTGTCGGTTTTAAATATATCAAATCAAAGGCTGGAGGGAAAATTCTGGTGAAAGACGAGCCTGCCGCCTCCATTATCGCTGAAGCTATGGAAGGGTTCGCCTCGGGGCGCTTTCAGACCAAGCAAGAAGTGAGGTATTTTCTGGAGGCCGCGCCGGAATTTCCAAAAACAGCCAGTGGCAAAATCAGCAATAACAGAGCCGATGATATTTTGGCTAATCCGCTTTATGCCGGGTATGTCGAATACAAACCATGGGGCGTGACTTTGCGAAAAGGTAAGCACGAAGGAATGGTGAATTTCACAACTTTTCAGAAAATTCAGGAGCGGGCTTGTAGGCCGTGCTTATGCCCCGGCCCGTAAAGATTTGAATACGGAATTTCCTTTGCGCGGTGCGGTTGCCTGCGCTTGCGGGAATAGCCTTACAGCCTGTATGTCCAAGAGCAATACAGGCAAACGTCACCCTTATTACTTGTGTCAAAACAGAAGCTGCGAATTTAAAGGAAAATCCATCCGCCGTGACGTTTTGGAAGGGGAATTTGAAACACTGCTAAAGAAACTAACGCCCTCCAAATCACTGATCGTCACGGCGGATAAAATGTTCAGACTACTCTGGGATCACCGGAGACGTTCGCAACAGGCACGTAAAGTGCTGCTTGAAAAAGAGGGCAGGAAGCTGGATAAAAATATTGAGCAATTGTTGGATAGTATTGTAGAGGCACAAAGCCCGGTCGTGATCAAAGCTTTTGAAAATCGAATCGAAGCCCAGCAAAAAGACAAGATCGTTATAGAGGAAAAAATGACGAGTTGCGGTAGCCCTGTTAAGCCCTATGACCGGATGTATCGAACCGCGCTTGAATATCTCGAAAATCCTTTAAAAATCTGGAGCTTAGGCGAGTTTTAGGAGAAGCGTGCCGTGCTAAAACTTACCTTTAATGACCGTCTCATATACGACCGAAAACACGGGTATCGAACTCCGGATTTATCTATACTATTCAAGGTGTTAGGTGGTTTTTTAATGGGAAAAAAGATAGTGGTGCCCAGGGACAGAATCGAACTGCCGACACTGGGATTTTCAGAGCCAGTAAAATCAATAGGTTACTGATTTTGTTGGCTTAGGGTCGCGCGGTACAGATTAGGTATAATTATATTAACTTCAATAGGTTACGTTAGATTAGCTTAGTTTTGAAAAACTGAGCACTGTTCCGCAAGTGTACCGCGGTACAGGTGATTTTTATGGGGGTAAATTTGGCGTGTTGCCAGTGGCAACACCCTCGTAACTGATATCTTCCACAACCAATCTTTCGATTTGCGTGCTTTTGCGCTGCTAACACTTTTCAGAGCCACTCAATCAATTACCCATCAATCAATTAAAAGTCCAGCCATAGAGATTTTTGTCTTTTTAGTACTCTTTATGTTCAAATCATATTTTTAGCTGCTAAAAGTACTGTCGAAGTGCAGGCTCGATGAAACGGATGCAACATAAGCAATCAGTATGAAGTGGAGACCATTTGAATATCAGGGGGCTACTTATAACCTGTCACACCTGGATCCTTTTTATTGGCGCTACACTGCTGAGGCAGGCGGGAAACGCCCAGAGTGTACTTATAAGTTTCAAGTCAGTTTCTCTATGCACTGTTTTACTAGAAAGGCGCTGTCCAGCGAGACGATAGGCGATGGGCTGTGGTATACGGGGCCAAAAGAGAGCCGCGTTTTCTGCGTTGATCGCTATGCTTTTTCCACCCAACTCCCAGATATCGTCCGAAGCATGGGAGAGCGGCCCTGTTGGCACACTCACCATGGGAATTTTTTTACCATCGAATTGACTACCCAGGAGGAAAGGGTGGTTGAATATGAGATCTACTTTGATGTCACCAAAGCTAGCAGAAAAGGATGGTTAAACCTGATCCTCGAAAGCGCTTATGAACGAACAGATGCTTATGCAACCACGCAACCACGCAACCTAGAAAACGAAAAATCCGTCTGGATGTTATCGCTTACAATCGACAGGTAGGAAAGAAAATAAAACCGGGAGGGTCACGGACGCGCATAAAATAAAGCCCGCTCAAAGGCGGGCTTTCCGGGACTCTTTGAATATCCCCAGACCTGCTAGAGACCTGTCACCAGGCGGTACAACCACACTGCCTAAGCAGCTCCGTTCATATGGTTGCATTAATAGTATCGGCTTTTAGGCCGAAAATGTAAATAGTAAAAAAGGTATTAACATACTGCAACCGAGACAGGCAAAAGAAAGACAAAATAATATAACCCATTGTAATACAACAACATAAACACTTAACCTCTAATTCTAACTGCATTAGATTGCATCTGGTGGTTAGGTGGAGATTAATCTCCCCTTCCGGGCGCAGTCATCAGGGGAGATATATTCAGCAGCAAGCACTATACTACCCCCTGCCAAAACCGTTATCGCTGCGGTCAATCAGCGATACCCTTGTCGAGCAATCGACTCCCAGCACCTCGCAGACCCAGTCCAGTTTGGTTCAGGTGCGACAGCCATCAGGCTGTGGGTTATGCCTTAACTTTATCTATTAAGACTATCGGTGTTAGCACCGAGCACTTTCACGCCTGATCACTTTGATCAATCCACATCACTGCACCAGTTTTTCTGTTGCAGCATCAAAAAGCGTGCGCCAAGCGTTGGCCCGTCTTTGCTGGTGGCGCGCAGCGCCTCCACAGAGACGGGCGGCATGAAACTGGCGCAACGTCTTATCAATAGAGGCTTTTTCGGTTTTCATCACCGATGCAAAAGCCTGCAACCCCCTGAATGCGGCGGCAGATTTCTGATCTGTGACAGCCAGTACCTTACCTGCGATCTGCGCAATGCAGACCGTGCAGAGGTGCCATGCATTCAGGCTTTAACTGCCCTGCTGTCGGTAATAGACAGCCCCAGGGTCACGGGCAAGTGACCACGGCGCGACCGGCGCTTAATCCGGTTTAACACTCAAGGAACCTCTGATTAATTCTGGGCGGATAGCTATGAGCCAAAAATGTCCAACTGCTGTGTTGCTAATCTTAGCAATAGTCCCGCTATTACTTGCGATTAGCGCCTTGCATTTGAAAATTTTTCATCTCATATCTATCCGCCCAGAATTAATCAAAGGCTCCTTAGCAGCATCAGGGTATGGCGGTGAGTTATGCGCAAAACCTGCTCTCATCGGTGAATGTGATCCTGGAGACGATGCGGGGGGATTCACTGCTGCGGGTCTCACCCGCTGAGCGGGTGGGTGAACGCAGCCACGTGCGCCATGAGGCTCCAATGGGGTTGGCACGGGAGCGGCTGCAACATGCGACCTCTAATCTGCACCATCGAGGGGAGCCGCGTGTCGCAGCCGTGGCGGAACTCACTCGGGAACTGGGGCTGCGTTTTCGTGAGGCCTCGCTGCTCGATGCCCGCAGCGCACTGCAACAGGCCGAGCATCGGGGTGCGGTGAATATTACGGCGGGGACTAAAGGGGGTCGAGGCCATCTGGTAGATCGCTGGGTGCCGGTCACATCACAGGCCACAGCAGCACTGCAAAGGGCGGCCGAGCTACAGGGAAACGGTCGGAACCTGATCCCTGATGGGAGCCGCTACAGCCAGTGGCGTGACCACGCCTATCACGCCTGGTCGAAGGTCGCCCCAGATGCTGAGTTAAAGGGCTTTCATGACCTGCGTGCCGCTTACGCCTGTGAGCGATATGAACAACTGACCGGCCACCCTGCACCGGTGGTGGCGGGTGAAAGGGAAACGGCAAAGGGGGAAGATCAGAAGGCACGAGCGGTGATCTCCGCTGAGCTGGGCCACGGCCGGGTCGATGTCGTGGCGGCCTATCTGGGCAGCGGCCGCTGATGGCGACGCCAGCTAATCAGCAGCAGGCGGCACGCATTGCGCGTGACTTGCTGGTGCGACGTCTACCCGGCTCACGCCGAGGCTCGGTACACGCCCATCTGCAACGGGCGCAGTTGATCGCTGAGGTTATCTGGCGGCGCTGGCAGGTGGGGCCGTATCAATGGCAGGTGAAACACTTGCGCTGGTATCTGGTGGAGAAGACCGCGCATTTAACACCGGGTACCCGTTATCGTCATTGGCTCACCGTGCGGGTTTTAGTGTCCGCACTGCGGACAACCGAGCACTGGCTTCCTCAGTTGCAGGGGCCGTGGTTAAGGCCGACGGGGGTGGCGGGTAAATTGAATGTGGGGCGGCCGGTGAAGCGGCCTTGTTAAGGTGTAGTATCTTTGAATATTCAGGTTCTCTTTTTAATGGTCGGTGTGTCGCGAAAGCAGTCGCTCGAAGCTGGCCATTGGGTTTCTGACGAGTCCAAATTTTTTTCAAATATTCTAAGCGTGTAACTTGATGATTGTCAGGATATAATTCAGTTTTGTTAATGTTAAGATGGATGTCCGGCTAAGCTCGTCCGGCTAAGCTCGGCTAAGCTTTAAGATGGGTGTCCGGCTAAGCTACGGCTAAGCTGCTACGGCTAAGCTACCTTATATGCGTAAAACAACCACCTCTTATGCGTAGATCCTGCCACCTTATATGCGTGGATAACTCCATTAACTAACAGGCTTATCCACCGTTGCGCAGATAGCAGCTGAGATCCTTCGGCGGGATATGGGTCGGACTGGGAAAAAGCCTAACCCCGCATTGAACAACCACAAATCGTGCCTGCGGGTAAAACAGCCCGACACGCGCCAGTGCACTGCGGAAGCGATCCCTGAAATGGGCATCACGCTGGTAGCTGTTACCGAACTGCACCATCAACTCCCCCCAGGGGATGGTGACCGGCCGCTTCAAACTATAAAAACGATAAGTCAGCCAGCAGTAGATATCCATCGCTAATGGATAATGGCCACAGGCGTGCAGCACCCGCAGATCGACCGGGATCGCACTCTGCTGAGTATGCTGAAAAAACTCATCACTCAACACCAGTCGAGACTGCCAGCGAAACGGAGAGGCGGGCTGCCACAGCAGTGAGGCTGACTGTGCAACGCGCAATGAGGCGATATCCCACCGCTGCTCACTGCGCTCAGTCACCTGAATCGTACAGCTTAACAGCCGCTTCAACTGCTCACGTGCGTAAGTCAGCGAACCATTCCTGCCGCCGGTACTCGCCTTGCCCATAAGATTAAGAAAGTCGGCCGTACTCGGCCCCAGTGAAACAACACGGCTCTGGCACTGTTTACTCAATGTGGTGATCGCACAGAGCGCCAGGCGCGGCATCGCCCCATAAGGAAGACCTACCTCACGACTCGCCAGCATCGTAAGCGTGCGGTTACCATTGCGGCGGATGAACTCATTCTCCCGAGGCTTACTAACCGGCAGCGAGGTCGTCGCCATCAGGCGCGGAATAAAAGCGATCTGCTTCGACTCCAGCGCACTGCACTGTTTGATCTGCTCCGCAATATCGATGAGATAGGCGGCAGTGCGTTTCTTCATTGTCTCACTTTACGAACCCACTCAAACTGAGCTGTCATTGTTCGGTATCTACGCTAATAAAATGAACACTGAAAGGCAGCAGTAAATTGGAACGCGAATAATAGCGATCTCTTCCATTAGAGATCCGCAGCAGAGATGATGGCGGCAACATCAGAGGCAGGATAATAGACCCGCCGCCCGATGCGCCTGGCGCACTCTTTCAGCGCCTGTGTCTTTGAGTCGCAAGGATAACAAAGGCTATAACGCAGCCCGCCTGCCGAACGCCCTAGCAGCTGCGCCAGCTGATCCTGTGAAAGTAGTGGGCCATAGAGTCCTGTGATCTTATTCTCAAGCAGTGAGCCGTTGGCATTGTCAGTATCTCGCATTTCATGTGCTCCCTTGTGTGAACATGACGAGACATAGCTATACCTATTTCAGACAGCGAGAACCATAATAAATCAGATCTCCAACTCAAAAATTAAATGTTACCCTGGTGAGACTGTAGCTGATCCAGCCGACTAACAAGATCTTCGGCACGCAGATGGGTATAGCGTCGCAACATCTGCATCGACTTGTGGCCGGAGATCGCCGCCACCTCCTGATCACCAAGCCCCATCTCAACCAAACGAGAAACGGCCTCATGGCGCAGGTCGTGAAAGCGCAACCCATCGATACCCGCATCCTTTATGGTTCGATGCCAGGCAGGGCGGAATTCATAGGGGCGACGCTTGCCATCCCGACCCGGTTCGCCCCAAAAAATAAGGTGGGTATCCAGAGGGCGAATAGGATGATTTAACACTTCACGAAATACCGCCGTGGCCTCACGGGTCAACGGCACCATTCGTGCTGAACCGTTTTTGGTATCGCTGAGTAGCACTGTCCGCTTCGATAGATTCACCTGATCACGCGAGAGTGATTTGATCTCACCGGCACGCATACCCGTGTGGAGTGCAATACGTACGATCCATCCCAGCATAGGGTTGGAGTGCTGGTTACAGGCCTTGAACAACTTCGCCTCTTCACCCTCAGTTAATCGTCGGTCACGCCCTTTGGCTGGCGGATATTGGCAACCGGATTGTAAAACAACCCCACACGCCACTCTTTAATTGCAATGGTAAACATATGTGAAAGCAACGAAAGTTCCAGACGAACCGTACTGGCGGATTTGCCTTCGTTCAACCGCTTGTCACGGTACTCCGCCACCAGATCCGGTGTGATTGCCCCCAGACTATAACTGCCCAGCGCCGCCTTAAGCGCCTTAGCTTTGTGACGTTCTGCAGAGGCAGT
The DNA here is from genome assembly GCA_002401765.2 of Thiotrichaceae bacterium. Taxonomy (GTDB): domain Bacteria; phylum Pseudomonadota; class Gammaproteobacteria; order SZUA-140; family SZUA-140; genus SZUA-76. Next base: position 7,784 of record NVTY02000080.1, read on the forward strand.
ACTGGCCTTCTTGGTTGAAGAGACTTCATTCAGATAGCGGTCTATCGCTTTCTTAAGAAGCAGGCGGTCAGCGCTCGCCCGGTCGATGTAGACACCGCGTACCATCTCATCCTCGGTACGTCTTGCCCAGTCCTGAGCATCACGTTTGGTGCGGAAAGTTTTGATCGTGGTGGGCCACCCGCGCTTGCGAATAATCGCCTTCCAGGTAGCCGATGGGGTCTTTGCAATCGTTGCCATTTTGCACCTCCAGAACGAGTAGTGCACTGAAAGTGTACCGCATGACACGGGGACTAAAAAGCAGGAGAGGGTAACTTATTGAATTTATTGGTGCCCAGGGACAGAATCGAACTGCCGACACGGGGATTTTCAGTCCCCTGCTCTACCGACTGAGCTACCTGGGCATTTTGTAATGCGGATTTCGCTGCTGGGCATTGCTGCCGCTTTTTTGTCAGCGAGGGCGTATTAAACAGGGCAGGCCATTTTTAGTCAAGCCTAAGTAGCGATAAACCCTGAATTTTAATCGAAAATGCATCATTTTAGCCGTTCTACGGTATATTGCCGCCATGCTTCGACATATCATTTCTATATCTGTGTTTTTGTTGCTTGCTCCGCCGCTGGTGGGGTGCGATAAACCCGAGCCTAGCACTCACACATCACTCGCTGAGGATACGATGCCAGCTAATGCGCTGACACCGCAACCTCTCCACCTCGTACCCACTACCAAAGCAGGGCCGCCCGGAGAGCACGAGATATTAATCCCTGCGGGGGCGTTCGTCCGCGGCAGTAACAAAGTCGACGAGGCGGGGTTACAAGAGCGCTACGGCTTTGTCACACCACTATTTGTTAATGAGCATCCAGAACACAGGTTCACCCTGCCTGCGTTTATTCTCGATAAGTACGAGGTGACCAATGCCGAGTACAAGACCTTTGTAATGCGCACCCACCACCCGGAGCCGCAGGCGTGGATTCAAAATGGCTACAACGTGCATGGCGATAAACTGCGTCGTGCGCATGTCGACAATCTACGCTGGATCTCTACCGACTACTTCAACCTAGACATCAATCCTGAGACCCTCGATAAACCACAACTGCTCGAAGCGCTGCTTGCCAAACAGAGCCAGCGCGATGCCTTGGCTGCCACCGCGGTTAACTGGTTTGATGCGGATGACTACTGCCGCTGGCTCGGCAAGCGACTGCCGACTGAAGCGGAATGGGAGAAGGCCGCACGCGGCCCCAATGGCAATGAATACCCGTGGGGTAACGAATGGGCACCGGGATTTGCCAACTCAGGCGAGAACCCCGCACAGGAAGATGACGAGTCGATTATGCCACCGGGCAGTTTTCCCAAGGATGTTTCGTATTACGGCATTTTTGATCTGGGTGGTAACGTCTCAGAATGGGTCGCCGATGTTTACCAGCCTTACGACGACAGTGACTTTGATGACCCCAACTACGCCAAACAGCACCGCATTGTCAAAGGGGGTGGTGCCGGTATGGGGCATTATGGCCTTAGCACGTTCTTCCGTGGTGCGCGCCGTGCCCACACCGCAGCCGAAAGTGCGAGTACTGATGTCGGGTTTCGCTGTGCGCGGGAGGAGTGATTTTTAGTGATGTGAGTGGCGTTTAAGCGTCGTCATCCCGGCGCAGGCCGGGATCCAGATAACCACTAAAGACTCAGTGACTACCATTATCACTACGTAGCAGGTAGATAGAGTACAAAGACAATTTTTGGGTCTTTTTTAATCTTTCTGGATCCCGGCCTGCGCCGGGATGACGGCCAATAAAATTAACCGGTGCCCGGGTAACGGATAATAAAACCAACTAGATGGGAACAAAACAATGCCGAAGCATTGTTTTTAAGCAGGCTCTAATTTTCTGGCGGAACATAACCTTCTGGGGTTTCAGAACCACCACCAAAGAAAAACTTCTCCATTTCACCTTCCAAAAATTTGCGCGCACGCGGCTCCATGGGCACCAGGCGGTTTTCATTAATCAGCATCGTCTGCTGTTTGAGCCACATCTGCCACGCCTCGGCAGAAGCCTCATGGTAGATGCGAGCACCAAGATCACCAGGATAAGGGGCATAAACCAGACCAAGGGCCTCTTTTTTCAATACTACACATTCCACCATACGCGTCATTTTCTACTCCTTCGGGGTCTCGTCACTGAGGCCAACTTAATCAATACCAACAACATCTATACCAGCTTGCTCGATCACTCGCCTGACTGGCGCGGCCAAGCCAAGCGCTTTGGTCGAGGCGGGATTGTACCAGAGGCGGGAATCGTCATCCATGACAACGCTTTCCATAATTTTTGCATGGGCATGCAACGGCGTCACTTCATAGTGGTAATGACTAAAGGTATGGCGCTGCACCGCGCCGCTTTCCAGCGCTAAAAGATCACACCCTAATTCACGCCGACACCATTCCCTCATTGCCGTCTCATCAACCTCACTCGGCCCCTCGGGAAAACACCATAACCCACCCCAGATGCCCGCGGGTGGCCGTCGATGCAGCAACCACTCTCCGACGTCGTTTTCCAACACCAGCAAAACCCCTTTACGTCGTGGTAGTTTTTTACGCGGCTTGGATGTGGGCAGCTGGCCAACCAATGCAGCCGCTAATGCCATGCAATCTTGCGACACCGGGCATTCACCGCACAACGGTTTACTGCGGCGACAGACAGTCGCACCCAGGTCCATAATCGCCTGGGTATAAAAATCGGCATTCTTTTTCGGGGTTCGCTCTTCCGCTAGCAGCCACATATCTTTCTGGATCAATGGTGCACCCGGCCAGCCGTCGATGGCACAGTGGCGTGCCAGCACTCGCTTCACATTGCCATCCAGAATCGGGTGGCATTGTTTCAACGCCAGCGACAGCACAGCACCCGCGGTTGAACGGCCAATACCCGGCAATGCAATCACCTTCTCGATCGTCTCAGGGAATTGCCCACCATGCTGCTCACAGATCACTTGGGCCGCTTTATGCAGGTTACGCCCACGCGCGTAGTAACCGAGACCGGCCCAATGGTGTAGCACTTCATCTTGAGTCGCCACCGCAAGTGCCTGCACATCCGGAAAGCTTTTCATAAAGCGTTCAAAATAGGGAATCACCGTCGCCACCTGTGTCTGCTGCAGCATAATTTCCGACACCCACACTCGGTACGCCGTCGGGTTCTGCTGCCACGGCAGATCTTTACGCCCATGCTTTTCAAACCACGCCAGCAGGCGTGTACTAAATTTCTCTCTACTCATGCACCACTATCGTCCAAATAACGCTTTTAGTTTTTCTTTCGCCTTACGTTCCAGGCGTGCCTTTTCTGCTGCAAATTTTTTCTTCAACGCCGCCTTTTCATCCGTCTTGAGCTGATCAAGCTTCGCGCGGGCCTTTGCTTTTAGTTTCGCCTTCTCTTTGGCCAACAGCGCTTTTGCCTGCGCCTTTAGCGCATCACCCAGTTCAAGTTTAAACTGGGGTTCTGCAAAGGTACCGGTTACACGCAACGGTAGTGTCAGGCCACGTAGTTCAGCCAGCCCCTTACCACCCTGCCCTTCTTTGGTTTTACTCAGCACGATGGTCGCAAGATAGTTAATTGTTTCATTCGCAAGGTCAACCTGTCCATCGCCACCGACCCGCAGAAACGGTGATTTAATCGACAGATCACGGTTATTCACCACCCCATTTTTAATTTTGAAAGAGGCGGTTAACGCAGCAAAATCGGTATCACGCTTCTCAGCCGAGACGGGCGGTGCGGGACGCCCTTTTAATTTCGCCTTTGCCTCGTCCACCATCTGCACAAGATTAAAGTCTTTAATCGCCCCATCAACAAAGGCGATGTTAGCGGTGCCACTCAGGCTTTTAGTAATCGCGGCCTGGGTATCCCCCACTGCCGTGAGTGTTGCCTGCATAGAACCCACACCACTCACCTTGTCTTCACCCATATAATCTTTTAACAGTGGCCCAACGTGAATCTGCGTCATTGATTCATTCAGAGAAATTTTTGGCTGATCACCCCGCACATCGAGCTGTATCTCACCGCGGTATTCGCCCTGGTAAAGCTGGGCGCTTAAAGGGTACATACGAATGATTCCATCCGCCGCATGCACTTTCGTTTTAAATGCGCTTAGCTGCAGGCCCGATACCTTAAGTTGATCGATATGAAGACTGCCATCAAGATCAAGTGCGCGCAGCATTTCCAACGGCAAGGTTGAAGCCGCCACCGTGGTTGGCGTAACCATCGGAACGGTGCTGCTAGTGTCGGCCTTCGAACGATCAGGCGTGTTAACCACCACCTCAGTAGACTCAACAACCATAGGTGGCAAGTAGCGGTCAAGGTCTAGCTGGTCAATCGTCAATCCATAAGTCACCGCGGGCAGCAGTGAATCCGACATGGTCAATTGTAATGCCCCCTCAATGCGGCTCTCATCCAGCATCAACACCCATTGCGCCAGCTTGTATTGCGCCAACGAGCCTTCCACTGCAAACTCAAGCTGTAGTCGGCTTAACACGCTGGCATCTGCGGTAACTGGCAACGTAATCCCCAGCGCAGGCAATACGGTTTGAGGATTAAATTCCGCGAGACGAAGATGACCATCAAACACCAAATCACCCAGCCACTGCTCAAGATTGAGCTCACCGCTGAGATTCAAACCGTAACTACTCAACTTAAGTGATGACAGCGCCACTGTCTGCTGCGCCATGTCCAGCGCAATGTCGCTCGCAAACACCACCACTGCCTGCCCTCCGGGAAGATCGCGGCCATTCAATGTCATATTGAGTGTGGTGTGATCGAAACGGTAATGCTCGTTGGCAAGATCGGCTTTTATCGTGGTTCGAAATTCAATCTGACCCGTGACAGCTGGTTGAGACACCTCAAACTGGCTACTCAGAAAAACATCCACGGGGGTGTTCAATGAAAGCAGGCCCGTTTCCAAGTTTAGTTGACTGATGGCATAGCGTACATCATTGAGATCATCAACGTAGTTCACCTGCGCATCGTTCACTTGAATCCCTCCAATCGCCAGTAAAACAAAGCCCATCTCACTCGACTGCAGGTCTGAAACAGCGGTCGGTGGTGGCGTTGTCGACTGGCGGGCCTGCGGAACGGGCGGCACTTCCGACTGAACACCAGCAAGATCAGCCCAATTGGCAACGCCCTGGTCATCGATTCTTAAATCAAGCCGAAGGCCGTGCAATATCACCGTACTCACTTCAATTTGTCGATTCAACAACGGCAGCAAACGTAATTTCACCTCCGCACCTTCGATGCTCGCAAACTGGCCAGCGCCAAAGACGGCTGAGTTGGCCAGCGTCACGCGGCCAATCGTCACCCCAAGCCACGGAAAGAGTGAGAGCTCAATATCATCATTGATGCTCAAATTTCGTCCCATTGCATCGCTCACTAACCGCTCAATCTCACCTCGATAATCGTTTGGATTCAATAGAATCGGCACCACTAATACCACAACCAATAGTAGTGCCATTAGCGATGACATTATTATCCCAACTATTTTTAAGGTTTTCTTCATGCTACTCCGCGTCCTTAAATACTCCCAAAGGGTTGCTTCTCCGATTCCCCAGGCCACTCAACTTGCGCAATCGCTATCATAATGTATATTGAGTCCCTTCCTAATTACTAACTAGCAGTTTAACAGGCAACACAGGCATGAGCACGACGCTATACCGCGCCATCAGAATTGAAAATGCGGATAACAACAGCACCACGGGGCAGCTGCACATCACCCACTATTCGCAGTCTGAACGAACCTCGCGTGCGCTTAAAATGTTGGCGCTGATGTGGGGGCTGGCAATCATCACCGTCTTTATTCCACTTGCCCATTTTGTATTGGTACCCGCCTTCCTGATCGCCGGCCCTGTTATCGCCTACAAACGCTATCAAACGGAAGAACATCCAAGCAGTGCAGAAGGCGAATGTCCAACCTGCAAACAACCTTCTTCGATTCACCTTGAACCTGCTGACACCCTCCCCATGTGGACCTACTGCTCGGTCAATAGTGACCCGGTACAACTACTAGACGACCCACAGGGCGCGACCAATACAACCCCCGCTTAAGCGACTGGAGACTATGTTATGAGAGGCGTTTTTGCGATCTTTATTCTATTGTTATTGCTGATTTCTGGCACCGCGACGATTATGCTAATGCTCTATCTGTTCGGCGTGATCGGTTAATTAATGCCGCTGATGAATTTAAAAAATGGAGCGGGTGATGGGAATCGAACCCACGTGACTAGCTTGGGAAGCTAAAGTTCTACCATTGAACTACACCCGCATCATCTAAAAACAGTGTACCGCTCTCTCGGGCAAAACACACCCCCTAGGAAACCACAATGAAAATCCAGCTCAATGGCGAACCACGTGAGATTACTGACGGTACCACACTGAGCACGCTGCTAGAGCAGCTTGAAATGGCGCAACAGCGCATCGCGGTAGAGATTAACCTCAGCATCATTCCACGCAGCCAATATGTGGAAACTGTTTTACAGGCAGATGATAAGATTGAATTAGTGCGCGCGATAGGTGGCGGCTAACGCCGTACGAAACCTTGGTACGATCAATAGAACTACAGCAACATCCCCATCAGTAGCAGACGCCCCTGCTCATAAGTCAAAGAGCCAAAGTGGCTATAGGCGATCTTGCCAAATTTATCGACGATCACCGTGTGCGGCAAAATACCATACTGATTACCATATGCCATCGGAGTCTCAAAGGTATTCCCATCCCCCAGTAAAATAGGATAATTAATGCGTGGTTCAAGGCCCTCTAAAAAAGCATTCACATCACGCACATCATCCAGTGCGACGCCAATAAACTGCACCCCTTGATCACGATAATGTTGTTGCAGACGGGTAAACGCGGGCATCTCGCGTAGACAAGGCTCACACCAGCTCGCCCAGAAGTTAATCACTAACAGTTTGCCATCCCACTCACTGATGCTACGCGCGGTACCATCAAGGTCAGGCAGGGTGAAGGCGGGGCGCGGCTGATTCAACATCAGGTCGCCCTGCGCCTTTACCGCTTGACTGGCTGCCAGCAGAATAGCCAAGCATAGCAGCGATGCTGCCACGCTTAAAATGAGGCGAGGAATGGAACGAGACATTATTTAATCCTGATTAAAGCGCGTTATTAACATGTGCAGCAAATTCTTCCGCCGCCATAAAACCGATCACCCGACGGCTCTTAATCTCATTGCCATGGGTATCAAAGAAAAGAATCGCGGGCGGGCCAAACAGACCAAATGCTTTTAGCAGTTCTTGATCAGTCTCATCATTGGGCGTCACGTCTGCCTGTAATAGTAGTACATTATCAAGCGCCTTATGAACGTTCACATCGCTAAAGGTACGCTTCTCCATGATCTTGCAATCAACACACCAGTCAGCGTAAAAATCTAACATCACCGCCCGATTTTGACTGGCCGCATTTTTCACTTCACTTTCCAGCTCCGCCAGGCTCTTAATCGTTTTGAAGTTTAGATGCGCTTCTGCCTTGCTGCCACCGCCCATTAATGTGGAGCCATGCAACGGCTGCAACACATCGCGCCCACCGGATGATGCGCCAAGCATCACAATCGCACCGTAAATCAACATCACAAGCCCCAGCCCTTTCCATAATTTCTGCCAACCACTGGCACTGTTTTCCAGCTGCGTTAATGCACCTAAATAGATCGAGGTACCAATCAAGAGTATTGCCCACAGAAACATGGCAGTCTGCGCCGGGATCACTCGCTCCAGCATCCAGATCGCAAGACCCAGCATCATCACACCAAACACCGCTTTGATGCTATCCATCCAGCCGCCCATCTTAGGCAGTAATTTACCCGCCGAGGTGCCAAACAGCAGCAGTGGCGTACCCATCCCAAGGCTCAAGACAAAGAGTGAAATGCCGCCGAATACGGCGTCGCCACTCATGCCGATATAAATCAAAATGCCTGCAAGCGGTGCTGCCACACAGGGGCCAACGATCAACGCAGATAACACGCCCATCACGCCCGCGCCCACCAACGTGCCGCTGCTCTGTTTGCGACTCATCGCATCCAGGCGACTCTGGATGGCACTTGGCATCTGCAGTTCATAAAAGCCAAACATCGACATCGCCAGCACCACAAACAGCAGACTAAAACTACCGATAATCCATGGATTTTGAAACATGATTTGCAGGTTCTGACCAAACATCCCCGCTAGCACACCGGCCACGGTATAAGTCAGTGCCATCGCCAACACATAAGTCAACGACAGAGAAAAAGCGCGACGTGTCGTTACCTCTTTACCTTCCCCAACAATAATGCTGGAAAGAATCGGCATCATCGGCAAGACACATGGGGTAAACGCTAACAATAAACCAATGCCGAAAAAGCTCAGTATGGTGAGAAACCAGCCATCGCCAGCCAGTTCCAGCGCAATCCGCTCATGCTCAGGCACAAACACAGAGGCACCGCTATCGACACTGCCTTCACTGGAACTCGCCTTAGGCAGATTAAACTCAGCCGTTTTGGTGATGGGCGGGTAACAGAAACCATCTTCAGCGCAACCCTGGTAGGTAACACTGAGCGTCAGCGGCATGGCCGCCAAATTGCTGCGCTTAAGCGGTAACGTCACCACCGCTTCATTAAAATAGACCTCCATCTCGCCAAAGTTTTCATCTTCCTTCAGCTTGCCTTGCGGCGCACGAAACGGCAGCAGTTCAACCCCTTCGGCATCCACCAGCTTAAATGCAAAACGTTCACGGTAGAGATAGTAATTCTCAGCCACATCCCAACGCGCCACCAGCGTATTGGGATCCTGAATCTCACTGCTAAAGATGAAGGCATCATCTGGCTTGAGAAAACGCGGCTGCTCCTGAGAGCCGAACCCCAGGCCTTGCCCAAAACTTGATAACGAATCAAATATACTGCCCGACGTATTACCCTCAGCATGCAGAAAAGTCGGCGCAGACAACAAAAGGGCAACCACCAACGGTGCCAGCAGAATACGTAATTTATTTATCATAATGATTGTGTTACCAGAGTTCTCAAATCGCGTCGTAATAATACTCGAATTACATCAAATTTATTGTGATTCGTTTGGCACCCGCTCCATGACCCAATCGAGATAAGCAGGTAATCCAGCCTCGATTGAGACCGCAATAATTTCAGGAAGTTCATATGGATGCATCGCCTTAATTTGCTGTTCAATCGCGACATAAGCACTCTGCGGGGCCTTAATCAGCAACAACTGCTCATCCCCAGCGGTCATCTTCCCCTGCCATTTATATATAGAGCGCACCCCCGGCAGAATATTAACGCACGCGGCCAAGTCTTGCTCCACCAGCGCATTGGCAATCTTTTCTGAGGTTGCGCTGTCTGGCGCACTGCTAATAATCAATAACGCGTCTTTATCCATACCCGAAAAATACACTATTGAGCGAGAACAGGCAAAATAGCCAAAGGCGCCCGCCAAGCCAATAATGGTATAGTGGGTCCTCGTGTAAACTAGCTAAACGGTGATTGTATGGGCTTTTTCCAGATACTGCTTCTGTTGTTTCTATTGGTGCCAGTGATCGAGATTTACCTGCTCATCGAAGTCGGCAGCATGATTGGCGCAATTTACACCATCCTATTAGTGGTACTCACCGCCGTGGCTGGCGCCGCGTTGTTACGCTGGCAGGGCTTGACCACCTTTCAGCGGGTGCGCGAGGCGATGGCACGCGGCGAAGTGCCCGCCATCGAAATGATGGAAGGGGTGGTCCTGCTGATCTGTGGCGCGCTGTTACTCACCCCTGGGTTTTTCACCGATGCGATCGGTTTCCTGGCCCTCATCCCCGCCGTACGCCGCCACTTCATTTTAGAGGTGATTAAACGCCAATCGGTTTCGATGAACCGAGGTTTCAAGCCGCAAAACACCTATGAAGGACAAGGTAAAAACCACGAATCACGCACGATTGAGGGCGAGTCGTGGCAGGATAACGACGAAAAACGTCGCTAAACCCACTCGATTTGAGAAAAAAACAAGAAAACCTCCCACCTGCCCTTGACTCTTAACAATTCGACACTATGATTGTTAGCACTCGTTTACGGCGAGTGCTAAAGCATACCGTAAACCGGCCGCAAGGCCATTTCAACATCCTGATTTTACAAATGATTCTAGGAGGATCAAAACATGCAACTGCGACCATTACATGATCGTGCAATCGTACGCCGTACGGAAGAAGAGCGTACATCAGCTGGCGGTATCGTCATCCCGGATTCAGCGACCGAAAAACCTTCTCGCGGTGAAGTACTGGCTGTTGGCAAAGGCAAGCGCCTTGATAACGGCGAACTCGCAGCAATGGACATCAAAGCTGGCGACCAGGTTCTGTTTGGCAAATACGCAGGCACCGAGATCAAAATCGACGGCGAAGAGCTGTTGGTAATGACCGAAAGCGACATCATGGGCATTTTCGACGCCTAGGTCCGCCCGCTACACAACCCAGAATTTTAGAGGAAAAATATTATGGCTAAAGAAGTAAAATTTGGTGATGACGCACGTCAACGCATGGCAGATGGTGTAAACATTCTAGCCAACGCAGTTAAAGTCACCCTCGGCCCTAAAGGTCGTAACGTTGTGCTAGACAAGAGCTTCGGCGCGCCAACCATCACCAAAGACGGTGTTTCAGTTGCTAAAGAGATCGAACTGGAAGGCAAGTTCGAAAACATGGGCGCACAGATGGTTAAAGAAGTGGCGTCACAAACTTCTGATGTTGCTGGCGACGGCACCACCACGGCTACCGTTCTAGCACAGGCTATCCTGCGCGAAGGCATGAAAGCAGTCACGGCGGGCCTAAACCCAATGGATCTTAAGCGCGGCATCGACAAAGCAGTGATCGCCGCTGTTGCAGCATTGAAAGAGAGCTCAAATCCTTGTACCGACGACAAAGCAATCGCACAGGTTGGCACCATCTCAGCTAACTCTGACGAAGAAGTCGGCCGACTCATCGCTGATGCGATGGGTAAAGTGGGTAAAGAAGGCGTGATCACTGTTGAAGAAGGTTCAGGTCTTGACAATGAACTAGACGTTGTTGAAGGAATGCAGTTCGACCGCGGCTACCTCTCTCCTTACTTCGTAAATGATCAGCAGAGCATGACTGCAGATCTAGAAAATCCATTCATCCTACTGGTTGATAAAAAGATCTCAAACATCCGTGAGCTGCTGCCATTACTAGAAGCCGTTGCTAAAGCCGGTCGCCCACTGATGATCATCGCAGAAGACGTTGAAGGCGAAGCACTCGCAACATTGGTTGTTAACAGCATCCGCGGTATCGTTAAAGTAGCAGCAGTTAAAGCGCCTGGTTTTGGCGACCGTCGTAAAGCGATGATGCAAGATATCGCAGTACTCACCGGTGGCCAGGTGATCTCTGAAGAAGTCGGTCTTTCGCTAGAGAAAGCAACACTTGAAGAGCTCGGTTCAGCTAAGAAAGTTCAGATCGGTAAAGACAACAGCACCCTCATCGATGGCGCAGGCGACACTGCTGAAATCGAAGGCCGTGTTACCACCATCCGTGCACAAATCGAAGAAACTTCATCTGACTATGATCGTGAAAAACTTCAAGAACGTGTTGCTAAACTCGCTGGCGGCGTAGCCGTCATCAAAGTGGGTGCCGCTACCGAAGTTGAAATGAAAGAGAAAAAAGCACGCGTTGAAGATGCACTACACGCAACTCGCGCAGCAGTAGAAGAAGGTGTGGTACCGGGTGGTGGTGTTGCACTGGTTCGCGCCATTGACGCTCTAAAAGACCTTAAAGGTATCAACCACGACCAGGATATCGGCATCGCTATCCTACGCCGTTCACTAGAAGAGCCTCTGCGTCAGATCGTTACCAATGCAGGTGAAGAAGCCTCTGTGGTACTGAACAAGGTTGCACAAGGTTCTGGTAACTACGGTTACAATGCAGCAACTGGTGAGTATGTTGATATGATCGAAGCCGGTGTACTGGATCCAACCAAAGTAACCCGTTCAGCACTGCAACACGCAGCGTCTGTTTCAGGCCTGATGATCACCACCGAAGCAATGATTGCTGAAATCCCAAGCGAAAATGCTGGTGCTGATGCAGCTGCAGCCATGGGTGGTATGGGTGGTATGGGCGGCATGATGTAAGCTGTCTCTACAAACCCTGTAGAAATTAAGACCCTCGCCAGTTTGGCGAGGGTTTTTTTATGGGTGCTATGCCTCAACTACCTTCTGAAAGGATAAATTATTCCTTATCCAAGGCAATAGCTGTAGTCAGCTTATAAACAAATAGGGTATAAACTCTCATACGAAATTTGTTATATTATTAAACAGATCGCTGTTATACGCTTCTGAGTGACTCGCTTTTCAACTGCAAAGTCGGAGTACACGAATAGGCCCTACCACCCAAAACATGGCAATAGAGGAATATTCAATTATAAATAAGCAGAAGGTCAAATGCTCACACTCATCCCTCTTCTAACTCATAAAATACCACTCAAGAAAGCTTTTAAATTGCCGATTATATGGAATATGGTATAGTCCACATAGATATTCATCAGCATGCTAGGCAAGATTTGAATGAATTGTGGCGTGATAACCCAAAGGCCGCAGCATCAGCCGAAGCAGTCCTGGAACAACTGTCAGCAGATCCCGAGGTTATCGATAAGCTTACAACCCACGGTGATAACACCACTGGGAAAAACCTAATTAATGTAAAGAGCTGGCAAAGCGTTCGCGGGATTGCTGATTTGTGGAGGTTTCGTATACTAGAAACCCCAGCAACTACATGCCGAATCATTTATGGACATCATTGGTACACAAGACAGCTTTGTATATTTGCAGTAGTAGAAAAGGGGACATACGATTATGACAATCTTAAAAGTAATATCAACCAAAGAATCCTTACCGATTGGCGGGATCTCTAGCCCTTCCTCATCAAAAGGAAATGTTACTTTTTACGAATTTAATACCCAGCGCCCTATTCCTCTTCCCAATACGGTAAGCCTTGAATCACTTATACACGAGAGTGAAGCAGACCCCATAAAAGCAAAATATTTATCTGAGGCGCGCAAAGAATTATCAAATGAACTTTACAGTGAAGAATCAAAAACATTGAACGGGTTACGCCTTACTGCTGGCTTATCCCAAGTAAAATTGGCAAAGCTAGCTGGGACAACTCAGTCGCACTTAGCTCTCATTGAACAAGGAAAGAATGATCCAGGCACAGGCATGATTGCCAGAATCGCAACGGCTCTTAATTTAAATGAAATTGATGTATTTCAAGCAATTCGAAACCAAGCGTGCAAAGACAAAGGTGTTTAAGTGATCACATCAAGAACCGTTATCTCACAATTTTGTGATGACATACGTCATGAATCTGGTAACAAGTACTCTCTAATGGGTTGCTACGGCAATGAGCTATTAGTTGAAAACTTGCCAAGCCTGCTTCCAAAATTGTGCGTGCAAGTCCGTGCTATTACCCCGATAGACAAGCCATTCACAAAGCTTCTTATACGGGCAAAAATGAATGATGAGATTATAGCTGAAATAAATGTACTACCAAATGGACCAATAACACCAAATTCAAGTGTTATCGATGCCCCTATTCGATCTGAGTTAAGTGTAATGATAGTGCTTTCTCCCCTAGCGATTGCAGAATCAGGAAAGTTGCGTATTGAAGCTGAAACAGATGATGAAATACTCCGAGGTGGGGTTTTATTATTCAGAGAAATATTGCCAAGCAATCACTCTTCATAGTGCATGGCCTGAATCTCATGCAAATGAAATCCTAAGGATATTGCACTGCCCTCCCGGGTTTCGCTGGAAGCTCAGCCCGGGCTACAGTTAAAACACCGTTGCTCTTATTCTTCGGGGGGTTGGTTTTCGCTGATGTAGTTTGTGATGCGCGCGAAAATTTCCAGGCTTAACACTTCGGCACGCAGGCTGGGGTCAATTTCAAGCGCATTGATTTCATCACTAGTCATGTATGGCTTTAATGTATTGCGGATTGTTTTACGGCGCTGTGAAAATGCCTGCGTGACGACTTTGGCAAACAATGCCTCATCACTTACCTTAACTGCAGGTTCGCTGCGCGGGGTTAAGCGCACAATGGCGGAGTCGATTTTCGGCATCGGGTCAAACGATTCTGGGCCGACGATAAAGAGGTTTTCAACCTCGCAGTGATACTGCACCATAATACTCAGGCGGCCATAGGTCTTGCCGCCCGGTTGTGCCGCCATACGTTCCACCACTTCGCGCTGCAGCATGAAATACATATCACGAATAGAACTCGCCTGGCTTAGCAAGTGAAAGATCAGCGGCGTTGAGATGTTATAAGGAAGGTTACCCACCACCCGCAGTGATGATGGTGCTTTGGCGAGTGAGGAAAAATCAAACCTCAACGCATCAACGTTGTGAATATTTAATGTGCCGTGCGCGGCACAATTCCTTGCGAGAATCGGCACCAGGTCACGATCAAGCTCAACTGCATCCATCTCACCTAGCTCATCTAGCAACAACGTCGTTAATGCGCCCTGGCCTGGCCCGATCTCAACGACGTGATCACCCTTGCGGGGAGCAATGGCATTAATGATGCGCAGGATCACTGCCTCATCATGCAGGAAGTTTTGCCCAAAGCGTTTACGTGCGCGGTGCTGGCTCATGGTGCAGTTATCTCTTGATGGCGGCGCATTTCTATCGCCGTGGTGATTGCTGTTTGCAGGCTACCTATACTGGCGCCACCCTTCCCGGCCAGATCAAACGCGGTACCGTGATCCACCGAGGTACGGATAAACGGCAGCCCTAAGGTAATGTTGACCGCATTTCCAAAGCCGAGGTGCTTTAACACTGGCAGCCCCTGGTCATGATACATCGCAACCACCACATCGGAGGCAGCAATCTTGGCTGGGATAAATGCGGTATCTGCCGGTAGCGGCCCTTGTAACTGAAGCCCTTCTGTCCGCAGTTTCTCCATCACCGGGATAATAGTCTCTAGTTCTTCGCTGCCAAGGTGGCCATCTTCACCAGCATGTGGGTTTAGACCACAGACCAGAATTCGCGGCGCCTTGATGCCAAAATATTTCTTCAATTCAATATCGACGATACGCAAATTACCCGCCAGCACCTTTGGGGTGATCGCGGCACTGATTTTTATCAATGGTAGATGAGTGGTCACCAGCGCAACTCGCAACCCTTCGGTGGCGAGCATCATCACCACCTGTTCGGTATCACTTTCATCGGCAAGGAATTCGGTATGACCACTAAAGGAAATTCCGGCGTCATTAATAATGCCTTTGTGTAGCGGCCCGGTCACCAGCGCGGCAAAGCGACCATCGATACAACCACGCACAGCAAGACGTAGGGTCTCCAACAGGTAATTAACATTGGCAACATCGGGTTCACCACAAACAGTCTCTTGCGGGCAATCGACTGCCACCACTCTGATTGCGCCAACAGGTACTAGCGATGGTGCCAGTGCCGCGTCATACAGCTCAATCTTCACATCGATATTTAATTGCTGCGCGCGCAAGCGTAACAATTCTGGATCGGCGATCACCACCCATTCAACCGGCAGTGCTTCCTGCGCTAACTGTATACAAAGGTCAGGACCAATACCGGCTGGTTCGCCCGCTGTAATCGCAATCGGTGCTGCTAGACCGGTACTAGTCGTCAAGGCGATACTCGACATAGGCATCTTCGCGTAACTTACGCAACCAACTCAGATGCTCTTCTTCAGATTTGCGCTGAAAAATCAGGTCGCGCACTTTGGCATGATTGTGCGCTTCGGTATTATCAAATTCTCGATGCGCCAGCACCTGTGCCATATGCCAGCCAAACTGGCTTTCAAACGGCGCACTGATCTCGCCATCCTTCAAATCAAAGATCACCGCCTCAAACGATTTCACCATCACACCGCGGCTCACCCAGCCAAGGTCGCCACCATTCGCGGCACTACCTGCATCATCAGAATAACTTTTTGCTAGCACGGAAAAGTCTTCGCCCGCTTCGATGCGTGTGCGCAAACTATTAAGCTGCTGCACAGGGTTAATTAGGTTTTCTGCCTCAGCTTTCGGCTTAATCAAAATATGACGCGCCTGCACCTGCTTAACCATGTGGCGCTCGGCATCACGGAAATCAAACAACGTCACAATATGAAAACCACTCGCGCTGCGGATCGGCTCACTCACCTCGTTCACTTTCATGTTGACCACTACGTCGGCAAACAGTGTCGGTAACTCACCTGTTTTACGCCAACCAAGGTCACCACCCAGCAACGCCTGGCGCCCGTCCGAACGGCCAATGGCGGTCTGACGAAAATCAGCACCACTGTTTAATTCATCGAGAATCGCCAGCGCTTTATTGCGCGACGCTTTAATCTGCGCAGGCGTCGCCGCTTCTGGCAGCGCGACCAGAATATGGCCGAGGTGATAATCACTATTGATATTGCCCTGCGCCTTTTGCGTCGCAATAAAGTCACCAATCTCCTGTGCGGTTACCGTGATACGACTATCAACCTGACGTTGACGCAGGCGACGAATAATCACCTCTTTGCGAATATCTTCACGAAAAGAGGAAAACTTAAAACCATCGCGCTGTAGCACTTCGCGGAATTCAACCAACGACAGGTCATTTTGCGCAGCGATGTTACTAATGGTGTTACTAAGGGTCTCTTCATCGACCACGATGCCGTTTATGCTGGCAAGCTGCAGCTGTATTTGGGTGGTAATCAAGCGCTCCAGCACCTGCTTATTCAGTACCGACGCAGCAGGTGCGCGAATGCCCTGTTGCTTCAACTGCTGGGCCACCGCAAAGAGCTCATTGTTTAGCTCATTTTGAGTGAGCACCTGGTCATTCACCACCGCAACGATCCGGTTCAGTGGCACCAGTTCAGCGCGCGCTTCGGCGAATGCCAATGCCGGTGCTGCAATTTGTAGCGCCCCTATCAGCGTTGTTATAAATACGCTACCTTGGAAAAGTTGCCTCATGTATCATCCACTTGATGTATTGGTTGGTTGGGCTAAAAAGTGACTCAATCCGAATAACCTAGGATACCATTTTCTAGTAGATCATCGATGGTTTTACCCAGTTTACCCATCCCTTTCAGTTCTAGCTGTATGAATATGCTTCTATCATAAGGATCGACACCCTCACCACCGGGAAGCGCAGCCTGATCCACTAAGGCCTTATTCAGGAACCTGTGTTTAACAATATGCAGTTTCCAGCAGCAAGTCTGATATTCAAGCCCAATAAACGATTCAATGGTTGTTTCATCCAGCAGCGAGCGCGTTTTACGCCCAATAATATGCCAACGACGGGTATGTGGGATGGGCCATAATATAGAGGCATCAACCTGCGATTGCGAGAGATTACGGTAGCGGTATCCAACATTCAGAATGCGCCGCTTTGCGGGATTGTAATTAAACTGAAGCGAGCCCTTGGCGACCTTATGAAGATCCACATCCCACTGATAGTTGGCATTAATACGCAGGTCACTGCGCAAATAGGCGCTGCTTTGCGCCACAATATCGGTCTTTTTAAGCTTATCGACATTGTCAGCCGCCAGTGTCACCCGGCGGTCTCTAAGATAATAGATCTGTCCGATACTGGCATTAAGGCGTTCAACACCCGTCTGCTGGTCAATCAGACGGGTCGTCACGGCAAGCGTTACGCGGCTGGTATCACCAATGCGGTCAATCCCACTAAAACGATTGGTGCTAAATAAACGGGAAAAACTAAAACTGGGCGTACCGCTATCAAAAACAGGAATATCGCTCTGCTCACGATAGGGGATATAAACATACATTAGACGAGGCTCCAGGGTATGCAAATAGACCCGGGAGGCGATGTTCGTATCTCTTTCAAAAAACACCCCACTATCTAACGTCAGCAGCGGCAGGGTTCGCGTCAACACATCCGTGGTGGTTAAATCACCTGGCAGGCGGGTTAAATCATAACGCGAATGTTGCACCATCAATGAAGGGGTAAAATAGGCCGCATCGGTGCTAAGTGGCAAACTAATGGTCGGTTTGAGATCTAAACGTCGCCCCGTCAGTCTATCCCTGCGTTCAAAGGCAACATATTCACCGCTCAGGCTATAATTCAGGGTGTTTTCCTCGATCGGACGAAGTGAATTAAATGTCAATTGGGGCAGTCTTTTATAGGGCCTGGCGCTTTCAGGGATTATGTCATCCACCGTTTGATAGCTT
The DNA here is from genome assembly GCA_002401765.2 of Thiotrichaceae bacterium. Taxonomy (GTDB): domain Bacteria; phylum Pseudomonadota; class Gammaproteobacteria; order SZUA-140; family SZUA-140; genus SZUA-76. The sequence goes on from NVTY02000080.1 coordinate 25,965, forward strand.
TGCACCCGTAGTTTGCTGCTCCAGTCATCCCCCTGATAGCGAATATCCGCGCTGCGCTGCAGGTGCGTGACGCTGCTGGTACTCAGAGAACTACCGAGCTCAGAGAGGTAATCGGGATCCGTAACATAGCTCAGGTCGATATTAGTGTGTATTCGCTGTAGCGGATTGCCACTATGAGTGAATGTCGCCTTTCCCCTTTTGCCTCCGCCCTCAACCATCTCTTTTTCATATAGCCTGTCTCGCCCCATATACTCCAGGTTGAGAATGCCGCGGTTTCTGCGGTGAAGATAACGAAATTCGCTATTCAGCACTACACCTCGTTTCTCAATATTCCGAGGTGTCACCGTCGCATCACGATGAGGACTCAGATTCAGATAATAAGGCACACTGAAATCCACCCCATTCAGCTCCGATCTTCGGTAGGCAGGTGGTAACACCCCAGATTTCCGTCGATCATCAATCGGGAATGAAATATAGGGCAGGTAGAAAAAGGGCACATGCATAAATGACAATACCGCATGATGAGCGCTGCCCATTCCCGTCGAACGATCTAAGCGGATCTTCGACGAAGTCATCAGCCAGTCTCGGCGAGTCGGGTCACAGGTGGTGTAAGTCGCCTTTTTTAACACCGTGACATCTTCAGACTCAAAAATAATCTGCTCGGCATCTCCTCGGGCATGATTGGCGCGCAACTGAAATTGTGCGTGATTGATGGTGCCAGTGGAATTAGCCAACCACATACGTGATGAGTCGCCCTGGAAGAGCGCGTCAGCGGTAGTGATGCTCACATTGTCATAGGCATCCAGGCGCTCAAGCCCCTTGTCATACACGGCACGTCTCGCATACAAAGATTGCTTAGCCTGAACAAATGCCACTTTGCCACTCATTTCATAAAGATTTCTACCCGTTGCCAAACCATAATCAGCGCTAATCAGCGTCTTTTCACCTAGCGTTGCATCACCCTGAAAAGCAGGTAAATGGTGGCGACATAGCTGCCACTCATTAGCCGCCACCGGCCTGCTCTCAAATAAAAACAACAGGGGTATTAGCAGCAGTGAACCCAAGGCGCTAGAGACGCGTGCCGATTTAGGTAATTGGATGCTAACCTTTTGTCGATACAACTGTTTCTCAGGCCGGATTGAGTGGTAAGGCATATACAAAATGGTTTTAGATTTCGTTAAATAACAGGTATGGTAACGGTATGAATGATGCCGATATAAAAATCAAAAAAATATCATTAAAGTATATCCTGATTCTCATTCTAGGTGTGATTTGCCTGACCGCACTGCTGCTAGTCACATCACCGAAAAATGAGCCTGAACTGCGCGAGATCGCCGCCACCCAGGTGGTGTTGCAGCCCATCGTACAACAGCTCATTCAACCGATAAAAGTGGTCAGCGGCCACCTGCAACCCGTGCGCAGCAGTGCGCTCAGTTTTGAGCTTTCAGGGCAGGTGTTGGCGCGCCATGTGGAACCCGGCAGTCGCGTCAATAAAGGAGAGATACTGATCACCCTGCAGCGTGGCGACCAGCAAGATGCGCTGGCGGAGGCAAAGGCGCAGCTATCGCAGGAACATAAAGCGATTGAGCGTGACCAGCGCATACTCAAATTGATTAGTGAAAACCGCCTTCTGCAGGCACGCGAAGTGATGCGACTGGAGCAACTCGGGCAAAAATCACTCGCCTCACGTTCAATGCGTGACAACGCCAATCAATTGCTAATTCAACAGCAGCGTGAAGAGGAGCAGCTCAAATATAGCGTTGGCACCAGCAAGGCACGCCTCGAACTTAAGCGTGCGGCGGTGCGGCGCGCCGAACGCAACATGGCCCGCACCGTCATCAACGCACCTTATAGCGGTATCATCAATGCGGTGTATGTTGAGGTGGGCGATTATGCCAGCCCCAACCAGATAGTGGTTGAGCTACTGCAACTGAAACAACTAGACTTAAACCTCGACGTCAACGGTGCCACCGCCGCGACGTTAAGCCTACAACAAGCCGTTATAGTAACCATTAACAGCGAGCCACACCGCGGCAATATTATTGCACTACAGACCAGCCCCGATGCCGAGACCTTTACCCATGCAGTGCGCATTCGTCTTGATGGCAGCGGCCTACAGGCAGGTGCTCCCGCTACCGCGGCACTTAAACTCAAGGCACTGCCCAATGCATTAGTGGTGCCGGTCTCCTCGATTCTGTACCACAACGATGAGCGTTTTATTTTCATCGCGGAAGCGAAAGCACTGCGCCGTGTCGCGGTAACGCTCAGCGCTCGCGAGGGACAATTACAAGTGGTGAACGGTGAAATTCAGGCCGGCGAGATGGTCGTCGCTCGTGATGTGGCCTTCCTTACCGACGGTCAGTCGGTTGTGCACGACTAACCCCGCTATCATCACCGGCATCACACTCACATGCGCCTCATTCGTTTCAGTATTGATAACCCGTTAATCACCAACCTGATGTTGGCGCTGGTGCTAATCATGGGCGTACTGTCGTGGTACCAACTGCCGCAGGAGATGTTCCCGGTGGTAGAGATGGACAAGGTGAAGATCACCACCGTCTATAAAGGGACCTCACCAGAAGAGATGGAACGCCTCGTGAGCCTGCCGATTGAGGAAGAGTTTGATGACATGATGGAGATCGACACCATCACCTCGACCAGCAGCGAGGGGCTCTCCAATATCATCATCGACCTGAAGTCGGGTACCGATGTTACCGAATTTGTGAATGATGCCCGCTCTATTCTGGAACGCATCGCCGATCTACCCGATGATGCGGAGCGCCCTGAGTTAAGCCGCATGAAATCACGCATTCCGGTGATCAGCGTCGCACTGTATGGCGATGTCTCACGCAGCCATCTATTTGAACTGGCAGAAGAGGTAAAACGCCGCCTGCTGAGTGTGCCAGGTGTCGCCAGCGCGGGCATCTCAGGCAACCGAGAATGGGAATTATGGGTGGAGGTCGACCCCGCGCGCATGGCGATGCTCAAAATACCACTGTCACAGATCACTCAGGTGCTACGCGCAAATTTGGATGACCTGCCGGGCGGCTCGATTCAGGCCGCCGAAGGCGACATTCTACTGCGCGGCAAAGGGGTGGTGCCTGATGCAGCAGGGATTTCCCAACTGGTGCTGCGCCGCGGCAGCAACGGCGCTGAACTACTACTCGGTGAAGTGGCCAACGTCAGCATCCGTCTAGAAGAGCCGCGTACCTTGGCGCGCTTTAATGGCCGTTCGTCCGTCAATATGATCGTCACCAAGACTGCTGAATCATCCACCATTGAGATATCCAAACAGGTACGCGAGCTGGCCAGGCAGATGCGAGATGAACTACCCAGCTCGGTAAAGCTCGGCGTCTTTAGTGATCTCTCCGTCTACGTCAAGACTCGCCTTGAGACGGTCAAATCATCCGCCGTGGTCGGCTTGATTCTGGTACTGCTATCACTTTATCTCTTCCTGAACTTCCGCGTTGCATTGATCACCGCGCTCGGCATTCCGGTCTCGTTTCTCTTTGCCGTGATATTAATGGAAACCTTTGGCGTCACCATTAACATGGTGTCACTCTTCGCCTTCCTAGTGGTACTAGGAATGGTGGTGGATGATGCCATCATCGTCACTGAAAACATCTACCGTCATATGGAAAACGGCGTACCCGCAGAGCGCGCCGCGATCGTCGGCGCGCGCGAAGTCTACTGGCCGGTGGTCGCCTCCACCGCCACCACTATCGCAGCCTTTATGCCGATGTTTGCCATCGGTGGCACCATGGGGGCCTTTATCGCGGTGATCCCGATTATCGTTATCTGCACCCTCATCGGCTCGCTGATTGAAGCCTTTGGTGTCTTGCCCTCTCATGCCAAAGAGATGCTCAAGGTACAGAAACGCAAAACACGCCCCGGCATGATCGACTGGAAAAAATGGCTTGAACGCTACACCCACTTTGTGCGCTGGTCACTGCATAACCGTTATTTCATGTGCATCGCCATCATCGGCCTAATGCTGATCACCATCGTCACCGCCACCACCCGCAGTTCATTTGAACTATTTGGCTCAGTCGATTCCGGGCAGTTCTTCATCAATGCCGAGGCGCCCAACACCTACAGCCTGCAAGATACCACGGTGCTTGCTAAACAGATGGAAGAGCAAGTCATTGCAGAACTCAATGATAATGAGCTAGAAAGCCAACTGACCAATGTCGGCGTCACCTTTATCGACTTCAATACGATAAAATTTGATAGCAACTACATCCAGCTGGTGATTGACCTTAAAAAACCACGCCCAGAAGGTTTTATTGATCGCTGGATTTCACCAGTGGTGAGTCTACGCTTTAACTGGGACGGGACACGTGAACGCAGCACCACCGAAATTATCAACCGGCTACGCGAACGCATGCAGACCATCGCCGGGATTCAACGCCTTTCAATCTTACGCCCCGCTGGTGGCCCTGCCGGGGCAGACATCGAGATTGGCATTGTTGGTAACGAGTTTGACCTGCTGCGTGAGATTGGCGAAGAGGTGAAAACAGCGCTGCTAACCCTGCCCGGCGTTTATGATATTCGACAGGATCTCGAACCGGGTAAACTCGAATACCAGTACACCCTGAATGATCGCGGCCGCCAGCTCGGATTGACACAAGCACGGCTGGCAGAGGCCATTCGCGGTGGCTACCAGGGGATCGAAGTGGCCCATGTCACCCATGACAACAAACGCATGCCAGTCCGTGTGATCTACCCCAAGTCGGTTCGTGAGCAGGCCTCCTCGCTGGGAGAGCAGCGCATCGTGCTTGAAAATGGTAAGAGTGTCTATTTTGAAGATGTTGCCGATATCAAATTTGGGCGTAGCTTCGGTTCGGTTAAACGTCGTGATATGCAGCGCCTCGCCACTGTCACCGCAGAAGTCGACGCCATGGTCACCACCCCAATCGAAGTAACCAATTATATCCAGGAGCAATTTAGCGATCTTTCACAACGCCACCCCGGCCTTGAACTAGTCTTTATGGGTGAAAAGCGCGAAGCCAGTGAGTCGATGCGCGATATGACCAGCGCCTTTATCATTGCACTCGCACTGATCTTTTTTATCCTTGCTGCGCTATTTAAATCACTACTCGATCCACTGGTGGTGATGTTCGCCATTCCATTTGGCATCATTGGCGTAATCTTCGGTCACTTTGTGATGGGCTTTCATCTGCAGTTTCTGTCTGCCGTCGGCTTTCTTGCATTAGCCGGCATTATCGTTAACGACTCCTTGATCCTGGTCGACTTCGCCAATAAGATGCGCGCCAAAGGTGAAGATCGAATAGAGGCGATGGTCGCGGCAGGCCGCGTACGCGCACGGCCGATTCTGCTCACGAGTGTCACCACTTTTCTGGGTATCTCACCGCTGATTTTTTTCTCCACCGGCCAGACCGCATTCCTTGCGCCGATGGCCGTGAGCCTTGGTTTTGGCTTACTCTTCGCCACCGTACTGATTTTAATCGGTGTGCCGTGCTTTTATATGGTGGCCGATGACCTGCGCGCAAAGAGTAGCAAAATATTCAGGGCCATCTTCAGAAGTGATACAAAGGAGAGCAGCAGTGCAGGATGATCAACGCCTGATCGATCTACAACAGTGGTTACGAGATGACCTTGGCATTGCATTTGAAACCATTGCACCCGCATCATGCGATGCCAGCTTTCGGCGTTACTTCCGCATCGAACATGCGGGTGAAAGTTTGATCGTGATGGATGCACCACCCGAGAAAGAAGATTGCGAGCCATTTATTAATATCGCCAATGCACTGTTGAAAACAGGACTCAACGTACCGCGTATATTACAACAGAATCTTAATTTTGGATTCTTGCTGCTTTCGGATCTCGGCTCAATTCAGTACCTGGAGCAACTCAACAATGAAAGTGCAGAGCGGCTTTATGGCGATGCCTTTGATGCCTTGTTATTGATGCATCGTGACAATAAAAATCACGCACACCTACCACCCTACGACCATGCACTATTGATGAAAGAAATGGCGTTAATGCGCGAATGGTATGTGGAAAAAAACCTTAACATCACACTAACCACGCAGCAACACACAGTACTGAATATATCCTTTGAATTATTAGCGAAGTCCGCCCTTGCCCAGCCACAAGTACTAGTACATCGAGATTACCATTCACGCAACTTGATGGTCGTTGAAAAAGGCAATCCCGGTGTGCTTGATTTTCAGGACGCGGTGATTGGCGCCATCACCTATGACCTCGTTTCGCTACTTAAAGATTGCTATATCAAATGGTCACGTGAACAGGTGCTTGGCTGGGTCAGTCGCTATCATCAACGCCTGTCAGAACATGGAATGATCGATAACAGCAGTGGCGCGAAATTCATTAAGTGGTTTGATTTTATGGGGGTGCAACGACACCTAAAAATACTGGGTATTTTTTCTCGGTTAAATATTCGCGATGGCAAAGCTGGTTATCTTAAGGATATTCCTTTGACCCTGGCTTATGTGGTTGAGGCATGTGGATTGTATGATGAGCTCAAACCCCTGGGTGAATTGCTTGATGAGATTGTGACTAGCGGGTAGTGGAAAAATATTGGACATAATTAATTTTTAAGCCCTCTTTCGCTTTGTTCATTTTTAATCCAGGAGACCTTTGCATCAGCCGGGATTTTACTCTCTGACACCAACAGTAGCCGCTTAGGCGAGGAAGAAGCCATAAAATGAGGGGGGGGGTCTATCGCCATAAATGACCGATGAGAGCGCCTTTACCCAGGGCTAAGGCCACTTGAATTCAAGTTTATTTAATGCACGCCTAATTCACCAAGGGTTTTATGTAAGTTGAAAGGTTTTTTTAACTCAACGATATTTTCTAATGCCTTTCTTTTGCTTGCTTCTATGCCATAGTAATCCAATTTAATCCTAAATTCTCTCCAGGCACTTCCATACAATTTTTCTTCTGTATATGGCAAAGCCTCCCCAGCTTCTCTATCATAATGTTTTGCTGTAGTCCTATAGCGACTAGCCGATACATAAAATTGTGCCAAATAGCTTCCCTCACAATCATCTCTAGCTTTTCTATTTAAATAATATAACGAAATCTCTAGATCTCTTAAAGAAAGATCAATCGACAATACGGAAGACCGAGGTATCACAATATTTTCTTCCATTTTTTCACAACTATCGATAATGTTTTCAGCCGCCTTTTTCGCGTTAAGAAATTCTTTAAGAGCCATTGACATCATTTTTTTTTCAAACTCTATTTCAGTACCCTCAGCAATGACAATGAAAGAACTAAATATTAGAAAAAAACCAATGATATATTTATTGAACACCACAGCCATTTTCAACCCCCACCCAAAATTCTCTTTCGTTACCGGAATGGTATAACTGCTGCTCTCTAGCTATATTAGAAATTACTCTTCTCAGTATCACTGGTAATGATTGCATAGCCTGGGCAAGCGCTTCAAAATCTGCCTGTGATATATTGTAGCTAGACTTAAGAAGTCCATTTCCTAAAAAAATATTTGTGATGGTGCCAGTCGGCATTATTCTCGATAAAAGTATAGATAAATTACTTCTCCTCCTTATATCTTTTATTGCTGCCAAGCTTTCTTTGTCAAATTTCAATTCATTTATAGAAACACATTTCATTTTTCTCTCCAAATATAATACAATTCCTCTTCACCAGATCCCTTCAAGAGCTAATAAAGGGTCAATATGATACTGGATCCCTATTCTTATAATTGATTAAGCCATTCAACATCGATCATGAGAACACCTTGCGTTATTTTGCTAATAAATTTTACCCACGCCAAAAAACACGTTTGAAATTCTGCGGGACATAACAAAACACACCCGTCCAAATGTATCGTGTGAGGAAATACCGTTGGGTAGTAAGTAAGAGTTGTTTAAACCACTTTTCCTTTGCTAAACCAAATTCAACCACTTCTGTCCATTTATCGGCACCACAAACGAAGGCGCATATCGCGATAAAAAGTATATCCTGTAATAGACGCTTGTGACCTCAATTCGCAGATTTTTTATTCCTTACAAAAGCCTCAATAAGGCCCATTTCACACCCCTTGCAAGTAACTTGAGCGCTTTTTCTACTAAATTTAGGTTACGTTTGTCTAGTAAATTACAGATTTACATGCGATTGGCCCTGTCCGCTAACCATTTAGCGCTAAGCCTATTCACCGTTTTCAGGTATACTGTGCGGCCCTTTACTACCTATGGCGGCATTATGACTAAAGAAAAAAAATCAACGAGTGTAGCGCGAGCATTGCTGGCTAAAAAAGCTGAAATGGCTAAAAACCGAGATCAACCACGATTCCCGAGTTCTAAAAAAGGGTTTCATAATAATGCAGAGCATGCTGCGCGCAATTCTAAAGGCCAGCCCTAAACATAAGTGACTCATAGTCAAGGCATGATGGCTAGGCTCGCACATGGCCGTTTTGCAGTCAAAGGCAACATTGACCCTAAAGCTAACAGTCAGACGATGGACATCTTATGCCCATCGTGTATTTTTAAGGTCAAAAATTAATAAAAGCCCCCTCTTCAATTCACTACCGATGATGCTCAAAACCCAGCGAAGTCATCGCATAAAAAAACCCGCTGTACAGCACGTGAAACACAATGATAATAGCGCGCATTCGCCACAATCACTCCTAGATACAACGGATTGAGAGCCAATGAAATAACTTATAAACAGGGATTTATGTTGTCAGTTTTCATGATAATGGCCTTGTTTAGTTGTTCTTTAAACCCTGTTGTGCCGACGTTCATTGCAAAGATAAACCCTAAAACACTTAATTCTTAAATGTAATCTCTGCCATCTGTCCTTCGACCCAGGCCTCTACTTCCTGGTTAATCTCAATTGCAGTTTTACCTTTACTCTCAATCACTGGCCCAATACGCACCTGAACCGTGCCCGGTTGCTTGATGAATTTACGACGCGACCAAAATTCACCCGCATTATGCGCCATCGGCACAATCGGGTAGCCACTGCTTTCCGCTAGTGATGCGCCACCTAATGCATAGCGCCCTTTTTCACCCGGCGGGATACGTGTGCCTTCTGGAAAGATCACCACCCAACGGCCATTTTTTAAACGCTCGGTACCCTGGTCAATCAACTGCTGACGAGCCTTACCGCGCGCCTTACGATCGATCGCAATCGGCTCTAGCATTGAAAGCCCCCAACCAAAAAATGGCAGCTTCAATAGCTCGCGTTTCAGTACCCACACCTGCGGTGGAAAGATCACTTGCAGCGCAAGCGTCTCCCAGGTCGATTGATGCTTTGACATCACAATCGCATTTCCCTCGGGGATATTTTCACGCCCTTCAATCTGATAACGAATTCCGCAGGTCAGCGCCAGCCACCATAGATTCAGCCGCGCCCATTTAGATAAAAAACCATAACGTACCGCAAACGGAAACGGCGCCGTGAATAGACAGAGCGTCGCAAATATAATAATCGAAAGCCACATACCGAGGGCAAACACTACCGACCTTATAAACAACATTTGATCACACCTCAACTATCATTACTTAACAATGAATCAACCACCGCCGCCAGATCGTCAAACACGTCAACCGGTTCAGCAAGCGAGGCCTCCATGAGCTGTTGCTCCGTCTTTAGCCCTTTACCGCTACGCACTAGTATCGCACGCGCACCAAGCGCTTGCGCCGCCTGTAGATCACGCAGTGAATCACCCACCGCTGGAATACCGTTCAACTTAATTTGTAGGCGCCTTTCAAGATCCTGAAACATCCCGGGCATTGGCTTGCGGCATTCACAGTTGTCATCGGGGCTGTGCGGGCAATAAAAGATGGCGTCGATCCGCCCACCAGCACTGCCCACTTCTCGCTGCATCTTTTCGTGAATGCGGTTTAATACGCCGAGATCAAAATGACCACGCGCCACACCGGATTGATTGGTGACTACCACCACCTGATAGCGTGCGTGAGTCAGGCGTGCAATCGCCTCGGCACTGCCTGGTAGCAGGCGCCACTCTTCAGGGGATTTAATGAAGGCATCCGAGTCCTCATTAATAACGCCATCACGATCGAGCACAATCAACTTCATCATAAGGGCAGCTCTATTAATTCTGAGCGTGGCAGATTGAATGCCCAATGCGTTACATCAAGGCGTAAATAGTAGGTAATACCCAAGGGGCACACCGCAGCGGGACTATTGCCAAAATGGGCAACGCTGATATAGCGGATTGGGGGTTTAAGCGCTGCGTTCATGAATTAATAGAGCTGCCCATAAGTCGCTACGCCACCTGCAAACGAGAAAGATCTGCCGCACGCATAAACAGCCCATGCAAGGCATTCAGCAATGCAATACGATTGTTACGAATCGCTTCCTCGTCAGCCATGACCATCACATCATCAAAGAACTGATCAATCGCTGTCTGCAGGCTTGCCAGTTCAGTCAATGCCGCCGTGTAATCGCCTGTTTCAAATAGCGGTGTCACCACATCGGTCAATTTAGATAACGCGTCGAATAACGCCAGCTCACTTACCTCTGTCAACAGCGCTTGGTCAATGGTGTCAGGCACATCACCCGCAACCTTTTTCAGAATATTGCCAATACGTTTGTTGGCAGCCGCCAGGCTCTCAGCCTGCGGTAGTTTGCGAAATACTTCAACCGCGCGCAGACGCAGATCAAAATCTCTCGGCTCGGTGGGGCGACGCGACAACACCGCGTCAAACAAGTCACGACTAATCCCCTTATCAACATAGTAACCGCGCAAGCGGTCCATCATAAAGGCGAAGGCCTGCGCGATGATTTCATCAGAAATCGCCACCTTACCCTGCAAGGCGTACTGAGCGGCGGCATTTTTCAGTAGCTGCTCAAGATCTAACGGCAATGATTTTTCAATGATGATACGTAATGTACCCAGCGCGGCGCGGCGTAATGCAAACGGATCTTTGTCACCCGTCGGCGGCTGACCAATCGCAAAGATGCCCATTAAGGTATCGAGCTTATCCGCAATCGCCAGTGACTGTGCAATGGCATTACGCGGTAGTTCGTCACCCGAAAAACGTGGCATGTACTGCTCATCCAGCGCCGCAGCAACATCGGCAGGTGCGCCATCAAGCGTGGCGTAGTAACGCCCCATGATGCCCTGTAGTTCAGGGAACTCACCCACCATCTCAGTCATTAAATCGCATTTAGACAGTTCACCCGCCTGTTGCGCCTGGGCACGATCACCACCTAACTGAACTGCAATCTCTGCGGTCAACGCAGCAACACGGGTAGACTTCTCCTTTAATGTGCCGAGTTTCTTCTGAAACACCACACGCTCAAGACGCGCAGACAAATCCGCCAGTGGCTGCTTACGATCTTGCTGCCAGAAGAAAACTGCGTCCGATAGTCGCGGCCGAATCACACGCTCGTTACCTGCGCGCACTACATCCATATTGCTGCTGGCGATATTACTCACGGTAATAAAGTGCGGCATCAATTCAGCCGCATCGTTCACTACGTGAAAATATTTCTGGTGCCCTTTCATCGCCGAGATCAGCGCCTCTTGCGGCACCTCAAGAAAGCGCGCATCAAAGTTACCCGCCAATGCAACAGGCCACTCCACCATGGCGGTCACTTCATCCAGCAGGGCATCATCGATCACCGCTTTACCACCCAGACCAACCGCCACTTCCATCACCTGTGCGCGCACCGCTTCACGGCGTGCTGAAAAGTTGACCATCACATACCCTTCGCTTTCCAGCAACGGCGCATAGGCGGCCGGTTCTGCAAGATAGATCGCGTCAGGATGATGAAAGCGATGCCCGCGCGTGGTCTGCCCAGTCTTAATCCCAAACAGCGTTGCATCCACCACCTCTTCACCCAACAGCATCACCAACCAATGTACCGGGCGCACAAACTCGACGCTCGATGCACCCCAGCGCATACGTTTTGGAATCGGTAATTGCTTCAACGCCACTTCGATAATCGCAGGCATCAGCTCACGACTTGTCTTGCCTTTTTTCGCGCTGCGAAATACCAGCCACGCACCCTTTTTGGTCTCTAATGTATCCAGCGCTTCCACTTCAACACCGCAGGATTTTGCAAATCCCTGTACGGCGCGCGTCGGCAAACCCTCCTCATCAAAGGCGGCAGTGATCGCCGGGCCACGACGCTCATCGGTGGTATCGGCCTGCGCGCTCACTAATTCGGTCACATGCACCGCAAGACGGCGCGGCGCGGCATACCAATGGATCTCGGTATAGTCGAGCGCGGCCTTTTTCAGCCCCTCGCGCACACCACGTTCAAGCGCCTCACCCAACTTACGCAGCGCCTTTGGCGGCAGCTCTTCAGTGCCTAATTCAAAAAGAAAATCACGTCTATCCGACACGGCTTACCATCTCCAACTCAAACTGATTGATTATCTTCACGATGCTTTTTTCGCATCGTCATTACACATGGGAAATCCCAACGCTTCGCGCGCCGCGTAATAGGCCTCGGCCACCGCACGCGACAGGCTACGCACCCGACCAATAAAACGTGCGCGCTCGGTGACGCTAATCGCACGACGCGCGTCCAGCATATTAAACAGGTGTGACGCCTTCAATACCATCTCATAGGCCGGCAGTGGTAGACCCGCTTCGATCAATTTCTGGCTCTCGCGTTCGCAGTTATCAAACGCAGCAAATAGTGCATCGACATTGGCATGTTCAAAGTTATAGCTTGACATCTCCACTTCGTTTTGATGGAACACATCACCGTAGGTTACCTTGCCGAGCGCGCCGTCGGCCCACACCAGGTCAAAGACACTCTCGACCCCCTGCAGATACATCGCAATGCGCTCCAGCCCATAGGTAATTTCACCGGTCACCGGCGCACAACTCAATCCGCCCACTTGCTGAAAATAGGTAAACTGCGTCACTTCCATGCCGTTGAGCCACACCTCCCAACCGAGCCCCCACGCCCCCAGCGTCGGTGATTCCCAGTTGTCTTCCACAAAACGGACATCGTGTTCTAACAGGTCTAAGCCCATCGCACGTAGTGAGTCGAGATAGAGTTCCTGAATATTCAATGGCGACGGCTTGATCACCACCTGAAACTGATAGTAGTGCTGCAGACGATTAGGGTTTTCACCATAACGCCCATCGGTAGGGCGGCGTGACGGCTGCACATAGGCCGCGGCCCACGGCTCCGGCCCTATCGCACGTAAAAAGGTCGCGGGGTGAAAGGTGCCCGCACCCACCTCCATATCAAGGGGTTGCAGCAACACACAGCCGTGCCCCGCCCAATATTGCTGTAACCCCAGGATGAGCCCCTGAAAGGTTGAACTATCGATTGTCTGGTTTTCTTTCACGTCTAATTTTTACTATTTAATAATGGTGAATTGGCTTAAATTTTGTGCGGCCAAGTATACCGCGCCACCGGGCTATTTTGTATCGATTTAACCACTTACAACAACCAAGCAGGTCAAGAAGGGGCAATTTCATGCCGATAGCCTAATTAACGCAGGAGAGATAATCATGAGCGAACTTGTCATTCAACCCACCACCACCGCGCAGTGGCACTCCCTGGTCACCGACGCAGAATATGCCGCCGGTTATAGCCTTGGCGAAGAACTGGAAAGTTACCTGGTCTTTTTATTGATGCGCTTCACCCGCAAACCTCAAATGCTGTCTCGCGTAATGGCGCTCGATTACCTCAAACAGGGCAATGGCTCGCGCGCGCAACGCGGCCAAAAACTCAAAGATGTGGGTGACCACTGCCTGCTTTTTTCCGGCCTGTTCCCCAAACACGCGGAGAAACGGATGGTAAAAGTCAGTTATTTCGTCAAACTAGGGCGTAGTGCCTATCTGCAGGTATTTGAGAACCTGAATAACCGCGACACCATCTACTCAAAATTGAGCCGAGACTTTGTCACAATGATGGACATCATGCACACCATGCGCGATATTCAGCATGATGAGAACCACACCACTCATCTCAGCCCAATACACGCCTTTGACCTATGGCATGACACTGGCAGCAAACACGCCTATCAAACCATCAAATCGATGACAAGCGATGGCAACCCAACCAAACCCGCCTTTATTGACCTACCTGAAGACAGCTCACCAATCATCAAGCACTAAGCCGCCTTGCTCACCGCCCATTAATAGCCCCATTAACACGGGGCTATACGGCGTTTTCTTGCAGCGCAAGATTTTGCTATAATTCGTCGCATTACTAGCAAACCCATCATCTACACTCCAGAGTGACTCATGAACAGACAACCAAAGGCCGTCGCCCTTATTTCAGGTGGACTCGACTCCATGCTCGCTGTAAAAGTTTTGCAGGAACAAGGCGTGCACGTCGAAGGGATCAACTTTTACACCGGCTTCTGCGTTGAGGGCCATACCCATGCCATCCGCAAATCTGACCAGAAAAAAGAAAAGCGCAACAACGCACTATGGGTAGCGGAACAACTCGGCATCAAACTCCATATTATCGATGTGATCGAAGAATACAAAGAGGTACTGACCAACCCACAATACGGCTACGGCGCCAATCTCAACCCCTGCCTCGACTGCAAATCCTTTATGGTTAAAAAGGCGCGCGAGTGGATGGACGAAAACGAGTTTGATTTCATCTTCACTGGCGAAGTCATTGGCCAACGCCCAATGTCGCAACGTAAAGAAACCATGCCAATCGTGGCGAAACAGTGCGGCAGCGATGACCGCCTGCTACGACCACTGTGCGCAAAACTATTGCCCGAAACACTACCTGAGCGGGAAGGATGGGTTGATCGTGAAAAACTACTCGACTTCAACGGCCGCTCACGTAAGCCACAAATCGCCCTCGCCGCACAGTTTGGCTTCGATGAATACGCCCAACCGGCGGGTGGCTGCTGCTTTCTCACCGACCAGGCCTATTCGGCAAAACTGGGTGATCTGTGGCAACAGCGTGGCAGTAAAAACTACGACCTTGACGACATTATGCTACTGAAAGTGGGCCGCCACATTCGCCCCCGAGACAACTTTAAAGTGATCGTCGGCCGTGAAGAGGGCGAAAATAACTTCATGCGCGGCTACCGCAAACAGTTTACCCACATGCATGCCACCAGCCATAACGGCCCGCTGGCGCTGATCGACGGCAACGTTAGCCGCGAGGACCTTAAGCTTGCCGCCCAAATTGTGGCGCGTTTCACCCAGGGTCGAGATGCCGACAGCGTACAGATTGAAGTGAATGAAAAAGGCAACGAAATACCCTTTACCCTTGACGTTACCCCGTTACGCAACGATGATATCCCTAAGAAGTGGTATATCTAATGGCAACATATACATTAGATGCGCGACGACTGTTGTGCCCGATGCCTGTGATTCGCGCGCAAAATCGCATTAAGACACTCGCAAAAGGGGATGTTCTGGAGGTCATCTGCACCGACCCTGGCGCAAAGAATGATCTGCCTACCTGGTGCCGCATCAATGGCCACGCGGTAATTGAGATTGAAGCAAAGGATGATGAGATCATTATAAAGATCGCGGTCGGCGAAGAATAGCAAAATAGATATGGCGCACCAAAATAGACCACATAGCACCAAATAAGAGCGGCAATAGCCGCCACTTTTAAAGCAACGCTCTCTATCTTATTAATAAGATTAAATTTCCCCTGATGGCACACTTAATGCTATTGATGGAAACAGATCTCAGCTTTACCGTAATACCATAATTTAAATTAGGCACCATCGGAGAAACCAAATGTCTGCAAAAGTTTTAAAAATGATCAAGAGCAACAAGGTTAAGTTTGTTGATCTTCGCTTTACTGACACTAAAGGTAAAGAGCAGCACGTCACCATTCCTGCTAGCGAGGCCAGCGCAAGTTTCTTTAAAGAAGGCCAGATGTTTGATGGCTCTTCCATCGCAGGCTGGAAAGGAATCGACGAATCAGACATGATCATGATGCCTGAAGCAGATACTGCCGTACTAGATCTCTTCACCGAAGAAGTGACGCTGAACGTACGCTGTAACATCATCGAACCAAACACCATGAAAGGCTACGAGCGCGACCCACGCTCGCTTGCCATGCGTGCGGAAGCCTATCTGAAATCAACCAAGATCGCAGACACCGCCTTCTTTGGCCCTGAGCCAGAATTTTTTATCTTTGACGACGTTCGCTGGGGCATTGACATGGGTGGCGCTTTTTATAAAGTAGACTCAGATGAAGCATCATGGAGTTCAGAACGCGTCTTCGAAGGCGGCAACATTGGTCACCGTCCTAGCGTTAAAGGCGGCTACTTCCCTGTGCCGCCCGTTGATTCACTACACGACATGCGCGCAGCCATGTGCCTTGCACTGGAAGAGATGGGCGTTCCGGTTGAAGTACATCACCACGAAGTGGCGACCGCTGGACAGTGCGAAATCGGCACCCGCTTTAACACCATGGTTCGTAAGGCTGATGAAGTTCAAATTCTCAAGTATGTAGTACAAAATATCGCTCACGCCTACGGCAAAACAGCGACCTTTATGCCTAAGCCACTCGTGGGTGATAACGGCAGCGGCATGCATGTACATATGTCTCTGGCGAAGAAAGGCAAAAACATCTTCGCTGGCAATAAGTACGGCGGCCTGTCTCAGGATGCCCTTTACTACATCGGCGGCATCTTCAAACACGCACACGCAATCAATGCCTTCACCAACGCTGGTACCAACGGTTACAAGCGCCTAGTACCCGGCTTCGAAGCCCCGGTTATGCTAGCGTATTCTGCACGTAACCGTTCAGCGTCTGTGCGTATCCCGTACGTCACAAACCCTAAAGGCCGTCGCGTTGAAGTGCGTTTTCCAGATGCAAGCGGTAACCCTTACCTGACCTTTGCCGCACTGATGATGGCGGGCCTTGACGGCATCAAAAACAAGATCGATCCAGGCGAGCCAATGGATAAGGATCTTTATGACCTACCCGCAGAAGAGTCAAAACTAATCCCAACCGTGAGCTCTTCACTGGAGATGTCACTGGAAGCACTCGATAACAACCGTGCCTTCCTAACCGCAGGTGACGTGTTCACCGACGACGTCATTGATGGCTACATCGCACTTAAGATGGAAGAGGTCACTACCCTGCGTATGACCACTCATCCAGCCGAGTACGACATGTACTACAGCCTATAAGGTACGCCGATAAGGCCGCGCCCTTCGAAGCATAGAATGCCCTCCTTGTGAGGGCATTTTTTTACCCATCATTCAGGTAGGCATGGCATACTCCCAAGCATAAAATAATAGGGAGTAGACGCATGCGCCTGGGACTCTTACTAACATTGCTGCTGCTTTTGACAGCACCAGTGACGGCCGCATACAAATGGATTGCGCCCGATGGATCAGTGAGCTTTGCAGACCATCCGCAACATCCTGATGCAGAGCAGATAACGCTACCGCCGCCCCAAACATTCTCGCCGCCGCCAATCACACCACACACCCCCAGCACAAAACCGCCCCCTAAAAAGGATGCGCCATTTTACCACAGCATAACGATTACCCAGCCCATCCATGATGAATCCATTCGAAATAACGCGGGTAATATCAGCATCAGCGTATCCGTCAGTCCACAACTGCAGACCAAACAGGGCCATCAAATTGTCATTACGGTTGACGGCAAGGCCATCACGACCAACACCACAGGACGGGCAACCCTACTCAATGTTGACCGCGGCACCCATACCATACGTGCCTCAATTATCCATCATAATGGCACTCCCCTCATTAGCAGTGGCGCAAGCACATTTCACTTGCAGCGCACTTCAGTACGTCATTAACGGAAATCGCACTAAAAGGGCGCGTTCATTATTTCAATTTAGGGCGCAATTCTCCAGAGCCATAGCCCAACATTGCAGCCAACACTAAACTCAGCGCTAAAAAAAATCACAACCTATTGTTTTAATTTAGCTTATTTATTTTTTCAGCTTATTTAAAGAAATTTTAGCAATCTTTACAAAACTGGAGTGCTTCTTGCTTAGGGTAGTTATTAACTCATATTAAATTTTGCACTTATGGCGAGCGGACAATACATTCTAGAAAACCTCAATACAGCCGTGCTGCTGTTTGATGACAAGCTGCGCCTTAAGCAGCTCAATCCGGCAAGTGAGGTCATGCTTGCGGTTAGTGCAAAACAGGCGGTGGGCAGCAACATTCACCAGTTAATTCCTGTCGATGCCTCGTTTATTGCCACCCTTCAAAATGCACTCGAGACAGAACAGCCACGCACCGAGCGAGAAGTTCAACTACACCTGCTGCACATGCACACCATTATTGCAGATTGCACCATTACCCCACTTCGTAACGCACATCAGGAAAAGGAACTGCTGGTTGAGGTCTTTCAACGCGATCGCCACTTGCGCATCGCGCGCGAAGAACAGCTGCTGGCGCAGTACGATACCAGCCGAGAGTTGCTGCGAGGTATTGCACATGAGATCAACAACCCACTCGGAGGACTCAGGGGCGCGGCACAACTGCTAGAGCAGGAGCTCGATGATGAAGGTCTGCGCGAATACACCAATGTGATCATCGGTGAGGCAGATCGCCTGCAAAACTTGCTGCGCCGCATGCTCGGCCCCAACACCTTGCCACATAAAAAAGAGATCAATATTCACGAGGTACTGGAGCGCGTCTATACCCTTGCCGAAGTTGAATCAGCCGATGGCATTAGCATCGTGCGCAATTATGATCCAAGCATTCCTGAACTTTATGCCGATCCTGATCAACTGATCCAGGCAGTGCTCAATATCGTGCGTAATGCGATGCAGGTGCTTGATGGCCACGGCACCATCACGCTGCGCTCGCGCACCCAACGCCAGTTCACCATCGGAAATCGCCGCCATAAATTAGTCGCACGCATCGACATCATCGACAACGGACCAGGCATCCCACCCGAGCTACAGGATAAACTTTTTTACCCCATGGTCACTGGACGTGCAGACGGCACCGGCCTTGGGCTATCGATCGCACAATCGCTGGTCAACCAACATGGTGGCCTCATTGAATGTACAAGCCAGGCAGGTGAAACGGTATTCACCCTGTTACTGCCACTGGAGAGAACGCATGAGTAGTAAGGAACATATCTGGATCATTGATGATGATCGCTCCATTCGCTGGGTGCTCGAAAAGGCACTCGCTAAAGCAGAGATGGAAACCACCTGTTTTAAAAGTTCCGCAGGCGTGCTTGATAAACTCGCCAGCGAGCAGCCAGATGCCATCATCACCGATATTCGCATGCCGGGAATGGATGGCCTCGCCCTATTAGAGGCGATCAAAACCCGCTACCCAGACCTGCCAACGATCATCATGACTGGGCACTCAGATCTTGATAGCGCCGTTGCCGCCTATGAAGGTGGCGCGTTTGAATACCTGCCAAAACCCTTTGATATCGGTGAAGCGACTGAGCTGGTAAAACGCGCCATCAAACAGCGCCGTCGCACCAGCAGCAAGACACCAGCAAGCAGCGCTGAGCAAATAGCAGTCACCGATATCGTCGGTGAAGCCCCCGCCATGCAGGAGGTGTTTCGTGCCATTGGACGTCTCTCACGTTCTAATATGACGGTGCTGATTACAGGGCAATCTGGCACCGGTAAAGAGCTCGTCGCACAGGCATTGCATCGTCACAGCCCGCGCGCAAAGTCACCCTTTATTGCGATTAATACCGCTGCCATCCCTAAAGACCTGCTCGAATCTGAGCTCTTTGGGCATGAGCGAGGCGCGTTTACTGGCGCACAAAACTCTCGCGCCGGACGTTTTGAACAGGCCAATGGTGGCACCCTGTTTCTCGATGAGATTGGCGACATGCCGGTCGAACTGCAAACCCGCCTACTGCGCGTGCTTTCCGATGGCGAGTACTACCGTGTCGGTGGCCACTCCCCCATTAAAAGTGATGTGCGCATTATTGCCGCCACTCATCAAGACCTCGAACAACGCGTGACTGATGGCCTCTTTCGCGAGGATCTCTACCACCGACTCAATGTGATCCGCATCCACATCCCCTCACTGAGTGAACGCAGCGAAGACATCAAGATGATGGCCGAACATTTTCTGCATCGTGCCGCAAAAGAGCTTTCCGTTGACCCTAAGGTTCTCGATGATGAGACCAGTCAATTTCTCTCACAATACCCATGGCCAGGGAATGTTCGTCAGCTTGAAAATACCTGCCGCTGGTTAACCGTGATGTCACCTGGTCAAACCATCCACCTGGAAGACCTACCACCTGAACTGAAAAATGAAAACAATCGCGAGTCTTCCGCTAGTGACTGGGAATCCGCACTCAAACATTGGGCAGACTCGCAGCTACATCAGGGCTGCAATGAGATTCTCGATTCAGCCGTGCCCACCTTTGAGCGCATCATGATTGAATCTGCGCTTAAGTACACCGGCGGGCGAAGACAGGAAGCGGCAAAATTGCTCGGCTGGGGGCGCAACACCCTGACCCGAAAAATTAAAGAACTCAATATGGGTGAAGCTGATAGTCCGCCCTCAGACTAATCTGGGCGCGCCCTTCGCTTGCGGTACAAGCCCTCACGTACCGCAAGCACCTTATATTAAAACCTTGATGTGGTAAATGAGGCCCTATTTTAAACTGACTTACCGGGTCATTTCCGAGTAAAATAGTCAGCCTTTAAAGTCTCATATCCTGGGGGAATCTTTTCGTGACAACTGACGCTGCGCACAGCAGCCTATGGCGCACTGCTGACATCTATTTTGGCAGCAGCCTGGTGTTAGGGTTCGCCTTAAATTATTACCACGCCTTTAATTTTGGCCCGCTCAGCGGCTCAGCCACCCTTCATATGGTCGGTGCGCCATTGCTGGTGATTGGCAGCCTCGTCATCATTTACTCAAAGCAGGCGCTCAGCAAACAGGGCCAGCCCTCAGCGCCGAGTGTCGCGACAACCACCATCGTTGATGGCGGCATGTTCCGTTATTCACGCAACCCGCTCTACGCCGGGCTAGCCACCTGCTATTGCGGGCTTTCGTTTGCGATCGATAACGCCTGGCTACTCGCACTGCTGCCGATCACTTTAATCGCAATACAAATCGCCCTAATCGCACCAGAGGAACACTACCTGGAAGAGAAGTTTGGCGATGAATATCGCGCCTATAAAAAACGCGTGCGGCGCTGGATTTAAAGCCCGTTGCTTCAAAAATAAAAGTAACTACTCAGACAGGGTGCCCCTTGGGTATTGCCCATGACATTCGTCAGTTTCTTTATGCCCTCGGGTGCAAGGCGAAAAATGTGTGTTTATGGGTATCCCGCTCCAATACCACGAGGGCGCCTTGTCTCAGGGACATGTGTCCTTGAGATTGGAGCGGGATACCCATAAATGATCATATTTTAGCGCTGAAATGGCAGGTTTCATGGGTTAGCTGAGTAGTTACAAATAAAAAGCCTGCTACTGCAGGCTTTTTTATTTAGTGTTGAACTAGGCTAAAGCGCCTCCGCCACAATCCCAATAACAACAGTGCGGCCAAGTAGCCTAAGCCGGTAGCACCAGCACCATCCTCCAGAACAACATCCGTCCCACCACCTGGAGCTGGAGCTGGAGCTGGAGCTGGGGTTGGTTCTGGTTCTGGATCTGGATCTAGCGTTGCCCCGGTTGAAACACCCAACGCAACGGGGTCACTAATCGAACCAATCCTTCTATCAAGATCAAAGATATCGTTATCGACCAGTGTTAACACCACCCTCGCGGGAACAGAGCCAACCGCAGGGGTAAAAACAGCTGATGACAAATCAGGGCTCGTAATATTACTCAGCGTCATCCAGGTCTCAAAGCGGTTCATCTTTCGCACCACCGCATCAAGCGCCACATCCAAACCATCAGGAAGTTCCAATGTGACCACTACCGAGCTTGTGTCAGTAGGAATATCCGTCACTTTAAAAAACATCGCGCCCAATGGAAAGGCAAAATCAGCATCAGATAGCGTGCCAACCAAATCGACATCCGCAATCACCGTTACCTGGCTCACCGTCCCATCACCGGGAGAAATCGTCGCTATCACGCTAGGTTCCACCACGACATTATTAATCAGCACCGAAACGACCCCCTGATCACACAGGCCAGCAGTATCGCAGTACTCAAAACCAAACTGGTCAATCCCACTGCTGTCGCTAAATGACCGATAAGTAAACGCGCCAGTACTGTCCAGGCTAGTCACGGCTCCCTTAATCGGGGAGGGAAGGAATGCTCGATAGGTTCCAGGCATGTCACCCGGATCATTCGGATCATCCCTATCAGCAGCCACTAGCTGACCGGATACTGCCGCCCCGGGAACAACATCAATCAGCAGATCAGATGCCTCAGGCCGATGATTTAAAGGCTCGCCACCAAACGCGATGGCAACCTCAACCAATGGCATACTAAATTCATCCGCAGCAAATTCATAGGCACCACTATCACAATCTGTTAAACCTCTGCGCTCAAATCTTCGCTGATCATGATCGGGACAGTATTCGATGTCCCCCAAACGAAGCGCCTCACTTATATTCTGCAGAGCATGCGTCTCCGCGCCACCACCATTAAACGACAGCGACAGAAAATGCGGCGAACCAAAGCTGGGTGGCGGCACCTCAAACTCTTCCCTATAATTCAAACAGGACTCATTGGAAATCAATGTGCCTACTTTTTCGATAACCGCTTTTTCTGTATCGGAACTCGTCACATCGTTATAACAGTCATTACCCAGACCATTACCCGCCACGATACTATTGAAAAGCCTCATGTGAGCAGCACCGAATTGCCCAGTTTGAGCGCGATTATATATCCCGCCGCCCTTAGGCTCATCAGGAAACTCCTGGTTCTGCGTATTCTCGTTAATATTACCAACCGCTACATTATCCGTGATCGTGGTGTGAATGAGATCCACATCAGTCCAAAAGAGCGTATCCGCATTAAACAGACCACCACCCCATTTCCCGGCGGTATTACCACTAATGGTCGAATTAACAATTTTCAATGCGCCAAACTGATGGTAAATCCCACCACCATCGCGATAGGCGCGATTGCCCGAAATGGTTGAACGGGTAATATTTAAGTAAGCCCCTGCATCCGACGATGAATTAAAGATGCCGCCACCAAAGATAATCGTCTGGGCATTATTGATGTTATTGGTAATCGCACTATCATTAATATCAACGCGGCTATTCATGATACTCAGCCCACCACCAAAACCGACCACACCGTTACCATCAATCGTACTGGCGTTGATCTCCACATCCGACCATAAAATATCGATACCACCACCGCCCACAGAGGCCTCGTTGCCGATAACAGCCACTCGGTTCAGGGTTAGCGCGGCACCATCAACCTTAATCCCGCCACCAGCATCATCAGAGCCATAATCCTCTCTAATCGTAAAAACATTAGGATTGATTATAGGCACTAACACCAAGCCATTACGCACGGTGACATCATTCAATGTCAAATGAGCGCCGTTACGCACATCAAAAACGCGATCTTCTCCGGCACCGTCAATCGCCATGAGTCTTGAACTGCTGCCTTTAATAGTCACTGTTTTGCCATTGATAATATCAAGATCGCCCGCGCTATCATCAATAGGATCCTCAGCATCTGCTTCACCCAGGCCTAAGGAGTACAGCCCTTCAATCTGCAAAATAATGGTAGTAGCGCCATCATGCAGATTGGCCTCTTGCACGGCGGCTCGCAGACTACAGGCATTACTGGCCGTCTGGCAGATATTATCGCCAGGGTTGATATCAACCTCATCAAACAAGGTTGACACTTCGAATGTAATGTCAGCATGCGCTAACGGCGACAGACCTAACGTCAGCGCTAGCCCCAGTTCAGTTTTAAACCCCTTTTTCATCCCCACACCACCCATATAAACCCGTTTTTATCGCGCACTTTTTCAGCACGAACTTCTAATTCCAGTCACTATATACTGATATGAGGTAAGAATTAAAGTTTATAGTGAAATTACCGCTATATAGGGCCTAAAGATGGCGCCAGCATCCATATTTAAAGGCTGAACAAACGCTCTGTTCGAGCCGCCATGACAAAGTCATTCTCATGTAACCCTTTGATTTTATGACTCCACCACGTCACGGTGAGCTTGCCCCACTCCACCAGCAGGGCTGGATGATGATTCTCCTGCTCCGCGATCTTCGCAACCTTTTCTGCCTGCGCCATCGCATCCAAAAAATTGCTGCAGACATAGACTCGCGATAGTTGTTTTACCCCGTCAACCTCAATCAATTGCCATTGCGGTAATTGAGCCAACAACTCATCACACTGCTGCGATGTAACCTGCGGCGCATCGGCACGACACGCCCCACATGCTTTCCCTGCCAACTCATCCATCTTCGCCTCCCGGCTATTTAAATTGCGCCAGTAAATCGTGTTTCGTCCGCCTTAATTAAGCTGCAACGTACCGACCAATTGCGAAATGTCACGCATGCCGTGGCGTTCCATATAGTCAACCAGCCCGGCATTAATTTTGGGGCAGACCAAGGGGTCATAAAAGAGCGCAGTACCCACACCCACCGCCGAGGCACCCGCAATCATAAACTCAATTGCATCTTCTGCGGTCATGATGCCGCCCTGCCCAATAATCGGGATGTTATGCCCTTTGCAGACCTGGTAGACCTGATGCGTCTTCAACAGCGCCACCGGTTTAATCGCAGGCCCAGAGAGTCCACCCTGATTATTGCCGATGATCGGTGTGCGTTGTTCGATATCAATCGCCATTCCCATCAACGTGTTGATCACCGCAAAGGCATCCGTGCCTGCCTCGATGCAGCGCTTAGCATTACCGGCAATATCGGTCTGATTGGGCGAGAGCTTGGTGATCAGCGGCTTTTTAGTCACCGCGCGACAGGCCTCAACTACGCGCGCCGACATCTCGGGGTCATTGCCAAAGGCAACGCCACCCTCTTTCACATTGGGGCAGGAGATGTTGATCTCAATCGCATCGATCGGTGAATCATCAAACAGACGCGTCACTTCAATATACTCTTCGATGGTCGAACCCGAAACATTGGCGATAAAACGGGTCTCTTCAAAATCAAGCATTGGCAGAATCTCGTTCACCACATAGGGCGCACCGGGGTTTTGCAGGCCAATGGCATTGATCATACCGGACGGGGTCTCGATCACGCGGTGTGGCGCATTACCCAGGCGCGCGCTGCCCGTGGTGCCCTTAAGGCAGACCGCACCAACATCCCGATTAGAAAAACCCTCCACGCGGGTGTACTCCTCACCAAAACCAACACAACCCGACAGCAACACCTGCGGGGTCGCAAACTTCATCCCACAAAACTCAAGCGCTAACCTCTCATCTTGATTACTCAACTCACCATCCTTTTATTGCCCAATCGTTGTCTCGCCATTAGTATGGCCGCGTGCTGTGGTATATTCCCGCCATGTTTCATATCGTACTCTACCAGCCGGAGATTCCACCCAACACCGGCAACATTATACGCCTTTGCGCCAACAGTGGGGCACAGCTGCATGTGATTCACCCCTGTGGATTTGAATTTGACGACAAACGGCTACGCCGCGCTGGGCTCGACTACCACGAATTTGCCTCAATCCGGGAATATGATGATCTTGATAGCTTCATCGAAAAAGCACAACCCACGCGCCTGATCGCCTGCTCCACCAAGGGCACCCACAACCATACCGAGATCGAATATGGCGAGAATGATGCGCTGATCTTTGGCCCCGAGTCCCGCGGCCTACCCGCTGAACTGCTCGCCTCACTACCCAAAAACCACATACTGCGCATCCCAATGTTGCCCGAAAGCCGCAGCCTTAATCTCTCTAATGCAGTTGCGATTTTTCTTTATGAAGCGTGGCGACAGCATGGATTTGAGGGCGCGGCAGGTTAAAACAATAATGGTAGCCTGGATGTAACGAAGTAGAATCCGGGAGCATTCGAACCACGACAATCCCGGCTTACATTTCACTCCATTCGGACGACTTGCCAGGTTTTCAGATCCTCTCACCTGGAGAGATTCGGCCATCATATCCATACGCGACCCAGCACAATGAATTTATCGATAATATTACAGGCTGCTGAAAAAACTCTGGCCCTCTCTGCCGTCGGCATTTGCTTAACAAAGCCGTGACAAGTGACATCAATTTCATTTCTTGAAATCCCAACTGCCTCCGGCAACTCAACCCATACCTTTCTGCTCATATCGCCTGTAACATTGCCTTTAAAATAGCTTGCCAGCAATTCAATAGCCCTATAGCAAAAAAACCTGTATCTCTAGGCGATTTCAAGCATAAAAGCTGCGGGCGTTGATATTTCAAATCAGGAATCGACCAAAGTAACACCAGAAATGCTCGATCGCACCACGCTGCTAGTCACCGTCTGCGGCCATGCCGATGAATTGCCCCGCGGTACCGACTGACCTGCTGCCCATTCACTGGCCGGGCCAAAGCAACGGGCACTGAAGAAGAGATCACCGCGGTATTTACAGCGGCACGCGCTAATATTCGCCACCGTGTAGAGAAATATACCCGTGGCGTTTGAGATTTAGGCTTTTAGTGTGCGTCATATTCATTTCATGGCAAGGCGAAATGACGAGCAATAGCGGGACTATTGCGAGGAATTTCAACGCTGCCATGGAATGAAGAGGGCGTGCAATGAAGCCTAAATCTCAATCGTTACGGGTATATGTGTAGCTAAAACAATGTTAGGGAATTAAACGTGATTAAATTAGCGCTGATCGTACTGACTGCCTCAGTGGCAGCTATTTTTGTTGCATTTTGATGGTTCGGGTCTGAGTTACTCCTGTTTCTGTTTTTTTAAATAGTCGCGCGTAATTCGAAACACAATCGGGCCCAGCAGGGTCAGGGCGATTAAATTGGGTATTGCCATCAGGCCATTCAAGACGTCGGCCAACAACCAGATAATGGTCAGTTGCCCTGTTGCTCCGAGAGGAATGGCGACAAGCCATAGTATCCGATAGGGCAGAATGACTTTCACCCCAAAGAGAAATTCTGCGCAGCGCTCGCCGTAATAGCTCCAGCCGAGAATGGTGGTGAAGGCGAAGATGATCAGGCCAAAGGTGACGATGTATTCGCCGATGCCGGGCAAAATTCCGCCATAGGCACTCGCGGAAAGCGCCGCGCCTGTTTTTCCTTCTGTCCATGCGCCACTTAGAATGATGACGAGTGCGGTCATGGTACAGATCACAATGGTGTCGATGAAGGTGCCCAACATACCAATCATTCCTTGTTGTACTGGGTTATTTGTTTTTGCTGCTGCATGAGCGATGGGCGCACTACCGAGTCCAGCCTCATTAGAGAAGACACCGCGCGCGACACCAAAGCGGATCGCGGCAGAGACCGCCGCACCGGCAAAACCACCGACGGCAGCGGTGCCGTTAAAGGCGGTGTCGAAGATCAGCGCTATGGCGGCAGGTACCTGTTCGATCATCATGCCGATGACGACTAGCGAGCCGAGAATATAAGCGCCAGCCATCATCGGCACCAAGCTAGCCGCAATGAGTGCGATGCGTTGGATGCCGCCGAGGATGACGGCACCGGCAAGTAGGCAGAGAACAATCCCGCACAGCCATGTGGGCACATTAAAGGTCTCTTCAAGTGCGCTTGCGACGGAGTTGGCCTGCACCATATTGCCAATACCGAAGCCTGCTATCATGCCAAAGAATGCAAAGGCGATCGCCAGCCAGTGCCATTTTCTAGTCAGGCCATTTTTGATGTAGTACATCGGCCCGCCGACATAGCGGCCACCTTCATCGGTTTCGCGATAATGCACCGCAAGTACTGCCTCGCAGTATTTAGTCGCCATGCCAAAGAGTGCGGTGATCCACATCCAGAAGACGGCGCCTGGGCCGCCGAGGGTAATGGCGGTCGCGACACCGGCGATGTTGCCGGTCCCGATGGTGGCGGAGAGGGCGGTCATCAAGGCTTGAAACGGTGTGATATCGCCTTTTTCATCAGAGTGGCGGCCGCACCATAATAGTTTGAATGCGGTAATGGTGTGGCGCCATGGCATGGCGCGTAATCCTACTGTGAGGTAGATGCCAACGCCGAGCAGTAGGGTTAATGTGAGCGGGCCCCAGATGATGCCGCTGATATGATTTAATAGTATTGAGAACGATTCCATGTCACTTCTTTATTTTTATGATTGGGTGAGATCGACTGCCACGAGAACTATAGCATTTATGGAAAAACCCTGTAATTGAAGTACAATCGGGCGCCTATGTGTTGGTGATGTACGGCACTCGGCATCAACAGATATAAATTGGGCGCCCAAGGGGCCGGCAAGGCGAAAGGCCAGTCATCTATCTGCGTCACTATCCCTGGCATTTCCAGTCTTTATTATTTAACTTTTTGTCGGCAACACGTGCGCGGCCTGTGTTCGACAGGACAATTGCTCGTGCCT
The DNA here is from genome assembly GCA_002401765.2 of Thiotrichaceae bacterium. Classification (GTDB taxonomy): domain Bacteria; phylum Pseudomonadota; class Gammaproteobacteria; order SZUA-140; family SZUA-140; genus SZUA-76. The sequence continues at coordinate 54,296 of NVTY02000080.1, forward strand.
TGCTGGAGCCTCTTTGATCGCAAAAAATAAAACTCGCATTACTGCCGTAAGAGTAGCCTGTGCTGCGAAAAACGACGCGCCTTCGATAGCGACTAGAGGTTATTTCAACGTTTTTTTTGGCTGCTTCCACATAAATGATTTCTTCGCCTAGTTCAATTTCACGGTTGAAATTATCATCGATAAAGATCAGCCAGCCATTATGCCAATGGGGTTCTCGGGCGCAACTGCCGTTATCATTGGGGCAAATTACCAGGTTATGATTGCGTTTAATGGCCTCACTTCTTGCATAATTAAAGCTGGTGACCATGTTGTTAATGTGTGCTGTCATGCGGCTGTTTGCACCGATGTTTTGAAAAGTGGGGGCTGCCAGGTGAAAGACAATGGACAAGATAGCCAGTAATATAACTAGCTCTATCAATGTAAATCCATGGTGATTGCGGTGTGGTAGATACAGCGATGAGCGCTGGCGAGTAGGCAGTGTTATCACGGTAGCATCCTTGCTGTAGTGAACATCAAGTATCGATAGGGTTTCGCCTGGCGTTACGCGGAATGCCAGGCGAGGGTGTTACTTATTTAAGCGCTTTTTGTATTCGGTTTAAACCCTCTTTTAGGTTTTTCATGCTGGTTGCAAATGAGAGTCGCATATAGCCGGGTGCGCCAAAGGCAGAGCCGGGGACGAGCGCAACACCTGCCTCGTTGATGAGGAATTCACCAAACTCAACGTCGTCATTGATGCCATCAAGCTTGGCGTATGCCACATCCATTTTAGGGAATGCATAAAAGGCACCATCTGAAGGCAAGCATTCAACGCCGTCGATCTGATTGAGGGCATCAACCACAAAATCATGACGCTCCTTGAACTGCACGTTCATGCCATCGATGAATGACTGGTCGCCCTCGAGAGCCGCCTGTGCCGCAACTTGCGAAATCGAGGTGGGATTTGAAGTGCTTTGCGACTGGATTTTTTTCATCGCATTGATTAGCTGCAGCGGCCCACCAGCATAACCGATACGCCAGCCAGTCATTGAGTAGGCTTTTGAGACGCCGTTAAGCACAATCGTGCGCTCATAGAGATCTGGGTTGACGGTCAGAATATTTTTGAATGGTTCATCAGACCAGCCAATGTGCTCGTAGATATCATCACTGGCCACAATTACCTGTGGGTGCTTGCGCAGTACCTCTCCCAGCGCCGCCAATTCGGCATGGCTGTATGCGGCACCGGTAGGGTTGGACGGGCTGTTGATCACCATTAATTTAGTTTTAGGGGTAATTGCTGCTTCCAGTTGGGCCGGGGTGATCTTGAAGCCTTGCCCCAGGCCGCTTTCGATGATGACGGGGGTGGCATCGGCAAGCAGCACCATATCGGGATAGGAGACCCAGTAAGGGGCGGGGATGATCACTTCGTCGCCTTCATCGAGCAGCGCCTGAGCCATGTTGTAAAAGCTCTGCTTGCCACCAACCGAGACCAGAATCTGCTCAGGGGTGTATTCCAGTTGATTGTCACGCGCGAACTTAGCAACGACGGCCTTTCTTAGCTCGATAGTGCCGTTAACGGCGGTATATTTAGTGAACCCGGCATTAATGGCCTCAATTGCCGCTGCCTTAATATGGTCAGGGGTATCAAAATCAGGCTCACCAGCACCGAAACCGATAATGTTCTTACCTTCGGCTTTCAGCTGCGCGGCACGCGCTGTGATGGCTAGTGTTGGGGAGGGTTTGACTCGCTGTACTCGGGTTGATAATTCCACTTTTTTTATCCTTACTCACAAATTGTTAAACCTCTAGCGGCAGTCTGTAATATACTCGAGAAAGTCAGTTTGCAGAATCCCTAATGAGCGAAAGAAGCCAAAGATTTTCAATTTCATCCAGTTTTAAACCAGCCGGAGACCAACCGAATGCGATTCGACAGCTCGTCGAAGGGCTGGAGGATGGGCTTGCCTCGCAGACGCTGCTGGGTGTGACCGGCTCGGGTAAAACCTTTTCGATTGCCAATGTGATCCAGCAGGTGCAGCGCCCGACCATCATCATGGCGCCAAACAAGACCCTGGCGGCACAGTTGTACGGTGAAATGAAGGATTTTTTCCCTGATAATGCCGTCGAGTACTTTGTCTCCTATTATGACTATTATCAGCCAGAGGCCTACGTGCCTTCCGCTGATATGTTCATCGAGAAGGACGCCTCGATCAACGAGCATATTGAGCAGATGCGCCTGTCGGCGACTAAATCACTGCTAGAACGGCCAGATGCGATCATTGTTGCTTCTGTTTCGTCAATTTATGGCCTGGGCGATCCTCGTGCCTACCTGAGTATGGTGCTACACCTTGCGAAGGGAGAGGTGATCGATCAACGCGATATCTTGCGTCGCCTTGCTGAGCTGCAATATACCCGCAATGATCTCGAGCTACACCGCGCGACTTACCGTGTCCGTGGTGATGTGATCGATATCTTTCCGGCTGAGTCGGATTTTGAAGCGGTGCGGATTGAGCTGTTTGATGATGAGGTCGAGACGCTAAGCTATTTTGACCCGTTAACGGGGGAAGTGTTGCGCCGTGTGCCTCGGCTAACGATTTATCCGAAGAGCCATTATGTGACACCCGCGCAGACGCTGGTGGGGGCGATGGATAAAATTCGTGATGAGCTGCGTGAGCGTCTGGCGCAGTTGCATAAGGCCAATAAACTGGTTGAAGCGCAGCGCCTGGAGCAGCGCACTATCTTTGATCTGGAGATGATCAAAGAATTAGGTTACTGCTCTGGCATTGAGAACTATTCACGCTACCTCTCGGGTCGTGAGCCGGGTGATCCACCACCGACGCTATTTGATTACCTGCCTGATAATGCACTGCTGGTGATTGATGAAAGCCATGTAACGATTCCACAGATCGGCGGCATGTTTAAGGGTGATCGCTCACGCAAGACGACATTGGTTGAGTATGGCTTTCGTCTGCCATCGGCACTCGATAATCGTCCAATGTGTTTTGAGGAGTTTGAACGTATCGCTCCGCAAGCTATTTTTGTCTCCGCCACACCGGGTGCTTATGAAAAAGAGCACTGTGAAGCGGTGGTCGAGCAGGTGGTGCGGCCAACAGGATTGGTTGACCCAGAGGTAGAGGTTCGCCCAGCAACGACGCAGGTCGATGATCTACTCTCGGAAATCCGCCTACGAGTAGTGAAAGAGGAGCGGGTTTTGGTGACAACCTTGACCAAGCGCATGTCCGAAAATCTCACTGAATACCTGGCTGAACACGGTGTTCGTGTGCGTTACCTGCACTCTGATATTGACACCGTTGAGCGCATGGAAATTCTGCGCGATTTAAGGCTAGGTGAATTTGATGTGCTGGTGGGAATTAATCTGCTGCGAGAGGGGCTCGATATTCCTGAGGTCTCGCTGGTGGCTATTTTAGATGCAGATAAAGAGGGCTTTCTACGCTCAGACCGTTCATTAATACAAACGATGGGGCGGGCGGCGCGTAACCTTAATGGGCGGGCTATTCTCTATGCAGACAAAGTTACCGGTTCCATGCGGCGTGCACTGGATGAGACAGAACGGCGCCGTGAAACGCAGATCGCCCATAATAAAGCGCACGGCATTACCCCGAAAGGGATTCAAAAGGCGATCGTGGATGTGATGGATGCGGGGATGGCAACCGATCAAAAGCGCGCTAAGGCCTACGCAAAGATTGCGGAGGACGCCGTGGATTATGCTGCGTTATCACCCACTCAACTCGCGAAAAAGATCACTCAGCTGGAAAAAGAGATGTATCAGCATGCGCGTGACCTCGACTTTGAGGCGGCCGCTAAACTGCGCGATGAAATTCATAACGTCCAGCAATCAGTGTTGGGATTAGCGGATAAGTGATGTTTAATGGGCATGATTAGGGGCGCTATCTACCGATAACCGCCCATATTTGAGCGATTGTGCTGGTTAGTTGATGTACTAGGGCAATAGTTGATTAAACTACATTGTTTTTTTGTGACGGCAGTACCTATAATCTTGCCTTTATTTTTATATTATCTAGAAAGTTGAGTGAAGATGTCCCTACTATTACAGTTGTAATTGTCAGTTCATCTTAAGTCAGGTGAGTTTAAGTAATACTGAAGTATCGAGAGTCGACGTGAATGAATCACGTGTCAGTTGTGCTTGTATCAGCGCTTTTTGGTCACCCCCGATGGCCAGGTATTCCTAATCTTTACCCACCACCATGCAGCTTAGTTTGCTGGTTAATGATATATTACGCTTGCCGAATGCTGGGGGCTGGTGGAGAATCTAGAATGAAGGATGATATTTCGAGGGTGCGGCTTAGCTACGGGCGGGCGATTGCAAAATCAGGATTTTTACCCCGATTTTACGATATTTTTTTGGCGAGTGATCGAGCAATTGCGCGAAAATTTGTTAATACAGACCTAGAAAAACAACAAGGCTTATTAGCGATGTCGGTTAATATGGTTATTTTGTTCCCACAGGAAAATAAAATTGCCAAAAATGCGGTGGGCCGTATCCGCAAGTCCCATTGTCGTGAGGGATTGGATATTGAACCGCATTTTTATGGATTATGGAAAAGTAGCCTGATTCAGGCTGTCTCAGAGCATGATATGGAATATAATCCACAAATAGAAGGCTCCTGGCGAAAAGTGCTGCAGATAGCAATTGATCATATTGCCGAAGGGCATTGATCGTGGGTATTATGGCTTCAATTGAACCTTGTTAAGTATATGTGTTTTTGGGCTCATGCGATGATCTTACATTAATTAAGTTCGTATTTTTTATTTGGGCGGGCTATGGCGGCGCTCATTATTTTAATTGGGGTAAATGATGGCGGTAACCTGGTATCCCGGGCATATGCACAAGGCTCAGAAACTGATCAAAGAGGTGATGCCTCAAGTTGATCTGGTGATTGAGGTGATGGATGCTCGTATTCCATTCAGTAGTGAAAACCCGGTGGTAAAAGAGCTTCGCGGGCCTCGACCATGCCTTAAGGTGTTGAATAAATCTGATCTGGCTGATCCTGCTGTGACAGCAGAGTGGCTGCAATATTTTTCTCAGCAAAAGGATGTGCGCGCAATTGCGTTAACGACTACTCGTAAAGGTGAAACGCGTAAGATATTGGGGCTGTGTCGCGAAATGGTACCGCTCAGAGTGCAGCGTGGGGAGCCTGTTCGTACCATGGTCATGGGGATCCCTAACGTGGGTAAATCTACCTTGATCAATGCATTGGCTGGGCGAGCGATTGCGAAGGTAGGGGATGAGCCCGCAGTGACGAAACAGCAGCAGCGTATTAGCCTGGGCAACGGGATTGTTTTATCAGATACCCCTGGCATTCTTTGGCCGCGGATGGAAGATCAGAACAGCGGGCATCGATTGGCAGTGACAGGCGCGATTAAAAATGCGGCGATTACCTTTGAAGATATTGCGGTCTATGCCGGTGAGTTTTTGCTACAGCATTACCCGCAAGCGTTGATGACACGTTATAAATTGAATGAGTTGCCAGCGGAAGCGACGGAATTAATAGAGGGGATTGGGCGCAAACGAGGTTGTCTGCGGCCTGGTGGTGTGTTGGATCTGCACAAAGCTGCTGAAATATTGTTAAAAGAATTAAGGGCAGGAAAGCTAGGAGGGATTTCGCTTGAAACACCGGCTATCTTTGCTGCGTTAGCGAAAGAGAGAGAGGAGTCTGAGTCTACCCTAAGCTCGGAAGATTAGTTAAGTAACCGTTTTTCATGCGCGGTCGCCAGCTTTTTTTGAGTAGCGTCAGTGCTTACTAGGTTTATCTCTAGTACATCGTCAATTCTACTGCTGGCTGTTGATCGTGCTTTTTGGGCTCTTTTTGCTTGATACATTTCTGGTCGGCATGCTTGATTAATGTCTCGCTGTTACGGCCGTGAGATGGGTACATTGCAGTCCCAACGCTCATTCCAATCGTTAACGTGCAACCTTCAATAATGAATGGGCGGTGGATGGTCATCGTCAATTGTTTCGCTAATATGGCCGCTTGTTTCTCGCTGCTTTGCGGAAGAATCACTGCAAACTCATTGCCACCAAAGCGCGCTAGGGTGTCGGATTCACGTAAAACTTCTTTTAGTCGCTGCGATGCGAGGAGCAAGAGCTTATCTCCCGCTTGATGCCCTAATGTATCATTCACTTCTTTGAATTCATTGAGATCAATAATCATCAGTGCAATCTCTTGTTGTTCGCGCCTTGCGAAGGTGAGTGCATGATCAATCCGCTCATGGAACAGTATTCTGTTTGGCAGTGCTGTTAATGGGTCGTGTAGTGCGCGATGACGCTCAGCCTGAAGGATTTTATTGAAACGTTCGATATTATCAAGACTGAGTCGACTCACCAGCGAGACAAACCAGCCACTGCCAAGAAAAACCATCACGATGACAAAATCGATCAAGGCGACTTCAGTTGTGACAAGGTAATAGCCCAATATGATGTGACCACAAATGAAAAGCAGGACGAGATGTCGAAGTCCTCCCCAACCCAGGTGCTTCTGATCTTCATATGCACAGATTTTTTTAACGGGATTAAGCGCAGACAACAACAGTATGATACTGCCGATTATCATGATTAATGTTATTTGAGTCAATGGCACAGGCAGGCTAAGTCGCGTTCATTGGGGTGGTGAGTATATGCGTAGACATAGTCGTTTTTCGCGTGAGAAAAATTTCGTTTTGTGAACCGCTTGAGTCCATTGTATGAGAAAAATTGTATTCAAAAAATGACAAATATCAGATACCTTCTTTGTGGTTAGTCTTTAATTTAGGTTATTATTTTAAGTTACCGTTTTAATTCGAATTAAATTTTAGTCATATTTTTAGTGGGGTTAAATATGAAGCCATCCGACAACAATGGGTATTACAGTGATCATACCTCTATTGTTTTAGAAAGCTATTATCAGTTGACTGGGCTGACGATTGGCTCCAATGAACAACCCGAAATGACAGCGAAGGCGCTGTTCAATGCGCCATTTGCCTTGATCTCTCACGGCATTGAGGCTGAGCCCATCTTTAATTATGCCAATAAAACAGCAACACAGCTCTTCAACATGCGGTGGGATGAAATGACGGCATTGGCATCAAAGTATTCTGCCGAACAATCTAATCGTGAGCAGCGCTTACAGCTGCTGCATGAAGTGAAGCAAAACGGTTATATCGCAAATTATTCAGGGGTTCGTATTGCAAAAGGCGGGCAGCGCTTCTATATAGAAAAGGCCACAGTGTGGAATCTCACCGATGTCGATGGTGCTTATTATGGCCAGGCGGCGATGTTTGCTTATTGGCACTTTCTATAAGGCAGGGGGCGTGCGAGGTTATTAATGATGGCATGTCATAAAATCATCATGAATGGTGACTATTTTGTGATAGGTCAGTATGTTAGCGTATCAGGTGATTTTAGTAGATTTAATACGGGGTTGTGTTAACGATGATTGATGAAGTTTCCGGTGCAGTTGTTGAGCAGGGAATGCTTGATCCTCTGCAAAGTCGTATAGTTGGCGTGAGTGAGCATGCGCAACGGATAAAGCTCCATAACGAACTTCATGCCCGGCCTCATGAGCTGCTCAAGGCGCCAATGCAGGTGTCGCAGTTGGTGCTGCTCTCTGATAACCGCGTGATTGATGAAGAGTTACGCCTGATCACCCAGTTGTGTGAGCGATATAGTGTCAGCCCGCCGGTGCAGGAAGCTCGTCATTTTAGCGCGCAGTTTGGTTCATTCCGTTTTAAATGGGAACGCCACACTGAATTTTCGATGTATACTTTTTTTGTAAAAATGCCCTTTGAGGTACCATTCGCTGACCCTGCCATTAAGCATGTTCCGAAAGAGTGGTTAGAGACCTTGCCAGGAGAAGTTCTCTCTGCGACGCACCTGGCCATTGAGCATAAGTCGCGTCCTCAGCGTAATCTTGAAGCGCTGTCAACATTGTTTGCTTCCAACACAGTCATCGGGGCAAAGGTGGTGGCTGGGAGCGCGATTGTCTGGACGGATAATAAAATCCATGCCGATGGCTTTAGCCGCATCCTAATTCATGACGTTGACCTGCGCCGTCGTCAGGCAGGACGATTAGTGCAGCGTTTACTGGAGATTGAAACTTATCGTATGTTGGCCTTGATTCCGCTTTCAACTGCCCGTAAATACCTCCCTGAACTGGCAATTTTTGATAGGCAACTTGCTGAATTAACTGATAATAATTGTAATTGTCAGACCCATGCTGATGAACAGAAACTGCTGAATGACCTGACCCGTCTTGCGGCAGAGATCGAGCGAATTTCAGCGGTTACTAACCAGCGCTTTAATGCCTCAGCCGCCTATTACAATATTGTTAAAATGCGTATTAATGAATTACGAGAACAGCGTATCCAGGGCTTGCAGATGTTTCATGAATTTATGGAACAGCGTCTTTCACCTGCCATGGCGACCTGTGACTCAGTGAACTGTAATCTCGAGCTATTATCGACCCGAGTGGCGCGCGCTTCTGCATTATTGCGAACGCGGGTGGATATTGCGATGGAAGGGCAGACACGAGATCTACTTTCATCCATGGATAAGCGTGCAAAACTACAGTTGCGTATGCAAGAGACGGTTGAAGGGCTGTCGGTGGTCGTGTTGAGTTACTACCTTCTCGGCATGGTGGCTTACGCGCTGAAGGCACTTAAATCGAGTGGTGTCTCGGTTAATGTAGAAATTTCGACAGGATTGGCGATTCCTGTTGTGCTGGGCATTGTCTTTGTCTCAGTGCGTCGGCTGCGTCGGCTAGCATCGGATGATTAATTGCCTTTGCTTTTGTCACGATGCCATTGAGCAATTTAATGCGGCTCTTCTTAAAAGAACCATTAAACTTACCGATACCATAAGATATTGAATCGCTTTAGCGAGAAAGGGTATGTATTGTGTCACCGCAGGTGACTAGCTGACAAGGATGTGACGATGAAATGGACATCATCATTTAAACGATGGCAGGTGAGGTACCCTGTCAAAACTGAGTGGCTTCGGTGGTGCGAATGAGCGTCTTCACACCATATCGCGGTACACATACGGGTCGATTAAAATCACAGCCTGAGTTATTAACCCGCATGCACTCCTTCAGCGGGAGAGTGGGGTGAACTTTATCACTTCAGAGCTACCGTTAGCCAATGAACTGGTCGGTTCCTATAATCCAGTTCTGGTTGTTATATCCATATTGGTAGCAATTGCAGCCAGCTACACCGCCTTTCAATTTTCACAGCAATACCAGGCGAAGAATATTACGCGTTCACAACGCAATGGCTGGCTGCTGTCCGGTGCAATCTCATTGGGCGGTGGAATATGGGTGATGCATTTTCTAGGCATGTTGGCATACCAGCTTCCTGTGAAAGTTAGCTATGACGGTAGTATCACTTTTTTATCTGTGATACCTGCGCTGGCCGCTGGTTTCGTAGTCATGAAAAGTGCTAACAGGGTTTCTATATTTGGCATGGTGATGCGAAGCGTTATGATGGCCGCATGCATTGGCATAATGCATTACACCGGAATGGCAGCAATGCATCTGAATGCCCTTATGCTCTATTCCGTTGAAATGTTCTCCTTGTCGATAGTGGTTGCAGTGACACTTTCGATGGCAGCTATTTTATTGAAACAATGGGTTACTTCTCGCTACGGGGAAAATGCGGGCATAAAAAAAGAAATCTTATTTGCCGCCGTCTTAATGGGCGTTGCTATTGCTAGTATGCACTATACGGGAATGGCGGCTAGCCACTTTGTTCCTGATGATAGCGTGATAGATCATGCCAGCATGCTTTCACCGTTAGTTTTAGCGCTCAGCGTTGGCCTGGTTTTATTGGGTGTATTGATACTACTGCTCATCTCATTGTTTTTAGCACGGCGGTTTACGTTATTAAATGAACTTAAACAGAATCAATTTCGTTTAAATAGGATACTAGATTCTACCATCGACGCGATCATTATTCTTAATAAGGAGGGTGAAATCGAGTCGTGTAATGCTGCGACAGGGAATATATTTGGTTATGAAGAAAGTGAAATTATCGGTGGAAACATAACGGCATTACTCGACGTAAAAGATGGCGCTGATGAGCTATTAAAGATTAATCAAACGCTTAATGATAAAAGTTCATGCATTATTAATAATAGCAATCACCTTTATGGATTAAGTAAAAGTGGCTTTAAATTCTCAATCGACTTTGCCATTAACAATATCGATACGGAGGTGGCTGGCCAGTTTATCTGTGTGATACGCGATATTACAGAAAGGAAAGAGGCTGAGATTGCACTGAGTGATTCAGCTGCTCGGGTTGCCGCAGTGGTTGATACTGTACCGGATGCTATCTTTACCTTCGATAAGAATGGTGTAGTGAATAGCATGAACCCTTCTGCTGAAAAAATATTTGGATATTTTATTGGTGAAATTGAGGGTGGTAATATTGCGCTGTTAATCCCTGACATCCATGAACGGTATGCAGTGTGTGAAGAGGCACGGCTTGCAATTTTTTCAGAAGAGGCGGAAGGGCTGCATAAGAGCGGAGAAAGGTTCCCGATTGAACTTTCGATTAATGAGTATGTTTTAGGCGGGCAGCGCTATTTTACCTGCGTTTCTCGGGACATTACGGCCCGTAAGGCATCTGATCGTGAATTAGAACAACATAGAGAGCACCTGCAGTCGCTGGTTGAGACAGCAACGAGTGAAATACATGCGATTGTGAAGACCGCTGTTAATGGTGTGATTAGCATTGACCAGCATGGAACAGTTAATATCTTTAATCCCGCTGCTGAAAAAATGTTTGGCTGGCAGGCAATTGAGGTGGTCGGGCGAAATGTTGTGATGATAGTACCTAATATCGATACCAATACTCATGACGGCTACATTAAGCGATATCTGGATACGCATGAAGCACGCATTATCGGTTCAGGCAGGGAGGTTTCTGGACTGCGGAAAGATGGCTCAACTTTCCCGTTGCACTTGGCGGTCGGTCATGCTGAACTAAGCCAGAATAAACAATTATTTGTTGCTTTTGTTACCGACATTACAGAGCAAAAAAATGCAGAAAAAGAGTTGCTGATGGCAAAAGAGCATGCTGAACAGTCTGCGCGGGTCAAAGCAGATTTTCTTGCCAATATGAGCCATGAAATTCGTACGCCAATGAATGCTGTGATTGGCTTTTCGGAATTAGTATTGCAGGATCCATCGCTTTCTGATCAGAGTAAACAGCATGTGAATACCATCTTAAATTCAGGGAAAAATTTATTAGGTATCATTAATGATATTCTTGATTTCTCAAAGATAGAGGCCGGTAAGGTCAGCCTGGAAACTGTCTGCTTTCACTTACCGAATGCGGTTCAAGATATCTTGCGAACTTTTGAGTTCAAAGTGGCTGAAAAAGGCCTTGAACTTAAATTAATTATTGCGCCTAATGTGCCTTTACGTGTGATGGGAGACCCTGCACGTCTTCGACAGGTTATTTTGAACCTTATTGGCAATGCAATTAAGTTTACGCCCTTGGGGTGTGTCACCTTAACGATAGCACCTGAAGCTGGCTCACAACGTATTCAGTTTAGTGTGAATGATACTGGTATTGGCATGTCAGAAGAACAGGTGTCAGAGGTATTTGAGGCGTTTTCTCAAGCGGATACAAGCACCAATCGTCGTTTTGGTGGTACTGGTCTGGGTACCACGATTAGTAAGCAAATTGTTGAGTTAATGGCTGGGGAAATCTGGGCGCAGAGCCAGCAAGGAATAGGATCTACATTTCACTTTACAGCATCATTAGAACAACCGCTGGGTTCGCTGGATTGCCTTTTTGAGAATGACACCTTTGTTGACGCTGATTATTGTTCGCCACGCGCATTCAAGGTGTTGCTTGCCGAAGATATTCCTGAAAATGCAACGTTAGTCATATTGCGCCTAGAGCAGCAAGGGCACATCATTAAATGGTGCGAAAATGGGCAGATAGTGATTGATGCTATTGCTAATGATGATTATGACATCGTACTGATGGATATTCAGATGCCGGAGGTAGATGGGCTGGTCGCAACCGCTATGATTAGAAAGCTACCTGGGGCTGTGGCAACCATTCCTATCATTGCGCTGACCGCTAGTGTGATGAAAGAAGATCAGCAAGATTGCTTTGATGTTGGTATGAATGTGGTCGTTGCTAAACCAATTAATTTCTCTGAATTATTATCATCAATGGAAGCGCTTGTCCCAGAGGGGGAAGGGAGGCCATTAAAAAGTATACCAGAGGTATTATCAGCGGTGAAAGTTGAAGTGGATTTTTCACCGTTGGAGGATCGGATTGATTATGTGAAAGGGGTGTCAACCTGGAAAGACCCATTTGTATATGCCACTGCACTAATAAATTTTTCTCACGAGCATAAAAATGATGTTACTGACATGATCCACTTATTAAATGATGGTGAAAATGGAGCAGCATCATTGATTTCGCATGCGCTCAAAGGGCTTGCTGGGAATCTTTGCATCAATGTGGTCGCTGAAAAAACATCAACCATAGATGGTCTGCTTAAAGTGAATGATATTGCTGTGTCACTGGTTGAGCTAGCCGCGTTAGATAAAGTGATGAAAGCCGTTGTGATGGCGATTTCTTACCTCGAATTACCGGCAGTATGCTCAGGCAATAGGGAGCCATTTGATCTGGATGTGGTTGTGGAGTTGATCACTAAAATGATTGAAGCACTGGACGAATTAAATCCAGAGATTGTTATGCCGCATGTATTAAAAATTGAAAAATATCTTGATCAATCCCTGCTCAAGCCTATTCGAAAAAATATTAATGACTTTGATTTTGACATGGCCAGGGAAGAGGCCATTAAACTCTCTGATAAAATCAGAAGGGTAGAACAAAAGGATATTTGATATGGATGAACGACATAAGATTTTAGTGGTCGATGATGAACCGAATAATTTAAAGCTTTTACAGCAAATATTAAAAGACAAATATCAGCTTATATTTGCTAATAATGGGGCTAAGGCGTTGCAAGTCGCAGTGAGCCATCATCCTGATTTAATACTGCTTGATATCATGATGCCTGATATGAGCGGTTATGAAGTGTGTGGAAAATTAAAGGCAGACCCCGCGCTGGAAGATATCCCCGTGGTATTTGTGACGGCAATGGGGGAGCAGGATGATGAGACGCATGGTTTTGATGTTGGGGCTGTTGATTACATTCAGAAGCCAGTTTCTGGCCCGATCGTGCTAAGTCGAGTGCAGACCCATTTGTCATTGGTCCGAGCTAAAGATTTGGAGGACCTAGCCAAGTCCTCAATCCTCATGCTAGGGGAAGCGGGCCATTATAACGATACCGATACGGGCGAGCATATCTGGCGTATGGCGGCGTATTCTGCCGCGATTGCACGTGCCGCAGGTTGGTCACCTCACCAAACAGAGATGCTTGAATTAGCCGCACCGATGCATGATACCGGTAAAATAGGGATTCCTGATGATGTACTAAAAGCACCGAGAAAATTAACTGCTGAAGAATGGGTCATCATGAAGGGCCATTCTCAGATCGGTTATGATATTTTAAGCCAAAGTAATAATCCGATTTTTTTAATGGCCTCTGAGGTTGCACTGGGTCACCATGAGAAGTGGGATGGCCGTGGTTACCCAAACAATCTTGTCGGCGAAGAGATACCTGCATCGGCACGTATTGTGGCGATTGCAGATGTGTTTGATGCGCTTACCATGCGGCGTCCATATAAAGAGGCCTGGCCGATTGATAAAGCGGTCGATATGATCGAGCAGGATTCGGGAACACATTTTGACCCAACGCTGGCGACATTATTTTTTGAAATTATGCCTGAAATTCTTGCGATTAAAGAGAAGTGGGAAAAGTGACTGCGCAGACGCTGGCTGGGGTAAAGAAGCGTTAAATTAAAATGATCTCCGGTTATGAAATTGATATCCATGGGGATTATTTTGTAGCCATACAGAAAACTAAAATAAATTTTGTCAGTAAATAAGCATAGTGTCGGTATCGCATGACATCGATTAGGGCTATTAACATAGCAACCGTACTTATGCTCTGATAATGATACAAAAATTCAGCTACTAATGGGTACTTGCTTGTAGCAGGGTTAGGTTGCGGTCCTAAAAGGGATGGGGTAAATCAAGCAATACGAAATTTATTTAAAGGGTTTGGTTCCGGTTCCGGCTAGAATTTTCATATTAACGGGTTATAATCTTTTTCAGTCCAAACGAAATAGAAATATTCATGTTGAGCCCTGAAATTTGCCAGAAAGCCAGACTGTCTCGTGACCCGCGTTTTGATGGTAAATTTTTCACGGCAGTGAAAACAACTGGCATCTATTGTCGTCCTATCTGTCCAGCAACGACTCCCAAAGAGGAGAATGTCACCTACTTTCCCTCCGCGATAGAAGCGGCAAATGCAGGCTATCGACCTTGCCTGCGTTGCCGACCTGACAGTGCGCCAGGTTCACCTGCTTGGAAAGGTGTTAGCGCTACATTGGATAGGGCTATTCGTCTGATTGATGAGGGTGCGTTACAAAATGATTCGTTACATCGGCTAGCGGAAAGACTGGGCATCAGCGATCGCTATTTAAGACAGCTGTTCAAAAAGTACCTTGGTATTGCACCTAAACAATATGCGCTTTATCAACAATGTTTATTTGCCAAAAAACTACTGCACCAAACAAAGCTACCTGTCATTCAAGTCTCTTTGGCCAGCGGTTTTAACAGCGTACGCCGATTTAATGATTGTTTTCAATCACTCCTTAATATGACACCGTCAAAAATACGAAGATCAGGCACAACAAAGTCGAGCGCATTACAGCTTCAGCTCTCTTATCGACCACCTTATGACTGGCCCTATATGCGCAGTTTTTTTATGGCCAGAGCAATTCCCACTCTTGAATGGTGTGACGAGAAAAGCTACGGTAGAACATTTGAGTGGCTGGGTGATATTGGGAGTTTTACAGCCCAGCATATTGAACGTGAAAATAGATTCGATGTTACAATCGAATTAGATGATGTGACGCATTTGAGCGCTATTGTTAATAACATTCGGCGTATTTTAGACCTGGATGTCGACATCCAGGCGGTTGAACAAGATTTACGGCAATGTTGTGGTGATACCTCATTCATTAAAACAGGATTGCGTCTCCCCGGCATATGGAATATGTTTGAAGCGGGAATAAGGGCTATTCTGGGACAGCAAATTTCTGTTGTTGCAGCTTGTAATCTGGTAGCTACTTTGGTTACTGAATTAGGCCAATCAAACGGGAAAAATCACCTATTTCCGTTACCTGAATCGATAGCTGAAAGCAATCTTGATTTTCTAAAAGTACCAGTATCACGCAAACAAACACTGTGTAATCTGGCACAACATTACATCGAGAGTGAAAATCCCAGCGACGCTCAACAATGGCTGGCGTTAAAAGGCATAGGGCCATGGACAGTCGGCTATGCGAAATTACGAGGACTCAGTGATCCTGATATTTATCTGGGTGGAGACCTTGGTATAAAAAAATCTATGATGAAATCAAAGCACAACTTCAATCCTGATAAAGCCTCCCCCTGGCGTAGTTATTTAACATTTCAATTATGGGATCAGCTTTAATGTATGTCGATTACATAGAGTCTCCTTTAGGTATTATGGCGTTCAGGGCGTCTGCGCAAGGTGTTACCCAAGTGATTTTTTCTGGAAAAAAAGAAAACAGAATTAAAACCAATACAATAACGAATGCTTGTAAACAACAGTTAATAGAATATTATAATGGTCAGCGCACAATATTTGATTTACCACTAGATCCGCAGGGGACGATATTTCAAAAATCTGTTTGGGCTTGCCTAGCACAGATACCATTTGGAAAAACGCTCGCTTATTGCGATATTGCTGAGATGCTTAATAACCGTCAAGCTGTACGAGCGGTGGGCGGCGCAAATGGTAGAAACCCCATTAGTATTGTGGTTCCCTGTTATCGTGTTATTGGCAAAAATGGCACCTTAACTGGCTATGCTGGTGGTCTTGAGCGAAAATTATGGTTGTTAAAACATGAAACTATTGAAGTTAAAGATTCGCAAGAGAATGCTAGATTAGACGTTGAAAATGTGATTGATACGAGGCAGGCGAAAACAAAATTTCTAACATAAGGTGTTACAGATGAAAAAATTAATCGACTTTAAAGCAATGCATGAAGAGGAAAAATTACTTTTCTTACCTAACGCCTGGGATATCTTATCCGCATTAGTTCTCGAACAGGCAGGATTTAAAGCCATTGGGACAACTAGCAAGGGCGTGGCCAATGCGATGGGATACAAAGATGGCGAAAAGGTTCAATTTGATGACCTTTTAGCATTAGTGAAAAAGATGGTTTCAGTTGTTGAAATACCCGTCACCGTCGATATTGAATCTGGCTATTCTGATAGCACGACTGGTGTGGTTGAAAATGTCTTAAAAATTGCTGATCTGGGTGTATCTGGTATTAATATTGAAGACTCACTAAAAAATAGTTCCGCCTTGAATGATAAAAATAGGCAGTCTGACTTGATTGCAAAAATAAGAGATAAACTGGATGGTAGTGGCTATGCAGAGTTCTTTATTAACGCGAGAATAGATACGTACCTTCAGAAAGAGAACCCGCTAAATGAGACCATTGAGCGGGCTACCGATTATGTTAGCAGTGGTGCCAACGGCATCTTTGTTCCTGGTTTATGCGCGAATGATGAAATAGAAAGATTAGTAACATCTATAGATGCACCGTTGAATCTCATGTCACTCCCTAATCTAACAGATATTAATAGCCTGAATGAGCTTGGCGTAAAGCGTTTTAGTATCGGCCCGGTTTTTTCTAATGCAGTAATTTCATTTATTGAAGAAAGTACGCGAATACTTTTTACCGAACAAAACACTAAAAAACTACATGCTAACTGCAATGTGACAACATCATTTAAATAAACCTGCCTGACTAGTCAAACGTGCCGCATCCAACTGTCCAAAGTACTTTCCTGCTATGGTAATCCCCCTCTCAAACTAACCGGATTCAAAAGTAGAATTTTCTCGTAAACTAAATGAAGGAGATTCTTCATGAAAAATCAAAATACTCAGACAGCCAGATCATGGCCATTCTCAAACAAGCCGAAGTAGGCGCGCCTGCTCCAGTGCTATGCCGTGAATACGGTATGAGCTGAGCCAGCTTCTACAAGTGGCGCACCAAATACGGCGGGATGGATGCCTCACTAGCGGCTCGCCTCAAAGAGCTAGCAGAGGAAAATTTGCCGTTTAAAAAAGATATACGCTGAAGAGCGTTTGAAAGCAGAGATCATCCAGCAGGCGCGCTTAAAAAAGTAGTCAAGCCATCTCAACGACGAGAGATCGCTAAAGCGGTTGTTGAACAGGGCAAGACCAAGATAGCGGTAGCTTGTCGAGCCTTTCGAATCAGTGAAACCTGTTACTGCTATCAGCCCAAGCTCAGCACTGAGAACATATTGATTACTGATTGGCTAATGCGATTGAGCGATAGTCAAAAGAACAGGGGCTTTGGCTTGTGCTACTTTTATTTACGCAATGTAAAAGGCTTCAAATGGAATCATAAGCGCGTTTACCGCATCTATCGTGAACTAGAACTCAATTTGCGCATCAAACCGAGAAAACGTCTCAAACGAGAGAAGCCAGTGGTCTTAGCTGTTCCTGATGCGATTAACGAAAGCTGGTCTATGAATTTTATGCATGACCAGCTTGAAGACGGTTGTAGTTATCGCTTGCTTAATATTATTGAGGACTTTAACCGAGAGGGCTTAGTGATTGAAGCTGACTTCTCCTTGCCCGCTGTTAGGGTGGTAAGAGTGCTCAATCAAATTATCGAATGGCGGGGAAAACCCAAGCCAATACGCTGTGATAATGGCCCGGAATATATCAGTGAATTATTAGCGGCGTGGTCTAAGAGCAAGGGGATTAAGCTTGCCTTTATACACCTGGAGAATCCGCAGAAAAACGCCTATGTCGAACGCTATAACCGAACTGTCCGTTATGACTGGCTTAATCAGTATCTCTTCAGTAGTATTGAGGTGGTTCAAACGCAGGCAACCGAGTGGCTTTGGATTTACAATAACGAGCGGCCTAATACTGCAATCGGTGGAATACCACCAAGACAGAAGTTGCCACTAAGCGCTGCATAACGTTCTACTTTTAACTTCGGTTAGAAATGGGGGGATTACCAGCGGGCACCATCTTTGTTCTATCCGTCCCGCTTGCTTTGTCCAGTGACGCGGTAGATAAAACGATTTTTTTCGTCTGAAATTACGACATGACAACTTAATATGTTGTGCGATAATCGTCGCCTAGGCAGCATGTTGCTGCCTAAATATTAAGTTAATAGTGGGTGAAAATGACAGGTGCTCAGGTGCTCAGGTGTTAAAGTGGATAGCTGGTGGCGTTGCATTGCTGTTTTTTTCGACGTCAGTTCAAGCCCTGGAAGTAAATTACTTCTTTTGCAAAAAAGGGCTAAAGAGCGCTTCGGAAGAGGCTTATGTGGTCGACTATGAGACTAGACTTATTTATCAGGTCGAGTACCGTCCATCTATTGATGCAGTCAAAGTGACGCGTTTCAGGCTACTCGAAGTGCTGGAGCATAATATCCGCGGCGTCATCCATCAAGAGTATAGCGGTGATTACTTGAATGGGGCTGGTGAGTTTGCCTCGTTGCCTAAAAACCGCATCCGGAAGATGGTCTCGCTGGACATGACCAAGGGCGTCTTAATGAAGCTCTACACTGGCGCTGGTGATAAGTTTGGTTCCTGCTCAACGGAAGTGCTTGATGTTGATAATGTCGAGCTTTTCTTAAGAGAGAAGGGGCTTATCATCAAAAACAACGTTGTTAACCGGAAGGGATAGATTCAGTTTAGCGTCGTCGGCTCGGGCGGCTTTCGGCGGTGCGTGCTTTACCTGGTTGGCGTTTACTGGGTGTATTTTTCTTCGCTTTAGCCTTTTTTACAGTTACCTTTGTTTTGCGATAAATAACAATAACACCACCGATCTCTTGAATTAGGTGGCCGTTTGTTTCGCTGCAGATTTCTTCCCTTACCTTTTTACGAGCTGCTTTGTCGCCACAGCTAAGCTTTATTTTAAGCAGTTCGTGGTGGTTAAGGGATAGCTCAATCTCGTTTAACACGCTAGGTGTTAAGCCAGAGCCACCGATTGTCACAATTGGCTTGAGCGCATGCGCCAGAGAACGAAGTTTGCGCTTCTGTTGTTGGTGGATTATTTCTTCAGCAGCCATCTCTGTTTCCTGATTGAATCTATGAAAAATAGCCGCATAGTATACTGGTATACTCCGGCAGTTAGTGAAAAAATTAATAAATATGATGAAAGTTGGGGTTTGTCTGGATGAAAAAGCAGCAAAGTAAACAGCAGTGGCTGGATGAGCATGTGAATGATGAGTATGTGAAAAAAGCTCGAAAAGATGGCTTTCGCTCACGCGCGGCCTATAAATTGCTAGAGATAAATGAGCGTGACCATATATTGTCACCTGGGATGAACGTGGTTGATCTTGGCGCCGCGCCGGGCGGCTGGTTGCAAGTAGCCGCAAAGATTGTAGGTAAAAAGGGGCAGGTGATTGGCCTGGATTTGTTGGAAATTGAGCCTATTAATGATGTGGTTTTTTTACAGGGTGACTTTAGAGAAGATGTGGTTTACGAGGCGCTTATGACTGAGCTAAAAGGCGAAAAAGTAGACGTAGTGATCTCCGATATGGCGCCTAATATCAGTGGCATGGGCTCTGTCGATCAGCCACGCTCAATCTACCTTGGTGAACTAGTGCAAGCGTTTTCCCTACAGGTGTTGAAGAAAGGCGGTTCTGTTTTGCTAAAATTATTTCAAGGTGCTGGTTTTGATGAATATGTCAGCAGTATGCGAGGTGATTTTTCAAAGGTCTACATCCGAAAGCCGAAGGCTTCACGGGCACGTTCTCGTGAAGTTTATGTGTTGGCGAAAGGATATTTGAATTAATTACGCCGATTGTATTGTTAAAACGTGGTGATACCTATTATATTAGGTATTATCGAATGGAAAGCCTATTTTTGTGAATAGAGGACATTATTTTGAACGACATGGCTAAGAATATCGTTTTGTGGGTGGTTATCGCGGTGGTGCTGATCTCCGTGTTTAATAATTTTGGGCCACCACAGGCACCTGCGCGGACACTCTCATACTCAGAGTTTATTGAGGATGTGAGAAGTGGTGTTATTCGCGAGGTAGAAATTAAAGGACGCAACATTCGCGTCACTACCCAGGCGGGTGAAAAATTCATGACCTATAGCCCCGGTGATAATGGGTTAATTGGTGAGCTGCTTAACAACCGTGTCTCTATTCAGGCTCGACCTGCGGAAGAGCAGGGTGTCTTTATGCAGATCTTCATTTCATGGTTCCCAATGCTACTGCTGATTGGTGTCTGGATCTTTTTTATGCGGCAGATGCAAGGCGGCGGTGCTGGTGGCCGTGGTGCGATGTCATTTGGGCGCAGTAAAGCGCGCATGCTGGGTGAGGATCAAGTTAAAACAACTTTCGCTGATGTTGCGGGTGTTGAAGAGGCCAAGGAAGAGGTGGGCGAGTTAGTCGACTTCCTACGAGATCCCAGTAAATTCCAGAAGCTGGGCGGGAAGATTCCACGCGGTGTTTTGATGTGTGGTGCGCCAGGTACGGGTAAAACACTATTAGCCCGAGCCATTGCAGGTGAAGCGAAGGTGCCATTTTTCACCATCTCCGGCTCTGATTTTGTTGAGATGTTTGTCGGTGTGGGTGCGTCACGTGTGCGTGATATGTTTGAGCAGGCAAAGAAGCATGCGCCTTGCATCATCTTCATTGATGAGATCGATGCCGTTGGTCGTCATCGTGGGGCAGGGCTTGGCGGTGGTCATGATGAGCGTGAGCAGACCCTTAATCAGTTGCTGGTTGAGATGGATGGTTTTGAAAGCAATGATGGCGTCATCGTGATTGCGGCGACTAACCGTCCCGATGTACTTGATCCTGCGCTGTTGCGTCCTGGTCGTTTTGATCGCCAAGTGGTGGTGCCATTACCAGATGTGCGCGGACGGGCTCAAATCCTTCGTGTTCACATGCGTAAAGTACCTGCGGGTGATGATGTTGATCCAAAGATCATCGCACGTGGCACACCGGGCTTTTCTGGCGCTGATTTGGCCAATCTGGTGAATGAGTCGGCACTGTTTGCGGCACGTGCGAGTAAACGTGTTGTTAGCATGGAAGATTTTGAAAAGGCAAAAGATAAAATCATGATGGGCGCAGAACGTCGCTCGATGGTAATGAATGAAAATGAAAAGAAATTGACGGCTTATCATGAAGCGGGTCATGCGATTGTTGGGCGGCTTGTTCCCGCGCACGATCCTGTGCATAAGGTGAGTATTATTCCTCGTGGGCGTGCGCTGGGTGTGACGATGTTTCTACCGGAAGAAGATCGCCTTAGTTATAGTAAAGAGCGGCTTGAAAGTAACATCTCCAGCATGTTTGGTGGCCGTATAGCGGAAGAGCTGATCTTTGGTAAAGAGGCAGTCACTACCGGTGCTTCAAACGACATTCAACGTGCTACCGAAATCGCGCGCAACATGGTGACCAAATGGGGCTTTTCAGAGAAACTTGGGCCACTCATGTATAGCGATGATGATGGTGGTGAGGTGTTCCTTGGTCATTCGATGGGGCAAAGTAAGAGTGGAATCTCTGATGAGACCACGCATATCATTGATAAAGAGATCAGAGCATTTGCGGATCGTAATTATGAGCGTGCGACAAAAATCCTCAAAAAGCATGAGAAAGAACTTCACATGATGGCTGAAGCACTGCTGAAATATGAGACCATTGATAGTAGTCAGATTGATGAAATCATGGAAGGGCGTGATCCAGGGCCACCTAAAGGGTGGGGGCAGGATTCCGATTCACCTAATGATTCTGGCAGTGCGCCTGATGCAGAGGCATCGAGTGATAGTGATGATGCTAGCGCCGATAAAAAAGACGATACTAGTGGAAAGGTGGGTGCTGCTGCAGAGCAACACTAGCTCATTGGTTTATCGCGAATAGCCCATTTCCCCGCTGTTTGTAGACTCTTGCGGAGGGATGGGCATTTTTAATTTATCTCGATGCTTAAAACTCTAATTTGCCCCGCAGTAATGGGGATCCTGAATGTCACCCCCGATTCATTTTCTGATGGGGGTGATTTTTTTTCGCCTGAAAAAGCGCTCCTACATGCGCGTCAAATGATCCGCGAGGGTGCTGCGATTATTGACGTAGGTGGCGAGTCGACTCGCCCTGGTGCTGCGATGATCTCGGTTGATGAAGAGCTCACTCGGATAATTCCCGTGATTGAAGCGATTAAAGCTGAATCAGATATTCCAATTTCAATCGACACCAGTAAGCCAGGAGTGATGAGCGCTGCTGTTGATGCGGGCGCATCCATGATTAATGATGTAAGGGCGTTACAGGAAGCTGGAGCCGTTGAAATGGCGGTCGCCTTACAAGTGCCTGTGTGTCTAATGCATATGCAGGGTGGGCCACAGACCATGCAGCTTGAGCCTCAATATGATGATGTTGTTTTGCACGTCAAAGGTTTTTTGCAACAGCGAATTGATCATTGCATTGCAGCAGGTTTGCTGCGGGAGTTGATTGTCATTGATCCTGGCTTTGGCTTTGGGAAAACGTTAGCCCATAATCAAGCCTTGTTGAGAGGACTTGGTCAGTTGCTTCAATTTGAATTACCTCTTTTGGTCGGTGTGTCTAGAAAATCAATGATTGCGCACATGCTTGGTTTGAAGGTCGATGAGCGTCGTTATGGTAGTATATCCCTCGCTTCTATCGCAGTATGGCAGGGGGCATCTATTATCAGAGCGCATGATGTGGCGGCAACATTGCAGGCGGTACAGGTCAGCTATATGTGTAGAACAGCAGGGAATTAGGCAATGTCTGAGGCAAGAAAAAAACGTTATTTTGGGACTGATGGGATTCGTGGCAAGGTGGGTGAATATCCGATCACGCCGGAGTTTATTTTAAAGCTCGGTTGGGCCTTCGGTCGTGTGATGAAGCGAGATGGTAAAGACGGCATCCTTATTGGCAAAGATACGCGAATTTCGGGTTATATGTTTGAGTCAGCACTGCAGGCCGGTCTTTCTGCTGCTGGAGTGAATATTAGCCTATTAGGGCCGATGCCGACTCCCGGCGTGGCTTACCTAACGCGAACGCTGCATGCGCAGGCTGGTATTGTCATCAGCGCGTCGCATAACCCCTTTTACGATAACGGCATTAAGTTCTTTTCATCAGAAGGGACAAAGCTTCCTGATGAGCTGGAATTTACGATCGAAGATGAACTTGATAAACCGATGGAAACAGTCGACTCTAAGCACTTGGGGAAAGCGAGGCGAGTGGTTGATGCGGCAGGTCGTTATATTGAGTTTTGTAAAAGTACGATCCCATCAAAAATAGACCTAGCGGGGATGAAAATTGTGGTCGATTGCGCCCATGGTGCGACCTATCACATTACGCCGAATGTATTTAAAGAACTCGGCGCGACCGTGATTGCGATTGGCAGTGAACCGAACGGGCTGAATATCAATCTCGATTGTGGTTCAACAAAGCCTAAAGCGTTGCAGGCGGCAGTGCTTGAACATCAGGCCGATATTGGTATCGCACTAGATGGCGATGGTGATCGCCTGATCATGGTGGATCACAAGGGCGAAGAGGTGGATGGTGATGAGATTTTATTCATCATTGCAGAGTCACGTTGTAAGACCCAATCGCTAAATGGTTCAGTGGTGGGGACTGTGATGAGTAATCTGGGGCTGGAGCATGCACTCAAGGAGCGTGGTATTGGTTTTGAGCGGGCGTTGGTGGGGGATCGCTATGTGATGGAGGTGCTTAAGAGGGAAGGGTGGATGATTGGCGGTGAGTCTTCTGGTCACATCCTCTGCCTTGACCGAACCTCTACCGGGGATGGTATCGTATCAGCCCTGCAGGTGATCTCGGCAATGTTTGAGACGGATAGTACGCTTTTTGAATTGAAGTCTGGTATGAAAAAGTATCCGCAGCACCTTGTTAATGTTGCGGCTGACAAAACATTTGATCTAGCGGCTAGTGATGTCATTAATCAGGCGGTTCGAGATGTCGAAGCTGAACTCGCCGATTCCGGGCGTGTTTTGTTGCGCCCATCAGGTACGGAACCGGTGGTGAGAGTGATGGTAGAAGGTGTTGAATCTGCGCAAGTGATCAGACTTGCGAATCAACTGGCCGATGTGATTATTGAAGCGCAAAAAAACAAATAAATACAAAAAGATGCCTTTTACTTTAAATGTTAATTATTGATCAAAACAGCACGGGCTGCAGCGCTGTTACGAATTAGAATGAGTGCTTTTTTTAGTTATTTATCCAAAGTTTACATTGATTTATCCGGCGCAGAGCGGTAGTCTTTTGCGCTTCGTTTTGACGTGGCAAATTTATGAAAGGGAACAATGATATGCGTCGACCACTCGTCGCTGGTAACTGGAAAATGAATGGTACCCGAGAAGGTGTCGTGGCACTGATTGAGGGTATAAAAGCCGGGCTTGGTGACACCAATGCTGATGTATTGGTTTGTCCGCCTGCTATTTTTATCGACTCAGTCGGTTCATTGCTAGAAGGCAGCCAGGTTAAACTGGGTGCACAAAATATCTGCCAAGAAGCAGAGTCTGGTGCCTATACGGGTGAACTTTCTGCTGCAATGTTGACGGAGTTTGGTTGTAGTTACGCCATTATTGGTCACTCAGAGCGTCGTCATGTCTATGGTGAGGCTGATAAATTGGTGGCTGAAAGAGTTGCTGCAGCAGTCAGCGGTAATGTCACACCGATTTTTTGCATTGGTGAGCTATTAGAAGAGCGTGAAAAGGGCACGACCGAACAAGTGATCGCGCAGCAGTTGGATGCGGTGCTTAAGCTCGATAATGGTGTTGCGCTATTGAAAGAGACGGTGCTGGCTTATGAGCCCGTGTGGGCGATCGGCACAGGTAAGACCGCTTCGCCAGAGCAGGCACAAGCCGTCCATGCCTTTATCCGTTCTCATCTGGCTAAGCAGGATGAAGCACTCGCGGTAGGGATTAAAATTATTTATGGTGGCAGTGTGAACGCTGCTAATGCTGAAAACCTGTTGGGTATGCCTGATATTGATGGCGGTCTGATTGGTGGCGCTTCACTGAAGGTTAATGACTTTTTGGCTATCTGTAAGGCAGCTGGTTAGTCTCGATATTTATCTAACAGACAATGGCTCGGATGAGCACAGTCTGAATTTGTTAAGGCAGAAGTAATGCAAACAGCTTTATTAGCAGCACATGTCATTATCATGGTGGTATTGGTCGGTTTGATATTGATTCAGCGAGGGAAAGGAGCCGATGTCGGCGCCGCATTTGGCAGTGGTGCATCGCAAACGGTCTTTGGCAGTCAGGGTTCCGCATCGTTTTTAACGCGTACTACGGCAGTGCTTGCGGCACTTTTTTTCCTGACTAGCTTAACGCTCGCATATTTTTCGATACAGAGTACCGATCAAGGCAGCGTGACAGATAATGTGATCCCATCTGTGATGCTTGAGGTGCCAGCGATGCCGGCAGACTCTCCAACAGATGTACCGCTGATACCCGGGTTTGGTGGCTCAGATGCAAATAGCGATGTGCCCGCGATAGGCACCGCACCCGCAACAGAATAGGCTTTAGCCCAGCAATTTTTTAAAGAAAAATAAAACAGCCGATGTGGTGAAATTGGTAGACACGCCGTCTTGAGGGGGCGGTGGCGCAAGCTGTGCCGGTTCGAGTCCGGCCATCGGCACCAAATTGAAGTAAGCGAGTGGTAGAAGATAAATTCCTTATAAAAATCATGATTATAAAATCTAAAGGGATGATGGCTAACTGACAAGAAGGACTACTTGACAGAGTATTAATCACTAGCCTAGACTCGGGTGATTAGGTGCGCGCTATGGGGGCGCGGTGATTCGGATTATCTGATCAGCCTGAAGTAATATTAAACATAAAATAATAACGATTATCTGATCACTAAATTCAGTGTTCGGTATCATACGATGCGGGTGACGACTACACATGTTAGAGAATTACCTTCCTATACTTGTGTTCCTGATTATGGGCGCACTTTTTGGGCTAGTACCGATGTTGGCTGGTTTTGCAGTATCACCTAACCGCCCTGATAGCGAAAAGCTGTCACCGTACGAGTGTGGCTTTGAAGCGTTTGAAGATTCACGCATGAAGTTCGATGTACGTTATTACCTGGTTGCAATCCTTTTTATTATTTTTGATTTGGAAATCGCCTTCCTTTTTCCGTGGGCTATCGTGCTCGACGAAGTAGGGATGTACGGTTTCTTGGCAATGGTTGTTTTTCTGGCGGTATTGGTCGTCGGCTTCATCTACGAATGGAAAAAAGGGGCGCTGGAGTGGGAATAGAAGGCATCTTAGAAGAAGGCGTAGTCACCACTTCTGCTGACGCATTGATTAACTGGGCCCGTACTGGCGCCCTGTGGCCAATGACATTTGGATTAGCATGTTGCGCGGTGGAGATGATGCACGCAGGTGCTTCGCGTTATGACCTTGATCGCTTCGGTATTGTTTTTCGCCCAAGCCCGCGGCAGTCCGACGTGATGATTGTTGCCGGTACGCTGGTGAATAAGATGGCACCCGCACTGCGTAAGGTCTATGACCAGATGGCAGAGCCACGCTGGGTGATCTCGATGGGGTCATGCGCAAACGGTGGTGGTTACTACCACTACTCCTATTCTGTTGTGCGCGGTTGTGATCGGATTGTGCCGGTAGATATCTATGTGCCCGGTTGCCCGCCGACCGCTGAAGCGTTACTTTACGGTGTGATCCAGCTGCAGAATAAGATCAAACGCACTAACACAATTGCACGTTAAGAGTATAGATTTATGCCTGACAAGATTCAGACATTAGCGACGCACGTCCAGACAAGGTTCGAAGGAGTCTTGACCAGCCATGTGATTCGCCTAAACGAACTGACGATTGAAGTCGCCAACAGCGACATGCATGCTGTTTGTCTGGCGCTGCGTGATGAGGCCGAATTTACATTTGACACCATGATCGATATCTGTGGTGTTGATTATCTGGAATATGGTGAAGGCACATGGAAGGGTGCTCGTTTTGCCGTTGTTTACCACCTGTTATCGGTTAAACATAACCACCGTATTCGTCTTCGTACCTTCTTAGATGATGATGCGCCGCGTACACAATCGGTTAGAGATATCTGGATCGTGTCAGATTGGTTTGAACGTGAGGCGTTCGATATGTACGGCATTTTATTTGATGGCCATCCTGATCTACGTCGAATCTTGACGGATTACGGTTTTATTGGTCACCCCTTTAGAAAAGATTTTCCACTGTGTGGTAACGTCGAAATGCGTTATGACCCTGAGAAGCGGCGCGTTATTTATGAGCCCGTTGAGCTGGAAGAACGCATTTTGGTTCCACGTGTGATTCGCGATGATAATCGTTATATCCCGGAACAGGGTGACAAGGATTAATCATGGCTGAAATACGTAACTACACACTGAACTTTGGTCCACAGCATCCGTCCGCACATGGTGTACTGCGCCTTGTGCTTGATATGGACGGTGAGGTGATTGATCGCGCAGATCCGCACATCGGTCTATTGCATCGCGGTACCGAAAAACTGATGGAGACCAAGCCTTATATCCAGAGCCTGGGTTATATGGATCGCCTGGATTACGTATCGGTGCTCTGTAATGAACACGCTTACGTGTTAACCATCGAAAAAATGTTGGGTCTTGAAGTGCCGAAACGCGCGCAGTATATCCGCGTGATGTTTGCTGAGATGACCCGAGTGCTCAACCACCTGTTATGGATCGGTGCGCATGCGCTTGATATTGGTGCGATGACGATCTTTCTTTATGCGTTCCGCGAACGTGAAGACCTGCTCGATTGTTATGAGGCGGTTGCGGGTGCCCGTCTGCACGCGGCGTACTTTAGACCGGGTGGCGTATACCGAGATTTGCCAGAAGAAATGCCTCAGTATGAGACCTCTAAATGGCATAACGCGAAAGAAGTGAAGAAGATGAATAAAAATCGCCAGGGTTCGCTACTGGATTTCATTGAAGACTTTACCAACCGCTTTCCAACGCATTTAGATGAGTACGAAACGCTCCTGACTGACAACCGTATCTGGAAACAGCGTACGGTTAGCATCGGTATTGTAGATCCAGAGCGAGCTAAGGCACTTGGTTTCACTGGCGCGATGTTACGTGGTTCCGGTGTCGAGTGGGACTTGCGCAAGAAACAACCTTATGACGTCTATGATGAGTTGGATTTTGATATCCCCGTGGGTGTAACCGGTGATAGCTATGACCGCTATCTGGTTCGGATGGAAGAGATGCGTCAATCCAATAATATTATTAAGCAGTGTATCCACTGGCTACGTGATAACCCCGGCCCGGTGATGGTGGATAACCAGAAGGTGAGCCCGCCAAAACGGACCGAGATGAAGGGTGATATGGAGGCCTTGATTCACCACTTTAAATTGTTTACGGAAGGGTTTTGTATCCCAGAAAGTGAGGCCTATGTGCCCACTGAGCATCCAAAAGGTGAGCTTGGTGTTTATATCATTTCTGATGGGGCAAATAAGCCTTACCGCATTAAGATTCGCGCACCTGGTTTTGCCCATATGGCGGGATTAGATGAAATGGTGCGTGGTCACATGCTGGCTGATGTCGTAACGATACTCGGTACGCTGGATATCGTGTTTGGAGAGGTTGACCGTTAATGTCACAGATTGAGAGAAAAGGCGCACTCATATCATCCGATACGTATGAGCAAATTGATAAATGGTTGGCGAAATTTCCCGCGGACAAGCGCCAGTCGGCATTGATACCGGCGTTGAATATCGTTCAGGAAGAGTGCGGTCACGGTAGTCTCACCACAGAACTGATGGATGAGGTGGCCGGCTACATTGGCATCTCTGAAATTGCCGTTTATGAAGTCGCAAGCTTTTACAGCATGTATGAGTTGAAGCCCGTCGGCCGTAACATGGTGGCAGTCTGCACTAATATCTCCTGTATGTTGTGTGGTGGTGAAGAGATTGTGCAGCATGTGGAAGAGAAATATGGCGTTAAGATTGGTGAGACCACTGCGGATGGTAAATTTACCTTGAAGCAGGAAGAAGAGTGTTTGGCCGCCTGTACGGGTGCTCCCATGATGACGGTGAATGGCCACTATCATGAAAAACTGACCCTTGAAAAAGTGGACAGCATTATTGAGGGTCTAAAATGAGCCTTCTGAGTAAATTGACCGAAACACAAGTCTGTTTCGATACACTTCAGTTTGATGAGCCGTGGACATTTGAAAACTACCTCAAGGTTGGTGGCTATCAAGCATGGAAAAAGATTTTAAAAGAGAAGACCTCACCAGAAGAGATTATCGATAATCTTAAAAAGTCTGCCCTGCGTGGTCGTGGCGGCGCGGGGTTTCCAACCGGGCTTAAGTGGAGTTTTATGCCACGCACCGCACCGGGACAAAAATACATTGTTTGCAACTCTGATGAGAGTGAGCCAGGTACCTGTAAAGATCGTGACATCTTACGTTTTAACCCACATGCCCTGATTGAAGGGATGATGATTGCAGGCTATGCCATTGGCGCGACCAAAGGTTATAACTACATGCGTGGTGAATTTCATCACGAGCCGTTTGAACGTTTTGAGCAGGCCCTGGAAGAAGCACGCAAAGCGGGTTTCCTCGGTGAAAATATCCTTAAATCGGGCTTCGATTTTGAACTGTACGGTCACCTCGGTGCCGGTGCGTATATTTGTGGTGAAGAGACTGCGCTGCTGGAATCACTGGAAGGCAAAAAAGGTCAGCCACGATTTAAGCCACCATTCCCGGCAAATTTTGGCCTGTATGGGCGTCCAACTACCATTAATAATACCGAAACGCTGGCATCTGTCCCGGCCATCATGCGTAACGGTGGTGAGTGGTTCCTTAATTTAGGAAAACCCAATAACGGCGGGGTGAAACTATTCTCAGTGTCAGGGCATGTCAACAATCCCGGCAACTTTGAGATCCCGATGGGGACGCCGTTTAAAGACCTGCTTGAACTGGCGGGTGGGGTGCGCGACGGACATAAATTGAAGGCTGTTATTCCGGGCGGTTCATCAATGCCGGTGATGCCAGCAGACATGATCATGGATTGCACCATGGATTACGATTCGCTTTCAAAGGCGGGCAGTGGCCTCGGTTCTGGTGCGGTGATCGTGATGGACGATTCAACCTGTATGGTGAAGGCGCTGCTACGTATCTCACGTTTCTACTACGCAGAATCATGCGGTCAATGTACCCCGTGTCGTGAAGGCACTGGTTGGTTATGGCGCATCCTTCAACGGATTGAAAATGGTCAGGGACGTCCCGAGGATCTAGACCGTCTAGTGCAGACTGCAAACCGTATTGAAGGGCGTACCATCTGTGCCTTCGGTGATGCGGCGGCATGGCCGGTCACGAGTTTTATTGCACGTTATCGCGAAGAGTTTGAATATCATATTGAACACAAGTGTTGCATGGTGGGGGCTGGGGCAAAAGCGGCTTCTAAATCAGGTGGTAAGTCGGAGATA
This sequence comes from Thiotrichaceae bacterium, assembly GCA_002401765.2. GTDB lineage: Bacteria > Pseudomonadota > Gammaproteobacteria > SZUA-140 > SZUA-140 > SZUA-76. The sequence continues at coordinate 84,913 of NVTY02000080.1, forward strand.
GCCGCATGAGTGCTGCGCCAGAGACCTTAGAAGATATCTCGGTTAACATTGAAATCAATGGCAAGACCGTTAAGGCGCGCCGTGGTGACATGCTGATTGAAGCAGCAGATGATGCGGGCATTTCAATTCCACGTTTTTGTTATCACAAGAAATTATCGATTGCGGCCAACTGTCGTATGTGTCTTGTTGAAGTAGACAAGGTGCCTAAGCCATTGCCTGCTTGTGCCACGCCCGTTACTGAAGGGATGAAGGTCTTTACCGCCTCCCATAAAGCGCTTGAAGCACAGCAAGGTGTGATGGAATTTCTACTGGTTAACCATCCGCTTGATTGCCCGATCTGTGATCAGGGTGGTGAGTGTGAATTGCAGGAAATTTCTCTCGGTTACGGTGGCATGCAAGCGTCTCAGTTTGGCGAAGAAAAACGAGTGGTCGGTGACAAGGATATTGGCACCCTGATTTCAACTGAAATGACACGCTGTATTCACTGTACACGCTGCGTTCGTTTTGGCGATGAAATTGCCGGCGTGCGCGAACTGGGTGCTGTGGGTCGTGGTGAGAACCTTTCGATTGGCACTTACATTCAGAAATCACTGAAATCAGAGATGTCTGGCAACGTGATTGACCTGTGTCCGGTTGGCGCGCTGACCTCTAAACCGTTTCGCTACACCGCGCGCGCATGGGAAATGAACGATTCCCCATCGATTTCACCGCATGATTGCGCGGGTTCATCGACAAACGTCAAAGTGCGTCGTGATCAGGTGATGCGAACTGACCCACGTGAAAATGCAGCTATTAATGAAGTTTGGTTGTCAGATCGTGATCGTTTCAGTTACGAAGGACTGAATGGCGATGATCGCTTAACGGTGCCGATGATCAAAGAGGATGGTTATTGGCAGGAGACTGATTGGTCAACCGCGCTTGAAGCCGCGGTTCAAGGTATTCAAGCGGCATCAGGCGGAAAGATTGGCGCATTGATTTCGCCGAGTGCCACCATTGAAGAGATGTACCTGTTACAAAAATTAGTACGCGGATTGGGGAGTTCAAACATTGATTCCCGCCTACGTCAGATTGATTTTTCTGCGCAGGAGAGTGACCCATCACTGCCGTGGCTGGGTGAGGCGATTGCTTCGCTTGATAATACCAGCGCAGCACTATTGGTCGGTTCGTACCTGAGAAAAGAGCAGCCAATTATTAACCATCGCCTGCGTACTGCAGCACGTAACGGTGCCAGCATGATGGTGGTTAATCCAGTCGACTATGACTTTAACTATGCGATTAAAGAAAAGGTGATCGCGTCACCCGCGGGCATGGAACAGGCGTTAGCTGCAATCGCCAAAGCGGCCATCGCTAAGTCTGGAAAAGTGGTTGCTGAAGGGCTGAAGGGCCTGATTGCATCCGCGACTGTTGAAACAGTGCACAAAAATATTGCGGCAACACTGAGTGCGGGCAAACAGAGCACGGTACTGCTTGGAACGCTGTCAACGCTTCATCCTACATACTCAACACTACGTGCACTTGCTAATGTCATTGCAGAACACACTGGTGCATCCATCGGCTATTTAACCGCGGGTGCTAACAGTGCCGGTGCCGCGATTGCCGGTGCGCTGCCACATCGCTGCGTTGCAGCAGAAGTGCAGTCAGCGGTTGGTTTGAACGTTGCTGAGATGATGTCACAACCATTAGATGCTTATATCCTGCATGGTGTTGAGCCAGAGTTAGATTGTGCCAATGGTGCCAGTGCGATCAGCGCCTTGAAGAATAGTTTTGTGGTTTCATTAACCCCGTTTGTTAGTGATGCAATGAAAGATTATGCTGATGTATTACTACCGGTCAGTGCGCACACAGAAACCTCTGGCACCTATGTTAACGTTGAAGGAAACTGGCAGAGCTTTACCGCATCCGTTGCACCAAAAGGTGAAGCGCGTCCGGCATGGAAGGTACTGCGCGTGTTTGGCAATCTGTTTAAACAGGCTGGGTTTGAGTACATCTCATCTGATGAGGTGCGCGATGAATTGGCCGCTGCTGCGGTAGCGCTTAAACCATCTAACGAGATGGCATGGCGCTGTCCAGAAAAATTATCTGAATTAGAAAGTGGTGTGACACGCATTGCGGATCTACCGGGTTATTTGGTGGATAGCATCGTTAGGCGTGCCGCATCATTGCAGTCGGCAGATGATCGCTCGGTTGCAAGCGCTTATCTCTCAGCTGAAACAGCTGCGGATAACGGCCTGCAAGATGCAACGGCAGTGAGTGTGACGCAGAGTGGTGTCACGGTCATTGTTCCACTGTCGATCGATGATCGCATTGCAAAAGGGTGTCTGCTGTTGGCAACAGGGTTGGGTGAGACTGCTGGCATGGACCTGGGAAATACAACAATCGATTTGGCACAAGCCGAACTAGACAAGGTAGGGAGCTGAGTAGAGCCATATGATTGAGCTACTGCTATCAATCTGGAATCTAGTGCCTGAAGCACTACAAATTCTGTTGATTATTATTTTGAAGGTCGTCGTGATTGCGGTGCCAATCATGTTGGCGGTTGCCTATATCACGCTGGCTGAACGTAAGGTCATCGGTTACATTCAGGTGCGTATTGGGCCTAATCGGGTTGGGCCTCGTGGTTTGCTACAGCCGATTGCAGATGGCCTGAAGTTGGTGTTGAAAGAGATCATCATCCCCACCAATGCCAATCGCTTTCTGTTTGTGATAGCGCCACTACTGGCTCTGGCTCCGGCGCTCGCTTGCTGGGCCGTTATCCCTTTTGCAGATGGTTGGGTTCTCGCGGATATTGATGCCGGTTTACTCTATGTATTAGCACTGAGCTCGATGGGTGTTTATGGTTTGATCATCGCGGGTTGGGCATCTAACTCTAAATATGCTTTTCTGGGGGCGATGCGTTCTGCTGCGCAGATGGTCTCATATGAGATTGCGATGGGCTTTGCGCTAGTCGGTGTCTTAATGGCTGCGGGCAGTATGAATTTAAGTGCAATTGTTGAGTCACAGTCGGGTAGTTTTATACACTGGTTCTGGTTACCGCTCTTCCCACTATTCTTAGTCTATTTCATTGCCGGTCTGGCTGAAACAAACCGTGCGCCATTTGATGTGGCGGAAGGTGAGTCTGAGATTGTCGCGGGCTTCCATGTTGAATATTCAGGCATGGCATTCGCACTATTCTTTTTGGCTGAATACGCCAATATGATCTTAATCTCTATTCTGACCGTGATCATGTTTATGGGCGGCTGGTTATCACCGTTTCAGGGCATTCCGGGGCTTGAAGCGCTATTTTCCTTTGTGCCAGGTATTGTGTGGATTCTGGCGAAGACCTGTTTTCTACTGCTGTTGTTTCTATGGTTTCGTGCGACTTTTCCACGTTACCGTTATGATCAGGTCATGCGCTTGGGGTGGAAGGTCTTTATCCCGATTACCATTCTCTGGATTCTAGTGATTGGTGTGGGTGTGATGGCTGAAATCGGTCCATGGTTTGATTAAGGGTAGTATGCGATGAATAAGATCAAATTTTATTTAAAAAGTTTTCTGCTATGGGAGTTACTCCTGGGCTTGAAGCTGACGGGCAGATACTTCTTTAAAACGAAGATCACCGTCCAGTACCCAGAAGAGAAGACGCCACAGTCGAACCGTTTTCGGGGTCTGCACGCATTGCGTCGTTACCCAAATGGTGAAGAACGTTGTATTGCATGTAAATTATGTGAAGCAGTTTGTCCTGCACTGGCGATCACGATTGATGCTGAACCTCGTGAAGATGGTTCACGTCGTACTACGCGTTATGATATCGATCTTTTCAAGTGTATCTACTGCGGCTTTTGTGAAGAAGCATGCCCGGTTGATGCAATTGTGGAGACCCGTGTCTTTGAATATACCTTCGAAACACGTGAAGAAAGTATCATGACAAAAGAGAAACTAATGGCGCATGGCGATGTGCATGAGAAGCAGATTGCTGCTGACCGTGCTCAAGATGCTAAATTCCGTTAACAGAATGGCAAAATGATGAGTATAGAGCCGGTATTATTTTATATTTTTTCGACAATCCTGGTGATTGCAGCCGCGGCTGTGGTGACTGTGCGCAACCCTGTCTATGCCGCGCTGTGCCTAGTGTTAGCCTTTTTTACTTGCGCCGCCATCTGGTTGATGCTTGAAGCAGAATTCCTCGCACTGGTGTTGATTTTGGTTTATGTGGGGGCGGTGATGGTGTTATTTCTGTTCGTGATTATGATGCTTGATATTAATCTAGCGCGTTCAAAAGAAGGCTTCATCAAATACCTGCCGGCGGGTGGTTTTGTTGCACTGCTTATTTTTATTGAGATGTGCATTGTGCTTGGTCCAGAGAATTTTGGCATCGAAGTCACGGGTGAGCCACTTAAACATGCGGCTGACTACAGCAACACTAAAGAGCTGGGTGTCACCCTTTATACTCAATATGTCTACCCATTTGAAATTGCGGGCGCGCTGTTGTTGCTTGCGATTGTGGCGGCGATTGCATTAACGATGCGTAAACGCCCTGATAGTAAATACCAGGATCCTGCCATGCAGGTAGCCGTACGACGTGAAGACCGTGTACGGATTGTGAAAATGGCAACGGAGAAGAAGCAATGATTGAACTCTCTGATTTCCTGATCTTAGGTGCGATTCTGTTTTGCATCAGTTTGGCGGGTATCTTTTTAAATCGTAAAAACATCATTATTATTTTGATGGCGATTGAACTGATGCTGTTGGCGGTCAACATGAATTTTGTGGCGTTCTCGCATTATCTGGGCAACATTGATGGCCAGATCTTTGTATTCTTTATTCTAACTGTGGCAGCAGCTGAGGCAGCCATTGGCCTCGCAATTTTGATACTGCTATTCCGTACCAAGCGAACGATTAATGTCGATCGTCTTGACGCGTTGAAGCACTAAAATTATCTGGGATAGGAACTGAACGGATGAAAGGCATTTACCTTACAATTGCATTGGCACCGATGATTGGTGCCGTTATTGCAGGCTTTTTTGGTGCTCGCATTGGACGGTCCGCCACGCATCTGGTGACGACTGCGGGCGTTGCCATTTCGTTTATCTGCTCATTGATCGTGTTTAAACATATCGTGCTCGATGGCAGTGAGCCATTTAATGGCGCCATCTATACCTGGCTAGTGAGCGACGGTTTTCGTTTCGAAATTGGCTTTTTGATCGACGAGCTAACCACATTGATGATGATGGTGGTGACCTTTGTATCGCTGATGGTTCATATCTATACCGTCGGTTACATGAAAGATGATCCTGGTTATCAGCGTTTCTTCTGTTATATCTCTCTCTTTACCTTTTCAATGCTGATGTTAGTGATGGCTAACAACTTCCTGCAGCTGTTTTTTGGTTGGGAAGCGGTGGGTCTCGTCTCTTACCTATTGATTGGCTTTTGGCATACCCGTGAAACGGCGATCTACGCCAACTTAAAGGCGTTCCTGGTTAACCGTGTGGGTGACTTTGGTTTTCTACTGGGTATTGCGGCGGTAGCGATGTACTTTAACAGCCTCGATTACGCGGATGTTTTCGCAGCAGCACCGATGATGGCGGATGTCACCATCCAAATTATCCCAGGTCAAGACTGGTCACTACTGACGGTAATCTGTATTCTGCTGTTTATTGGTGCGATGGGTAAGTCGGCACAGGTTCCGTTACATGTATGGCTGCCTGACTCAATGGAAGGGCCAACACCGATTTCTGCGCTGATCCATGCGGCAACGATGGTAACGGCGGGCATCTTTCTGGTTGCTAGAATGTCACCCATGTATGAGCTCTCTGAAGTCGCGCTGAGCTTTGTATTGATCATCGGAGCGGTCACTGCACTCTCTATGGGGCTGCTGGGTCTGGTGCAAAATGATATTAAACGCGTGGTCGCTTATTCAACACTTTCGCAACTCGGTTATATGACGGTTGCGCTGGGTGCCTCAGCTTACGCGGCAGGTGTCTTCCACCTGATGACCCATGCCTTCTTTAAGGCATTGCTATTCCTGGCGGCAGGTTCGGTGATCATCGCGATGCATCATCAACAAGACATCCGTAAGATGGGCGGTCTGAAAAAATACATGCCGATCACCTACTGGACGGCATTAATCGGCTCATTAGCACTCATTGGTTTTCCCGGCACCTCTGGCTTTTTCTCAAAAGATGCCATTATTGAAGCGGTGCATGCCTCAACCATCCCGGGCGCAGGCTTTGCGTATGCCGCGGTGTTGATCGGTGTTTTTGTTACCGCACTTTATACCTTCCGCATGTTCTTCCTGGTATTTCATGGAAAAGAGCGCATGGATGATCACACTCGTGAAAATCTTAAGGAATCACCGTGGGTGGTCACCGTGCCATTAGTGTTGCTGGCGATCCCTAGCCTGATGATTGGCTATGTGACCATTGACAGCATGCTGTTTGGTGATTATTTCGGTGACTCCATCGTGGTGCATGAGTCACGTGATGTATTGGCCCAGGTGGGCACTGGTTTTACCACCGCCAGCGCATTTATGGTGCATGGCTTAATTACCCCCGCATTCTGGTTTGCAATGGCTGGTTTAGGAACCGCGTGGTTTATTTACTTACGCCGCCCTGATCTGGCTGATTTCTTCAAGCAGCAGTGTTTGCCACTGTATAAATTGCTTGATCGTAAATATGGCTGTGATGACTTTAATGATAAGTTTTTTGCAGCAGGTAGTCGTAAGTTGGGTAACATCCTGTCGAAAACGGGTGACGCCAAGCTGATTGATGGTTTTATGGTTAATGGCAGTGCGAAAGCGGTCGGTTGGCTGGCAAGCGTTGCTCGTTACACACAAACGGGTTATCTCTACCACTACGCCTTTGCGATGATTTTCGGCTTAGTGGTGCTGTTAACACTGTTTGTGATGGTCTAATAAAATGAGAGCTGTGCACGAATGATCTTTTATCCTCATGCCGCGTTAATAATGTGCTCGAATGCTCATTTACCACGTGTAAACGGCGCTTCTGCGCACATTATTGCCTTGCCTGAGAATAAAGCCTCATGCGTGCAAAACGCTCATACAACAATGGAAATATCGGAGGATATTCGGTTTGCCACTGCTTAGTCTTGTAATCTGGTTGCCCATCTTGGGCGGACTAGCGGTACTGGCCGCAAGTCGACACACATCTGACGCCAACATCCGCTGGATGGCTTTAGCTGTTTCGGCTGTCACATTTCTGGTATCACTGCCGCTCTTTTTTAGTTTTGACAGCAGCACGCATGAGATGCAGTTTGTCGAAATGGCGGCGTGGATACCGGCATTCAATATCAACTATCACCTGGGTGTTGATGGTATTTCGATGCCACTGATCCTGTTGACCGCATTTTCGACCATTTTCGTAGTGGCTGCGGGTTGGGAAGTGATCAAAGTTCGCGTCGCACAGTACATGGCCGCCTTCCTGATCATGGAAGGGATGATGATTGGCGTTTTTGCCGCACTCGATTCGATGTTATTTTACGTCTTCTGGGAAGCGATGCTAATACCGATGTTTATCGTGATTGGTGTCTGGGGTGGCCCGCGTCGTGTCTACGCGACGATCAAGTTCTTTCTTTATACCTTCTTTGGTTCGGTCTTCCTGCTGGTTGCGCTGATCTACCTCTATTTTCAGGCTGACAAGAGCTTTGCGATTCTTGATTTTCATGTACTTAAGATCGGCATGGATGCACAGATACTCATTTTCCTCGCTTTCCTGATCGCCTTTGCGGTGAAGGTGCCGATGTGGCCATTCCACACCTGGCTACCTGACGCACATGTAGAGGCACCGACCGGTGGCTCGGTGATTCTGGCGGCAATCATGTTGAAACTAGGTGCGTACGGCTTTGTGCGCTTCATCATGCCGATTGTACCAGACGCAAGTTTTGAGCTAGATTGGTTGATTATCTTGATGTCATTGATTGCGATCGTGTACATCGCATTCGTCGCGTTGGTGCAGGAAGACATGAAGAAGCTGATCGCCTATTCATCGATCGCGCACATGGGGTTTGTGACCCTTGGTTTTTTCATGGTGTTTACCATTTTCGAAAAGACTGGTTCGATTCAAGGTGCTGCGCTGGGTGTCGAAGGGGCGCTGATTCAGATGATCTCCCATGGTTTTATCTCTGGCGCCATGTTCCTCTGTGTCGGTATGATGTATGACCGTATGCACAGTCGAAACATCAGTGATTACGGTGGTGTGACCAACACCATGCCGGTCTTCGCTGCCTTTTTCCTCTTTTTTGCAATGGCCAACGCGGGTCTGCCGGGCACCTCTGGCTTTGTCGGTGAGTTCATGGTGATCTTGAGCGCATTCCAGGCTAACTTCTGGTACGCATTCCTGGCAGCATTGACGCTTATCTTTGGTGCAGCTTATACCTTATGGATGGTTAAGCGGGTGCTGTTTGGTGAGATCAAAAATGATAAAGTGGCGCAGTTAACGGATCTTAATGGACGTGAAACATTGATCCTGGGAACACTGGCAGCGGCCGTATTGATTCTGGGTCTATGGCCTGCGCCACTGATTGATGTGATGCATGCAACGGTCAATAACCTGCTTGAGCATGTTGTTGTGTCCAAACTTTAAATGTATTGCGTATTTATTGCGATCTGATAACGAACATTAGACGATAGAGAATGATGGCTTTCGAAATCCCAAATTTTACTCCGGCGTTGCCAGAGATCTTTCTACTCACCATGATCTGTGTGGTGCTGGTTGTTGATCTCTTTTTGACAGATAAAAACCGCTCGATCACCTACTTGCTTTCACAGGCAACACTGCTCGGCGCTGCCGTGCTGACTGTTGTGGTGCAGAGTGCGGTACCTGAATACACATTCAGCGGCATGTTTGTTAACGATGGTATGGGCACCGTTCTCAAGCTCTTTATCTATCTCAGTACCGCAGTTGTTTTTATCTATTCACGTGAATACTTGATGGAACGTAATCTATTCAAAGGCGAGTTCTTTGTACTCGCGCTGTTCTCTGTGCTCGGCATGATGGTGATGGTTTCTGCCAACAATCTGCTAACGATCTATCTTGGCCTTGAAGTATTGTCGCTTGCGCTGGTCGCGCTGGTTGCGCTGAATAGAGACTCTTCGATCTCGTCAGAAGCGGCAATGAAATACTTCGTGCTCGGCGCGATTGCTTCGGGCATGCTGCTGTACGGCATGTCCATGTTATATGGCGCAACGGGTTCGCTTGATCACACTGAAATTGCATCATTTATCGAGCAGGGTTCTACCGATGACATCGTGCTTAAGTTTGCACTGGTATTCATTGTCATTGGCCTGGCTTTTAAGTTGGGTGCCGTTCCCTTTCATATGTGGGTACCGGATGTGTACGAAGGCGCACCGACGGCGATTACACTGTTTATCAGTAGCGCACCCAAGATTGCCGCCTTTGCAATGTTGATGCGTCTGTTAGTTGAAGGGCTGGGAGGGCTACTGGTGCATTGGCAAGATATGTTGATCATCATCGCTGTGCTATCCATCATCGCGGGTAATGTGATCGCAATCGCTCAGACAAATCTTAAACGTATGCTGGCTTATTCAACCATCTCACATGTTGGCTTTTTAATGTTAGGTATCATTGCGGGTACCAGTGACGGTTACTCGGCGGGCATGTTTTATGTGATCGTTTACGCACTCATGTCACTGGCTGCTTTCGGTATGATTATCCTGCTAAGCCGCAGTGGCTTTGAAGCGGATACACTGGAGGACTTTAAAGGCTTGAATCAACGTAGTCCCTGGTTTGCCTTTATGATGTTGATCACCATGTTCTCAATGGCAGGTGTACCACCGACGGTTGGTTTTTACGCCAAGCTTGCCGTATTAAGTGCCGTGGTTGAGATCGGGCTAGTATGGCTGGCGGTGCTCGCGGTTGTTTTCTCTGTGATTGGTGCTTTCTACTATCTGCGCGTAATCAAGTTTATGTATTTCGATAAAGCGGTTGATACCACACCGATCAGCGGCGCTTACGACATGCGCGCGGTGATGAGTGCCAACGGTGTGATTATCCTGTTGCTGGGTATCTATCCCACTGGCCTGATTGCACTCTGTGTCTCGGTGATGCCTTAAATCAGTTTTCCGACTCGCTATTGCAAGTTTTTAGTTTGGACGTGATAACGAGTATAACCACATTCTAGTTAAGTTTTTTTCAACTGTTCTGATACTGTGGTGCCTTGTGGTTTCGCTTGAGTGACTTAGATTAATGCGTATTTTAATTAGCAATGATGATGGCTACCAATCTACGGGTATCCGCCACCTCAATCATGCCCTGTTGGATATAGCTGAAACCACCGTGGTTGCGCCGGATCGTGACCGTAGTGGTGCCAGTAACTCACTGACCTTAGACCAACCTCTGCGCGTGACTCGTGCGGATAACGGCTTCTACTCAATCAATGGTACGCCGACTGACTGTGTTCATTTGGCGATCACAGGCTTGCTTGATGAAGAGCCCGACATGGTAGTCTCTGGGATTAATAACGGTGCCAATCTGGGCGATGATGTGCTCTATTCAGGCACCGTTGCGGCGGCCACAGAAGGGCGCTTTTTAGGATTTCCGACCATCGCAATCTCACTGACTCAAGATAATCCCGTTCATTTTGAAACAGCGGCTCGCGTTGCACAGAAACTAGTACTGCAATTGCGAGATGAACCGCTTGATTCGAACACCATTCTTAATGTGAATGTGCCAGACCTGCCCTGGGAGGCCTTGGCGGGTTTCAAAGTGACCCGCCTTGGGCATCGCCACAAAGCTGAGCCCGTGATTCGAGAGCAAGACCCGCGAGGCAGAGATATCTACTGGATTGGCCCTGCCGGGGCAGAGCAGGACGCTGGACCCGGAACCGACTTCCATGCCATCAATGACGGTTTCGTCTCGATTACGCCACTGCAGGTCGACCTTACCAATCACGGTGCGTTAGGCAGCGTGAGTGATTGGGTGAAAAGGGTCAGTCGTTAACATGTCACGACACCAGGGTATTGGTATGACATCGCAGCGTACGCGCGATCGCTTGATCTCTCGCCTGGAAAACGAAGGGATTAGAAGCCTTGAAGTGCTTGATGCGATGCGTGAAACCCCGCGCCATATCTTTGTTGATGAAGCACTGGCTAGCCGTGCCTATGAAGATACTGCTTTGCCGATTGGTTATAGTCAAACCATCTCACAGCCTTATATTGTGGCCAAGATGACCGAGGTACTACTGCTCAGTGGGCCGCTTAATAAGGTGCTAGAGATTGGCACGGGTTCAGGCTACCAGGCGGCAATCCTTGCGCTGCTGGTTAAAGAGGTTTATAGCGTGGAGCGCATTGAGCCATTAATAAGACAGGCGCGCGCCCGCTTTCAGGAATTAAAACTACGCAATATTCGCCTTCAGTTTGATGACGGCACACAGGGCTGGCCTGAGTATGGCCCTTACGATGGCATCATTGCTACTGCTGCACCCGTTGAGGTACCTATGCCGCTACTAGAACAACTAACACTGGGTGGGCGTCTTATTATCCCGATTGGTAAGCAAGGGGTGCAAAGTTTGATGCTTTACACGAGAACTCACGAGGGTGTTGAAGAGGCATTTATTGAGCAGGTGAGTTTTGTGCCGATGTTGAGTGGCCAGAAAAAATAGTGATACACGATGAAAATATTCAGTTATCTCTATAATCTTACGATGCAGTGGGCCGCTCACCCTCGAGCCCCTTATTATCTCTCAGCATTAAGTTTTGCAGAGTCCTCTTTTTTCCCAATCCCACCGGATGCCATGTTGGCGCCGATGGTACTGGCAAAGCGTTCAAAAGCCTGGTTCTATGCATCGATTACCACCATAGCCTCTGTGCTCGGTGGCGTGCTTGGTTATCTGATCGGTTATTTTGCCTTTGATGCCGTCGCCCCCCTTCTGCAAGAGACTCATTACTGGGCGCATTACGAAACGGCCACTGAGTGGTTTGCTGAGTGGGGTGTATGGGTGGTGTTTATTGCTGGCTTTTCGCCGATCCCCTATAAGATGTTTACGCTTTCGGCGGGTGCGGTTTCGATGGCATTTTTGCCATTTTTGATCTGCTCAATTTTTGGACGTGGTTTACGCTTCTTTCTCGTTGCGGGTCTCATGTATTGGGGCGGTGAAAAAATGGAAAAGGCACTGCGTACTTATGTGGATAGAATTGGCTGGTCAGTGATTATATTGGCGGTAGTTGCCTATGCGGTTGCTCAGCTTATCTGATGTTACGCCGTAATAAATTGCAATAACCATGAGTCATGGTAATGACTGTCTGGTGTGAAATACAGTCTTTAAGAGCGACTTTAAGTAGCGCCTGGCATTATTCTTAGCCATGCATTGCTTATTAAAAACAGCTCTCTTAGCATTACTGATTTTTTCTATTTCAGGTTGCGGTTCACTTGTGCATTATAAAGTGAAAGAAGGTGATACCCTCTATTCGATCGGCTGGCGCTATGGTCAAGATGCAAAGCAGATTGCCGAGTGGAATAAATTAAGGGCACCTTATGTGATTCATCAAGGGCAAATATTGCGGATTTCAGCACCAGCAGGCATGCCAGGTGAACCTCTGTTTACTCCCCTTCAAGCAACGAAAACGAGTGCGCAAGGTGCAACTGAGTTAGCGCAGTCTCGAGCCGCATTAAAGTCTCCTATTAGTCAACGCGTAGGCCCCATCGCCTGGCATTGGCCTGCTGATGGTCACTTGATTAGCACCTTTTCCGCGAGGAAGATTGACCGCAAGGGGATCAACATTAGTGGTACGAAAGGAGATGCCGTCAGAGCGGCGGCTTTAGGCAAGGTGGTGTATAGCGGCAGTGGCTTAGCGAGTTATGGCAATCTGTTGATCATAAAACATAATGAGAATTACCTTAGCGCTTATGCACATAATGACCAGCTACTGGTGAAAGAGGGCGATTCGGTCAGTAAGGGGCAGCGGGTAGCAACAATGGGGGCTACCGGCAGTGACAAGGTGATGCTGCATTTTGAGGTGCGTTATAAAGGTAACCCGGTTGATCCACTGAAGCATCTGCCAAAACGATAAAATAAGCCTGTCAGGGTCGGTCACTTCTCTGCGTTGTGATGGCCATCAACAGAGGGCAGTTATCCCCGCAGCACCTGTCATACCGGCGTGCTTTTGGCCGGTATCGAGTCAAAATAAAACTCTGGCTCAATTTTTCTTTTAAAGCTTATCGATTCGACCTCATGCTCTCATGGCGATATAAAAATATGGCTATTAATTGATATTTGTTTGTGGCATGTTTGTAGTGGTCAACCTTTTCTGGCCATTGAATTAAAGGTTGTCCACTACAGCCGGAATCCAGAGACCACTGAAATAACAACGATCCATTCTATTTTTTCAAGCGTACTAGCCCATGGTAAAACAGCGCTTTGGATCTATTTTTTAATTCATTTTCTCTATCGAACATTACGCCCAAATGAGAACTAAATTCATTTGTCACCGACGTCATTATTGACTTCAAAAAGGGTAGCGTCCCCTTTTAAGGAGTGGCGCCAGTGTCATTGCGAGGAGTGGAACGACGAAGCAATCCCATCCCTAATGACATCCATACATATCGACACATCAAGATTTTGGGAGAAGCCAATCCATTTGATGCAGAATGGCACGGTTATTTCCAAAATAGGGAAAAGTTGATTAAGATGAAA
>NVTY02000081.1 GCA_002401765.2 Thiotrichaceae bacterium
ATGCAAGAAGCCAAAATCCCGCGTCCGACGAAACCGTTTCGGCAGTACATGCTGAAAAACCAGCCACAAAAATGCTTCGCCTTTGACGGTTCTTGTCTGGTATGTTTTGGTCTGGCTGTCCAGATACCGAAAAGTAACATTGATACCATCATCAGAGAGAATGTTCTTTTCACTGATCACGCCTCGATAGAGGTAACGTGATAGATACTTTAACGCATCCAAGCCACGGCCAACCTGCTGGCAATCCACCACCCATTTGGTCGCTGTTTTGGGAATCCTGAACCTGGCAGCGTGTGCTGCGGCAAGGAAGCGGCCTCTGAATACTTTGGCTAGAGCAAATGCATTGAATAGATACTCGCCCTTCAATTTTGTCCACTGATTACGTTTTTTATTAAGGCAACCACCCGGGACAATGACATGCAGGTGTGGGTGATAATCGAGCCGCCTGTTGTGCGTGTGCAATACCGCCGTTAACCCGAGATCGCCACCAAGTTTTTTCTCGTTAACCCCGAAATTCTTCAACGTGCTGATCGCACACTGAATCAGCAGCGCATAGAGTTTTCTCTGGTTTCGCCATACCAGATCACGCAACTCATAGGGGAGTGTAAACGTCACCATAAAGTAATCGACAGGCAGCAGCTTTTGTTGCTGGCGCTCAAGCCACAGCGTGGTATCGTGATTCTGGCATCGAGGGCAGCTACGATGACCGCAGGAGTGAAAGCGCACGGTCTCTTCGTCACACGGCGTGCAGCCCAATCGCATCTCCCCATATCGCTCGGTTCGACAATATTGCGTAGCGGCCATCGCCTGGTGGTGCTTATGCTCAAGACGACCGCCATACTTTGCCATAAAAAGTGTTTGATAGTTCTGAATGATACTTTTCAACTCCATGGTTAGCCCTCCTGATCTAAGTTAATGGAAAGGCGATTGACCATCGTATTGACGATATCTAAGGTATTCTGCTGAACCTGTTTGGTTAGTTGAGTATAAATAGCGGTTGTCTTAGGGCTGCCATGGCCCATCTCATGCTGTATGGCGCGAAGGTTTAGCCCCGCTTCTAAGAGGTGAGTGCCGTAGCAGTGTCGCAGGCTGTGGATGGTCACTTTTTTATGGATATTACAACTCAGCACAATGGCTTTGAACGATTTTTGCAAGCCACCACGATCCATGACGATGTTGGCGCGGTGGCGGTCGGTCGCCGTTTTACCGGCTGGAAAGATAAACTGAGTATGTCGGTGTGTTGCCCAATATTGCCGTAGCGCGTCAAGCGCCCGATCAGGGAGTGTCACAAAGCGGTCTTTATGGCCTTTTCCCATGCGGATATGAACGCGATGTTGACGTGCATCTATGTCACCAATGCATAAGTTAAGCGCCTCACCAAGGCGTAACCCCATGCTGTAGAGTATAAGAATATAGGTTCGGTAACGTGCCTCACGCGTCGCATTAATGATCCGCTCGATCTCTTCATGAGTGAGGATATCGGGTAGCGTTTTCCGGCTGGGTGGTTTGATGATATCAACCCAGGCCCACTGCTTCTTCAGTATCTGTTTATAGAAAAACTGTAAGCCATTGCGGTCAATTTTGATGGTACTCCATGAGTGTGTTTTGAGTAAATCATCAAAATAGCGTTGTAAATCATCCACGCTGAGCTTGTCGGGGCAGCGATCAAAATAGTTTGCAATACGCCGCACGGCACGTGCATAGGCATCAACCGTTTTCTCAGATTTACCTTGGCGTATAAGTGCGTTAACATGTTTTTGGTACAGTGAATCGAACTTGTTTTGCTGTGCTTTTTTCATCGATAGCGCCTCGCGAGTTAATGTACCCGGGACTGAGTACGCGAGGGGTTATCGACCTAATTTAAGTCTGGGGGGAGTTCTGCCGCGGAGCGGCTTCGTTCAACAACGCAGTAAAGCCGACAGAATTTGTCGTATCATGTTTCCTGGAAAGTCAGTGTGCTGCGGCTTACTTCCAACGTTAGAAATCAACAAAGCATAGGAGCGCGTAATGAAATTACCAAAATGGGCTTTTCTAAAAATGCACTATCCAGCTTTAGAAGCTGGAGCTGTATTCAAAGATATAGGCGGGAAAGTAGAGCTGAATTATGATATTGGTGTATTTAGTAACGCATGCGCCGTTCGAGTGTCAAAGGCTCTAAATAAAAACGGAGGTGCTCATGTCATACCGTACTTTAAAGATATTGGCCCAAATGGAAAATTAGAAGCGCAGGTGTCTTCAGGGAAAAATAAAAACTGGTATATTTTTCGGGTCAAGATGCTGGTCAAGCATCTTACCTCAAAATATGGCAAGCCAGAAGAATTCAAGCCTTCCGAATATAAGGTAAAGCTCAAAGTTAGGAAGGGAATTATAGTCTTTAGGGTAACTGGCTGGTCCGATGCTACCGGCCATGCAGATCTTTGGAATGGCAGAGAATGTTTATGGAAAGGTTACGGAGGCTTAGCCAATAAAGTTCTATTTTGGGAGGCATCCTAATGAAATCACTATTCTATCTTTCATTTGTTTTAGCTAATTTACTAGTTGTGTCCTGCGCACAGATACCCCCTCACTCATCTGTAAATACCGTTCCACCAGAGGATGAGTTATTGAATTTTGCAAAAGTAAACTGTTTTTTCTGGTATTTCAAAAAGATGAAATACGAGCTTGAGGACATCAGGGCTATATCTGGAGGAATAGTAGAACTTGGATCATATTCGCCACAAAAATACCAAAATGTGGTTTTTTTGGTAAAAGAATATAAACCTATTCTTGCTACCAAAAATAATATCGATATTGATCTGCTGAAGTGTTTTAAATTAGAGTCTGATGAAGGCTTTTTAAATTCATTGGAAAAACTAAAATAATTTCTAACGAACAAGGATAGATCGCGTGAGGAACGAACCGCGATCTATCCAGTTGTTGAACAAGCCCGGATTTCCCTTAATATAAGCAGATATATAGATTATTGTTGTTTGTGATTGCGCCATCATTGGGGATGGCGCTTTTTAATGGGCGAGCAGAACACTCGCCCATCACGGACGATAAAAATTTAGCGATCTGTCATAGCCTTAG
>NVTY02000082.1 GCA_002401765.2 Thiotrichaceae bacterium
TCCTCATAAATGATGTACCCTGCGGGGAGAGATGAACCAGCGCACATTGTATAATTAGCATTGACGGCTTTCTCTATTCTCCAACGCGAACCACTGCAACCATTCAGGGTCGTTATATTTTTTTTGGTGATAACCCAACCAGCGGGAATAGAGCTAAAAGACTCTGCACAGATATCCATATAAGAGAGGCTGTCTGCTGGATAGCGGATTATCACTGCATCAGTATAGTTATTGTTTGTTAGTTCGCAGTGCGGGTACTGCCAAGCTTCTTTTTTTCCGACAATCAAGAAGCCACTCGGTATTGGAGAATACCCACAGACATCTACTGTTGCGCCGCTTTGAGTGGGCTTTTTATGATAATGTAAATACAATACCTCTCCTGCCGATTGGCAATATATCGAATCATACACCGATTGATAAATCACATCTGTTGATGGAATAACATCAGAACTACATGTAGGGCTAGCACTAGCCTTTTCCGAAAACATGCCACACATCAACAAGAGTATAAAGACAGAGAATAATCTTCGTGTATTCGCTTCGTTAGAATTCAACCCCAATTACTCCCTATAATAGATATAAATAATACCTAGACAACGTAGCCGCACTATCAATTTCAAAATTCGGCGTTAGACATAGCCAAACACAATGTTCATCGTGGTAGCTCCCTCACGCAATGAATATTACATGACTAAAATAAATAGCAGCCACCAAAAAACAGTAGCTTTCAAATCACCAACAGTGAATATATACTAGAAGCATGGTTATATGAAGTTTTACGAAAAATTATTACTGCCGTAAGATTTTACAGCTAGCTTTATTGACAACAGCCCTATACGATATTTGACTGATTTATATATTTGGCAAGAGTAGATACGACTGCTGTTACTGTTTAGCCTTCTTCTTAGCCACATTATTCCGCAAATAAACCGGCTGCGCCTCATCCGCCACCACCGCACCTCCCATTTGAAAGCCGATGACACCCAGTGCGGCTACATCACGGGCTCTGGGAAAAATCTCTGGGTGAGATTCACTAAGAAAACCATCGTATCGAGCCCTTAGTTCATCACCATATGCCTGCCACGCGGTACCGGCACCAACCCAATGCCCCGACGCTGGAATAAACGTCTCATCCGGTTTGCAGACACGCTCATCATCCAGCAACTGAACACCTCCATCGGCACTGCGTTGATAAGCCCCCCAATAGACCTCAGCCATGCGCGCGTCAATCCCCGCTAACACATTGTCCACACTGAATTCAGCCATCGCACCATAGGCCATCGCCGCGAGTGATGAAACAGGCACCACCGGGCACTCAATCGAAAACGCCAGCCCCTGCACCACGCCTGTACCGATACGCACGCCGGTAAAGGCACCTGGGCCACGACCAAAGGCAATTGCATCCATTTGTGCCAACGAACAACCCGCATCCGCTAGCAGCTCATCGATCATCGGCAAAATCAACTCTGCATGTTTGCGTGGTGCAATTTCATAACGCTCACTGATTTCACCATCAATAGAAAGTGCGGCTGAACAGGCTTCGGTTGAGGTATCGATTGCGAGTAATTTCATAGTTTATTTTGTTTCAATTGTCTATCAGAACTCAGGAGATGGCCGCGCTTCGCTCGCCATGACAAAAACTTAGCTTACTCGTCATGGCACAAATTTAGCTTGCTCGTCATGACAAAAACTTAATATTTATCGCGGTGACGAAACATGTCCTGTCATTGCGAGGAGCAACGCGACGAAGCAATCTTTGCCATCACAATCCCACTTCTCTCTTCCTCTTCATCGCACCACAAAAACCAATCACCTTGGATTCATCTCTTGTGCGGCGCATCGGCGGTAGGTCTTTCAAAAAGGTTTTGCCGTAAGACTTGGTCACCAGACGTGGATCACAGATCATCAAGATACCGCGATCATTCACATCACGAATCAGGCGTCCGGCACCCTGCTTAAGGGTGATCACTGCATTGGGTAACAAAAAATCTCTAAAGGGATTGCCACCACTTTTCTTCAGCGCATCCATCCGCGCCTGTAACACCGGGTCATCGGGGGTCACAAACGGTAGCTTATCAATCACCACGCAGGAGAGCGCTTTGCCACGCACATCAACCCCTTCCCAGAAACTACTGGTGCCCAACAACACCGCATTACCGAGCTTACGAAAGGTATCGAGCAGTTCATTGCGCGGTGAATTGCCCTGGATCAACAACGGCGCTTCAAAGCCCTTTTCTTCCAGCAGCTCCGCCGCGCGTCGCAGTGCACGGTGGCTGGTAAATAACATAAAGGCGCCGCCATCACACGCCTTTAAGATCGGCAGTGCTTTATCCACCACGGCTTCTACATGCTGTGGTGAATTGGGTTCCGGTAGATTCTCTGGCAGATAGAGCACGCTATTATCACGAAAATTAAACGGGCTATCCCAACGTGCGGTCTCGGCATTCAGCACCCCCAGCCGCTTGGTAAAGTGGTCAAAGTTATCACCCACCGCCAGTGTTGCAGAGGTATAGACCCAGGCACTTTTATAACGCTTGGCATGTTTATCAAAGGTCTCAGCAATATTCATCGGCGTGTCGTGCAACATAAAAGAACGGCGCGTGGTTTCGTACCACTGAATACGCTCCTCTTCATGCGCCTGACTAAATGCCTGCAGGCGATGCATCAACTCCAGGCTGCGCTGCCAGCAACTCTCTAGCCCTTTGCCTCGCACCGCGGCCTCTTCTAGCAGGTCTGATAATTTTTGCAACTGCGTCTCGATCTCTTCCATGCCCATTTTTACCGCTGGCAGGTCTCGCAACTCACTCCATGGCGCGCGCTGTTTTTTCATGCCGAGTGCGAGGCGAAAATCATACAGCACTTTGTCAAGGTCTTGTGCCGCCCGCGCCAGTGCGGGCATATCACCCGCTTCATTGACCTGCTCGGCGATCACATCACGCCCAAGGTCTAATAATTGTCGCCCACTGAGGAATTGGCCAAAAAAATTGGAGGCAATCTCCGGCAGCTGATGCGCTTCATCAATGATAAAGGCATCCGCACTCGGCAGCAGCTCACCAAAGCCCTCTTCTCTTAGCACCATGTCGGAAAAAAGTAGATGATGATTGATCACCACCACATCTGCCTCTTGTGCGCGCTTACGCGCCTTCACCACATGGCAGTCACTAAACACATTACATTCCTGGCCAAGGCAATTTTCACTGGTGGACGTTACCTGCGGCCAGATCGGTGCATCGTCATCGATGCCAATAACCTCAGCCACATCACCAGTACTGGTTTTACCCGCCCACTGACGAATCGCCTGAAAATCATCCACCAGATGTTTAGCATGTGCCGTACCAGAATGCTCCAGCAGATCTAGCCGATGGTTACAAAGATAATTGCTACGCCCTTTCAGCATCGTTACCCGCGCGGGGATTGCCAGTGCCTTTTGCACGGTCGGCAGGTCACGGTGGAATAGCTGGTCTTGTAGCGTCTTGGTACCGGTTGAGATGATCACCCGCTTGCCAAAACGAAGCGCGGGCACCAGATAGGCGAAGGTCTTGCCGGTACCGGTACCGGCCTCACACACCAGCACCGATTGATTATCGAGCGCCTGCTCAACCGCATCGCTCATCTGCTGCTGCTGAATACGCGGTGCAAAACCATCGATATGATGCACAAACGGGCCATCGGCACCTAGCAGCTCACCCGCACTTTTTAAATCATCAGAAAGAGACATTACATTCGATATTGGAATTTACAGAGGTGAACCGATGAACATTAACCGTCAGCCTGATTATCCCAGGCTTCATCGCCTTCAAGACCATTTTCGCGCGTCCAGGCGAGGCGACTAATAATTTTGAATTTAGCGACCGACATCGCGCCGCGTTTGGCACGCTTACTGGAACCACCCTCCTCCATCGCCTCTTTCAACACTGTGCGTGATGCTTCGTAGACTTCAAAGGTTTCAAGCTCTTCGTCGAGCAGTACCAGTACCACCAGGTCCCACGCCTGCTCCAGCTTGAGTTGACCGATACGTTGCCCAGTCTTGGCCTCATCAAAGATCGTACGGGCCTTGATCTGAACCTTTTTGCCCTTGCGTGAGCCACTGTTACCGATGGCATCACAGCCCGCAATGGGCGGGTTGCAGAGTTCAAGGTCAAGCAGCCGTACCGCGTCATACTGGGCGACCTCGCCACTCACACCGGCAAGGGGCTTACCCGTCGCACGACGGTAATCCGCCGCCAGACGACGCGCCTCAGTAATCAGTTTATCAACCGAATAGACACCCACAGAACCCAAAACCTCATTTTGTTATAGATTGTTTGTCATTTTACTCAACATTTAAAACAAATAACCACTATTTTTCAATTATTTATATAATATCGACATGAGTAACTTGTACGGGAGTTGAGAATGAAACCACCCTTGCTGATCATGGCACTGCAAAACCAGGTAATTTATGACCACCCCGTCAGTGAATTTACGTTGATTGAGACCCATTGCGCCTGGGTGCTGCTCACTGGCGACTACGCCTACAAGATCAAAAAGCCGCTCAACCTTGGTTTTCTCGACTTTTCGACACTGGAGAAGCGCCGCCATGTGTGCGAAGAAGAGATCCGCCTGAACAGACGCCTTGCCGATGAAATCTATCTCGATGTGGTGGCGATCACGGGTTCAATCGATGCACCACAACTCAATGGTAATGGCGAGGTGATCGAATACGCGGTCAAGATGCGCCAGTTTGAAACAGGAATGGAATTTGATCAACTCATCAAACAGGGCAAGCTAACCAACCGCCATGTCGACCAACTTGCCACCCGCGTAGCCAGCTTTCATCAATCACTCAAGGGGGCGAGTAACGAAACCCCCTATGGCAGCATGGATGCCATTCGTCAACCGATGCTGGACAATTTCAGCGAAATTGATGCCGCTCTATCAGACAATATTGAACGCCAGTCGCTAGCTCAGCTACAACAATGGACAACCGATGAACTAACACGCCTGACACCCATGCTAGAAAACCGCAAACGAGATGGCTTTATCCGTGAATGTCACGGCGACTTACACCTCGCAAATGTCACTCGCTACCATCATCAGACAATGCTGTTTGATTGCCTGGAATTCAACCCCAAACTGCGCTGGATCGACCAGATCAGTGATATTGCCTTTATGGTGATGGACCTTGATGCCCACGGTAAAAGCGATTTCGGCTTCCGGTTTCTAAACGCCTGGCTACAACAGAGCGGGGACTATGCGGCTGTACCGCTGTTGCGACTCTATCTGGTCTACCGCGCCATGGTGCGCGCCAAAGTGGCGCTGATTCAACATGCACAACACCCGGGTAGTGGCCATTCAGAACAGTGCCAACGCTACCTCAATCTCGCGCTTTCATACACAGCAGCGCATGCAACACCGTTGATGATTACCCACGGCCTGTCAGGTTCCGGCAAGAGCTGCCTCTCTCAACTGATCCTGGAGCAACTCGGCGCAATACGCCTGCGCTCGGATGTTGAACGTAAACGGTTGCATGGACTCAGTGCCGATGCGCGCAGTCAATCAGCTGTCGGCAGGAAACTCTATAGTGCCACCTCAAGTGATGCGACGTATCAACGACTCGCAACGATCGCACAAGAAATCACAGTGGGCGGCTACCCAGTCATCATCGATGCCACGTTTTTAAAACAAGCGCAACGGCAACAGTTCAAAGCCGTTGCCAAGGGACTCAAGGTACCATTTATCATCCTTCATTTTCACGCCGAAGAAGCATTGTTACGCCAATGGATTATCGAACGCAATGAAAAAAGAGAAGATCCTTCCGAAGCCGGTATTTCTGTATTGGAACACCAGATAAGAACACAGGAACCGCTGAATGAAGATGAGCGGTTAAACACAGTCACAATCGATTCAGGCAAAGAAGTTGATATTTCACTGGCCTGCAAAAATATAACAAATGTAGCCCGGGCTGAGCTTTAGGCGAAACCTGCAGAGCAGTGCCACAGATTTCAGTACAGTCTCTAAGGGACGTGCACGAAACAAGTTTCGGGTATGGCGCTCAGATTTAGTTCGTATTTGTTCGTTCTGATTGAGCAAAATCGTAGGAATAGTGGTTCTATTTTGAGGTTTTGAGATTGAAGAACGGGCAAA
>NVTY02000083.1 GCA_002401765.2 Thiotrichaceae bacterium
AATGACAGGTGTTCATTGGCAGCTGGTTAAGTCATGGGCGGTGGTATATTATTTTATGAAGTTCAGTGGCGCACCAGTGTTCGGCTGGTTTTATCAATCTAACCATGCAGTAAAGCAGGCAGTATTTGTCTCAGATTGTTTCCTGCAAAAGCAGTGTGCTGCTGCTTACTTCAAAAGTTAGGCATACTTACATAATAATGAACAATTTAATTAAACTGACTTTAACTTTATCTATATTACTTACGGGCTGTGCTGCGCCTGCAACAGCCCCCAGTTTTAATATTGCAAAAGCGACCGAAAATAGAGAAAATCAATCTATTTTTTATATTTACAGAGAGTATGCTGAACCTACAGCATGGAAACCTACTATTTATATAGATAGTAAAGAAATTGTTTCATTACCCCAAGAGAGTTTCTCTTGGGTCTACTTAAGCCCTGGAGAACATAAGATTACATCCAAATGGTCTTTTCTAGCAGGCCCCCCTGATGTAGAGTTTTCTGTGAAAATCGAGCCAGATAAAAAATATTATTATGAAATTACAGGTTCTTCAAAGGTAACGGGGATAGCGCCAGTACCTATTGGAATACTGATATTCTCTAAAACTACAGCACTAGTCAGTGACCATGAGGAAGAAAAAGCCATTCCTCAGTTAGAGAAATGTTGTAGATTTATTCCTCCTAAACTCGATGGCCTATAAACGTTCATGTATGCCTAACCCATCATTCAAGCGGGACTCCTAACGGAGCCACTTAATTTAAACGTTAGGCTCTCCAAAATCAACCATCACTGTTGCAATAAACAGTTGAAAAATAGTTTGATATTTTCTGGAAAAAGGCGTCTGATGGGTGTTGAGTTAAAACATAAAGAGATGAGTATATTTTCAACAATGAAATGCTGATTTAATTAAGCGCTACCCCTGAGTGCGACTAACACCCAGAGGCAGCTAACCACAACCGATACGTGGAGTATCCATTATGGCTAAGCGCAATGATAAGCTAGAGACCCGCTCGACTAAAGAAAAATCGAGAAAAAAAGCACAAAAACATCCTTACTACCGCCAACTCAAGGTTCGGTCCAGACAAACAGGACAGCCAGAATTAAAGATTCGGACAAACAGGACAGCCAGAATTAAAGATTGACAATATCTCATTCTAAGAATATTGTTCGCCTCACGGACAAACAGGACAGCCAGAATTAAAGATTGACAATATCTCATTCTAAGAATATTGTTCGCCTCAGGAGTTCAAATAAATCATTGAGTCAAGGAGTGACCGATGCCTAAATCCCGCAAGTCCCAGATATCTCTGGCGAGTACACCTTATTACCACTGCGTGTCACGTTGCGTACGCCGTGCGTTTCTATGCGGCAAAGATGCCGTGACCTCACGCAGTTTCGAACATCGCCGACAATGGATTGAAGACCGCCTACATGAACTCGCACAAATCTTCGCGATAGACCTCTGTGGTTATGCCATCATGTCAAATCACTACCATGTGATATTGCATATCGATCAACAAGTTGCCCGTGACTGGACAGCTCATGAAGTGATAGAACAATGGCATCAGCTCTTTACAGGTAACCTGTTGTCACTACGCTACGTACAAGGTGAAAAGCTAGGGACTGCAGAATCAGCCGTACTAAGCGATTGCGTAGAAGAGTGGCGTTCACGCTTAATGGACATTAGCTGGTTCATGCGCGTATTAAACGAAGGCATTGCCCGCCAAGCTAATGCAGAAGATGAATGTACAGGCCGCTTCTGGGAAGGGCGCTTTAAATCACAAGCCTTACTAGATGACGCCGCACTCATCGCCTGCATGGCCTATGTAGACCTCAACCCCATCCGCGCAAAGATGGCCAAAACACCAGAAACATCAGCCCATACCAGCATCAAAAAACGGATTCAAAAAGCACAAACAACACACTCAGCTAATCACTCAAAACAACAAGTCAAGACACTACTGCCCTTTGCAGGTAACCCACGCAATGAAATATCGAAAGGCCTGCCTTTTAAATTAACTGACTACATCGCGTTGGTTGATATCAGTGGTCGTATCATCAGAAAAGATAAACGAGGCGCGATAGATCCACAACTGTCACCGATACTGGAACGATTAAACATTGAAACAAAGCATTGGGAATATCTCATCAACAACTTTGAAAGCGAGTTTAAATCCTTTGTCGGCTGCGCGTTTAAACTCAAACAAGTGTGTCAGTCATTGGGATATCAACGCATCCCCGGTATTCGGGGATGTGAGACTTACCTCCCTTAAGCAGCTCAATCAGAACCTGTGTTTTCAGCCGTCAATGAAACATTGAGATACACGCACGACTGATGATTATGTCTGCGTGATATTGACCAGGTCTTCACTCGCATGAGCATTTGAAAAGTTCATATTGAGTCACTTTCAGCGACTGAATAAATATTGGTGGGTGTTGTTTTCAGAATGTTGATATTTTAAAAAATGGCTGTCTTATTTACTTATTTACTGGTCTTATTTACTCTCTTGCTTTATTTGCTTTATTTGCTTTATTTGCTTTATTTGCTTTATTTACTACTGTTATTTACTGGTCTTATTTACTGAGGAAAAGGCAGGCAGTGAAGCGAAAGCCAGTTCAAGATGCAAAAATATCAGCCTGATTATCCAGCGTGCGTTGGATGGACGCTATGAGAAAAACCCAGAACGATTCGTTAAAGGTCGCCCTGCGGGCAAATTACTGCCAAAATTCGTTGCTATTAATCCTATTGCCGCTGAGGAGAGTGACGTGAATTCCCCAACGCTTACAGCGGCTGGCTATGTGAGAGGCAGCGGCAAATAGATGTTATCTAAAAATTAACTGTCCATTTGAGGTTGACACGTTCCGAAAGCAGCTAAATCCGATTAGATTTAATGAAATCAGCATGTTGGGATGGTTGTGGTCTTGCTCCAGATAGCGGCAGGTGGTTGCTCTTCCGCAGTAGAAATGTACAAACTAACGAATGAGGTGCGCAAGCATAAAAGCTAAGGGTCGAATGAACTTACTATAATCCGTTTCGCAGGGTCATCACTCTTAAGTTTAGAGCACATTGCCAGTGGATTGCGGGTAAGCTCTACTTTTGAGGGTCACCTTTTCGGTTGAGGCATGGTTCCGGCTCTATTCGAAGGATGGCAGGTGAAACTATATAGAAGAGCTGCTATTTGAATGACAACTTAGCTGTATTCGTGATGTATGCAATGGCCTTGATGGGGTTTTTATCTTCTGACGGATGGCTGAGAGGGTGTCGTTGTTAGGTTGGTGTTTGATAACCAGTGAGGATGCTGATAGCAACATGCTTTAAAATCACAAAAGGGCATCTAACATCTTTGTCTTGAAGTGGGAATGTGTATGTGAGTGATGATCATGGGGTAATGGGTGGGGGCTATGTGTGTAAACACAGCTAGAAATTACCTGTTAAGTTTCAAAATTTAGTGACGATAGGGATATCCATTATTTGGTCTCGTAACTAAATAACAGAGCGTATTTAAACACAATGGAAAGGAATGCTAAATGACGACAACTATAAGAACATTATCAACAAGTAGTTTATTTCTAATATCGATGCTTTTATTGCCAGCAACCGCTTCAGCTGGTGTATCGAATTGTGCGGTAGATTCGAAGTGGCTGACAGCCCCGTCGTTACCTGGCGAGGTGAAAAAGAGTGGCGCAGATGGCTCATCGACCTTTTGTGACTTTTACCAGTTTAGCACGCAGACATACCTGTACTTGATGTCGCCTTCTGCTGTGGATAGTAGTAAACGAAATTTCCAGGTACAGGCCAACTACCCACTATTGGAGTTCAATGCAGATGGTACGCCAGAAAATGCTTGCGATGACTCTGTTATGGGGGCGACTTTGCGAACGAGCCTTGCCAAAACGACACTGTCGACAGGGCAGGCCGGCGGTGGCGCTACCATCTATGATCAGGATGGTAATGTGGTTTATTACGATGTGAGGTTTAACAGCGCCTTGTGTGGGCTGACGGCCAGTGCCGTTGAAATGGAAAAACAGAATGTGACTAACTTTCCTAGCGGTACGATGGAGTTAAAGTTCGCATGGAAAGTGCTTTCTCAGAGCGACATTGCCGGGAATAACACTTTTGTAACGCAACGGCAGTTGATCGGTAAAAAGCCTGTTACGCTTGGTTTAGTCGGTATGCATATTGCGAGTGCAACCACAGATCACCCGGAATTTGTCTGGGCCACCTATGAGCATAAAACCAACACTCCAGATTGTTTGCCGTCACAGATACAGACCGATACAGACTGGAACTTTGCCAGCAATAGCTGTGTCAAAGGGCTTCCTGACTCTGCGGGAGCGGACAATGCCTGTCAGTTTAACCAGCCTAAAAAGAATTTAACCGATCCTACCGGTACACCCACGAACATCTGTCGTGTGCATGCCTATGGTACGGATAGTGGTGATTTGAAAGCAGGGGAAAATATTTCTGATATTACAGCGCAAAATGCACAGCTATTGGCATTGCTAAGTGAACCGAACACAGCCGAATCGATGAAGGTATTAGCCAATTATTTTAATGTTGGTGCTATCTGGGTGAGTGATATAAAGGACAGCTCGGGTGGATTGGGTGTTCCAAATGAGCGAGGCTCGTTACGACTTGCAAATTCGGTTGCAGAGACTGATTATCAGCATGCGAACTTAACGTCGAGCTTTGCCAGTAACTGTTTCGGTTGTCACAATTATAAGGGGACTGGTGAGAGTGTTAGTAATAACATTACCTCTCAGGCGCTTAGCCATATTTTTAAGGATATCAAAATAGGCCAGGGGGAATCCATTGATGTCACTGCTTCAACGGTTATTGGCAGTAACGCCCAGGCACCGGGTATTTGTGGCGGTAGTCAGGGTGTGTGTGCATCCACCGCGGGCTATTTGATATGGAATGGCAACTGGACAAATACCAATGCTAGTGCGGGTTCTGTTTGTGGTTGTACATTAACGAAATAACGCTGCTTTTTAGTGGAAATGGAATGCTACTCCTTACTTAATCGGCATTATCTATATCTAGGAGTGTTTGATTAGGTTTGGGGTTAGCATGATATAAAATATTACGAACAGAATTGATGACGTCATGTATGTGATAAAGGGTGCAAGGCAAGGCGTTGAAAGGGGGTGAATCTGACTACATATACTGAAAAACAGGAAAATAAAAATCGCTCGATGGCTGAGAGCGTGTCTCAAATACAGGATAATAGTGAGGCTGCGGCTCACTTTGTTGATAACCGTGCTGATGCTATTCAAATGCGTGATTTGCAAGGATCAGTTAAGCGCAGTGCGGCAACAAGACATCTATCTCAAATGCAGGTGATGGCTGATGCTTGCGCTGGTCAGCACAGCCTTATTCAGAGAAAGCAAGGTAGTGAGGTGCTTTCTGATGGCGTTAATCTCAATGCAGATGTGATACAGGCTGTTTTTTCACAAGCTGCTGATGCGGGCATACAAGAGAGTCATCATGGCGGTGTAAAGTCTCAGTATGATACTGCGCTTAACCTGGTTGAATTACATATAGATGTCGGTGCCAATGCGGATGGTAATATGATGCAGGATTTTCTATTGGCCTTATGGGAGGCTAGAACAGCAATCACGGCTGGCCAAGTGCGTGATGCAGAGGTAGCTGGTGGTGTATTTATGAGGCCAGGCGGGTCGCAAGTTCTTAAAAATACGATGGAACTCCTGGGAGAGTCTATTGGGCAGGGTAATCAACTTATTGCGGCTAGGAATGCCAATGCAGTGAGGAAGAAAGCGGATCAACCTATGTGGGTTGATCCGAGCGGTGATGACGCGCATGACAACATAATAGATCAAACTGTCGTGGCGGAACATTTGGCCTATAGAAACTCAATGATTGGGGTTGATGGTATCGAAATGAAACCCATTGGAGGGGGTACCTCTGGAGGCTCAGAGGATATGCTTGCAGATATGGTTGGTGCCGCTGACGAACGCACACTTTATAATGATGCGCTTATTGGCCTTAGCCCATTTATGAGTATTGCTATTACGATAAATTTGGCGGTAGTGAATCAGGTGATTGGAATGATTGAAGCAAAGGTGGGTTTTTTTAAACGCCAGTTATTGAAAATAAAATATGCTAAAGATGGGTAGATAGATTGCTATTTATGACTGGTTATTAGCAGTAGTACTGTTTTAAGCATTAATGAAATATTATCCGCGCGTTATGACCTCTACTCTTTCGATGGTGCTTGGCAATAGTCCCGCTACGGTGTGCCCCTTGGGTATTACCTGTTATTTATGCCTTGATGTAACGAATTTGGCATTCAATCTGCCACGCCCAGCATTAATAGAGGTGTCCTTAAGCGAGTGCCATTCGGGTCGGTGATAAATGAGCTTGATTATCAATTGGACTCTAAACAGAGCAAGTAAATCCCAAGGAAGCGCAAAATGTATCTGACGGAGGTACTGGCGCATGTGATGTAGCGGGGCAATAACCAAGATGCCTGCTTTTATGTGGGGCAGGGCTATCGTGAATATTTAAGCTAGTTGAAGGAGGCCGCGGATAAATATCAAGTCGAGCTGCATGCCTACGTGCTGATGATAAACCACGTGCATCTATCCTGACACAGGCGGCTTGCCCCGCCCCAAATCCCCGGTTATTGCTGGCGTTAGGCAATCGAATATACATTGGAAAATTATGGGAAATGGACTGTTGGTTTCCAGTTTCTAATTGGCATGGTCCACTTTTTTGAAGCGTTGAGGGATGCCAAGTAAATCACCTTTTTAGCCGAATCATCGGTCGGAAACAGTTTTCATTTTTTAATCACCTTACGAATAACACTGTTCAGTGATTCAATCGCATTGGTCGTGTAGATGGCTTTGCGGATGTCCTCAGGGTTCGCCTGTGCCAGGATAATTGTCCGGTGAGTTGATTGGTCAGTCTGTTTGATTAGTAGAGGCTGCGGAGCAAGTAGTGAGGGATATCGCGGCTGAATGAAGTGTTGCGTGGTTCAATGTAAAATCTTATCCCTATGCCTGTGGCGATGTCCTGATAACCGTCGCTTTTACGCAGGCTTACGCCGCCGTGTAATTGCCAGTGTGGGGTTGCTAAATAGACCCCTTTGAGCAGCAGATCATAGGCTAGCCCGCTCTGGGTGTTAGCGGTGTAAATATTGTTTAGACCACTGCTGGTAAGGCTCGAATCGAAAGAACCCGGGTTGGGAAACCATAATGCGGCTGCCTCATCATAGCGTTGATAACCGAGCGCAAGGCGACCTTTGATGACATGACGGCGTGCTTCACTGGTTAGCAGGTTAAGGCCGACACCGATGCGAATCAGGTTGTCTGGGCTGAAGTAGCCACCGTGACCAAGGGTGAACTGGCTGAGGTTTTTGTCGAACTGTCGATAACTAAACTCAGGCCCGATGGAGAGGTAGTTATAGCCGCTGCGGTTGAGGTTGTATCCCAGGCTAGCAGCGAACTCAATGGTTTGGTTGCTGATGACCTTGTCTCCTTCAAGTGTTGCCAGCTGGCCTGCAATGACAGAACTCCAGCGTGGATTCCAGTGGTGAAGGTTCTCTATCATCAGGCCTGTTTTGATTACTCGCCCCCAGCGTGCGCCGGAGTATGGATCTTTGATGCCAGTGTAAGAGAGTACTGACTCGCGTACTGGGCGGGCGTACAGGCCACCACGCCAGTGGCCGTTGGCAACTTGATGAGTGAGTCCAAGCTCATAGGTCAGGGCGGTGTCGATGATTCCTTGGCTGGGTGTGCGCCCCACGCTTAGGTAGGGTGCGCGCCAGCCTTCGCGTTGGTAATCGAAACGATAGGAAAAGCCATGGGATAGCCCTGTTGTTAAGCGTTGGCCTGCTGGATTGTTGAGTCCGGTGCTGCCAACCAGTGAGTTATTCAGGTTTAATGAGCCACTTTCCAGGGTAACTTGATCAATGTGCAGGCTAAACGTATGTACTCGTTTATAGTTGTAATGACCTGCCAATACGGGGGTTCGCTGAATATCCAGTCTGCTGGTCCCCGATGAACCGCTCTTTTGTCGCCAAAGTAAACCTGCTTCAATTGAAGCGCTATCGATATGTCTAAGCGAACCTTTGTTGAAACGCCCCTCGTTCACGGCGGCGGCTGCCAGGAACAGCTTACGGTTATAGAGGTTGTTCTGATGAACGCTCGTGCTTGTCTGTTTGTTGGGTGGGCGCAGTTTCGGCTGATGGTCGATGGTTTGAATCGCCAGCGATGAGGTTTTGTCAGCGATTTTTCGCTGGCTCTTGATGAGTGCCGCCGCTAATGATTCATGCGGCTTCTCTTTGTATAGTTGCTCAAAACGATCACGGGCGGTAGCGTAATCTTCGGCGTGGAAGTCGGCCCAGGCGAGCAGCGTGTTGATCTCGTGAAGGTTGGCACGGTAATGGTTGGCTGTGTTTGCATGCTGACGAATACCCGCTGGGTTTTTTTGCACCACGGCTGTCCAGCCTCGTTGTAAGTAGATAAGCCCTAGCAGTTGAGTCGCATCTGAGTCTTGATAGGTGAGAGCAAGGGTTTCTGCTTCATTGAGATGGCCAAGCTGATATTGTGACCAAGCCTGTAGCATCATCGCATTGATGCGCTGCTGCTGATTGGCGATGGGCTCGGCAGCCTCGGCTTTGGCCAGACTAGTGCTGTAATCGGCTTGTTTATAGTGTATCCAGCCTTGCTGTAACAACGAGTCAGTTAATAGCGCGCGCATGTTGGCTGAATGTTGTTGATCTTGCTTAGCCAGCTCTTCGGCGGCTCGCCAGTTTCCAGATTGATAGCGTGCCAATGCCTGACCGTAACGGTTGTTACTGTCTGATGGTTGCCACCGGTTCGCCTTGTCAAACCAGTCAATGGCGGTTGCTGGATGCGCTTGTTCAATGAAATGCCAGCCCAACTGCTGGGCCAACAGGGCATCTTTATGGTGGTCGATGTCGCCACTCATGTGGATAAGAAGATTATTGAACGGTTCGCTATCAGGCTGTTTAAACCACTGTTCTAACCAATAACGATGTTGTTGGTAGTGGTGCTTTCTCAGTGACACACGCGCGTCGGCTAGGGAATCTCTGACTGAGGTAATTAGGCGATCATAAGCGATGGGGAGTAGCAGCGGCTGGCTCATCTTCAGTAATACTAGACGCTCCTGATCATTGCTGCACTCGTCTAATATGTCGAGTACCTGGATGATTTTTTCTTGCTTGTTGCTAGTGAGCGTTGATCTCAATTGGTTAAGGTTTTTGCAGCGTGATAACGGCGCTTCTGTTTGTATTGTTGGTAATGATGACGCTGAATTGATGGCATTGATTAGGTCTGCATGTGGTTGCCAATTGGGGTAGGCCACTTGCCAGTCACGAATCGCTTTTTTGAGCGCCTGAAATTTTCTGTTGTGTAGCAATTGCCACAGAATGCGCTCATCGGGTCCTGCTTGATTCTGCTGTTGATTTGTTTGTTGGGTCGCTTGCTGGCGCGTCATCTCTGGTGGCTGGTTGAGGTGGTTAAAGCGGGTATTATCGGCTTGATGATCCACCGTAGAATCACTGGCACGGAGCTCGGTATTTGCACTGCTCTGGGCATAAACTAAGGGCAAGCAGATATAGAGAACTAGCGTTAAAGGTAATGCCAGGCGGTGTCTTGGTGTGGAGGTCGATACCATGCGTTACAGCCTTTTTTGCTGACTCAATTCGACTAAGAGTAACAGACTGGCTGAATAATAATCATCATGAGGCCCGGGCAATCCAGGCGCGGTTATTGGGCGTTTTAGATGAGTAAATACTGCCTTAATGCCATTGGCCGCATCATAGCTGGCAATGTCATTAGTGGTGAGGTTGATCCAGGGTGGTAATCGCTGCTCGCGCTGGTACATTGCCTGTTGATAGAGCGTGAAGGGCTGGATAAATTCAATCTGGTTTATTCCCGCCCAGCTTAAATGAAGGGGGACACGAATGGCATCGTAACCAAAGCGCGGGGGACGATCCGGCGCGGGTTGGACAGACTGATCTAATCGCAGCCAGTCGGGCGGCAGTTGCCATCGGCCAAAGCGACTCTGGCGGATGAGTTGCAAGCCACTTTGCTCTAAGGCGCTCCATTGAGGTGAGGGGTCATATATTTGAAAATCGCGAAAGGCTGGGAAAATCCAGTATGAGAGGTTCACGGTATAGTCATCGGGACCGCGTTCAAATCCCATGACCCCAGGCAGTAATATTTCCAGTTCACGCCAGGGACGGATGAGTTTGTTGCGAATATCTTGCAGGATTTGTCGACTGTCATCAATATAATGTGATTTTTTCCAGCGCTGGCCCGCCTGTAATAGCGCCCAGGCGACCAGGATGTCACCATCGCTGGCATTGTTAATGTCGGTGACACCACTGCCAGGCTGATAACGCCAGGCTAGTAGCGCATCGTCACGAATCTGAAGGTGTTGATGAGTCCATTGCCATATTTTTTCGAAGCTGGATGGGTCGTCGGCATTGACGGCAAACAGCATGCCATAACCTTGCCCCTCCGAATGGCTGACATGGTGATTACCCGTATCGATAATGCGTCCATCAGATGCCATAAATGCCATTTTGTAGGCTGGCCAGCCTTGCAGGGGCTGATGATCCACTTTGGTGCCAGGGGGTGGCTGCCGCAGTGTATGGATCGTCAACACAACCGCGATGCTAATCAGGGTGATAAAAAACCACGGCCACATTGAGCGTTTAGGTATCAAGCTCTGAGCTCTCTTTATGTTGTTGTGCTTTGAAGCGGTTTAGCCAGCGGTGGATCAGCCAGGAAACAGTGATAATCAATCCGATGACGGCGAGCAGCCATTGGTAAAGATGGTTGGAAAAATGATAGGCCAGCTGATTATGAGTTGAAGTCTGTCCTCGATAAAACACATCGCCTATCTGCTGGGTGATGACGAGGTTTTTATCTTTGTCCCATACCACTACGTCACCTCTCAGGCGCCCCCATATCTCTGGTGAGACTAGGTCTTTGATGCTGCGAAGGAGCTGTTTGGGCGTGTCTGCAGTGATCAGCGTGATTAACTTGTTTGCTGCCTGACTATTGGCATAGGAGATCATCACTGCCTGGCGACCTAATGATGCTTCCATCGTTAAGGAGGCTTGCTGTGGTGAGGCCACACTGAATGCATTGGTGGTGTCAAATATCTTTTCAAACCAATTGAGGTCGAGTGGGGGTGAGGTATTGTGAACCTGGAAGGGTAGCTGCAACTTGCCCTTCATCTGCAGTGGAGCACCCTTGATATCTGCGTCATGAAGTGTTTTGTGACTGCTGATGATGATGAGGTCGCGCTCATCAAGGCTGTTAAACGATATCTTAGCTTGGCTAAGAGGAAGAGTTGCCTGCTGTGCTAGTTTAGCCATAAACTGCCAGGCGGCAAGCATGGTGTCTGGGTGGCGGTCGCGTATTACGACACCCATATTGAGACCATAGGCTGATTGAGTATAGGGGAAGCCTGTTCTTCGTAGCAGATCGAGGTTAGGCAAAGAGATAAAGTGATCAACATCTGGCATCTTGATTGTTGAATTGCCGTAGATGGTTAATTTGGCATTTTTGGTTTGTACCAGCGAACAGGTACCGCCACTGCCGGTAATCAGCGGTGGCATCACGGGTTCAAAGGTGAATGTATTGGAACCAGGTAAAAAGCTGCTCAAAGGAATGGTGATTTTATAGTCGGTGTAACGTGCCCCGGCTGGGTTTTCTAAGCGAATGGCGCGCTCAAATAGACCATTGAGGTAAATATTGAGCACGGAATCCTCACGTAGTGCGGCACCAAATGAAAGATTGAGTTTTAGTTCGACCAGTTCTTGATTCTGGTTGAGTAGGTCGGGTGGTATATTGATCTGTAGGAAAGAGGGATTATTGGTCAGCGTTTGTGAGTTAAAACCTAACT
Source organism: Thiotrichaceae bacterium (assembly GCA_002401765.2). Taxonomy (GTDB): domain Bacteria; phylum Pseudomonadota; class Gammaproteobacteria; order SZUA-140; family SZUA-140; genus SZUA-76. The sequence continues at coordinate 11,907 of NVTY02000083.1, forward strand.
CAGAAAAGGCATATGAGGTATGCGGTTGTAGCAAATAGGCGCGCTTGTTTTGATCGGTTTCAGGTAGCTGTAGGCTCAGTACTGTAATGTCGTTATCATCGGGAAAAGGGTTGCGGGAAAAAGCAAAACTCTCGACGGCCAAATTGACGTCATTATCATTTTGACCTGAAATAATAATCACCTGATAGATTGGGTTTTTAGCGGGTACTATAGCAATATAGGGACCGTTGATTTTTTCAGCTTGGGCCAGGGTCAGATAGGGGGATAGTTCATTCACATTACCGATCAATATTACATCGCCAGTGAACTTGCTTTGATCTAATGGCTCCAGTGCATATTTAGACAAGTTGTAGGGCAATTTATTTTGTGTGTGTGGTATTCGGTGCTGCGCTACTGCTAATTTAAAGTCGGGTGTTTTATATTTTTGGTAAAGCGCCACACCTTGTGCCACGAGGCTACCCCAGTGTAGGTGGCGGTCACCATATTCGTTGGTAGCCATCATCAGGGTAACTTCGTATTCAGGTAAATGTTCATCAAATACATGTGTTAAATCAGCAACAGTAAAATTGTTTGATTGCATGCGGTAGGTGAATTCAAAATACGATTTATCTGTGTTTATCTGCGTCCATAGCTCATGAGCAGTAGGATCTTCACAGTCGTCAGTGTAGTGCTGGTTAACTATAAACTCTATCGAGTTATAGCCGGGTGTGAGATATTCAGCTGCGATGGGAATCTCGGCTAATACCCGAGGCTTATGGGGGGTGAGATTAATTTGAGAGATGACAATCTTATTGACCATGACGACCAGCTGGGAGCGATGTTCCAGCAGCGAAATCGAGTTAACAAGTTCCAGATGGAGAGTATAGTCACTTGATACAAGCCGTTTGGAGAGCGGCAGTGAAATAGAATGCCGGCTGTTAGTATTTGTTAGCTCAATCTGGTTTACACCCGTGAGTGTCGAAAGCTTAATGATGCCTTCACGTAACTCGTTATCCTGTGGCGCTGCATTTATCAAAAAAGGCCAGGTTATTAGTAGGATTGCAAGGTATTTTCGTTTCATTGTTTCACCTGATTGTTTGATGTTCCAGTGGTTGGTGGTTTACCTTTAATAAAAGAGATGAGCCAACCAATCATTGGATTGATGATGAAAAGTACTAAATAGCGGCATATGTAAATTATACTAATCTTTGATAAATGAAGTGTGCTTTTGATGATGCCAGGGTCTGGGGCCCTGTTTTCCGACCATTTGAGCCAGCGGCGGCTATCACCGTGGGCCAGTAAAATGATGTCACGATACTGGTTTGAGTTTTCACTGGCAAAACGACTGCCAAAGGCTGTCCGTTTACCAGCTTCCCAGCGAGCAACGACTTCAATAGGCAGGTCGAAGGGTTTCCCCGTGGCTGGATTAATGCCGTGCAGGGTGACCCGGTCACCTGCTTTGACCTGCTCTGCATGTTGTGGTGTGAGTGAAATATTGGTGCCGCCGACAGAGATATCTTCGACTATCACCGGTAGCTTGAATGCGCCATCATTGAGCCAGATAGTGGCTTCAAAGCCAGCCGGCAGACGCGGATTGGTACGCCGCTGGCGACGCTCCATCAATGCGCCCAAGCTGGCGGTATAAAGCAAAAAATTATAGCTGGACCAAAATAGAGCGAAGGCGATTAATGAACGTTCTTCTGGTATCGCATAAAAGCGCCAAAGGCCTAGTAAGGTAATAAAAGCGGTAGCAGCTACCATCCAGTAGAAAGGCCGGGCTAATGGAGAAATAAAATCCTCATCCAGTGTTTCTGATTTAGGCGTGACACCAAATTTGGGTGAGCGAGGGTTTTTCAATACTGCCATAACGGCGTTAAAGGAGTGAAGGGACTGCATGGTTTCATAGATATTGGAAATGAAATTCCAGCGTACCTTGCGGTACATATAACTGGAGGCCATTAACAGTGCCACAATGTATGGCACGGTATAAATTAATATATCGCCTGCGGTGGCGGCATAAATTTGCAAGCCAAATACCAGAAAGGCAGCCGGTGCAAAAACAAATATCATACGCGCGAAGGGAAAAAACCAGTAACTCATGTTTGACAGGTAACAGAGTTTTTGTGGCCAGCTCAGTCCTTTCATCTTTAATGGGTTTTTGAGCAAAAATAGTTGTACCATGCCCTGTGCCCAGCGCATACGCTGCACCATAAAGCTACTAAATGTCTCGGGTTGCAGACCAGAAATAAGTGGGTATTTTAGATAACACGAGCGCCACCCCTTGCTGTGTAGTGTTAGGGCCGTTTCGGCATCTTCGGTGATGGTTTCGCCTGAAAACCCATTATTCTCAAGTAGTGCCTTGCGCCTAAGAATAGCGGCAGAGCCACAGAAAAATGATCCTCCCCAAAAATCAAGTCCCGGCTGAATAGTGCTGTAAAACATGTGGTTTTCTGAGGGCATTTTTTGAAATAGATCAAGGTTTTTTTCGATTGGATCTGGGTTGACAAAAAAATGGGGGGTTTGTACTAAAAATAGTTTTTCATCTTCAATAAAATAGTGAACCGTTTTTTCAAGGAAGTCGACGGTGGGCACGTGGTCTGCATCCAGGATCAGTATCAGATCACCATGCGTGTGAGGTAGGGCAGCGTTCATATTACCCGCTTTTGCATGGTCGTTTTGATGCCGAGTCATATATTGCACGCCGAGCTCGCGGCAGAGTTTTTTCAATTGGTGGCGGCGCAACCAAGCCGCTAGTGACTTAGTTTGGTCTGGCTGATGGCGCTTATTATGAGTGCCACCATCATCGAGCAGATAGATGCGCAGTTTCTCTTTTGGATAGTGAATTTCTCTGGCGGCGATCAACGTTACTCTTAGTAGTTCTATGCCCTCATTGTAGCTAGGAATAAATACATCGACGTTGGGTAGCTTGTTTTTTTCTCTGCTGCTAGTGGTGGTCGCTTGTCTTTGCACGGGGCGGGCACTCACAAATACATTTAAAAGAAAAACAAAAATACCGTAGAATTCTGCTACTAGCAGAGTGAGGGCTGCCAAAAGGCTTAAGGGATCGACAAAGGTGATGGTGAAAAGTATCCGCCAGTGTATGTAGCGTAGGACAAGGAAAATTGCGAGGCTTAAAAAGGTGATGCGTGCCAGGCCTTGGTGGTCTGCATAGCGATGCAGAGCAACCATGGCGCCAATTACCATGAAATTGATGGCGAGCTGCGCATCGGAACTGACGTGAATGCTGCTGAAATATAAAACCCCACTTAAACCAAGTAGTAGCAATACTCGTTCAATATATTGTGGGTAAGTGTTAATAATTAAATGTCTCGCACTCTATGGTGGATAGTTGGAGAGGGTGTTTTTAGGTGCACTTGGTGATATGTTAATCTTTTTTTTGCTTCACTGCTGGCCTTATTTTATATCTTGATCATCATCATGCGCTTATTTTTATTTTTCACTTTGCCTTTTTTACAGAGGATGAAGAGCGAAGAAACATTCCCAGAAGTAATGAAAGTGGGGCCGTAGTCATCGGTTTTAGCGAAGCGATAATCGTGATTTCCGCACTCAATACATTGGTTTTGTTGTTGCATCCAGTTTTAGTGTTCTTGGATGCCCCGCAGGCCCATGGGAAAAATAAATATGCTTTCGGCTCATACATCTAACGGCTGATTATGCTGATGCTTTAAAAGACTCTTGGTCTCAATTGCTCAGTATATAAAGGGTTATTTATTTGCTGTTTAGTCTCTATACATAGTGTGTTAGGGCACCAGCAAAGCTTGGAGCATCTTGCGGGGTACAAGTCCCTGTCGGCTAAGGGTTAACCACCTACCCGTATCAAGTATTGGGGCGATGGCGGAACCGAAGTTGTTTCGAAGCAACGTCAAAAGGTGAACAAAGTGGGTGAAGCGTATACCCCAAGGGCACTTCCTTCGGGCGTACAGAGAATTGTGCAGGCCGCAGGGAATTCGCAGCTCCTGAAAGCGGGTACGGCTTCGAAATGAAAATCGAGATCGAGGAGGGTTTTAAGGTACACCGAAGTCAACACAGCAGCACCCGGGTTGGTTAGGGTATAAAGGGTCTCCGGAGTCATCAGGCTGTGGCATGTGCAAAGAGAGGCACGCAAGAACTTGGGCGCCCCATCGAGGCGCTGACAGGAAGCGATAGAAAGAGATGGAATTGCTAGCGACACGAAGCAGAGCGGTGATGGCGTGAGGAAAAAATTGATGCGGGGATCTGGGTGGGGCGGCTCGTATTCTATGATTTAAAATCCCACAGAAAATTAGTGATAATTTAGTGAGTATGGCACAGGAAAATACTGCGAGACGCTGGAATAGCGCTGAATTACACTGAAAGGGTAGCTATGGCGCTTTGGTTTTAAGGGTTTTTTGCTGCGAGCTTAACCGTGGAGTTGTAAGCATGCCTGCGTTCGAGAGTGTGTTTTATGAGATTGCCGCCTTGTTGGCGGTGGCTGCTGTAATTGGGGCCATTGGGGTTTATTTACGCCAGCCTTTGATTGTAGCCTTTATTGCTGCCGGTATTTTGGTTGGGCCGAGTGGCTTCGAGTGGGTCGCGGCTAGTGATCAGGTCGATTTGCTGGCCAAAATGGGTATCGCGCTGTTGTTGTTTGTGGTCGGTCTGAAGCTGGATTTTCAGATTATCCGCAGCCTGGGTCCAGTGGCACTCGCAACAGGGATGGGGCAGGTGCTGTTTACTTCCGTGGTGGGGTATGGCATTGCCGTTGCGCTAGGCATGGAGCCAGTGACCGCACTTTATGTGGCGGTGGCGTTAACATTCTCCAGTACCATCATCATCGTTAAATTACTTTCTGATAAAAAAGAGATCGATGCACTGCATGGTCGTATTGCAGTGGGTTTTCTCATTGTGCAAGATATTTTTGTGGTGATGGTGATGATTGGCCTTACCGCGTTTGGTGTTGGCACCGCTGCAGAACCGGGCCAGTTCGGCATGGTAATGTTGATGGTGTTGTTTAAAGGCATGTTGATGCTGCTCGTGGTGGCATTATTGATGCGCTATGTGTTACCGCGTTTGACCAACCATCTAGCGCAGTCGATAGAACTGTTGGTGTTGTTTGCTATTGCTTGGGCGGTGCTGCTGGCTTCAATTGGTGATGCGCTAGGGTTTAGCAAAGAGGTGGGTGCTTTTCTTGCGGGCATCTCGCTTGCCTCGACCTCTTTTCGGGAAACGATTGGAGCGCGCCTGGTGGGCTTGCGTGACTTCCTGTTGCTGTTCTTTTTTATCGACCTAGGTGCTGGTCTGGAAATAGCCACCCTTGGTGCGCAGCTCGGGGCTGCGGTGGTGCTGTCACTGTTTGTATTAATCGGTAATCCATTGATCGTGATGGTCATCATGGGGTGGATGGGGTATCGCAAGCGGACCGGTTTTCTGGCGGGGTTGACGGTGGCTCAAATTAGTGAGTTTTCTCTGATAATGGTGGCGCTGGGTTTGAGCCTTGGTCACTTGCAATCCGACACGGTTGGTCTGGTAACGCTGGTGGGGTTGATCACGATCAGCGGCTCGACTTATATGATTCTCTATTCTCATCAATTATATGAACGACTGGCACCGTGGCTGGGGATTTTTGAGCGCCGCAACCCGCATCGTGAAGCGGCCTATGATGGCGACAATGAAGGTGATGAGGATGTGATTGTGCTGTGCCTCGGGCGTTATGGCCTGGGCGTTAGCCAAGTGCTGCAGCAACGGGGTGGGCGTGTGCTGGGGGTGGATTTTGACCCTGAAACCGTGAGTACCTTGCGGCGTGAGGGGTATGCCGTGTGCTATGGTGATGCTGAAGATCCTGAGTTCATTGGTTCGCTTCCGCTGAGCCGTATGAAATGGGTGATTAGCACCACGCCGGAACGTCAGATAAATCTGGCTTTGCTACAGGGATTGCGTCATCACGACTATCAAGGGCGCCTTGCCGTTACCGCTCATAGTCACGATGATGCAAAATTTCTGCGCGAGGCGGGAGCCGACCTGGTGTTGCTGCCTTTTGCTGATGCGGCGACGGAGGCGGTTAATCGTTTGTTGGCTATGGATGAACCGAAAGTGGTTACCACTGGTGATAAAGAGAAATGAATGTGTTGTGTCACCCCATTTTTGATTTACTTAAACGTGCGGGATTGCTTGCCGTTCTGTGGTGGATCGTCACGGGCGGTGTAAGCGAGTCATGGCTGATTGGTCTACCCGTAGTGTTTATTGCTGCGTATCTGAGTTTACTGCTGAAGCCAGCGCAGACACCGCGCGTTTATTTAATTCCTTTATTACGCTTCATCCCTTATTTTTCTGTATGCATCGATCTGCGGTGGCATTGATGTGGCGCGCCGTGTCTATTCGATTCGCCTTTCGATTGCCCCCGCATTCTTAACCTACCCGCTGCGCTTGCCAGAAGGGGCGGCGCAGGTGTTGTTTGCCAATAGCATTAATCTGTTGCCAAGCACATTTTGTGCTTACATTAACGGTCAGACATTACAGCTCCATGTACTGGATAAAAGAGTGCCGGTTGTCAAAGAATTAGAAATGCTGGAATTTAAGATCGCCAGCATTTTTGGAATGAATCTTAACGAGGCGAATCAATATGAAGCGCTTTAAAAACATTCTGTTTGTCAAAGAAGCGGCCGCGTCATGTGAGGCTGCATTTGAAAGGGCGGTTGCCCTGGCAGAAAGTAATCAGGCCAGTTTGACGGTGATTGATGTTGTTGAGCATCAACTTTTCGACTTTAGTGTCATCCCGAAAGGGTTGACCTCTGATTCACTTAAGCACGCTATTCTTGATGAACGGTGTGAACAGCTTGAAGCGCTGGTTGCTGCCGCGCGTGAAAAAATAACGGTAGCCACCACGGTTGCTTATGGCATTCCTTACATTGAGATGATTCGTAAAGTATTGCGCGATGGCCATGATCTGGTGATAAAACCGGCCTATAACAGTGGTGGTTTGAAGGCGGGTCTGTTTGGTAGTACCGATATGCACCTGTTACGCAAATGTCCGATACCTGTGTGGCTGATGAAAATGCCCAAATCAGGGAAATTTAAGCGGATTCTGGCAGCTGTTGATATTGGCCATGAGAATGATAAGGCGCAGCGTGATGCATTGAGTATGCAAATTGTTGAACTGAGCTCGTCGCTGGCACTGACTGAATTTGGTGAGCTGAACATTGTCCATGCCTGGCACGCGGTGGGTGAAAGTACGCTGCGCGGTGGTCGTGGTGGTTATAGCGGAAAAGAGGTAGATGACTACGTTGATGATGTGATGGTGCAACATCGTCAATGGCTTGATGCGCTTTATCGGAAAGCGACCCAGCATCTCGGTAAAGATGCACTGAATTATCTCAAACCGCAGATCCATACGCCCAAAGGCTGGCCCAGACAGGCGATTCCTCAGTTGGTGCAGGAAATCAACATTGATCTGCTGGTGATGGGGACCGTGGCACGTACCGGACTGCCCGGTTTCTTTATGGGCAATACTGCTGAGGTGATTATTAACAATATCCATTGCTCGGTGCTTGCGGTAAAACCGGAAGAATTTGTGACGCCGGTGACCCTGGAGGATTAAGCACTGATGGCAACGTTTTATATGGTTATCTCGGTGGTGTTGTTACTGACACTGAGTGTCGGTTTGTGGCGCGTACTGCGCGGGCCTAGCGCGGCAGATCGTATGATGGCTAGCCAACTGTTTGGCACCACGGCGGTGGTAATTCTGCTATTACTGGCACCTGTGTTTGAACAACCGGCACTGCGCGATGTGGCGTTGGTGTTTGCGCTGTTGGCGGCAGTGACGGTGGTCGCTTTCGTTCGTTGTAGCGGGGCGGGTGGCGAACGACAGGATGAGGAGGCGTGAGCCTGAGCCTGAGCATCGAAATTATTTTGCAGGGTTTAAGCGTTGTACTGATTATTATCGGCACGCTTTTTTTTGTCGCAGGAACGCTTGGGCTCTTGCGTTTCCCCGATGTTTACAGCCGCCTGCATGCGCTGACTAAAGCGGATAACGTTGGCCTCGGCTTTGTTGTGTTTGGTCTGCTGTTACAGGCGGCTTCTCTGACCAGTGCACTGTTGTTGATTGTTATCTGGCTACTGGTGATGCTGGCCGGTGCGAGTGGCTGCCAACTGGTGGCCCAGGCGGCACTGCGACAGAAGGTCGCACCCTGGAGCAGTACCGAGGTGAAGGAGAAACGCTGATGGAGAGCGGGCTGTTTGTTTTCGATCTACTGCTGATCCTCACGTTAGTGTGGTTAGCGTGGCGCGCGCTGGCCAGCGCCGATCTGTTTAAATCGATCGTACTGTTTATTGCCTTTGGTCTTGTGTTGGCGTTGGCCTGGGTTAGATTGGACGCACCTGATGTGGCGCTGGCTGAGGCAGCGATTGGTGCTGGGCTCACCGGTGCCTTGCTGATCACCACGTTGGCGAGACTGAATGCCAGCAGCCGAAAAGATGAGGGTGAAAAAAGCGGCCATGAATAGCGCCGCCTCGATTCTGTTGTCTGCGCTGATGGTGCTGTTAGCAGCAGCACTGGGCTATGCCGTGCTCTCTTTGCCTGGCGAGGCGAGCGGCCTGTCAAGGGTTGTTGCCAGTCAAATGGGCAATAGCGGCGTTGACCATTCGGTGACGGCCGTGCTGCTCAGTTTTCGTGGCTACGATACCTTGCTTGAAATGGCGGTGTTGTTACTGGCGCTGCTCGGCGTGTGGTCGCTGGCCGCGAATAATCATTCGGATGTTGCTACGGTTTCTATCTCGCCGGTACTGGCTGCCTTGTTGCGCCTGTTAGCACCCGTGATGATTTTGTGGCGGGTTATCTGTTATGGGTGGGAGGCCATGCGCCGGGCGGTGCATTCCAGGCCGGTGCTGTGTTAGCCGCCGCTGGGGTGTTGCTGTTGCTGTGTGGCAAACGGCTTGAAGGCCGCCTGGCGGGCTGGCCACTGCGTGTTGCGCTGGTGCTGGGCACTGCCACGTTTGTGGCCGTTGCGGCTGCCGTGATGCTCGGTGGTGGGCAGTTACTGCAATACCCTGTTGAATGGGCCGCTGGTTTGATTCTGCTGATCGAAACGGCGGCGACACTTTCCATCGGTATTACCCTGAGTATTCTGTTTTTAGGCGCCCGGCCTACGGTCGAGCGCGGCCCATGAGTCTGCCGATGTTGTACGCGCTCGCTGCCATTGCCCTGTTTGTACTGGGCTTGCACGGGGTGCTTGCCTATCGCCATTTGTTGCGCAAAATTCTGGCGCTCAACATCATGGGAAGCGGTGTGTTTCTATTGCTGGTGGCGTTGGCTGAGCGCGCGGTTGATGGGCCAGATCCGGTGCCGCACGCGATGGTGATTACCGGAATTGTGGTGGCAATCTCGGCAACCGCGCTGGCGCTGGCACTGTTGTTGCGTTTTCAGGCATTAACCGGTCGAACGGAACTACCGGAAGAGTAGACGTCGTGCGATGACTCCCCCTGATTTCAATACAACACACTGGATTGCCTGGGTGGTTTTGATCCCGCTGATGGGCTCGATGCTCTGTTTTCTCTGGCCTCGTCGCGCCAAGCTGTTAGGCATGATCACTGCTTTTACAACGGCAGGAGCGGTGCTGGCACTTTATCGACAACTGCTTGAACAGGGTGCCATTCGTTATGCGGTGGGTGGTTGGGGTGCGCCGTTGGGCATCGATCTTTATGCCGATGGGTTGAGTGTGCTGATGTTGCTGATGAGTGCATTGGTCGGCCTGGGCGTGAGCTTCTATGCGATCGGTTATTTTAAGTGGGATCACGCTAATCCTGCTGGTTTTTGGCCCTTGTGGTTACTGATGTGGACGGGGCTCAATGGTCTGTTTCTGGCAGGAGATATCTTCAATCTCTATGTAACGCTGGAGTTACTGGGGTTGTCAGCGGTGGCATTGGCAGGTAGTAAAGATGCGCTAAGCGGGGCGATGCGCTATCTGTTGGTGAGCCTGCGTAGCTGATCTGATCGCGGTGTTGATCTAGCTGTTTAACCATAGCGCGACGTGTTTTAGCGAGCCGTGCGAGGTGAGGCGTACAGAAGTCATGGCCACATTTTAGGGCTGCAATAGCGGCGTGCTGTGAAATCACTGGGGCGCAGATCAAGTTACTGTCTTGCACTTTTCTAATCGCGCCCGATAGAGATTCTGGAATTAGCATGTAGCCCATTCGCCAACTCGCCATGCCATAAGTCTTGGAGAATAAAAAGAGCGAGATGGTGTGATCTAGGCTGTTTGTTAAGGATGCGGGCGAAAAGTGTGGTGTGCCATCGTAAACAAAGTATTCATAGGCCTCATCGTTGATGTGGTAGATCCCTTTGTCGCCGCACAATTGATTGATTGCGCTGAGCATCTGTTGCGAATAAACAGCAGCGGTTGGATTGTTGGGGGAGACGGTCACTACCGCGCGTGTTTTTTCGGTGATGGCCGCGGTGATGGCTTCAAGCCGTGGTTGGTGGTTCTCATCCGTTGCCACGATGATGGGGGTGGCATCGGCAATGCGGATCGCCATCTCGTGATTGAAGTAGTAAGGGCTAAGGATGATCACTTCATCACTGGCGCTGGTGATTGCCAGTATGGCCTGTAAAAATGCCATATTGCTGCCGGCAGTGACAAACAGTTCGCGCTGAGAAGAGGGTGTTATGTTGTTTTCACTTGCCAGTTTTTGGGTGATGATCGACTTGAGCGCTGGAATGCCATCGAGTGGTTGATAGCGATGATTTTGTGGCTCATCGAAAAATGCATTCACCGCATCCTTAACGGTCGTTGGTGGTGCATAGTTGACGATGCCCTGGCCTAGAGTTGATGGTGCCAGGGTTGTCTCTTACCAGGCTTCCCAGGAAGGGGATGATGGGGGATTATACGGCGCTCATTCGAGCGCCAGGTGTGATAGTTGCACTTTCAGTATCGACGTGAGTGATGGTGAATCGCGCTATAATTAGGCGTTATTGAATGGTGGCTATTGCGGCTGCGGTTTGTAGTTTTGGCGCATACGCATCTCTGCAAAGCCGTGTTTAATAATGTTTTTGTATGAATGCTGCGGGTCGCCTTCCACTGCTTCACCCGTTTCGGTGACGATATGTTTGCAGCCTAACGATTTGGCGTGTTCAATGCGTGTTGCCATGATAGCTGCCTGGCTGCCTTTGCAGCGATACTGTGGTGCGGTGGCGCCCCAGTCGAGCCATGCGATGTCATCTTGCACAAACATGGCGCCAGCGCCGGCCATGATGTTACCGTCAAAACTGGCAAACAGGTGCCAGCGAGGGTCATTGGCAAGCGCAGCAATCATTGGCGTTGCGGCTTTACTAATGTTGAATGCCTGGCATACAATGCGGGCGAACTCATTCGCGTGGTCACTGTCGATTTTTTCAATACGTAGTTCACTGCTTGATGCTGGTGGTACGCTGTTATCACGGATAAATCGCATCCAGCCTCTAGTTTCAATTAATCCCGCATTGATAAGCTGTTGCCTGCTGGCCTGTGGCTGGTCTTCGATGTAGAGGTGAAGAAAGTAGTTTTTGATGCCAAGTGCGGTGTAGGTTGCAGCGATCTTTTGAATGGTACTGGGCTTAATTTCTTTGTTACCGCAGAGACCATGTACGCGGTTAAGCATGATGTTTGGGTCTGCCTTGGCGGTGAGCAGTAGTGCGTTATCAATGTTCACCAGGCGAAAACCGAGCACCTTTTTAGTTGCCGCAGGGCAGTTAGTGTAAAGGCTGGTTAAAGCTTCATGTTCGATTGCCTCAGTGCGTTGTTCCAGTTCCATTCTTGTATTCCCTACCTCATTCTTTATTTACCGCAACAGCGTTTGAATTTTTTACCGCTGCCACAAGGGCAGGGGCCATTTTGAGTTGGCTGTGAAAGTGTACCATCGACATAGAACCAGCGCTCATCTTCTTTAATAAAGCAACTGACCTCGTGGATCACTGCACTTATGTCATCTATTTTATAGCGTGCAATAAACTCAACGGTAGCCGTTGTTTCACTTTCACTACCCGCTTCTGTGCGGCAAATTTTAAGGCCAAGCCAGTCGGTTTGCGTTTGTTGGCTGAGATCAAGCTTGGTGGGGCTAGTGGTTAAGTGCCATGTTTTGGATAGATAGTGGCTGTTGTTGAGCGTATAGGCGCTATAACGGGAGCGCATGAGTTTTTCGGCGGTGGGGGCGGTGACTTCCCCTTCAATGTATTGACCGCAGCAGGCCATGAAATGGCCACCGCTGCCGCATGGGCACTTATCGAGAGTGGTGTTTAGCATGGCGTTAATGTAGCGCGTAATGGGCGTTGATTTCCACCCGGCCAGTATGTCTACTTAGGCTGTCTCGCCGTGCTAAAATCTGCCCCATGATAAATTTTACCAACGTCGCGTTGCGTCGCGGCGGCAAGATACTCTTCGAGAAGGTCACCTTTACCATCCATCAGGGGCAACGTGTCGGTGTGACCGGAGTGAATGGCTGTGGCAAATCGAGCCTGTTTGCGATGGTGCGCGATCAGTTGCATAGCGATGCGGGTGAACTGACGCTGCCGCCTAATCAGGTGATTGCACATGTGGCGCAGGAGACGCCTGCGCTAGATCGCTCGGCCATTGATTATGCGATCGATGGTGATGTTGAACTGCGCACCATTGAGGCCGAACTGGTGGTGGCGGAGGCGGTGGATGATGGCAATCGTCAGGCACAATTGCACGCCAAACTGGCGTCAGTTGATGGTTACACTTGTCGTAGCCGTGCCGCGCGTCTGTTGCACGGCTTGGGTTTTACGACGGCGCAGGAGGCGTCGCCAGTTCAAAGCTTTTCCGGTGGTTGGCGCATGCGGCTTAATCTGGCGCAGGCGTTGATGTGCCGTTCTGATATTCTACTGCTGGATGAGCCGACTAACCATCTCGATTTGGATGCGGTGATGTGGTTGCAGGCGTGGTTGAGTCAATATCAGGGAACGTTATTATTGATCTCGCATGACCGTGACTTCCTTGACGATGTGGCGACCCATATCGCCCACGTTGAGCAGGGCGGCATAGCGCTTTATAGCGGTAATTACAGTGCCTTTGAAAAGCGTCGCGCTGAGCGTTTGGCACAACAGCAGTCGGCCTATACCAGGCAACAGGAAGAGATCGCTCATATCCATAGCTTTGTGACCCGTTTCAAGGCCAAGGCGAGTAAGGCGAAGCAGGCACAGAGTCGCCTCAAAACGCTGGAGCGGATGGAGATGATCAGCGCGGCGCATATTGACTCTCCGTTTAATTTTACTTTTCTTAAGCCAGAGAAGTTGCCGCATATGTTATTTCAGATGCGGGATGCCGAGATTGGCTATGGTGATAAAACCATTCTAGCCAATGTAAAACTGGAACTAGCGAGTGGTGACCGGGTAGGGTTGCTCGGTGCCAACGGCGCAGGTAAATCAACCTTGATTAAGGTGCTGGCAGATACCCTTGACCCTGTTAGTGGTGATTTCACTAAGGCGCAAGATCTGCGTATTGGTTATTTTGCGCAGCATCAATTGGAACAGCTGCACCTTGACGAAAGCCCGTTGGAACATCTACTGCGACTCGACCCACGTGCGCGTGAGCAGGAGCTGCGCGACTTTCTCGGTGGCTTCGCCTTTCACGGCGATAAGGTCAGCGACCCGGTTAAACCTTTTTCGGGCGGTGAAAAGGCGCGTTTAGTGCTGGCGATGTTGGTCTATCAACGTCCAAATTTATTGCTTCTCGACGAGCCGACTAACCATTTAGACTTGGAGATGCGCCATGCATTGAGTGTCGCACTGCAAGCGTTTGAAGGGGCGTTAGTGATTATCTCGCATGATCGTCATATGCTGCGCAGCGTGACGGATCGCTGGTTGTGGGTCGATGGCGGTTGTGTGACACCATTTGATGGCGACCTAGAGAGCTATCGTCAGCAGATGATTGCGCGTCGTGAGGCCGATGAGCCGCTGGCCATGGCGGGGGATGATCCTGCCGATGTGGCGGGAGAGAGCAGTCAGTCAACCCGCAAGGTACGTCGTCAGCAGGATGCTGAACAGCGCCGTGCATTGAAACCATTGCAGAACAAGCTGAAAAAGCTGGAGCAGCAGATGGATAAACTGAATGGCCAAAAAGAGGCGATTGAGGCGCAGTTGGCAGGCAGTGATATCTATGCAGAGAGAGAAAAGGCTCGTTTGAAAACGCTGTTGGCAGAGCAGGTGAATATGAGTGCAGAGCTGGACCAGGTTGAAGGCGAGTGGATGGCCGTTTCTGAATCATTGGAGGCGTTAAGCGCTTGATCTCACTGGGCTGACTTGAAAGGTGTGGAAATGCCCATCGAGCGTTGGTTATTTGCTAGAATGTGGGAAATTCTGAAAATTAGCATCACTTTTGGGGCAAGTCTAAAACATGTCTGAGCAGATTAATCTTGAGGCGATCGAGGCACTCAAAGCGAAGTACGAGAATATTATGGTCACCATCGGCATTTCGCTAGGGATGGCGCTGATGCTCTCTTTTTTTATGTACGCGCAATTTATCGATCGCATGCCGCCAATTTTCATTCAGGTGTGGCTACTCGTTGTCGGCCTGATGGTCGCGGCGCTGTTTTATATCAAACGTCTTTCTTTTAAATGGCTAATGAAGCGTCATGGTAAGCGCGCTGAGTTTCAACCGCTGCTGGTTAAGATTGGCGCGACCGATATAGAAAAAGAGGCGAAGGTGCTGTTGGCTGAAAAGTTTCCATTATAGTCGCGGATGGCTCTTAATGGTGTTCGATAGGTTGTGCGCAATCCATTGCGCGTCTGTTGTCCCTAACAGAGCCTTCCTTGGTTAACGGCTTCCTGCATCTGCTTGCATCCTGCCCGCAGAGAATGGCTTTTCTTTAGACATCTCTCCATTCACTTTCACGACACATGTTCCCTTTGTGTCTCTTCTCACATCCTTGTGAGGCCGTGGCATCCTGCTTCTCATTGGTGATGACTATAGCGCTTTGCTGTGAGTAGAGTGTCACAGAAATGTTAATCTTTTGTGACGATTGGTGATGTGAGGTAGTGAGGTCATTCAGAGAAGTTATCACCAAATCGTTTGGCAGGATGATAATTTAGATCGGCTAAAAAAGTCTATAATGGCCGCCATTGGTGAATATTGTCGATTTTAAAAAGGTAAAAACAACGTGATTAGAAAACTTTGCCAGCGGATTTCAGCGCATAAGGCGTTTGAGCACTTTGTGGTGGCGGTGATCGTCATTAACGGCGTGATATTAGGGCTGGAGACCTCGGTTGATATCTACGCCCAATACGGCACCTGGCTACAGATGGGCAATCATATTGTGCTGGCGATCTTCATTCTTGAAGCGCTTATCAAAATTACCGCCGTTGCGCCGCAGTGGAAGCGCTATTTTGGTGATGGTTGGAACCTATTCGATTTCACCGTGGTAGTGCTGTCGCTGATTCCGTTCACTGGCGACTTGGCAATGGTGGCGCGTCTATTGCGTTTGCTACGGGTACTGCGTCTGATCTCGGCGATTCCGGAGCTGCGCATGATCGTCTCGACATTGATCCGTTCAATCCCAAGCATGGCCAATGTGCTGCTATTGATGAGTATTATTTTCTACATCTATGCGGTGGCGGGCTACCACCTGTTCCACGCGCATGACCCAGAGCATTGGCGCACCTTGGGGATGTCATTATTGACGTTGTTTCGCATCGTGACACTCGAAGATTGGACCGACGTGATGTACACCGCGATGGAAATGCATCCACTAGCATGGATCTATTTTGTAAGCTTTGTCATCGTCGGTACCTTCGTGATTATTAACCTCTTTATTGCTGTGGTGCTGAATAACCTCGAGGAGGCTAAAATTGAACGCCTTGAGCAGCTACAGCCACCGGTATCACGTGATGAACTGTTACGTGAATTGCGCCAGACACAGCAATTGCTGGAACGCTTGCATCAGCGAATTGAAAAGCAGGGTGAGTCAGTCAAATATTAATGAAACCTTGGTGATAGTCCGTGGTGGTGGGGTTACGTTGTTGTGGGCTTGTTAGGCGCGTGATATTCAGGGAGCTCAATATAGAAGGTTGAACCTTTTCCCTCTTCACTCTCAAAGCCAATCTTACCGTCGTGTTCTTCGATAATGATTTTACTAATACACAAACCGAGTCCGGTGCCGCCTTTCACTTTTGTGTCGGAGGCATCGGCTTGGCTGAATCGTTCAAATATTTTTCCTCGAAATGAATGCGGAACACCTTCGCCGTGATCTGTTATAAGCACCCGAAAGTTTTGCTGATGTGATTGCAAAATAATTTGTACTTCACTATTTTCTGAAGAGAACTTTGCGGCGTTAGATAAAAGGTTTGCCAGTACTTGTATGATGCGGCCACCATCCGCATTCACCATCGCAGTCTGTCTACTTGTGGTCATAGTGTAGGTAACCTGGTGGCTTCTGCCGAATTCCCGGTTTTCTTCGATGGACTGATTTAATAAAACATTTAAACAGACTGGCTCCATGTGATATTCCATGTTGCCTGCTGACAGTTTTTCGATGTCTAGTAGGTCATTCACTAGCCTGATCTGGCGTTCACAATTGGCATGTGCAATTGTTATCATGCCGTTTATTTTTTCAGAGACCTCTCCCATGGCACCAGCGGCGATCAAGCTAAGGGCCCCCTTGATAGAGGTGAGTGGTGTTCTTAGCTCATGACTGACGGTAGAGATGAATTCTCTTTTTGAGGTCTCTGCCTGCTTGCGCTCGCTGATGTCGTGAATGATGCCGATGAACAGGCGTTTGCCTTCTTGTTTCATGCTGGAGACATTAAGTTCCATTGGGAAGGTGCTTCCATCTTTTTTATATCCATAGACTTCTCGTGCCTGGTTAATGATGCGTGTCGCATGAAGTGTTGAGTTTTTTAGAATGGTAGCATGCATGGTTCGATCTTCGGGTGGCAGCAGCATCGAGATATTTTTACCGAGGAGTTCTTGGGATGTGTAATCAAATATTTTCTCCGTAGCGGGATTGACATCATGAATAATGCCACTTTCGTTGATCGTAATGATCCCTTCAGCGGAATTATCCACGATGGCACGGATATGCGCAGCATCTGTCTGGGCCTGCTGAGTGGCTTGCCTTAGTGCTACTGTGCGTTCACGGACCGTATTTTCAATGATCATGGTGCGTTTGGCTGATGTATGAAGTAGCGCTGTTAGTAATAGTGTGATGAACAGTGTGCTACCGAGTACGATCCATTTTTGATGCGTGATCTGGGCGCTAAAGGTGGGGTCGGTTGGGATGGCAATCACACGCCATTTTCTGGCGCCAAAGTGAAATGAGTGTTCGATATGCAGGGCTGCTTTTGCCTCGTTGAATGATAAAGGTGAAGGTTGCTTGCTAGCGTGCAGCAAACGTTTGCCTTCACTGGCTTCATCATCATATAGGTAGAGATCTATGTTGTCAGCGGTTTGTGACGACTCAATATTTGAGTGGTTTTGTAGGCCAGTCATGAGATTAGATAAGCGAACAACGCCCAGTATCAATCCTTTTAGTTCTCTTTTTTCTGCATCAGCCTTGTTGGTAGTATTTTGTGTGTTGAATATCGGATCGAATAGCAGTACGCCTGCGTTGTCTTTTTTGAGTTGTACCAGGGTAACCTTTTCAGATACGACGGCCTTTCCGAGGCGCTGTGATTTTTTGATTGCCGCGAGTCGAGCAGGATGAGAGCCAAGGTCGAAGCCTAGCGCCGCTTCATTTCCCTGGTGTGGCTCAATATAATACACTGGATAATAGCTCTCTCTTGGCGCTGCGGGTATCAGCATTCCACTGCTGTTTTTCTCTGTAAATTGAAATTCGCTGAGGCCGTCGTTTTGGGCGGCTATTTCGAATTGAGGGCGTGCATCAGCGGATACCAGTGGAATCCACTCAAGCGCCTGAAAACTATGATTTTGTGTTAAAAGCTCGCGTGTAAAGGTTTTGAACTCAGACCTGTCGACAAAGGTTGTACTATGATAAAAGGCCGTGATGGAGTGTAGTAACGTAATTTTTTCTGTTGAGCGCTGTTCTATCGTGACGGCACGTTGTAACGCGTCATCCTGAAAATGGGTATAAGCAGCGTCAAAGTCGGCGTTGTGCGCATAGTGGTATAAGAAATAGGCGCTAATCAGGCCGATCAATAGCACGATCCAAGCGGGGCTGCTGTGTTTTACACTAAACAATGATCTCATCCTTGATATTGTTTGTTTAATGAATAAGGGAAGTTGTCTTGTCCTTAGCGCAACTTCGTCTACAAAAGTACTGGTTTTACATCCTATCGGCCATATGGCCCGCGCTTTTAAAATTAATGGGGGGTTTAGTGTTTATCGGTAATTTTCATGTGTTATCTTTTTTGATAAAGTATGAACTATGGCGCTGAGCATCTATTTTTTGCCTCTACCTGAGTTTCTCTATATGAATATTCGTGCCGGGTGGTGATAGTGGCATCGCGGTAGGTGCGTGAAAGCGTTATGATTAGGTATAATTATGTTCAATTTTTTTAAGAAACTGTTAGGAGTTCCCATGACCACAGCAAGTGCAAGACATATTCTGGTAGATAGCGAAGAGGAATGTCATTCGCTTAAGGCGCAGATCGAAGCGGGGTCAGACTTCGTTGATGTGGCGAAAGAACACTCAAAATGCCCGTCTGGTGGCCGTGGTGGTGATCTGGGGTCTTTTGGTCCGGGGCAGATGGTTAAAGAGTTCAATGATGTTGTCTTTAGTGATGCAGTCGGAGTGGTCCATGGCCCGGTGCAGACCCAATTTGGTTATCACCTCATCGAAGTGACGGAGCGTTCCGAGTAATATCGGCATTTTGTAATGGATGATGCACGCAGCCACCGCCATTAAGACGGTGGCTGATTTGTTTGTACAGTCTCGGTTTTGATAGGCTTTGACAGGGTTGGAATAGATGCAGATAACAAATGAAACAATTACAGCGCTCGATAGCGCTGAAGCCTGGGTGCATTGGGGTGTCGATTACTTTGAGCAACGCGGCATCTATTTTGGTCACGGTACTGATAATGCGTTAGATGAGGCGGCATGGTTGGTGCTTGCAGCGTTAGAGATGCCGCTGGATATGTCATTGGCGGATGCACCACAGCCACTGCCTATTGTGCAGCGAGATGCCATCGCTAAGCTGTTTCAGCAGCGTGTTGAGACGCGTAAACCGGCCGCTTATCTCACCCATGAAGCATGGTTCTGTGGTTTACGGTTTTATGTTGATGAGCGGGTATTGGTACCACGTTCACCGATTGGTGAGTTGATTATGAATGGCTTCTCGCCCTGGTGGCCGGCGCAAAGCGCGGTTAGCCGTGTGCTTGATATCGGTACCGGCAGTGGCTGTATTGCGATCGCCTGTGCGCACGCCTTTGCCGATGCAGTGGTCGACGCGGCAGATATCTCGCCTGAAGCGTTGGCAGTGACACAGCGGAATATCGAGTTACATAAACTGGAGGGGCGGGTTAACGCGGTTGAGTCTGATCTCTTTCGTGCGCTTGATGGACGTCGCTACGACATCATCGTCAGTAATCCGCCGTATGTTGATGCCGAGGATATCGCTTCGATGCCGCAAGAATTTCACCATGAGCCGCAGTTGGGCCTGGTTGCCGGTGAAGATGGACTCGATTTTGCGATTCGTATCTTGCAACACGCGCCGCGTTATCTCAGCGAGGATGGCATATTGATTGTTGAAGTGGGTAATAGCGATGCGGCATTGGCGCAGCGTTTTCCTGCGGTGCCGTTTATGTGGTTGGAGTTTGAGTATGGTGGCCACGGTGTCTTTCTACTAACGGCAGCGGAGTTAGTGGAGTATCACGAGATGTTTTTGCTCGCGTGATGGTGCGCTACTTTCGTTTCTTGAAGCAAGATGGCGAGTCGCGCCAGATTGTCTCGTGGGCGATGTATGATTGGGCCAACTCTGCTTATGCCACGGTGGTGATTGCTGGTTTTTTCCCGATTTTTTTTAAACAGTACTGGGGTGCTGATCTCAGTGCTGTTGAGAGTACCTATCAGCTCGGTATTGCCAATGCGATATCGAGCCTGGTGATTATGGTCTTCGCACCACTGCTCGGTGCGATTGCTGACCGCGGTTCTGCACGTAAAAAATTCCTGCTCTTTTTTGCTTTGATGGGGATTGTGATGAGCGGCGGGCTCTTTTTTATTGAGCAGGGATCGTGGGCACTCGCGGCGATTATCTATATTTTGGCGTCGATTGGTTTTATGGGCGGTAATCTTTTTTATGATTCCCTGCTGGTACAGGTGGCACCGGAAGAGAAGTTTGACCGGGTATCTGCGCTCGGTTATGGCCTGGGTTATCTCGGTGGCGGGATATTGTTTTCGGCCATGGTGGCGATGACATTATGGCCGAGCGCATTTGGACTGGATGATGCAAGCGAGGCGGTGCGTGTCTCATTTATTTGTGTCGCACTATGGTGGGGGCTGTTTTCGATTCCGTTGTTTCTCTTTGTGAAAGAGCCGGCGTCCACCGGTAATGAATCGAGCTGGCAGATTGTGTGTGGTGGTTGGCGTCAGCTGCGTCAAACCTTGCAGGAAATTCGTCAGCTTAAAGTCGTGATGCTGTTTTTGCTGTCATATTGGCTCTACATTGATGGTGTCGATACGATTGTGCGAATGGCTGTTGATTACGGCCTGTCGATTGGTTTTGATTCCAACAGCCTGATTGTGGCGCTATTGATTACCCAGTTTGTGGGCTTTCCGGCTGCGATTGTGTTTGGGAAATTAGGGCAGCGTTACGGTGCAAAGACGGGGATCTTCATTGCGATTGGTGTCTATATTGGCATCACCGTGTGGGCCTCAATGATTGAAAAAGAGATCGAGTTTTATGGCCTCGCGATCATGATTGGGCTGGTGCAGGGCGGCATTCAATCCCTTAGCCGCTCACTCTATGCACGTTTGATTCCAGCAGATAAAGCGGCTGAGTTTTTTGGTTTTTATAATATGCTGGGTAAGTTCGCTGCCATTGCCGGGCCGTTGATGATGGGGTGGATCGCGGTGGCGACCGATAGCCACCGGCTGGCCGTGTTGTCGTTATTGATCCTCTTTATTGCTGGCGCGGTGTTGTTGTGGTTTGTGGATGAAAAGGGTGGGCAGCAGAATAAAGCATCATGCTGATGTGCGTCGCCATATTTTTTCTATGAGTATGAGGTACTAAACCAATGCCTTGTCCTATTGTAAAGTGCAGGGTAGTGCTTAAATATCATAGGGTTACAGTCAAGTATGGCCGTTAAAATTCGCGGTGAAGGCGCAATTCCCCTATAATGGCTGATTACCCGCGCGCATGTTCATTTTCCCCTGGCGGGTCAGGAGCTTAGTATGGATCAGTCACTGGTTTTTGATATCGAATTAATTCGTCGCTACGATAAAAGCGGCCCGCGTTACACCTCGTACCCGACGGCGGTGAAGTTTGATGAGGGCTTTGCTGAGGCGGAATATCATGCGGTGGCAGCCAACAGTAATCGGGAAGGGGGGCCGTTATCACTCTATTTCCACATTCCATTCTGCGATACGCTCTGTTTCTATTGTGCGTGTAACAAGATCGCGACCAAAAATCGCAAGCATGCGATCCCGTACCTCGAATCCTTGTTTAAAGAGATTGAGATGCAGGGTGCATTGTTTGATAAATCACGCAAGGTAGACCAGCTACATTGGGGGGGCGGTACACCGACCTTTATCAGCCATGAGCAGATGACGGCGTTGATGACGAAGAGCCGAGAACATTTTAATCTGCACGACGATGACAGCGGCGAGTACTCGATTGAGATTGATCCGCGTGAGGTGCAAAACGACACCATTAAGCGGTTGCGTGAACTGGGGTTTAATCGCATGAGCCTGGGGGTGCAGGACTTTGACCCTAAAGTGCAGAAGGCAGTGAATCGTATTCAGAGCGAAGAACAGACATTTCGTGTGCTTGATCAGGCCAGGGCGGAGGGGTTTAAGTCGGTCAGTGTTGATCTGATCTACGGCCTGCCGTTTCAGTCGTTGGATGGCTTTGCTCAGACGGTCGACAAAGTGATTGCGGCGGGGCCCGATCGCCTCTCTGTCTTTAACTATGCGCACCTGCCTGAGATGTTTAAACCACAGCGTCGCATTCTGGATGCCGATCTGCCGTCGGCGACCGAGAAGCTAGAAATCTTGCAGATGACCAATGAGCGCCTGAAGCAGGCAGGCTATGTCTATATTGGCATGGACCACTTTGCCATGCCGGACGATGAGCTGGCCGTGGCGCAGCGCGAGGGCAGTCTCTACCGTAACTTTCAGGGTTATTCGACCCACGCCGAGTGTGATTTGGTGGCAATGGGCGTCACCTCAATTGGCATGGTGAGTAACAGCTATAGCCAGAATGTGAAAACGGTGGAAGCGTATGCTGAGTTGATTGATGCCGGTAAGCTGCCTGTTTATCGCGGCATTGAGCTGAATGATGATGATATCCTGCGCCGTGAGGTGATTACCAAGTTGATTTGCCAGTTTGAGCTTGATATGAGGGTGATCGCAAGGCAGTTTAATATCGACTTCGCTGAATATTTTGCGCTGGAGATGGATGAGATTCGCCAGATTGAGTCTGATGGGCTTTTAACGATTGATGGTGACATGATCCGCGTGTTGCCAGCAGGCCGCCTACTCATCCGCAATGTCTGCATGGTATTCGACCGCTACCTGCGACAGCAGACTGAGCAGCGCTTTTCCAAAGTCATTTAACCCCCTTTTCAATTCAACTATTTTTCACGACGCTATGGTGGCATTGATGCCGCCGGGGAATGGCTGCGTGTGGTTTTTGCTCGTTAATCAGCGCTATAGGATCAGTCACTGTGGCCGTTAGTTTCAGTGAGAGAGTGGTCGCAGGAGTGGCCATCGTTAGTTTAACCAGTCCATGGATGGTGGTGTTATGGCTTTGTTGCAACCTCATTTTTTACTGCTTTCCTTCATATCTTGGCAGCCTGTAAGGGCTGTGACGCATCATTTTTCAGCGGGTGGTACTAGTGTCTAAGGACGAAATGAAGGGAGGGATTTCCGCTGAAGGTCATTGGTCATCACGCAGTCAAGCGTTGGATGAGGCGATACGACGGTTTGAGTCTCGCTTTATTCGCGCTATTGATGAGGCTGATGACGGGTTCTTCGATAGCATTACAAAAAATTCAGTGATGCTGACAGAGAGTGAATATGGAGTGTTATTCGAGGTCTTAGATTACGAGGGCGGGGCATTATTACGCGCTATTGCTACCTTTCCTAAGGAAAATATCGAATCTTTTTATCAGGATACTTCAATGCTTTCTGATGTGTTTTACAATGCCCCCTCATTTTTCAATCAAGTAATGATGGATGGAAGGGTGCTGATTGCCAATGACCCTGAGAATGACCCGCGTAGTGGTGAGTACGCGCCGGGGCACCCTGCCGTCAAATCATTCCTGGGCGAGCCTTTTTATTTTGGCGGCAAGATGCTGGGGGTGCTGGCATTGATGAATCGTCCCACTGGTTATGATGAGCGTGTTGCTGAATTCCTGGCGCCACTAAGCAGTGCCTGTGGTTACGTTTTATTTGCGATGCGTAATAATAAGCGTCGTATGCAAGCGGAAATAATGTTGAAAGATAGCGTCTCCAGCATTGGTGCAATTGTCGATACGGTGGCCGATGGCATTATGACGATTAATGAAAATGGCATGGTTGAGACCTTTAACCCGGCGGCGGAAAGGATTTTTGGTTATGTCAAAAATGAGGTGATTGGGCGTAATGTAAGCCTGTTGATGCCTGATGATTACTGCAGTGGGCATGATGGCTATCTCATGAATTATCTGACAACGGGTGAGCGTAAAGTGATCGGGATTGGTCGTGAAGTCGAGGGGCAGCGGCGCGATGGTGCTACTTTTCCATTGGAACTTTCTGTCAGTGAGATGGCGGCAGGAGGAGGCCTGCGAATGTTTACTGGCATCGTACGTGATATTACCAAACGTAAACAGAGTGAAGAGGCCTTGCGCGACAATATGGCGCGCATTGCTGCGATTGTCGATACGGTGGTCGACGGTATTGTGATGATTGATGATGGTGGCATGATTGAATCTTTTAATCCGGCTGCGGAACGAATATTTGGTTACTCAAATGAAGATGTGGTGGGGCGTAACGTTAGCATGTTGATGCCGGAGCCTTATCATGAGGGACATGATGGTTATCTAACACATTATAAAGACACGGGTGAGAAGCGTGTCATTGGTATGGGACGAGAGGTCGAAGGGCGTCGTAAAGATGGTTCGACATTTCCGCTGGAACTGTCGGTTAGTGAAATGTGGCTGGGGCAGCTGCGTAAGTTCACCGGCATTGTGCGTGACGTGACTGAACGTAAAAAATCTGAGGATGAGGTGCGTGATAGCGCTGCGCGAATTGAGGCGATTGTGGAGACCGTGGTGGATGGCATTATCACGATTAACGAGCGGGGCGTGATCGAAACGATTAACCCGGCGGCTGAATTGATATTTGGTCATTTTGCCGACAAAGTAGTGGGGCGTAATGTCAGTATGTTGATGCCGGAACCCTATCATGAGGAGCACGACAGCTATCTTGAAAATTATCTGCGTACGGGTACGCGTAAAGTGATCGGGATTGGTCGTGAAGTGCTCGGTTTGCATAAGGATGGAGACACCTTTCCGCTGGAGCTTTCTGTTAGTGAAATGTGGCTGGGCGGGCAGCGCATGTTTACCGGGGTGGTGCGGGATATCACTGAACGTAAGAATATCGAAACCATGAAAAATGAATTTATCTCAACGGTCAGCCATGAACTGCGAACACCCTTGACCTCAATTAGAGGTTCTCTTGGGTTGATTGTGGGTGGGGCAATGGGTGGGATTCCAGATAAGGCGCTGCAGATGATCGAGATTGCCGATAAAAACGCGCAACGTCTGATCTCCTTGATTAACGATATTCTTGACATTGAAAAGATAGCGGCGGGAAAAATGGAGTTTAATCTTCAGGTGCAGCCGTTGCTACCGATTATTCTATTAGCGCTTGAATCGAACGCCGCATATGGTGAACAGTATGGGGTGCGCTATCGAATGGAGGATTTTCAGAGGGATGTGTATGTTAATGTCGATGCAGATCGCCTGCTGCAAGTACTGTCTAATTTTATGTCGAATGCCGCTAAATTTTCTCCGCAAGGTGGCGAGGTTGAGATTCACCTGGAATCTGATGGTGACCATATTCGGATCATGGTGGTGGACCATGGCGAGGGAATTCCCGAGGCATTTCAGGGGAAAATTTTCCAGAAATTTTCACAGGCGGATAGCGGTAATGCACGCAAGAAGCAGGGTACCGGCTTGGGGTTAGCAATCACCAAAGAGATCGTTGAACAGATGGGTGGATCGGTCGGCTTCATAAGTGAAAAAGGCAAGGGTAGTCGTTTTTACTGTCGCCTACCTGAATCTCGAATGCAGGATTGCATTGTTGCCGAGCGTAAACCGTTGTGGATTAGTGAGCGCGCGAGTGATGAGCAGCACGAGCACAGTGGCGTATATAATATTTTACATATTGAAGGCGATGAAGACCTGTTAGATGTGGTTGCTGAGGTTTGTCTCAATGTGGCGGGTTTCGATCGTGCAACGACGCTGAAAATGGCACGTGCTCAATTAGGCTCTCAGCATTATGATCTGGTGTTGCTTGATCTTGAGCTGCAGGACGGGTCTGGTTGGGAGTTGCTGCCGGTGATTAATGAACTTGAGCATTCGCCACCCGTATTGGTGCTGACAGCGCATAATGTCTCGCATGAGCAGCAGCAGCAGGTTGCCGGCGTGTTGCTTAAGTCGCGCACCAGTAATGAGCAGTTATTAACGGCGATTCGTGACGTACTAGGTGTTGAGGCATAGTCAAGGCTGGTATTGAGCGGTATGACAGCCACCTTTAATGGTGGTTTTTTATGTGCTTTTATTTTATGGCTTAATATTTGCTTCACAGTTGTTGGGGGTGTGCTGTTGAGCTGTATATTTACTTGGGCGGTCACTGAAAAATAATCTTTCAAGAGAAAGATGGTATGAATAAAAAAATCTATATCTACTATTTTAGTCTATTAATAGCGCTATTTTCAGTGGAATCAGTTTTCGCGCAGGGGGTAACCGCCTGTGACGAAGGGATCTCGGTACTGGATGAAAAATCCTATGAGATTTTGGCCAATGTTGAGATTTCAGCGAACGATGTAGTTGCCTATCGGCAATTACTGGCCGGGTGTGTTGCAAAATATCAGTCTTACTCGGCGGGCAAGCGGAATGCTTTTTTACGTTTGCTCAATACATTGCTGGCGAGAGTGGACGACGTCTATTTGAAAGTCTCATCAGAAGGGCTCTATCTGCCTGAAGGGCCCAGTAAAAAAATGTTGAAGCGCTCACAGCATATTTTGGAAATAAAAGGGGCGATGCAGCGCCTTTATATATCTATGTTGAGTAAACGCCTTCCTATTGATAGTGGCTGGGGAGATCGCCATCTTGCGCATTTTTTTCTGGGCTACGAAACTATCGATATTGATGGCTTACCGCGTGGTGGCGCAGGGCGCTTTGGTGTGAACTTTTATGCTCAGATTGGCATGGCGCGGGATGATGGAGGGGTGTCAGGCGGGCATCTCTTTGGCGGCGCCCTATTGACGAATAGCGCCGAAAATTCTGAAGGTGCGGTGAGTGATGCGCAAGAGATCGCCCTTCACTTCTTTGTGCCATACTTGATGGAGAGGGATAGTATGGGGCGCTGGGCCCTTGGCCCGGTTGCGGGTATCACCATGAGAAAGTTTGCAGGGATTAGCCTCTCTCGTTGGAAATATATGGCGGGTGTGCGAGTGGCTCGAAGTGCTGATCTCTATTTCGAGGCGCGATATGGGAAATCAGAAGGGGTGGGTGGACAGCGGCTTGAGCTTAAGGGCCAGCTACCGGTGCTGGCAATTCTCAATGGCGATGTGATTATCGGTGCGGCGCTGAACTTGAGCATGGATGATGGTGCGAGCAGTGGCGATGTTGTGCAGGCGTATGTGCTTTGGCAGGTAGATTTTCTCGACCTACTGAATGTGTATTAATCTTCAGCGAGGTGCCCTTATGTTAATTAACCTATGCTATTATTGATTGTATCGCTTGGCTGTGGTGAATGCCCTCAATGTTTTTGATCATCTTTCAATATTGCCATGAATGGTGCGACAGCTATCAGTAGTACCACGATAGGATCGGGTGGCTACACCCTTAGTGGCGCTATTGATATCTCCTCCGTTCTGGTAGTGGAAAACGATGTCAATGACCCCGATGCCAGCTACGTTAATAATGATGTTTATGATGTGGCGCAGTCACTGCCTAATTCAGTCAGTCTTGGTGGCTATCTGAATGTTGTTGCCACCGATGGTGACTATTTCATAGCGGTCTATGTTGCCGCAGGCTACTCTGCTTATTCATTTATTTGAATCAAGCGGGCCTATTGTTGGGCGATATCCTTTATGGTTTTCAAAGGAGAACTGAATTCTGCAGCACTGGTGACGATGCGCGAACCGTGAGACGGATGAAAGTTGGAGAAGACGCCGTGGTTCAATTTCCGCTACAATATTACCCATGTCAGGAAATTCATTTGGAAAACTTTTTACGGTCACCTCTTTTGGTGAGAGTCATGGGCCCGCGCTCGGTTGTATCGTTGACGGCTGTCCGCCGGGGCTTGAATTAGACGTTGCCGATCTGCAGCTGGATCTTGATCGGCGCAAACCGGGTACCTCACGACACACCACGCAGCGGCGAGAGGCGGATGAGGTTAAAATTCTTTCGGGTGTGTTTGAGGGCAAGACCACCGGTACGCCGATTGGATTGCTCATCGAAAACACCGATCAGCGTTCGAAAGACTACACTAATATTATGAATAGTTTTCGCCCGGGCCACGCCGACTACACCTACCAGCAGAAATATGGCACACGCGATTATCGCGGCGGCGGGCGTTCGTCTGCGCGTGAGACAGCGATGCGTGTGGCGGCAGGTGCGATTGCAAAAAAATACTTAAAGGTGCGCTACGGCATTATGATTCGTGGTTATATGGCGCAGCTGGGGCCCATTAAAGCGCAAGCCTTGGACTGGGACGAGGTGGGTAATAACGCTTTTTTCTGCCCGGATGCTGCCAAGGTGCCGGCACTGGAAAAGTACATGGATGCGCTACGTAAAGAGGGTAACTCGATTGGTGCGCGCATCAACGTGGTGGCTGAAGGGGTGCCGCCGGGCTGGGGCGAGCCGATCTTTGATCGCCTTGATGCAGACATCGCCCATGCGCTGATGAGCATTAATGCGGTAAAAGGGGTTGAGATTGGCGCGGGCTTTGATTGTGTTGAACAGAAGGGCACGGTGCACCGTGATGAGATTACCCCGGAGGGTTTTCTCTCTAACAATGCGGGCGGTGTATTAGGCGGTATTTCTAGTGGGCAGCATATTCGCGCCAGTATTGCGCTCAAGGCGACCTCGAGCCTGCGCCTGCCGGGCAAGAGTGTTGATATTAATGGTGAACCGATGGCGGTGATTACTAAGGGGCGTCATGATCCTTGTGTCGGCATCCGGGCAACACCGATTGCTGAGGCGATGCTGGCGATTGTGCTGATGGATCATATGTTGCGCCATCGTGCACAAAATGCCGACGTGCAGTCGGAAACCCCTGTTATTCCTGCTCAGCCTTAATGTCAAAACCAGATGAAGGGGCGCCATACTGGCGTCTCTCCGGCTTCTATTTTTTCTATTTCGCGGCCCTCGGGGCACTGCTGCCTTACTGGGGGTTGTATCTACAATCGCTCGGTTTTGGCGCGCGTGAAATTGGCGAGCTCATTGCAATTTTGATGGCAACCAAGATTGTTGCCCCCAATATCTGGGGCTGGATTGCTGATCACACTGGCCGGCGGATGATGATTGTGCGTCTCGGTTCGCTGCTTTCAGTGATTGCCTTTGGCGGCATCTTTCTTGGCATTTCTTATTGGTGGATGGCATGTGTGATCTGCCTTTTTAGTTTTTTCTGGAATGCAACCCTGCCACAGTTTGAAGCGACGACGATGAGTCATCTGGGTGGCAATATCCATCGCTATAGCAACGTTCGCTTGTGGGGCTCTGTGGGCTTTATTGTTGCGGTGGTGGTGGTAGGGCCACTACTGGAGGCGCGCGGGGTAGACCTGTTGCCGCTGGTGTTGGTGATGTTATTTGTCGCGATCTGGTTCAGCAGTCTGGCGGTGCCAGAGCGTGCCGCTGGGCATCTGCCGCTTGACCATGAGCCGTTGATCAATGTATTACGGCAGCCGATTGTGGTGGCATTACTGGTGATCTGTTTTTTAGTGCAGATGGGGCATGGCCCTTATTACACCTTTTTTACCATTTACCTGGGTGATATCGGTTATTCAAGCCGCACGATTGGCCTGTTGTGGGCATTGGGGGTGGTGGCTGAGATTGGGGCCTTCCTGGTGATGCATCGTCTATTCCCACGTTTTGGTGTTCGCAGGCTGTTGTTAGTGGCATTAGCATTAACGACATTGCGTTGGTTATTGGTGGCGTGGTGGGCGGAGTCGTTGGCGGTGATGCTGTTTGCTCAACTGTTGCATGCCTTTAGTTTTGGTGTATTTCATGCGGTGGCAATTTCGTTGATCCATCAATATTTTGTAGGGCGTCATCAGGGAAAAGGGCAGGCGCTTTATAGTAGTGTGAGTTTTGGTGCGGGTGGCGCCATTGGCAGTCTTTATAGTGGTTATACCTGGGAAGGCTTGGGCCCGTCGTGGACATTTTTGTTTGCGGCTGCGGTTAGTTTTCTCGCTTTTTGCATCGCCTGGAAAAAAATTCACATAAAATATGAAGAAAAGTGAGTCATGGAATTGACGTTCGATCAAACCACGGGTATTATCCACGGCCTTGTGAGGAGCGATGGTCGTGAGGTTACCGATAACGCTTTAAACTAAGAGCAATTACGGGGTATAGCGCAGCCTGGTAGCGCGCCTGCTTTGGGAGCAGGATGTCGGGAGTTCGAATCTCTCTACCCCGACCATTTTTGAAGTTAAGTCTGTCCCTTGTCCTCATATGACTTGTGGCGGGTCGTCCCCGACAATGAAACGGGGTAGCCGTCCTGACGGTTTAAGCGCCTGTAGCTCATCCGGATAGAGCATCGGCCTTCTAAGCCGAGGGTAGCAGGTTCGAGTCCTGCCAGGCGCGCCATATTTATAGTGTGGTTTGTTTTTAAGGTTTTATGGTGAGCGTAGCTCAGTTGGTAGAGCCCCGGATTGTGATTCCGGTGGTCGTGGGTTCGAGCCCCATCGTTCACCCCATTTTTGGGCCGTTAGCTCAGTTGGTAGAGCAGCTGACTCTTAATCAGCGGGTCGTAGGTTCGATCCCTACACGGCCCACCACTATTTAAGTGGTTGGAGTGGCGTTTAAAGATGTGCAGTTTAAGGTTATACTGCGCTAGTGTTTTGTTAGCCAAGCATATTACATCGTAATATGTTCATACTTTGCGAAAGTGGCGAAATTGGTATACGCGCTGGTTTTAGGTACCAGTGGGGCAACCCGTGAGAGTTCGAGTCTCTCCTTTCGCACCATATTTTATTATCTCCGTGGTTTGCTCTTTGACTCACTTTAGTGAGGCCAGAATCTGGCCCTGTTTGCTATGACCTTGCATCATAGCTGGGAATGGTCGATGTCGTGAGTAACTGAGTCGATTGTTGAAAAAAAACCTCAAAAGCGATTGTGTTGTGTTTATCTATCTGTGGGTCAGAGGAAATTCGGCTCGAAATGCGCATTTAGTCCGTGTAAACTGCGCATCTTAGTGTCCATAGTGGGCGTTCGTCGAATTTTGCCTTATCTCGTATTTACTCGAGGCTTTTTCAACAATCTGTTTATTGTAATTGAATTATTTTTAGTTAATTGAGGAAAGATGACATGCAAGTTTCTGTAGAGGCCACTGGCGCGCTGGAACGTAAAATGACGGTAGCAGTGCCTGCTGAACGTGTTGATCAAGAGGTGCAGAAGCGTCTTCAATCATTGTCACGTACAGTGAATTTGCCTGGTTTTCGTCCGGGGAAAGTACCCGCTAAGGTTGTTGCAAACAAATATGGCCCTAAAGTGCGCCAGGAAGTGATGGATGAAGTGACTCGCAGCAGTTTTTATGAAGCGCTGACAGCTGAGAAGTTACAGCCAGCCGGCATGCCTATTTTTGAGCCTAAGCCGTCAACTGAGAGCGACCAGATTGAATTTACGGCGACTTTTGAGGTCTACCCAGACGTTGAATTGGCATCGTTTGAGGGGCTGAGTGTTGAAAGACCCGCTGCTGAGATCGCCGAGAAGGATATCGACGCAATGATCGATAAAATGCGCCGTCAGCGCGTTGAATGGGAAGAAGTTGACAGAGCGGCTAAAACAGAAGATCAGTTGGTTGTTGATTTTATTGGTTCTGTTGATGGTGAGAAGTTTGCAGGTGGTGAAGGTGATAATGTGACCCTGGTATTGGGTTCCAGCTCTTTTATTCCTGGTTTTGAAGAGCAACTAGTTGGTCGTTCAAAGGGCGAAGAGACAACCGTGAGCGTCACTTTTCCTGAAGATTACCAAGCGGCTGAGTTGGCAGGAAAAGCGGCTGAATTTGCGGTTACGGTTCAGTTAGTTTCTGAAGCAAAGTTGCCAGAAATCGATGAAGCGTTCGCCAAAAATTTTGGCATTGAGAGTTTGGACAACCTGCGTGGTGAGCTAAGCAAGAGTATGCAGTATGAGCTAGATCAGGCAATTAAAGGTAAGACCAAGCAGGCCGTGATGGATATGCTGTTTGAAAAAAATTCAATTGAGCTGCCTAAGAGCCTTGTTGATGAAGAAATCAATGCGCTGATGAATCAAATGAAAGCCAATCTGAGCAAACAGGGTATTCCTGCGGAAGGGCTGGAGATGATGGATGGGAAAATGTATGAAGATCAGGCACGCCGTCGCGTGACATTAAGCCTGCTGATCTCTGAAATTGTGAAGTCTAATGATCTTAAGGCCTCTCCGGAGAAGATCCGTGAAACGGTAGAGACCGTTGCATCGACGTATGACACGCCAGAAGAAGTGGTTAAATGGTACTACGCGGAGCGTGAGCGTCTGGCTCAAATTGAGTCAGTTGTGCTTGAAGAGATGGTTGTTGATTGGGTTCTGGAAAAAATTCAGGTGGAAGACCAGGTGACGACTTTTGAAGCATTGATGGCGCGTCCTAAGCAATAAGCCATGCTTTCCATGCTGGAAATAGGCCCCTTTCTGGCGCAAAGTGTGTCGCCAAGAGGAAGGGGTAGTGTTGAGTAGCTGAAAGCTGCTATCTTATTGAAAATACCACCGAATAGTGGTTTGTTAAGAGGAAACCGGCTCGGTTTTCACTGTGAGTGGGTAAAGTTACGTTTTATTGCTCATGAATGGAGCGCCTGAGCCGAATATTAAAGCCGTACTATGACGAGATTCGACTGTTTTTTGTTCTCTTTTGGGCTATGAAAAAGTCGCGGAAATGAGTAATCTGGTGCTAAGTATTGATAGATATTTCGAGATAAGACAAATAGTTGCCGAGTAACAGGAAGCACTAAAGGATAGAGGGTGATGACCGATAGAATAATTGATCAGATGGTAACAGGAGAGACCAGTATGAATCTGGTTCCGATGGTAGTGGAACAGTCTTCTCGCGGAGAGCGTGCCTACGATATTTACTCCCGGCTTCTTAAAGAACGGGTTATTTTTCTGGTAGGGCAGGTTGAAGACCACATGGCAAACCTTGTGGTGGCACAATTGTTATTTCTCGAATCTGAAAATCCAGATAAAGATATACATCTCTATATTAATTCACCCGGTGGTTCTGTGACTGCTGGCATGGCGATATATGACACCATGCAGTTTATTAAACCCGATGTTAGCACCATGTGTATTGGCCAGGCAGCGAGCATGGGGGCGCTATTGCTGACGGGGGGCGCGGCTGGAAAGCGCTATTGCTTGCCTCACTCTCGTATGATGATCCATCAACCGCTGGGCGGCTTTCAGGGGCAGGCAGTTGACTTTGATATTCACGCACGTGAAATCTTACGTATTCGAGATGAGTTAAACTTGGTAATGGCACATCATACTGGGCAAAAGATTGAGCGTGTACAGGCCGATACTGACCGTGATAATTTTATGTCAGGTAGTGAAGCGGTAGAATACGGTTTGATCGATACAGTATTAGAAAAACGATAACACGGCATAATAGTTGCATTCTTCAATGTGTAACGAAACTGGCGGAAGAGCGGATAAAGGGCGCGTGTTCCCTGTAATCATGAAGTAGCGGAGTTAGTCATGAGCGATGATAAAGACAACGACAACGATAAAACTGAAGAGAGTGAAAAGTTATTATATTGCTCTTTTTGCGGCAAGAGTCAGCATGAGGTACGTAAGTTAATTGCAGGCCCATCGGTCTTTGTTTGCGACGAGTGCGTGGAACTCTGCAATGATATTATCCGTGAAGAAGTTCAGGAGAAGTCAGCCTCAATGCAAGGCGCCAAGTTGCCGACACCGCATGAAATTAGCGCTATTTTAGATGAATATGTCATCGGTCAGAAACGCGCCAAAAAAGTACTGGCGGTTGCAGTCTATAACCATTACAAACGTCAAGAAGTGGGTGATAAAAAAGGCGAAGTTGAGCTGGCCAAAAGTAACATTCTTCTCATTGGCCCAACCGGTTGTGGTAAAACACTGCTGGCCGAAACGTTGGCTCGTCTGCTGAATGTGCCGTTTACCATTGCTGACGCAACAACCCTGACGGAAGCGGGTTACGTCGGTGAAGATGTCGAAAATATTATTCAGAAATTGCTGCAAAAATGTGATTATGATGTTGATAAAGCACAGAGTGGTATTGTCTATATTGATGAGATCGACAAAATCTCACGTAAGTCAGATAACCCATCGATCACACGTGATGTGTCTGGTGAGGGTGTGCAGCAGGCACTGCTGAAATTGATTGAAGGGACTGTCGCATCAGTGCCACCGCAAGGCGGACGCAAACATCCCCAGCAAGAGTTCTTGCAGGTCGACACATCCAATATCCTGTTTATTTGTGGCGGCGCATTTGCTGGTCTGGACAAAGTGATTCGTGATCGTTCAGAAAAGGGTGGTATCGGTTTCTCTGCTGATGTGAAGAGCAAAGATGACAAGCGTCCAGTGGGTGAAATTCTTAATGCGGTTGAACCTGAAGATTTGGTTAAATATGGCCTGATCCCTGAGTTTGTGGGTCGTCTACCGGTGATTGCGACACTTGAGGAGCTGGACGAGGAGTCATTGATTAAAATCCTGACAGAGCCTAAAAATGCGATTACCAAGCAGTTTGGTAAGCTCTTTGAAATGGAAGGGTGTGAATTAGAGATTCGAGATGATGCCTTGAGTGCCGTGGCCCGCAGGGCGATGGAACGTAAAACAGGCGCACGTGGATTGCGCTCAATTATAGAGTATGTATTGCTCGATACGATGTACGACCTGCCATCGATTGAAAACGTGGCTAAAGTAGTCGTTGACGAAAGCGTGATTAATTCCGATTCTGAGCCGCTGATGATCTACGCGAGTAATGAAAAAGGCCAGGCCTCTGCAACAAATGATTGATAGTGATTTGTGCCGTCTATTCTAGGCGGCACAAATCTAAGAAAGTTCTTATATCTGTTAAAGACAGTCCCCCCTTGAAAAATGTGCTAGCAGTGCCTATATAAAATTTTGTATTTAGGTGTAAAGGACTGTGCATACATGTCGATGAATTTAATGAGAGAGTGTGTAGCCTCACTACACCCCGTAAGAAAATGAGGACTTATCATGGCGAAGAATGAAGAGCTAGCAGAAGTGGATGAAGAGCAAACAATTCTTCCTGTTCTACCACTAAGAGACGTGGTTGTGTATCCTCATATGGTGATTCCACTGTTTGTTGGTCGAGATAAATCGATCAAGGCTTTGGAGGCGGCAATGGAGCGTGACAAACAGGTCATGCTGGTATCGCAACGTAATGCATCGATTGATGATCCACAGGAAGAAGATATTTACAGCATCGGTACAGTTGCCACCATCTTGCAGATGTTAAAACTCCCGGATGGCACCGTAAAAGTATTGGTTGAAGGGGTAGAGCGTGCCCGTACCGATCACTTCATGGGGACACAGGAGTATTTTGTGGCGCAGATTTCAATGCTGCGCGCAGCTGAAATGCCTGAGCGTGAAGCCGAAGTGCTGAGCCGTTCAGTCCTTGGCCAGTTTGACCAATATGTGAAATTAAACAATAAAGTGCCACCGGAGGTGTTGTCGTCGCTGGCCTCAATTGAGGATGCAGGCCGCCTGGCAGACACCATTGCAGCACACATGACGCTTAAGGTGGAAGAGCGTCAGGAGCTATTAGAACAAGTTGAGCCGCGAGTGCGTCTTGAGCGATTAATGAGTTTAATGGAATCAGAGATTGATCTGCTGCAGGT
Organism: Thiotrichaceae bacterium; assembly: GCA_002401765.2. Taxonomy (GTDB): domain Bacteria; phylum Pseudomonadota; class Gammaproteobacteria; order SZUA-140; family SZUA-140; genus SZUA-76. Next base: position 47,299 of record NVTY02000083.1, read on the forward strand.
GGAAAAACGTATCCGCGGCCGCGTTAAACGTCAGATGGAAAAGAGTCAGCGTGAGTATTATCTGAATGAGCAGATGAAAGCGATTCAGAAAGAGTTGGGTGATATGGATGATGTCCCCAATGAGTTGGATGAATTGACTCAGAAAATTGAAAAGTCGGGCATGTCGAAAGAGGCGAAGAAAAAAGCCGATGCCGAGCTTAATAAATTAAAGATGATGTCACCCATGTCCGCGGAAGCGGCGGTGGTGCGTAATTACATCGACTGGATTACCAATGTACCGTGGAAGAAGCGTAGCAAAATCTGTCGACAGCTATCGAAGGCTGAAGATGTGCTTGAGGCGGATCACTTTGGTTTAGAGAAAGTCAAAGAACGTATCCTTGAATACCTTGCTGTGCAGCAGCGCGTTGATAAATTAAAAGGCCCGATTCTCTGTCTGGTTGGCCCTCCTGGTGTTGGTAAAACGTCATTGGGTCGCTCGATTGCACGCGCAACTAATCGTAAGTTTGTTCGCATGGCCTTAGGTGGAGTGCGTGACGAAGCTGAAATTCGTGGGCATCGTCGTACTTATATCGGGTCTATGCCGGGTAAAATTATACAAAACCTGGCTAAGGTTGAGACACGAAACCCACTTTTTCTGCTGGATGAGATCGATAAGATGGCAAATGATTCCCGCGGTGATCCTGCCTCGGCTTTGCTAGAGGTGCTTGATCCAGAGCAGAATTCGACTTTTAATGATCACTATTTAGAAGTTGATTATGATCTTTCGGATGTGATGTTTGTTTGTACGGCAAATAGCATGAATATTCCCGGCCCACTGCTTGACCGGATGGAGGTGATTCGTCTCTCGGGTTATACCGAAGATGAAAAAGTGAGCATCGCGCAGCGCTATCTGCTGAGCAAGCAAATTAAAGATAACGGCTTGAAGGTTGATGAAATTAGCATCTCAGAAGGGGCGATTCGTGACATCGTTCGTTACTATACGCGGGAAGCTGGCGTACGTGGTTTGGAGCGTGAAATTTCAAAGATATGTCGTAAGGTTGTTAAAAGCATCCTGCTCAGCGATAACAAAAAGAAAGTGGTGGTGGGGTCTCGAAATCTTGCGAAATACCTGGGTGTGCAGCGTTTCCGCTTTGGGCTTGCAGAAGAGCATGATCAAGTTGGGCAGGTAACGGGGCTAGCATGGACTGAAGTGGGCGGCGAATTACTGACCATCGAAGGCACTGTGATGCCGGGTAAAGGTAAGCTAACGATCACTGGCCAGATTGGCGATGTGATGCAGGAATCGGTGCAGGCGGCGATGACCGTGGTACGTAGTCGTGCGAACTTGCTGGGTATTGATGCTGATTTTTATCAAACCAATGACATTCATGTCCACGTGCCAGAGGGGGGGATCCCCAAGGACGGCCCAAGTGCCGGTGGTGGTATGTGTACGGCGCTGGTGTCTGCGCTAACAGGGATCCCTGTGCGCGCCGATGTCGCCATGACGGGTGAGATTACCCTGCGTGGCGAAGTGTTACCGATAGGCGGCCTCAAGGAAAAATTGCTGGCGGCTCATCGTGGTGGGATCAAGACGGTATTGATTCCTGATGATAACAAGCGTGACCTTGTGGATATTCCGGCGAACATCAAGAAAGATCTTGATATTAGGCCGGTGAAATGGATTGATGAGGTTTTGCTCGCGGCACTGCAACATATGCCAGAACCGATTATTGATAAAGAGGGTGACGGCGATATCGCATCTAGTAAAAAGGGTTCTAAATCAAAAAAGAGCGGCCAGATTCGGCCGCATTAAAAATCTTCAAAAGTCCTTGTAATTAGGGCGCATCCTGCGGTATCCTGCTCGCGCTTTCAGCGAGTAGGATCTTTATCTTTTAGCCTTTTTTCATAGCGTTTTTTTACTGATTGGCTTGACAGCGTCAGGATGCAAATGTATAAAAGGCACCGTCGTTGGAAACTACCTCTGCAGAATATTTAGACGTTTTTCGAAACACCTTTTTGCAGATAATTAATTGGGAGCATGAATAGTGAATAAAGCAGAATTGATCAGCGCTGTTGCCGCGTCAGCAGATATTTCAAAGGCAGCAGCAGGTCGCGCGATTGATGGTATGACCGCGGCGGTGAGCAATGCGCTGAAAAATAATGATAGTGTCACACTCGTCGGCTTCGGAACTTTTTCTGTTCGTGAGCGTGCTGCAAGAAAAGGGCGCAATCCACAGACCGGAGAAGAAATTAATATAAAAGCAGCTAAATTACCTGTATTTAAAGCTGGTAAGACGCTTAAAGATACAATAAAATAGCCTGCTTCTTGGGTGCTTAGCTCAGCTGGGAGAGCGTCGCCCTTACAAGGCGGATGTCGGGGGTTCGATCCCCTCAGCACCCACCATTTTAGGAGTGGTAGTTCAGTTGGTTAGAATACCGGCCTGTCACGCCGGTGGTCGCGGGTTCGAGTCCCGTCCACTCCGCCAACGTTAAACCTGATAAGGGTGTGCTCAAAAGGCACACCCTTTTTAGTTTCTGGTTCTGATATAATTTTCTAGTGATTTTTAACCGGAGTACATCACTTGTTGCTGGATGTGCTGACTTGTTTGAACTAATTGATTACAACCCAGAGAGAACATCATGCTTCGACTTATTCGTGAACGTGCGCAAGGATTTATTGCATGGGTCATCGTCATACTGATTATTATTCCGTTTGCACTAGTCGGTATGAATGAATACTTCGAGACTGATTCAAACGTTTATGTTGCAAAGGTCAATGACGTTTCGATCCCTGAATTTGAGTACCGTCGCATCTATCAAAGCGAACGTCGCTTTCGGCAATCATTAGTGGGTGGTGATCTTGATTCACCTTTCATGAACGAAGAATCGATTAAGCGCAGCGCACTAGATCGTATTGTTAATACTGAGGTGATGTCTCAGGCGGCGAATGAAAATGGTTTTAGTGTTGGCGATCAGTTGTTATTGCAGGTCATTGCCGAGCGTGAAGATTTTCAAACCGATGGTGTATTCGATGCATCGCTCTACAATAATTTATTGGCGAGTAATAATCTTTCTCCGGCTGACTTCGAAGCGAACGTGCGTCGCGAGATGATGGCGAATCAATTTGTCTCTGGTGTGATGGATCTGGCAATTGTCACCGACTATGAGCTGGATGTTTTGTTAAAAATCCAGGAGCAGACACGTGAGATGGGTTACCTGGTGTTAAAGGCAGAGGCCCTTAAAGCGTTGGACGCAGCAAGAGTGCTCAGTGAAGAAGAGATAAAGGTGCATTATGATAAGCATGTTAACCGCTTTGCAGTACCTGAGACGGTTAGCCTTGAATATGTAGCACTATCTTCAAAGGGCTTGTTGGCTGATGTACAAGTGGATGAAGAGGCGCTGTTAGAACTTTATGAAGATCGTATCGATAGTTTTGGCTTACCCGAAGAGCGTCGCGCACGGCATATCCTGGTGAATGTGGTGGACGGTGCTAGTGAAGCAGATGTTGATGCGGCGCGTGCTAAGGCAGTTGATCTGCGGGCCAGAGTAAAGGCGGGTGAATCATTCGAAATGTTAGCCAAAGAAAACTCTGATGATGCGGGTTCTGCGATTGATGGTGGTGATTTAGGTTATTTTGGGCGCGGCATGATGGTCACTGCATTTGATGATGTGGTCTTTGAAATGCAGGTTGGTGATGTGAGTGAATTAGTGAAGACCCCTTTTGGTTTTCACATTATCAAGCTTGAAGAGATCCGTGAAGACAGCACTAAATTGTTTGCTGAGGTGCGTGATGATCTTGAGCGCTCATACCGTGAACAGCAGGCAGAAGATATTCTCTTTGATCAGCTGGAAGTGCTGAGCAATCTCACCTATGAAAATCCAGATTCACTCGCTATTGCGGCTGACCAGATGGAGTTAACGATTAAGAAGGTCGGTTTTTTTGCCCAGCATAGCGGCGACGGTATCGCGGCCAATGCCCTGGTAAGAAAGGCAGCCTTTAGCAGTGAAGTGATGGCGGGTAATAATAGCGAGCCATTGGAGATTGGTGAAAACCACATGGTGGTGATCCGTGTGGATGAGCACCAACCAAAGTCTTACCGTCCGCTTGATGAGGTGCGTGATGATGTGGTCGCTCTATTGCGTGATCATAGCGCAAAAGAGGCTGCTGCTACTTTGGGTGGCTCGTTGTTAAAAACGCTGAAAGGCGGCGCGGATGTCGCCGTGATTGCGGCTGAAAACTCTGTCGAATGGACTAAAACAGCGCTGATCAAGCGTAAAGATAGTTCCATGAATCGTGAGCTGCTGACTGCGGCCTTTCGCATGGCGAGGCCAGCAGAAGGGGAGACGCAATGGGAGGGGTTGAAGCTAATGAATGGTGACTACGCCATCATTGCTCTTTATCAATTGAAGGAGGGGGATCTTTCGCAGGTTGACCAGGGGGCGCGTGATACACTCAAAAATTCACTGCAGCGCTCACGTTCACAGAGCGAAGGGGCATTTTTGGTCGATAGTCTGAAAACACAGGCAGAGATTAAAGAGTACCTGAATAACCTCTAGTGATTATCTTCTGGGCTGATCAGGTGACTGATTAGCCCTTCTTGATGATGCGCAATAAAAAAGGCGGCAGGATTAAATTCTGCCACCTTTTGGGTTGTTACTGCTGGTTGAGGTTAGATTTGGCCCATTCCTAAAATATTGTAGCCTGCATCAACATAGGTAATTTCGCCCGTAATGCCCGATGCCATATCAGAGCACATAAAGGCAGCGACATTGCCCACTTCATGGATCGTCACGTTGCGACGCATTGGCGAGTTCTTTTCACCATAATCAAGAAACTTACGGAAGTTACTAATGCCAGCGGCGGCCAGCGTCTTGATGGGGCCTGCTGAAATCGCATTAACACGAATTCCATCCGGGCCAAGATCATCCGCCATGTAGCGTACGTTGGCCTCCAGGCTTGCCTTGGCCAGCCCCATTACATTGTAGTTAGGGATGGTGCGAACCGCGCCGAGGTAGCTCATGGTGAGTAGTGCGCCATCGCGTCCTTCCATCATTTTACAGCCCGCTTTCGCTAGTGCCGCAAAGCTGTATGAACTGATTTCATGTGCGGTGCGAAAGCCTTCGCGCGTCACACAGTCCAGGTATGGTCCTTCCAGCTCTTCGCGTGGTGCAAAGGCGACCGAGTGGACGATGATGTCGAGGTAATCCCAGTAATTATCGAGATGTTCAAATACGGCTTCAATCTCTTTGTCGCAGGAAACATCACAAGGGACGACGATCTCTGAGTCGAATTCTGCGGCAAATTTCTCAACGCGCCCCTTCAGCCTTTCATTCTGGTAGGTAAATGCCAGTTCGGCACCCTGTTCTTTCATCGCTTTAGCAACGCCCCAGGCAATTGAGCGGTTACTGGCGACACCCACGATCAGTGCTCTTTTACCTTCTAAAAATCCCATATCACACCTTTGCTATTACAGACAGTCAATTATAAGCCAATAAGGTACCGAAAAAATCGTGCTACGGGAAGGGGCATCGTTAAAACTTACCCTTATAAGTTGCTCGAATTGCAGCAATTGAGATAGTTTTGAATTGATAACACAAGCAAGCTTGTTCTAAGCAACGAAGCTCGTTATTCTTGTGGACAGATAAATCCTTTTGGCAGCGGTTAGTTAAGTGCAGTGGATCGGTGTTAGGTGATGACATACTTAGGTAGAAGGTGGGTGCATAAATGGAACGGCGCTTTACGGCTAAAGACTTTTCAAATTTCATCTTTCTTTCGTTTCTGGCAGTCATGATTTTGCTGACCATGTATATGGTCGATCGCCAGTGGAATAAGATGGCGCAGATGGAGCGCGTGATGCAGGAGCAGGCCGACAGTATGCGCGAACTGCGCACGTTGGTACGTGGTGTTGATAAGCGTATTCAGAATGGTCTTGTTAATATTGCGGTGGGCAGTGCTAGCCATGCCACTCATCAAGAGCCTATTGGTGATGATATTCCAGGTGCCTTTCGCCGTGCAAAAATCGCAGCAAATCAGCCCGATTTCCAGCAAGGGGACTGGCATGTGCAGGCCTTTGGCCTGAACCTGAAAACCATGACCCCGCTGGTCTCCTCCGATGTTTACGCCTCCAATGTGCAGAGTTATGTAATGGAATCATTATTGATGCGCGACCCAGACACGCTTGAGTGGGTGGGGATGATTGCGCGCTCATGGATAGTGAGTGACGATGGCCTGACATTGACCTTCAAGTTGCGCAATGATGTGGTGTTCTCTGATGGCCAAGCGCTGACCAGCGATGATGTTGTGTTTACCTTTGATTTCATTATGAACGAAACCATCGCAGCGCCACGTGCACGTGCCTATTTCGAGAAGGTGGCATCCGTTACCGCACAAGATGAATTCAGCGTCACATTCAAATTTAAAGAACCCTATTTTAATGCGCTATCACTAGCGGGTGGCATGTCGATCATGGCGCGTCATTTTTATGAACCCTACTTAGAAGAGCCGGAGGCGTTTAATCAATCGAAAGGACTGTTGCTGGGTTCTGGCCCTTACCGCCTGCAAGACCCTAAAGGATGGACGCCCGATCTGGGGATGGTCGAACTGGAGCGTAACCCGCGTTATTGGGGGCCGATCTTGCCTGCGTTTGACCGCCTGCTGTGGAAGGTGATCGAAAATGACAGCGCACGCCTGACCACCTTTCGCAATGGCGAGATCGATATCTACAGCGCACGGCCACGTGAATATAAAACATTGTTGGATGATGTCGAATTAAGCGCGCGTACACAAAATTTTGAATACATGAGCCCGACCGCAGGCTATAGCTACATCGGCTGGAACCAGGGCAGTGTCGATGAGCCCTCGCGCTTTGCTGATAAGCGGGTGCGTCAGGCGATGACCTACCTGACGGATCGAGAGCGCATCATTGATGAAATCATGCTGGGCTATGGTGAGGTGGCCATCAGTCCTTTTAGCCCGCACAGCCATCAACATAACAAGGCGCTCAGCGCGCACGGCTATCATCCAGAAAAGGCAAAGGCGCTGTTGAAAGAGGTCGGTTATGAAGACCGCAACGGTGACGGTGTACTGGAAGATGCCAATGGTGAACCATTTGAATTTGGCCTGGTCTATTTTCAGGGGAATGAAGATACCAAGCGCATTGTGCTGTTCCTGAAAGATCTCTATGCCGCTGCCGGTGTGTTGTTGCACCCCAAGCCTACCGAGTGGTCGGTGATGCTGGATCTGTTGGGTAAACGCAATTTTGATGCGATTACCCTCGGTTGGTCGAGTGGTGTTGAGACTGACATCTTTCAGATGTTTCATGGCAGCCAAACGGATAATGGCGGCGATAATTTTGTGGGTAATAAGAACCCCGAACTGGACAAGTTGATTGATGAGGCGCGTGCTACCGTTGACGAAGAAAAGCGCATGCCGCTTTGGCAACAGACTGAAGCGATCATACATGATGAGCAGCCCTATACCTTTTTAATGCGCCGACAAACCATGGCCTTTATCGATAACCGTATCCATAACATAGCGCACACGCAACTGGGCTTGAACTCCGGGTTTGTGCCAGTAGAGTGGTATGTACCGCTAGAAATTCAGAAGTACAGTGACTAGCACCTAGCCAGCGATTGCGTCAATGCATATTTACCTTTTGAGACGTCTGCTGTTGATGATCCCCACCTTGCTGGGGATCACCATCGTGGTATTTACCGTGATGGCCGCGGCACCCGGTGGTATTAGCGCGCAAAGCCTGGTTGAAGGGCAGAATCTCGAACCGCAGGCGAAGAAGGCGCTGGAGGATTATTACAATCGGCTTTATGGGCTAGATTCCCCCGCGCCGGTGCAGTATCTGCGCTGGCTCAACAATGTTTCACCGGCGGGTTTTACCTTCGATGAAAATAACGAGATCGATGGTTTTTCACTTTTCAAGGGCTCAGACCTGGGGGATAGTTTTCTTTACGGCCGCCCGGTGATGGAATTGATCAAAGAGCGCGTGCCAATCACGATGCTGCTAAACGCCATCTCCATTCCACTGATCTATATTATCGCGATTGCAATCGGGGTACGTGCCGCGAAACATCGTGGCGAGTCATTTGATGTTGGCTCTAGCGTGGTGATGCTGGGGCTATGGTCGGTGCCGACCATGTTGACTGGGGTGCTGTTAATCGGCTTTTTCTCCAGTGAGCAATACTGGCACTGGTTCCCCACCGCCGGCCTCAATCAGCGCGAGGCCTTAGACATGGTCTTTCTACCGCACTGGGGTTCGTTTGTTGATGTGCTATGGCTGTTTGCCTATAGCAGCATCGGCGCGATGTTGATGGTGGGGTTGTGTCGCCTACAATTGGTATTGGTTCGTTGTGGTGTGATGGCGGCAATGGGGTTGGCAATGTCTATTCTGATGGCCAATGCACTGCCGGGTGGGGGGGGCATCGCAGCCCATCTATTCCTTGGTGTGACACTAACGGTGCTGTTTGCCTTGATCGCCTATACCGATTACCTCGCGCTGCGTCTGCTGGTGATGGGCAGCATCGGGATCGCGATCGGCACGGTACTCTTCTTTATGTTTCAAAGCGACGGTTTTGTACGTGGTTTTTTTCTGGATCGCGCTTGGCATCTGATTCTGCCGATTATCTGCCTGACTTACGGGGGCTTCGCCTTTCTCACCAAGCTAACCCGTACCGCAGTGCTTGAAAACCTGCTGGCTGACTATGCCCGTACCGCACGCGCCAAAGGGGTGAGTGAGTCCGACGTATTATGGCGACATGTCTTTCGCAATAGCCTGCTGCCGTTGATCACAGTCTCGGCAACCCTGCTGCCCGCCTTATTAGGTGGCTCGGTGATTGTTGAAAGCATCTTTAGTATTGATGGCATGGGTAAACTGGCGATTGATGCGGTTAAAGGGCGTGATCGCGAATTGGTGTTATCGATCACTTTAATCAGTGGTGTGTTAACGCTGGTCGGCTATCTGATTGCCGATCTCTGTTACGCGCTGGCAGATCCGCGGGTGAGTTATGACTAACCGTGATGTCACTGCAATCAATGGAGCGCTGCGATGAGCGATAAAGCGGAAGCAATGGTCTCTGAAACCACCCAGATGGATGAGCGGCAGAGCGAAAAGGCTGCCAACCGCAGTTATGCCGCACAGGTATTACGTGAAGCCTTCACCCAGTGGGGGGCGCGTTTTGGTCTGTTCTGGATTGGTTTGCTTGCGGCTGTTGCGGTGTTTGCACCATTTCTCGCCAATAGCCACCCGCTGCTACTGAAAGAAGACGGGGCGATTAGCAGCCCGATGTTGAGGTATCTATCGATGGGCGACTTTGTGATGTTGGCGGTCTTTTTTACCATTGTGGTGCTGATCTTTTTAAACATCCGTTTTTATAAAAAGGTGATCGTGCTATTCACAATCGGCTCACTGACCGCCATCATCGCCTTCATGCTGGTCTCGCCACCACTGCTAACCGTCTATGATCAATACCGGGTGAAGCAAGCTGCGGGTGCCTATGAATGGGTCATCCATGCACCGATACCTTACTCGCCTAAAGATTATATCCGTGATGAAGGGGATACCGGTTTGGAAGCGCCACTGGCGGCTGCAGAACGTACCCACTGGTTTGGTACCGAAGAGAATGGCTCGGATGTGTTGAGTCGCATGATCCACGCCTCCCGTATTGCGCTCGGCATCGGTTTTGTCGCGACCGGGATTGCGATGTTGATCGGAATCATTATGGGTGGGTTGATGGGGTTCTTTTCGGGTATCGTCGATATGATCGGCATGCGCCTGATGGAGATCTTTGAAGCGGTGCCGACGCTCTTTCTACTGCTTACCTTTGTCGCCTTTTTTGACCGTAGCCTCTATATGATGATGGTGATCATCGGCGTCACCAGTTGGCCCGGTTACGCACGTTTTGTGCGCGCGGAATTCCTGCGCCTGCGTCAGCAGGAGTTTGTGCAAGCGGCTACTGCCTGTGGCCTGCCGTTACGTTCTATCTTGTTTCGCCATATGTTGCCAAATGGCATTGCGCCCATCCTGGTTGCCGCAAGCTTTGGTGTCGCCTCCGCGATTCTGGCCGAAGCGACATTAAGCTTTCTAGGCTTGGGGCTGGTGGATGACCCGTCATGGGGGCAGATGTTAAACCAGGCGGTACAGTCATCGACCTTTAACTGGTGGATGGCACTCTTTCCTGGCGGCGCAATCTTTCTCACCGTCTTTGCCTATAACTTGATGGGTGAATCACTGCGTGATGCGATTGACCCTAACCTTAAGAAATCGGCGGGGTAGGGATGTTACTACAAGTCGATAACCTTAAGACCTACCTGCGCGCTGGTAAAAATATTGTTAAGGCGGTTGATGGTGTTAGCTTTAGCATCGATAAAGGTGAAATTTTTTGCCTCGTGGGTGAGTCGGGCAGCGGTAAGTCGATTACCGCACTCTCGGTGATTCAACTGATTCCCAAAGATATCTGTAGCCATCCCGATGGGCGCATCATTTTTCGTGGTGGTAACCTTGATGGCAATGGCGAACGCGAAACGATCGATATGTTAACGGCCCCTGAAGAGACAAAGCGCAAGGTGTGCGGCGCGCGTATCGCAATGATCTTTCAAGAACCGATGACCTCGCTTAACCCCGTTTTTACCGTTGGCGATCAAATTATTGAAGTGTTACAGATTCACAGGCCCGAGATCGATGATGCCGAAGCGCGTAGTCGTGCCATTGCAGCATTGGTGCAGGTACAGATTTCCGATCCGGAAATGCGCATGGATGAATTTCCCCACCGTCTTTCCGGCGGGCAGCGCCAGCGGGTGATGATTGCGATGGCGATGGCGTGTGAACCCGACCTCTTGATTGCCGATGAACCCACCACCGCGCTGGATGTCACGGTGCAGGCAGAGATACTGCGGCTGATGAAAGATTTACAGGCACGCAAGGGGATGAGTATCCTCTTTATCACCCATGATTTTGGTGTGGTGGCAAAAATGGCAGACCGCGTTGCGGTGATGCGCAAGGGTAAGATTGTGGAAGAGGGGACGTTACAGCAGGTGTTGCATCAGCCAAAGCATGATTACACCCAACAGCTATTGGCGGCGCTGCCTGAAAACTTAAAGCGTCAACGTGATTTACAGTTGGCCGAGAATCCACCGCCAGTGACACCACCCGCAAAAGAGATAGCACAGCCACCGTTGATTGATGTGCAGCAACTGGAAGTCTATTTCCCGATTAAAAAAGGATTGTTCAGGCGCACGGTTGACCATGTCAAAGCGGTCGATGGTGTTGACCTGAAAATCCCGCAAGGGCAGTTACTGGCGCTGGTAGGAGAGTCTGGTTGTGGCAAGACCACGCTGGGGCGGGCGATTCTGCGCCTGGTTGATTCAACGGCCGGAACGATTGCCTTTAAACAGCAGGAGATCACCCACCTAAAGCGTAAAGCGATGATCCCTTTTCGGCGTGATATGCAGATCATTTTTCAAGACCCGATGTCATCACTCAACCCTCGCATGACGGTTGTCGGTACATTGATTGAACCGATGGCGGTGCATGGCATTGGTGAATCAAAAGATGAACGGATCGAGATTGCGCGTAAGATATTAGAGCGGGTGCAGCTCGATGGTGATCATCTGTGGCGTTACCCACATGAGTTTTCGGGCGGGCAACGCCAACGTATTGGGCTGGCGCGCGCGCTGGTATTGAACCCTAAATTTATTGTGTGTGACGAAGTGACCAGCGCGCTGGATGTCTCGGTGCAGGCCGAAGTGTTGCAGTTGTTGATGGAGCTGCGCGCAGAAAAAGGACTGACGTTACTCTTTATTACGCATGACATCAGCGTGGTGGAGTACATCAGTGATGAAATGGCGGTGATGCATAATGGTAAAATTGTTGAGCGTGGCCCGACGGCGGATATCTGCCGTAACCCGCAGCAGGAATATACCCAAAACCTGCTCTCTGCGGTACCGCGTCTGGTATTATAAATCTAGATGAATCATTCACAAGAACGGCCGTTACTCCGAGTCGAAGGCCTGGTGACGACCTTTGCAGGGCATCAGCAGACGGTACGTGCCGTGGACGGCGTCAGCCTTTCGATTCATCGCGGTGAAACTTATGCGCTGCTGGGCGAGTCTGGCTGTGGCAAGTCGATGACCTCCCTTTCGATTATGCGCCTGTTACCGCCCGCTGGCCGTATTAACAGCGGACGCGTGCTGTTTGATGGCGAAGATCTGATGACGCTATCGGATGCAAAGATGCGACGCATCCGAGGCAAGCGGATCGCGATGATCTTTCAGGAACCGATGACCTCGCTTAACCCGGTAGTGACGATTGGTGAGCAGATCGCTGAGTCGGTACGCCTGCACCAGGGGGTAAACGGTGAAGTGGCCAAGGCAAAGGTTGAGGCGCTGCTCAATGATGTCGGTATCGCTGATCCTCTGCAGCGTTATGGCGATTATCCGCATCAACTCTCGGGCGGGATGAAGCAGCGCGTGATGATCGCAATGGCACTGGCCGGTGAACCTGAATTATTGATTGCCGACGAACCGACCACCGCCCTGGATGTGACGATTCAGGCGCAGGTGCTGGCACTGCTGAAAAAATTACAGCAGGAACGCGGCATGGCGCTGTTGTTGATCACGCATGACCTCGGGGTGGTCTCCGAGATGGCGGGTACCGTTGGCGTGATGTATGCCGGTCAACTGGTAGAAGAAGCGACACGCGCACAATTCTTTTCAGGCGCGAAGCACCCCTATAGCCAGAAACTGTTTGAGTCACTGCCCACTATTGAAAAACGAGACCAGCCTCTGGCGGTGATTCAGGGTGCCGTGCCATCACTGGCTGCAACATTCACCGGCTGCCGTTTTGCTGAGCGTTGTGATTTTAGCGAGGCGAGTTGCCATCAGCATCTGCCGCGCTGGAGTGATCAGGGGGCTGGGCATGGGCTGCGTTGTCATATGGTTGACCCTGCTTATATTGGCACATTCAAAAACAACATTGAAACATTACCGCAGCGTCAGTTGTCCACTAGCAAGGCAGAAAAATCAGTGGATGCCACGCCACTGTTAGTGGTGCGGGATCTTAAAATGCACTTCCAGATCAGAAATGGCCTGTTTAATCGCCATGCAGGAAAATTGTATGCAGTCGATGGCCTCTCATTGCAGATTGAAAAGGGGCGCACATTGGCGCTGGTAGGTGAGTCGGGTTGTGGCAAAACCACCGTCGGCAAGGCAATTTTACAATTGAACCGGCCCACCAGTGGCGAGGTGTTGTTTGAGGGGGATGATCTTACGCAGATCAGCGATGCCGCATTGCGTTCTCGTCGTAATGATTTTCAAATTATCTTTCAGGATCCCTTCTCATCGATGAACCCACGGATGAAGGTGGTCGATATTATCCGAGAAGGGATGGTGACGCTTGGGATTGGGGGCAGTGATGCCGAACAATTGGCGCGGGTTGATCAATTACTGGGGCAGGTCGGTTTGCCACTCAATGTGCGTGACCGTTATCCACATGAGTTTTCAGGCGGGCAGCGTCAACGCATCTGTATTGCACGAGCCCTGGCGGTGAACCCTAAATTGATTATTTGTGACGAACCGACTAGCGCACTTGATGTCTCAGTACAGGCGCAAATCCTAAACCTCTTAAAAGAGTTGCAGCAGACGATGGGACTCTCTTATCTCTTTATTACCCATAATCTTTCCGTGGTTTCCTACCTGGCTGATGAGGTAGCGGTGATGTATCTTGGGCGGATTGTCGAGCAGGGAACCGTCGAAGACGTGCTAAATAATCCGCAACACCCTTATACCCAGGCATTAATCTCTGCGATACCGGTGATTGATAAAGCAGAAGGGAGAACCTTGATTCGCCTAGAAGGCGACCTACCTTCTCCAGCCTCGCCGCCAGCAGGTTGTCATTTTCATACACGTTGTCCTAAGACAATGGCTAAATGTGGTGAGCATTATCCGCAAAGTTCGAATTTAAGTAACAGCCATCGAGTGAGCTGTTTTTTATATTTAGATTGAGAGCCTGACTTATCTTTTCATTTTTAATTCGATATTACTGCTCGTTTATGGCCATAAAAACCCAGATCATCTTTCCAATAATCACGTTGTGAAATTGTTTTATCAACCCACTTTTGGCCATTAAATTTAGTTTTAAATCCTATTATTTTAACCTTGCGATTATACGTAATTGAAGATGGATTTGGAAAATTTCAAGTATTGTGATTATAATGGCGCGCCTCTGATTAATTCGTGAACGAAGTTTTGTTGTTATGACTTAATCAGAGGCGGCATCATTTTTTAATCATAAGGAATATCATGGTCGATAATAAAAAAGCTACAACCAAAAAGAGCGCAGTTAAAAAGACAGCTGCTAAAAATCCAACCACCAAAAAACGTGCAGCTAAGAAAAAAGCAGCAGCACCTACAAGCAGCGCATTGCTAACAGCAGCACCTGTTAATAAAGATCACGCAAAGTCTATTGCTACTTTAGCAAAAGCGGTTGCTAAGTCTGAGCGTGCTGATAAAGCATCAGCCGACGCCGCAGATAAAGTGGCTGTAGCGAAAGATAAGGCTGCTAACGCTAAGGCCAATGCTAAAGCTAAGAAAACAGCAGCGGCTAAAAAAGCAGTCGCTCGTGCTGCGGATGTTTTTGACAAAGCAAATGCTGCACTGGCTGAGAAAGTGGCTGCATCTAAAGCGGCTGCTGTAATCACCGCAGATGCTGCTAGTGAAGTAAGCGCTGGAATCGCAAAAGACCAAGCTAAGCAGGCTGCTATTGCTGTTTTTACAGCCAAGTGGGAAAAAGTATTCGACCGTAAAGCGAATGTAGCGGCTAAAGCCAAAGCAAAAGCTAAAAAATCAGCCGCTAAAGCAGCTGCCGCTAAGCAAAAAGCAACCGCCGCTAAGAAAAAATCAGCCGCTAAAGCCGCTAAGAAAAAGTCTGCTTAATTCTCAGGCAGGGTCGATGTTTAAAAAGGGTGCTGCCATTCTGTGGTAGCACCCTTTTTTTGTGAAAAATTCAATGCTGTGTGCTCGTCATATGGATGAGATAATTCCCTCTTTATTTTATAGGATTTCTTACGCTCATGCCGTCCATTTCTGTCATTATTCCGACTTACAATCGAATCGAAACGTTACCACGGGCGATTGAATCGGTAATGGTGCAAACGCATCCGGCAAATGAGCTGATTATCGTCGATGATGGCTCGACTGATGGCACCGTTGCATGGCTTGGTGAGCATTACCCCCAGATCAAACTCATCAAGCAGCAAAATAGCGGCGTGAGTGCCGCGCGCAATCGCGGTATCGAAGTCGCGAGCGGTGAATGGATAGCGTTGCTCGACTCTGATGATGAATGGCTGCCGAAAAAACTGGAAAAACAGCTCGCACTTCTGGCCAGTGAACCTGAATTCAAACTGGTGCATGGCGATGAGATCTGGATTCGCAACGGCGTTCGCGTCAATCAGATGAAAAAACACAGCAAAAAAGGCGGCTGGATATTTCAGGACTGTCTGCCACTGTGTGCCATCTCACCTTCCGCGGTGATGATTCACCGCTCAATCTTTGATGATGTTGGCCTGTTTGACGAAACACTTCCCGCCTGCGAAGACTACGACCTGTGGCTGCGCATCACCTGCCGCTACCCAGTGCTCTATTGTGATCAGCCGTTGATTCAGAAATATGGCGGCCATGAAGACCAGCTCTCTCGAAAACATTGGGGGATGGATCGTTTTCGGATTCAGGCATTGGAGAGGGTTTTGGAAGTGGGTGGGCTTAATGAAAGTGATCATGCTGCTGCGCTGAAGATGATGTTGGGTAAAGTGAAGGTGGTGTTGGGTGGGGCAAGAAAACGAAATAACGATAACGTTATCGTTACTTATGAAGCATTATTAGTGAGATGGCGTTAGTCTGTGTTTATTGGATCTCCAGCGTGCTAAGTACTGATATTTCAGGTTTATTTAATAACGTGGGTATAGATCATTGTCGTTGAGCCATCGCTATGGCGAGGTAATGCCTGTTTCCTTATTATTGTCGCATGATGTGCCGAGAGTAGTGTAGCCATGCGCCATTCGAAAGGCCGATGAAAAAGGTGAACTCTCACGCATCACGATGGCACAACAGGTCGATGAACGACCCGGTGTATTAATGAAAAAAGCGTGGGTGGTCTATACCAAGTCTTATCTCACCCAGGCTGACACAGTTGTAAAATACCTAGCACAATACAGCCACGATTGCGATCAGCAATCACCGCTTACAACGTATCACCGATGAACAGGTCACCTTCGACTGGCAGGACTACCGAAAAAAAGCCAAACGTCAATCGATGAGCCTCAGTGGCGAAGAGTTTATTCGATGGTTTTTACTGCATGTACTGCCCAAGGGACTAATGCGAATCAGACACTACGGTTTTCTATCAAACCGATGCCGCAAGGAAAAGCTAGCGAAGATACGTGGCTATATCACACAATCCAATGAAGCCTCATTAAGCCAGCGCACAGAACAAAAAATGGCCGAGCCTATTACAACCCCACGCTGCCTCTGCCCAAAGTGCAAAGCGGGC
The DNA here is from genome assembly GCA_002401765.2 of Thiotrichaceae bacterium. GTDB lineage: Bacteria > Pseudomonadota > Gammaproteobacteria > SZUA-140 > SZUA-140 > SZUA-76. The sequence continues at coordinate 63,828 of NVTY02000083.1, forward strand.
ACGCTTCAGGTCATCGCCGAGAAGGCGGTTGTGCGGTGAACGACGACAATATGTAAGCTAGATTAGCCGTAAAAGTTAACTTCGTTGCGCAGGCACTCGACTGCCTGGGGCTTCATTGGGTCGAATGGCCAATAAATGCGTTATTTTGTATATCCTGGTATAAAAAGATAGACTGAAAACAACGTATGGTGCGGTCAAAAGGGAATGGCACAGGCTTAACGTGCCGGATTTGGACAAGGCAAGTAAAAGCAATTCCCATATAGTTAGACACTGCGACTGAGTGCGGTAAGCGCCTTAGTCCAAGTGTGCCACGAATAAATCCGTAAGGATTTAGAGCTGTTTATAAGATGAAGGAAGGCCCTTCGTAATCGGCTTTCGGAAGCAGGTTTCAAACCACTCAATGCTGCTGCGGTAAAGAGCCATGGTAGTGAGCGATTGAGAAAAGGCATTAAAAAAAAATGTCAGGTGAGTACTAAAGAGGTGAACGCAAGTGAACCATTGATGAGGTATCGAAAAACCGATAGATGTTGTCAAAACTGAGGATCTTGGACTTTCTCAGGATAAGCAGGGTGGATATCCGATGACTGACCCTGCGGCGACCGGTATAGAGATGGCACGAATTTAGTACAGGCTTATGTATGGAACGTGGGAACCTGTCGTTCTGGTGTTAAGGAGAGAAACTCGAAAGAGGAAGAGTATCCAATACAGAGCACAGGGGCGGATTGTCTCGTAGTAGTGATGAAGGTTCTGTAATGAAGCCGGAGTGAAGGGGGCAAATCATTCTATTTTACTCATGTGACAACGGACAACGTCCGGAGGAACTCATTAAGTAAGATGAAGTCATTTGATATTTCTAAACAAGCTGTTTGGGACAGTTACCTGAAGGTAAAAAGCAACCAAGGGGCCGCCGGTATAGATCAGCAATCAATCGCAATGTTTGAGGACGATCTGAAAAATAATCTGTATAAGATATGGAACCGGATGTCATCAGGAAGCTACCTTCCGCCACCTGTACTGCGGGTGGAGATACCCAAGGGTGACGGGGAAATGCGGGCGCTGGGAATCCCAACGGTTGCAGATCGAATTGCCCAGATGGTGGTAAAGAACCATATTGAACCAGAACTGGAATCCATATTCCATTCTGATTCCTATGGTTATCGACCAAAACGTTCAGCCAAGCAAGCGGTCTCGCTGGCTCGGAAGCGTTGCTGGAAACATAATTGGGTGGTGGACATGGATATCAAAGGGTTCTTTGACAACATACCCCATGACTTGATGATGAGAGCAGTTAAAAAGCATGCCACGGAGAAATGGGTATTGCTCTATGTAGAAAGATGGTTGAAGGCTCCCGTACAGTTACCGAACGGTGAGATTGAATCACGCACGATGGGAACCCCCCAAGGAGGCGTGATCAGTCCCTTGCTTGCAAACCTGTTTTTACATTATGCATTCGATCATTGGATGCAGAGCACCTATCCATCGAATCCATTTGAACGGTATGCCGACGAGGCGGTTGTGCACTGTAATACAGAAGCAGAGGCAGTAAAGCTGAAATCTGAAATAGCCAAGCGACTGGAACAGTGTGGATTGGAGCTACATCCTGAGAAGACAAAAATTGTCTACTGCAAGGATGCCAACCGCACTGAAGATTATAAACGCCATAGCTTTGATTTTTTGGGTTTCTGTTTTCGGCCAAGGCCTTTGCGCAACAGGCATGGACAGTATTTTGTTAACTTCTCGCCAGCGATTGCCCCAAAAGCGAAGAAAGCCATTTTTTCAGAGATAAGACAGCGGTGTTTGCATAAAAGAAGTGATCTCTCAGTGAAAGAGCTAGCCAACATATTGAATCCTGTCGTGCGCGGCTGGATTGAATACTACGGTGCATTCTTCCAATCTGAGTTGTTATTTCTGGTGCACCATCTAGACAAACTGATTTATCGATGGGTGATCAGGAAATACAAGAAGCAAGGTAGTAATTTCAAGAAAGCAGATAATTGGGTGAAACGCATAAAGAGTGCAAAGCCGAATTATTTTGTCCACTGGAGCTTGCTACGTGCTTGACTGAATGATAAGAGCCGTATGAATCGACAGGTTCACGTACGATTCTGTGAGAAGCTTGGGGTGAAACTTCCCTTGCTTACTCGACCAGACATTTATGCGCCATGCTGCGCACAGCGGATAAATGCTTATAAGTTATGCCCAAAATCCCTGTATAGTTTTGAACTTGGCTATTGATAATAGTAATATGAGCGGATGAATAAAAACCTCGATCATTTACCCGCCTCAAGACGAAAGCATTTGGCTCATATCGTAGCTGTCTTGCGCGATGAATTGGAGCAAATCACTGATTTTTCCACCGGAGAGAAAAAACACAGCCGGATATTAAAAATCATCTTGTTTGGTAGTCATGCCACCCGAAAATGGGTGAATGATCCTGCCCGCGGTTATGTCAGTGATTACGATATTCTCGTGATCGTCAATCACAATAAACTGCTTGAAGACTATAAATTGTGGGATCGCGCTGAAGACCGAATCGAGTTACAGGTTCGCCCACCTTTAAACCTGCTCATTCACACCTTGGACGAAGTGAATGATGCGCTGATTAAGGGCCAATACTTTTTCTCCGATATCAAACGAGAAGGCATCGTGCTGTATGAAACCGATCAACGTGAACTGGCGGAAGCAGGCAATCTCAGTTCGGGAGAATATAAAGCCATCGCGGAAAAAAATTATGATCAATGGTTCGATAGTGCAAATGGTTTTCTGAAGCAATATAAGTATGCTGCAAAAGATAAAGAACTAAAAATAGCAGCCTTTGAACTGCACCAAGCCACAGAGCGTTTTTATTCCTGTTTGCTATTAGTCTTAACCAGCTACAAACCAAACACGCACAACCTGAAACTTCTTAATTCGCTGACCATCTCACAGGATGAACGCATTACTGCGGTATTTCCACAAGATAAAAAAATGTATCGTCGTCGTTTTCAATTGCTCAAACAAGCCTATGTCGATGCACGCTATTCGGAGTATTATAAAATTACGGAAGAAGAACTCCTGTGGTTAGCCGAGCGGGTGCAGGTTTTACAAGATTTAACAAAAAAACTTTGCCAAGAAAAGATTGCAAGTTTTGAATAATCATCAAGCAATAAGGCATAACCAAAAAATGTTGCAGTCAGGGACGTTTGAGTATGCACTGCATCGATCTGATCGAAAACAAGCTTGACCTACATCTGTTTTATCTAAACTAATAAGACAGCTGTCAACAACACCTGAAAACTGAGCCACTCCATCAGGTGAAAAGTGAGCCAGTACTATTTAATTAAGGCGCTGGTATCCCCCATTAATCCGGCCTGTTTTTTCTCTTTTAAACGATAACTTTCCCCTTTAATCTGCACCACGTGTGAGTGATGCAATATACGGTCAAGCATCGCCGATGTAAGCGCTGTGTCATTCGCAAAGGTCTGCCCCCATTGCCCAAATGGGAGGTTACTGGTCAAAATCATGGAGCCCTTTTCATAGCGTTTGGCGACAACATCAAACAAGAGCTTTGAATCATTGGCATCAAAAGGAAGGTAGCCAATTTCATCAATGATTAAGAGCTTTGGGGCAATCACACTGCGCTGCATGACTGCTTTGTATTTCCCTTGGCGTTGAGCGATTGAAAGCTGAAGGATGAGGTCTGATGCACTGGTGAAGCGTGTTTTAATCCCGGTTTGAACTGCTTTGTAACCCAGTGCGCTGGCAATATGGGTTTTCCCTACTCCGGATGGGCCGAGTAATATCACATTCTCAGCACGTTCTATGAAGGCTAAGCTCTCCAGTTGTTGAATCATGGGTTTAGGCACGCCCGATGCCAATTGGTAATCAAAGTCATCCCATGTTTTAAGGCTAGGGAAGCCTGCCATGCGGATGAACATCTGTTGTTTTTTCGAAAAACGCTCAGCGGTTTCTGCTTGTAGAATCTTTTCAAAGAAGGTCAGGTAATCCCACTCCTGCCTGGCTGCTTGTTGCGCTAAATCCATCGCATGCACCGCCATGCCTTGTAATTTAAGCGGATCAGCCAGTGCATTTAATCGCTCATGCACCAGGTTCATTGTGAAGCCCTCATGGTGGGCACTTCATCATAACAACTCAGGTCATGATGCAGAGCATCAGCGGGGTAATCAGGTAAAGCCGGCACTCTTTCTTGTATCGCTGCCGTAGGTGGGGCAGCGGGCTGCACGAGGGGGAGTGCTTGCAAGTAAGGCCGCTCTGATATCAAACGTATCATTGGCTGCTCTTTTATCGTGTTATGCATCCGAACATTCGCAATGTCATTTAACCAGGGCATGAGCTGAATATTGGCCGTATCAATATCTAACGTTAACCCTGATGCGGATAATTGGGTTGATAGAGGGGCATAGAAATTGTTGCGCACATATTGCACCATGCGCTCCACCTTGCCTTTCGTTTGTGGGCGATAAGGCTTACAAAGCTTCGGCATAAACCCTTGGCTTTTGGAAAACGGATAAAAGCCTTGATGAAATTTATGCTGCCCCACACCATACGCATGGCGTTCAATCACCCCCGTTTTCATATTGTCGTACCCAATCTGCTGAGGTATACCTTGAAAGTACTCAAAGGCTAGGCGATGGCAGGCCTCTAGCGTTTCATAGCGCATGTTATCGGTGATATGAACAAAGAGTGCGCGGCTGTAACCCAGTACCGCGACAAAGGCGTGTAATGGTTTTTTACCGCCTCTCATCTGCCCCCAGTCGACTTGCATCTGTTTACCGGGCGCTGTCTCAAAACGTACCACGGGTTCTGCACCCTTTATTCCACGCAGCGTCACTAGATAGTGGCGTAAACGGGTGATGCCACCCTCATAGCCTTTGGCTTTAATTTCTCGCATTAAGACCACGGCTGAGAGATGAACTGGGGTGGCTGAAGCGATGCGTTGTTTGAGATAGTCTTTGTATGGATCAAGTTTATGCGGCTTGGTCGGTCGAGTCGCATATGTCGGTGTCTCTTCCTTGCATAGGATATGCTTTTTAACCGTATTACGTGAAAGTCCCAATTGCCTCGCAATGGCACGCTGAGAGTAACCTTGTTGCTTGAGTATCTTGATTGTCATGAGTTCCTCGTTTGAAATCATGATGCCCTCTATTTCTAAAAAGCATCAGTGTGCGTTAAGTGGCTCACTTTTCAAGTGTTGAGGTGGCTCAGTTTTGCATTGTTGTTAACA
>NVTY02000084.1 GCA_002401765.2 Thiotrichaceae bacterium
ATCTAAAAGCTGCCGCAGTTGTTGCAGGTCCGGAATCAAACCCTGTTCATATTGACTCAATGGCCGAGGGGCGGTTTTCAACAGGGTAATCAAAGCATCAATACTGCGCAGGGCGTACGGAATGTAAGGAGGCTTTGCAAGGAGTTGGCCTTCATCCGCCAAGCTTATTATTCGCTCCATGATCACTTCTGTGTCATGGATTTCTTCTTTTGTGCTATCTGCCGTGAAGAGTTCACCATTGGTGTAAATGTAGAGCAATGAGCCCAGTTTTCCTTCTTTGACCGGTAATGGCAGGTCGTGATTTTTAGCCCGTTCCTTGAGCCATTGGCACTGGGTGATCATGCGCCCTTCGGCAGTGTTGTCTGTCTGGTTAAAGGGTTTTAATGGCCCTTCCAGTAACAGGCTGCAATTTTCGATAAGGTCGAGGCGTTGTTCTTCGGTATTGGGCATGGGTTATTTTCCAGGGAGTCATTTGAGGGCTGAGGTATCCAGGGTAATCTGACGGCCACCGCCGCCCATGATTTTACCCATGGTGCCCGTCGTATAACCGTCGGCACCGTCATAGCGTAGCCGTTCAGTGGCTTTACCAATGGTGGACTGAATACCCGTCGTGGGTTTTGTTACTGCCATCACATCAATTTGGCTGGCAGCGTTGAAACAGGGTAGCGCCAGATAACCTTAGATAACCTTAGATAACCTTTAACACCTTTTTTATCCCAAACCTTTAAGGTTAGGCAACAGACCATTACAAATTCCGAGTCTCTCTGTCCGCATCTTCAGGGGTTAACCAGCTATCGGGGCGGACGCCGTTGAAGATAAGGTCCGAGACTGTATAAAAATAATCTTTGCCGTTGGGAATATCCCGAATGGATCGTTCTGCCTTGATAAAATTAGGGTACTGAGGTTTATAAGCACCTAACGGAGGTTCTATTTTTCCTTCGTCCAAAAGCCGTTTCAGTTGCCCCAGATCAGGAATCAAACCTTGTTCATATGGACTCAGAGGTCGAGGGGCAGTTTGCAGTAGCGTTATCAGGGCATCAATGCAACGCAGTGTATAGGGGGTGTATGAGGGTTTTGCAAGGAGTTGACCTTCATACGCTAACCGTATTATCCGCTGCATCTTGACTTCCGTGTCGTGGATTTCTTCTTTTGTGCTATCCGCCGTAAAGAGTTCGCCATTGGTGTAAATGTAGAGCAATGAGCCCAGTTTCCCTTCTTTGACCGGTAACGGTAGATCATGATTTTCTGCCCGCTCTTTGAGCCATTGGCACTGGGTGATCATGCGCCCTGCGGCAGTGTTGTCCGTCTGACTAAAGGGCTTAAGTACACCTTCCAGTAACAGGCTGCAATTTTCGATGAGGTCGAGGCGTTGTTCTTTGGTATTGGGCATGGGTTATTTTCCAGGGAGTCATTTGAGGGCTGAGGTATCCAGGGTGATCTGGGTGCCGCCGCCACCCATGATTTTACCCATTGTGCCCGTCGTATAACCGTCGGCACCATCGTAACGGAGCAGTTCAGTGGCTTTACCAATGGTGGACTGAATACCCGTCGCGGGCTTTGTTACTGCCATCACATCAATGGTGCTGGCTTGGTTAAAACACGGCAATGCCAGGTAATCTTTGACACCTTCCTTGTCCCAGTGACCTTGTTTAAAGTATTTACTTTTGACATCGTCCATACTCGCTTCATCCAGCAGGTAGGCGGAGTTGTCCAGGTTTCGAGGGCGACCAGTGGTATTAAAACCATACAGTTTGTCGCCTGGATTGAAAGGGGTTTCCGTAAAGTTGTTGCCGGATTTAAGAACTTGTTTGACTTTGTCTTTATTCCAGCCTTGATCATCAAGTGCTTCTGCTGCCGCATCATCCTCTGGTGACAGGTTTTTCATATCCACCTGCCGGGTGGTTTTAAAAGACTCCGCCGAGGTATTAAAATCCGGTGCCAATGCTGCCTGGTTATGCAAGCCTGAGTGCCGATTTTCCGGTGGCACATACCCCGGTTCTTCATGCGGCCCCAGTGTGTAGGGTTTAGGGCTGTAATATTCAGCAGGCAGGTCTTCCGGCCCTTTGCGTTTCGGCACCACCACGCTGTCGCGGGTGATCACTACGGCGATCTCGCCCATGGCAAATGCTATTTGCAGGCTTTTAATCCGGTCGGCCCGGTTTGGCCCGGCGCGGAGGTTGAGGCCGGAGATCAGCTGCTCCAGTTGTTCGTCGGTGAGCGCAAGCGCTTCGATGAATGCTGCGGCTTGTTGCCATTCATTACGAAAGGATTTCACTTCGTCGGCTTCACTCACCAATAACAGACTGGCGAGAATGAAGTGGTATTTCACACCTTGCGGCGCGTTGATGATCGGATAGTCGCCCATGTTATACACACCAAGGTGGCCCAGTGAGTAAGCGATTAATCGCTCTTGCAGCACCAGGTTGGTCACGTCTTTCTGGCTGTAGTAGAGTGATCGCTGGCTATTGGCTGTGATGGCATCCATGTCATGAAGGACTTGTAACCAGTCGGCGTGTTCCATTCTGAGACGCCGGACAAACTCGCTGGCGGCCCATTGGTCTGATAAACTTTCGGGCTGTATCGGTCCAAGAATCGGGCGCTCGTACCAGCGGTAGAGTCGGTAGAGTTGGCCATAGATTCCCTGGACAAAGAGTTTGTGTAATGCTAACACGTGAGTGTGTCTTTTCCGTGGTTGGAGGGTGCTTACATCTTACACCCGTTATGGTAAACATGTCATTGCCGTTACCAGCATTCAGGATAAACTCATCCTAGGCAACGCACGAATGGGGTTTACCGTCAACCAGACGAACATCAAAAACAGCCTGGGCCTGAGTACTAAAAGCATGCTGCATCAATGGAAGCAACAGCCCGGTCGAGTGGTTTCCATACCGGGGTTTGAAAGAAACTATAAGAACGTAGCCCGGCTTTCCAGAACACTCAGAGGAGCGGGTGTTGTTGGTATCGCACTGGATGTGGGGCAGAGTGGACTTAAGATTCATGAGGCTTGTACGGTTGGGGCGGATCAGTCGTGTGGGAAGGCATCTGAGAGTGAGGGTGGCCGGTTGGTTGGGAGTGTGGGTGGTGGTGTGGGTGGTGGCGTTCTTGGGCCATATGTTGCTTGTAGCCTGGTTTTTGGCATCCAAACGGCGGGTACCAGCCTGTTGTGGTGCGGTATTGTTGCCGGGGTAGCAGGAGGATATTTTGGTGGTAAATATGGTGGTGTCGGCGGGGAAATGGCTGGGGATACCCTCTATGAAGCAGTCTATCAGTAGAAAAGGCACCGATGTCACCTAATCAGGTTATCTTTTTGGTGTTGATGGGGTTATTTATTAGCTCAGAATTTATATCGCTTGCACTTATGTTTTACATTGGCCGTACCCGTGTCAAAGAGATTGATAAAGTGGTTTATGGTTATGAATTTCCGCATGATAGTATTTTTGCTCTCATGATTCGCGTGCCTAATTACGCCAGTGGTTTTCTGTGGAAATGGAGCGCTAGAAGAAGTGGGCTTGAAGACAAGATTGAGCACTTTGACAAACGCTTTCGATGGCCATTCATAGCGGCTTTTTTGTTGGCGATCTTTGGTATGGTTTGTTTAATTATCGCTTTGTTATTCGAGAAATATTTTGGTCTTAAATAATTAAAATATTTGCTGATCTGTTATTCGAAGGCGTGCACCGACGACATCTGAGCTGATTATTTCTCACAAAAACTCACAAAAACCGGATTAAAAGATCCGATTATATGATGCGCCTGAAATAGTCGTTTTGCGCGAAGCGTTGGCGTCCGTGGTTGGTGGATGGCAATCCAGCCGTTTAGAGTGGTTTTAACGTCATATTATTGTCGAATCAGCTGTCAAGTGTTGTAACTGCATCATTTAACGTAAAAAAGATTATATCGTTATGCCCTTGTTTTTTTAGGACAACGCCGTGAAATTTCATATTGCATGCTGAATTTGTTATTTTTTGGTCGAAAAGCAGATTGATTACGTGTAGAATTCATCGTTTTATTTTGGCCCTTAACATGTGTTCATCCATTTTATTTAAGGCCCGCCGCATACTGACTAAGGATAATAATATGCCCCCATTAAACCTGCCTTTACGACTGGCTATGTTCCCGTTGATTCTGCTGGTATTGATGGTGTTGGTCTTGCAGGGTTGTAGTAGTGATAATGCGCCAGTGGTTCCGGTGGAGCCTATACCAGATGCGAATCCAGTCGGGTATTACATTGATGACGGTACTGCGACAGTCAGTGATGGCGGTAGTAGCACCATTAGTATCGGTGATTTTCAGGCGATTGTGTATGGCAACCGCATCATGATGATGAGCGTGGAAAAAGAGCTGCTTTACGATGGCACCATCACCAGCATTGATGGCAATGACTATACTGCTGAGTTCACCATCTATAAAGATGGTATCAATGTGACAACCGCTACAGTAACTGGACAAATTACCACTGGTGCTTCGGTTACTGGCACCTTAAGTGGCAGCGGTTTTGGGGATGGTGAATTTAGCCTGCTTTATGGCACCAATAATGATGAGGTGGCTTCGCTTGATAGAATTGAGAATACGACCAATGATACTTGGGGGGCAATGATTGGAGGCAATGCGACCATTGATGAATATGAATTTGAAATTGATGCGGTAGGTAGTGTTGTTGATGATGCTAATACTACTTTAGGAGTATTTCATGCTTGTCAAATAATAGGAGCTAGCACTCCTATTGTTGATGCCAATTTTTATGAATTCACGTTTGATTTAAGAACTTGTGCTGATGGCGATGTGACAGCTGATAATTATAGCGGGCTGGCTACGATACGAAGTGATGCTGGGCCAGATAATACTTTGGTACTGATGATGAATAACGGCACTTATAGTTTTAGCGGTGACTTTAAATAAAATGATTGTGTGTTCTATACGGAAAGCGCTGAGTAACGCGTAGAAATATTAGTACGTCTGAGAAGGAAGACGCCACAAAATGAGATAGACAAAATGACAAAAACAGCAAGCGTGGCAGATCAAACTCATCGACTCAATCGACACGCGCTTGCGCTGTTTGTCATGGTGGCATTTGGCGTTACCGTACCACCGGCCATCGCAGCGCCAGATGGCGGTGAAGTCGTTGGTGGTAGTGGCACCATTAGCCACTCCGGCAGCAACACCACGATTTTGCAAAATAGCCAAAACATGGCGATCGACTGGCAGAGTTATAATATCAGCGCTAATGAGCGCGTGCAGTACCTCCAGCCGAATTCATCGGCGATCTCTTTAAATAGAATACTCAGTCAGAATGGTTCAACCATTGCGGGTCGCATCGATGCCAATGGCCAGGTGATTCTGGTTAATCCTAATGGCATCTTTTTCACCCCTACTTCTATTATTAATGTCGGGGGCATTATCGCCTCCGGGCTGGATATGCAACCGCTCGACTTTATGAACGGTCACTATATTTTTAATGAAGTCCTTGGCACCGATGGCACGGTGATCAATAGCGGCATCATCAACGCATCGATGGGCGCAGGGCGTGGTGGCAACGTCGTGTTA
>NVTY02000085.1 GCA_002401765.2 Thiotrichaceae bacterium
TGAAATATAAATATATTGAGTAATAATGAGTGTATAAAATATTTAACGCTGAGGGAAATCGTTGCGCTCAAAACGGGTTTTCCTACAGCCTCGTTAGCTTTAATAAAAAAGGAAAGACTTATGATTGATTGTAGTTTTGAACTGAACAATAAACCCATGAGTACTTTTAAGATGGGTGCTCCGTCATTTCCAGCATTTTCCGGTTTAGGCGAACACGTAAACCGTGCCATGTCGCAATGTTTACCAAATAAAGGCCCTATCCCCAAGGGAAATTACTATATTTTTGATCGTCAATCTAGCTTAAAGGAGCGATTTAAAAGCCTATTCGGGGTAGATTATAATGATGACTGGTTTGCGCTGTATGCTATTGACAATAAAATAGACGATGAAACCTATTGCAAACAAGTAAAGCGCGGGCAATTTCGTCTTCATCCAAGTGGTGAATTCGGTATTAGTCAAGGTTGTATCACCATTAACGACTGGACGGATTTCCAGGTAGTACGCGCTCTATTAAAGGGAACCAAAACAATAGAAATTCCGGATGTGGGGTTAGAGTGCTACGGTAAGGTTTGGGTACGGTGAAGCCAATGATAAGGTATAAATATTTAATTATTTGGTTAATAACGGGGACATTTATATTGCTCCACATTTACGGCTATTTCCGTAATAACTTTGGTATTTTTATCACTTATCCCAAACCTTTTGCTATTTGGGCATCTGATCTGTATGGAACAGCTAATGCTGAAGATATTGCTGATTTAGTGGCTATTGTTAATTTGATAGTCTCTTTCTTAGCAGTATCTATCTTTACATTTATATTTTTAGCTATTAAGAAAAAGCTAACAAAAAGCTCAAGCGGACGCTGAAAAGCGCGCCGCTTAGCTTAGCGTTAGAGGGAAAAAATATTGGCAGTACTGAAATTCGAAAACGATGGTGTAGAACTCCGAGAGTCAGTGCTTTCAGCTGAAACTATAGAACTAGTAAAGTCTGATATAAACCTTGATAGTATGAAATTTAAAACTTATGGGGTGAGAAACCTAGAAAAAAGGTTTTCATCAATATCGGAACTTGTGTTGGATAATAAGATAGTTTCAATTGCAAGTGAATACTTGAAAGGTGAGGCTAAGTTGGTTAGGGCACTATTCTTTGATAAGACACCAGAGAAAAATTGGTATGTTACTTGGCATCAAGATAAAACAGTAACTCTAAATAGGAAGATAGACAAAGAAGGGTGGAGTCAGTGGTCAATGAAAGATGGTGTTCATCATGCACAGCCACCCGTGGAGGTGCTTAATAAAATGGTAACCTTGCGGTTACATATTGATTCTACAAATGAAGACAATGGTTGCTTAAAAGTAATTCCTGGAACCCATCTCCAAGGAATACTCAAACAAGAAGAAATAGACAAAAGGATTAAGAAAGAACCATATACTTCATGTATTGTAGGTGCAGGTGGGGCGGTAATAATGAGGCCACATATTTTACATTCATCAAGTAAAGCAAAATACCCATCTCATCGTAGAGTAGTACATCTAGAGTACAGTAGCTATGAATTGCCGTCCGGAGTTAGTTGGGCGTAATATCCCTCTAACAAGCGACTGTGGTGTCAATCCCTGAATAAAAACTAATACGCCCACGCGCATTTATCCCTTACCATTGCATTAAGCATCGTGATGAATTTTCTCATGCATGCCGTAAGTGCTACTTTTTGAAACTTTCCTTTGGCGAGTAATTTTTTATAGAACGCCTTAATAACTGGGTTGCATTGAGTGGCGCTGAGCGTTGCCATGTAAAGTACTGTTCGTATGGAAGCACGACCTCCCTGGATGTGCCGCTTTCCTCTCATTTTACCGCTATCGCGGTTGACGGGCGCAACACCGACTAATGCTGCAATCTCTTTATTGTTCAAATCACCTAGCTCGGGTAAATCAGCCAATAATGGTAAACGATCGATAAACCCCATCTAGCAAAAGTTCATTTAATGGCAGCTGATTCCAGACTCACGTTCCAGGGCAGTAGCGCCTCGACCTCCTCAACATTGTCAGCCAGGGGAAGCGCCTTAAAAACATGCCGAAGATAAGCATAAGGTTCTAAGCCATTGGCCTTGGCTGTTTCGATCAGGCCATACAAGTTAGCGCTGGATTTCGCTCCTCTGACGCTGGCACTGAATAACCAGTTTTTACGGCCAATGACGAAGGGGCGTATCGCATTTTCTGCTGGGTTATTATCGATCGATAGCCGACCGTCTTCTGTATAAATCGTGAGTTTTTTCCAGTTCTTGGTTAGGTATGATAAAGCTTTTCCCAGCAGTCCTTTGGGTAGCGTGTGGTGCAGGGTTTTATCCAGCCACTGGCGAATATCGGCCAGGATGGGCAATGATTCTGTTTGCCTCGCGGCGTGCTTTTTTGTGGGGGAAAGTGGTTTGATTCGCTTTTCAATGGCATACAATTTCGCGATCAGTCGGACGGCAACGTCAGCCTTCCCTGCTCGCCCGGTTTTCCCTGTGGCGGCTTTCTGCGCATCGATAAACTTGCGCCGGGCATGTGCCCAGCAACCTAATTGGGTAATGGTGTTTTCAGCGCATACGGCGTTGTATCCGGCATAGTCATCGGTTTGCAGATAACCGTTGTAACCTGCGAGCAAGGCGCTAACGACTTCGCCACGACGACTGTCGGCATAGTGAAAAAGGCGCACGGGTTGTGTCGGCGGCCCACCGACCCGCACCCACATATAGGATTTTTGGCTGGCCTGTTTATCGGGTTCTTTGAGTACCTGCAGCGTCGTTTCATCACAGTGCATGATGGGATAAGCGATCAGCTTATCGTCAAGCAGGTTGATGAGCGGCTGAGTTAATTCGCCTGACTTGATCATCCAGTTGGCCAGGGTGTTGCGTGGGATCTCAACACCACTGCGACTGAGCACCGTTTCCTGACGGTGTAGTGGCAGACCATCCTGATACTTGGCGATGGCGACATGAGCTAGCATACCGGGGCTGGCATTGCTTTTAGGGATGGGTTGCGCGGGTAAGGGGGCGGTGATGACCCCTGATTCACAATGTTGGCAGGCGTATTTTTTACGTACGTTAACGATGACCTGCACCTTGGCGGGAATAATATCTAACTGCTCGCTGGTGACTTCACCGATCTCAACACGTTGGCAGCCGCAACCACACACTTGTTCGGCTGCCGGTATGCGATGTTCGATGCGAATGCGCGGTAAGCTACCGGGTAAGGGTTTGCGGCCGGCCTTATTTTTTGGTTTATCTGCGATGGTATTTGATTGCGCTTCACGCGCTGCGGTCTGCTCAACCAGTACCGATTCAGCCACCACCGACAACTCGGCTTCGTTAAACATCTCACGTTGATCGACTGATTTTTCTGAACTGGCCCCATATTTATTGGCGCGTCCCAACAGCACATATTCTTCAAGCGCAGCAACGCGTGAAGACAATTTCATGATGATTAATTTTAGTTTTTCTGGATCAGAGGGAAGGGATTCTAATGACTGTTTTTTTGTCGCGCGCATGCGCGTATTTTACCATTGAACGGTCAAGCTACCGAGCTAAAATTCAATGCTGAATGCGGTGGGTGATTAACAATATCAAAGCCATCCAGCAACCAGTTTAACTCCTGCCCCGTCACGCTCAGGGTCTCACCAGCGCTGGGCCAACGAAAGCGCTGCTTTTCTAAACGCTTATACCAAACGATAAACCCATTACGTTTCCAGCAGAGTAGCTTAACCTTATCTCGCCCACGATTACAAAAGACAAACAGCGCATCGATGGTCGGCGACAGGTCCATCTCCTGCTCGACTAAGATCGACAAACCATTCATCGACTTACGCATATCAACCGGTTCACTATACAGATACACTTGGATCTCATTATCAGGCCGCAGCATCAACTGATCTCCTGTTGGCTGCGAACAACCACCGATAAAACCTCCGCCAGTGCATTCGTTGGCACCTCAATACGAATACCCATTGATAGCGTCATTATCACCATCGTAGGCCGCGTTAATGTCACTGGCACCAGCTTCGGCACTGGATTTTCCAGGCGCTTTAAACGTGTCCGCCAATAACCAAAATTGGCATAGGAAATATTGTGCTGTTGACAATAAGCCTTCTGTGGAAGCTTACTTTGTTCCCACGCCTGAATGTGCCGTTGCCAGAAGTCTTTCTTCTGTGCTGATTTCATACGATTCGCCTTGATGGTGCTGAAATCAAGACGATAGCAAGGGGCGGGGGTAGATGTTAGATGGGGTTTGTTGAGCGCTTACCCGCCTTGAGGGGTATAAGAGCATGAACTGTCCCTGCACCCCAAGGGCACTTTGTCATTGCGTTCGGGCGCACTGCTGCATCATTTACGGTGGCCGTTAGATCACGTGGCTTCGTCATCTTGTGCTGACTCGCCTCCAGCCTACGCCTCATATGATGTTTTTGTTCATCAGCTCGCAGATTTGCGTCCGGCTTCCTTCAGACCAATCCTCGCGGATTGGCCCTTGCCATTCGCTAGTAGTTATCGTCTACTAACAACATGGTATTCGACGGTGATCTTCCTACAGAGGACTTTCACCTCATTAGTTCATGCCCATGCTGGGCGTACACAAATAGCTCCAGCGGACAA
>NVTY02000086.1 GCA_002401765.2 Thiotrichaceae bacterium
TAGCGGGACTATTGCGAGGAATTTCAACGCTGCCATGGAATGAAGAGGGCGTGCAATGAAACCTAAATCTCAATCGCTACGGGTATATACTGACCGAAGTTTTATAGCAGCCCTGCGACAACCAGATGGCGGTCACTGACGGCTTGGACCGTTAACTGATGCAAACCCGCAGCATCGAGCTGCGCGCGTACTTCATCGACCCGATAGGCGGCATAGAGTGAGTGGTGAAAGTCGTGTCGCAACACCTCCGGTTCGGAGGCGACATACCGTTCAACCAGTCGCAACACCTCTGCTTGATTGTCAGGTCGCATTAGATCCATCACAAACACTGGCGTGCCCGCATCTGTATTTTGTTTGGCACAAAAACTAATCGTCTGCCATAACGTCATCGGCTCTTTCAGGTGATGCAGCAGACTATTACTGATCACCGCATCGAATAGCGGCTGCTCTAGCGTTTCATCAGGCAAATAAACGTTCCGAAGATCAATCCGCTTTGATAGCCCTGCGGCTGCCACCGCCCTGATACCATAGGCCAACATTTCATCAGCACCATCGACCCCTTCGATTTCACAACCGGCAAAGGCGCGCGCAAAACGGATTGAAATATCGGCCGTGCCACAACCGAGATCGAGCACTCGCCCAATGACATCCCACCCTGGCCACTGCTGTTTAAACAGCGCAATGAAGTTTTCATGAGGCTCACTGAAGTCAGCCTCGGCATAGGCTTTCGCCTGTGCGCCATCATCCATTAAATCAGCTTCGGGAATGCGTTGCATGAGGCATTAATCCGGCAGGATCGACTCACCTCGGTAGAGCTCTTCAACCGTCTCACGACGACGAACCAGAAAACTCTTGTCGCCATCGACCATCACCTCGGCACAACGCGGGCGTGAGTTATAGGTCGAACTCATCGAAAAGCCATAAGCACCGGAGGAACGTACCGCCAGCAAATCACCCTGCTCCAGTGCGAGTTCGCGCTCTTTACCGATGAAATCACCGGTTTCACAGACTGGACCGACGATATCGTAGGTTTTTGCCTCTGCTTTCGATCCCTGTTGTAGGGGAATAATCGCCTGCCACGCACCATAGAGCGACGGTCGTAGCAGATCATTCATGCCGGCATCGACAATCGCAAAATTTTTATAATCATTACCTTTGAGGTATTCAACCTCGGTCAACATCACCCCTGCATTACCGGCGATTGCGCGGCCCGGTTCAAGAATGATGGTGAAACCACGTCCGCCCAGTTTACTGAGCAGTGCATTGGCATAGACGGCTGGCGAGGGTGGCGTCTCGTCGTTATAGGTGATGCCAAGGCCACCACCGAGATCGAGATGATGAATTTCAATCCCCAGTGTTGCCAACGCTTCGAGTAACAGCAACAAGCGATCACACGCGGCCGTGAATGGCGCGGCGTCCGTCAACTGTGAGCCAATATGACAATCAATCCCAATCAGGTTGATATTCGACATCGCGGTGGCACGCGCACAAACTGTTGGCGCAACCGTAATATCAATACCAAATTTATTTTCTTTCAACCCAGTTGAAATGTAGGGGTGGGTCTGCGCATCGACATCAGGATTAACCCGTAGTGATGCTGGGGCCAGTACGCCCATTTCCGCAGCAACCGAGTTGAGACGATCTAGCTCTGCCTCTGACTCAACATTAAAACAGAGAATCTCCACTTCCAACGCTCGGCGCATTTCAGCGGCAGTTTTTGCGACGCCGGAGAAAATCACTTTACTCGGATCACCGCCGGCCGCGATCACCCGCTCCAGCTCACCAACCGAGACAATATCAAAGCCAGAACCGAGGCGCGCAAACAAATTCAACACCGCAAGGTTTGAATTGGCCTTAACCGCATAACAGATCAGGTGGTCGTGCCCAGCAAAGACATCATCAAAGGCGCGCCAGTGACGCTCCAGCGTGGCACGGGAGTAGACGTAACAAGGGGTGCCGTACTCGGCTGCGATCTGAGCAAGCTCGACCTCTTCGGCACAGAGCTGCCCATTTTGATAACTAAAATGATCCATCTTAAAATACGACTATATTCAGTGACTGAATGGCTTCAGGTAGATAGAGATCGCCCTTTTGGCCACAGCCGATTAACAATAAAACCACTGCAGAGCAGCTCACGAGTCGTAAAAAATCACGAGGAATGGAGAGTTGAAACATGGTGCTTCCCGAAAAAAAGGGTCAGTATAAACGCTCTCACGGGAATCCAGAAATTAGATTAGCCAAAATTAAAAAGTCTTATTCAGAAAAAGGGAGATCAGGCCACTTGATCTGGGCTATTCGTGCGACTAGCAATCGCTTTGAGCTCTGTATTTAACTTCGCTTCAATAAAACGCTTGTAATTCAGATAATTGATTGTCTGCGTGTTTCTTGATGAGTCCATTCCCAATAAGGTTGCAGGGATATCGATATCCGTAATATAAATAGGATAAAGTAGGCCGCTCTTGCGCTGCTGCAGCACATGCCGCGCCACTTCGCTAAATAGCCCATCGCCAAATTCCAACGAGGTCATTTCCACATCGTTACAGTAGATGGTAAACATGGACTTGCCGTCGCCCACATCTTCACCAATCACCTGCAGGTTAAAGTAACCGCCAGCGGCCACATTGCTTTCGATGGTCTTGCGCTGCAATATCAGCCGCCGATCACGGCCACGAACCGCCTGAAAGAATTGTATTTTTGAGGCATCCTCCTTATCGCTGCCAATAGGAGAATCACCACGCTGAATCATTTGACGATACGTCACCGAATCAAAAAAACGACGGTATTGATTGAGCAGCACCTCCGGGTTTTGATCTTCCGCCCGCTGGTAGTAAAGCGATCCATTTTCATCCACCACATAGACGTCAACAAAGTGTCCATCGAGCTGGTAAAAAACTTGTATCACCCCTTCTTTATTAAGGCGAAAGACCATGGGCATTAATGTGTTTTTCAATGCATAACGATCAACGGCCACTGTTGTGAAATTCTCGCTCGGCTCAGAAAGCTTGTTTAGCATGTCATTAAAGGTTTCGTGCTGTGTATAGGCCAGCGCATCATTTTCAATCTGTAACAGGTAATAAACACGGCCAATACAAAAAAGATAGCGTACCGTCTCTGGGTTTGAACCACTGTAAAAACAACTCGTCACATCCTCAAAAAGCTCTTCAATCCGCTTCTGAATCACCATGGCTCGACCAGAGGCATCACACTGAATTTTAACCGCCGGTGGCTGAACGCCCTTGGAGCGCGGGATCCACTGAACATAAGCACGAAGACAATCTAGCACGCCTTTAGGCCCAGTATAACGAAAGGTTAACACCTCCTGCCAACTGGTCTGGAAAACAAAATCAAACGAATTAATCAGGTTATTGCAGACACCACCGTAGCTCAGCGCATCGGTTCGGTTACTGGTCATGTGCTTACCATCACGCACATGCATATCCATTACCTCATCTGCCACATTCACCAGCAGTGCGGCACGTATCATTCGCGGCGTATCGGTCAGGTCTTCCATGCTACTCGCAATCAACTTTCCACCCGGAAACAAATTATCAAGGACACGATTAATGGCACGAACCTCGTTCATATTAATGTGCGTCTCTTTGCCCTGCAGCACGACGACTGTGCGATCATCTGCCAATTTATTAAAAAAGCACCACGCCGTCAGCTCAACCACACTATGCGCTCGCTTAAGTGGTTTATGATCCCTCATCTCTTCACTGCCAACATTTCCTCGAAAAAGCATCCAACCACCATCATCGCCAGCACGATAAAAGGTCAAATGGCTCTCAACCACATCATCCGAGACACCGCGATTAATGATATCGATTTTGCCTGCTTTACGCTCAAAGGCCGCATAAAGTTTACGTCCAAGAATATGCAGGTCACGCTGACTAATCATTGATAATTGCACATGTTCACGCGCAAATTGCGACAAAAATTGATACCCCTGCGTTAGCGCACCGACCAGACTGCGTCGCTCATCAATCACGCGATTGATTTTCCATTCCGCACGCGTATCCAGCATCGCCATATAGGTCTGTGTCCAACTCCACGAAGCGGTCAAATCACCCATCACCTCACGTTGCCAGGTCATATACTTTTCATCGACTGATTTACCCAGCTGCTCGTTCACCTTAAAATAAAAACAACGCCGCACCAGTTCAAGCTTCTCTTCCTGCTCTGGGCCAGAGAGGTAATTTGCCAATTTTTTATACAGCATGATATAGGGGTCAAGGCTAACCATATCGATCTCACCATCGTGAATTTCCTGTTTGAACTGCGTACATAGCAGGCGAACATGGGGATACTCACTGGCATAAGTCTCCATCAACATCAGTTTTAGCACCGCCTTATAAGGGGAATCCACGCCCTTGTATAACTGCCACAACGCAGCACCCAGGAACTCTTCAGCCGGCGCATCTGGCAAGCCACCAAAATCGATGGTCTCACTATCTCGAATATCACGCCGTAGCTTTAATCGATCCACATAGGCGTCATAGTTTTTCTCTTCATGCGGTGGCACCAACCACCAAACGGGGTATCTGCCAGCCAGTAAAAGGCCCGTCCGGTAAAACTCTTCAAGCAATAAATGGTGCTGCGCACTGCCGCTACTTTCAACCGACAGCTCAACCACCCTGCCTTCTTTAAATTTTTCAGCATCCATTAGAAAGAAATGCACTTCCAGGCCAAACTCATCCGCCCACTTTTCGATCGCCTCTGCTTTCTGCTGCAGTTCGTCTAGCTGCGGCCCAGCAAGATCCGAGCGGTGGCAGAGCCAAATGTCAAAGTCACTGTTTTCCGAGTAAGCAATGGTGCCACTACTACCCATCAAAAACATCGAGTGAATATCGTAACGAGGCAATGCCTTCTTTTTATAATCAAAGCTACGCACCAGTTTTTTAGCCGCGTCAAGCGTGGTTTTACTAGGTTGATAATCCGCCACGCCCACTGGCGTATTCTTTGAGATATAACCAGGAAAAGAAGGATGGTTCGCATGAAACAGCAACGTTAGAACGTCCATCACATCGCGCTGGCGAGTGCGGAGGACATCTCGCGTGCGTCTTATACGCTCACGGTTAAGTCCCAAAAAACGTTTTTTTATCGTCTTGATATCCAGCGCGGAATCTCCCGGCACCCATCTCTAAAATGACTCAAAATCCATAAAAACGTATCGGCCCTTTAAGCTAAAGCTAGAGATCGATCACAACAACAAGAAATCAATACAAACCGGGGGGAATAACTGGAATTCAGAGCCGATATAGCGCCCTCTAATAAAGAGGCAAAATAAATGTCATTTAATAAAAGCGAAGCAATTCAACGCAAACAATAGACATTATTAACGGACAATGATAGAAACTTGCCTTAAGGTCAGACATAATCGTGCTAAGAGAGCTTTGCACGAGCCGGAGTTTTGTTCTCTGACAAGGCAGAAGCGCACGGAATAAGGGAGTTTATCGCTATAAATGACCGCTTGAGCGCGCTTTTAACGCCGGCAGTGGGCAAAAGATTAATCGTACAAAGGCTTCGCTACATTGTAACTGCTCAGGTTGCCGCTGAAATTCGTCAGTTCAAGGCGAAAAATATGAGTTTATGGTTATCCCGCTTCAATCTCGGGGACAAGTGTAAATGATCATTTTTCAACGCGAAAATAGCCGATTTCAGGGGTAAACTGAGTCGTTACCGCTAAATAACATAAATTTCGGAGTAAGTTATGACACTTCCAGAGGGATTTTCAGGTGCCATCCCCGCCGTGCTGCAAGATGCGCCAGTCGGGCTGCTGCTGACTGATAAGAAAAAAAAGATCGTCTGGCTCAATAATGCCTTACAAAACTACCTCGACATCGACTTCAACGAGATTAAAGGTGCGACGGCATCATCACTGAAAAACGACTCACTGAAAGCGCTATTAAAGGCCAAGAACATTGCCGAACTACCCGCCACCGCGATTCATGAGCGCCGCTGGACCAAATGCTGGCGTGCACCGTTAGCGGATGAACACGAAGGCATCACCGCCCACTATTTTTTCGACGTCACCGAACTGCACCAACTGCACAGCGAAAATGAACACCTGAAGATTGAACTCGAAAACCTTAATATTCATGACAAAACAACCGGCATGCTCAACCAGCACGGCCTGATGCAGACGCTAGAATCTCAAGTATCGCGTAGTCGCCGTTATAACAACCCACTGTCACTCATTATTATTCAGACGAGCGGTGTGAAAGACAAAAAGAAGCTTGACCAGGTGCTGATTGCCATCAGCCTGCTACTCAATGACCAACTGCGCTGGGCAGACCTGGCCGGACGACTCGATACCAATAAATTCCTGCTGATATTGCCTGAGACGACAGCAAAAGATACTGCCACACTGGCTGACAAGCTCACCACGCAAATCAAGGCGCTGGAAAAAAACCCCAAAGCCCTGACTATAAAGAGCTCCACCAGCAGCTGGGAAAAAGGCGATGACATCGACAAGCTAATGAGCCGTGCCGAAAATGGATTAAAATAGCGGTATTAAACGCGCCAGGGCAAACCATCAACAGCCGCCCTGGCCCTCCTTTTTAAAGCGCCGCGCGCGCGCGTGCCACTGCCGCCCGCACCTGTGATGGCGCCGTGCCGCCAATATGATCACGCGCCGCCACCGACCCTTGCAGCGTCAGCACCTCAAAGACATCTTCTTTAATCACGGGTGAAAATTGAGATAACTCTTCAAATGACATTTCAGCAAGATCTTTGCTGGTTTCAACCCCCAGACGCACCGCCTTACCCACCACCTCATGCGCATCACGGAAGGCAACGCCGTTGCGCACTAGATAATCAGCCAGATCAGTCGCTGTCGAAAAGCCACTGAGCGCGGCTCGCTCCATATTTTCATGTTTGATCTCAATCGCGGGCACCATGTCGGCAAAGACACGCAGCGAGCCGCGCACGGTATCGATCGAATCAAACAGTGGTTCTTTGTCTTCCTGGTTATCTTTATTGTAGGCGAGTGGCTGCCCTTTCATCAGCGTCAGCAAACTCATCAAGCTACCAAAGACACGCCCGGTTTTACCGCGCACCAGTTCTGGCACATCCGGGTTTTTCTTCTGCGGCATGATCGATGAGCCGGTACAAAAACGATCAGGCAGTTCAATAAAATCAAACTGCGCCGAGGCCCAGATCACCAGTTCTTCCGAAAAACGCGACATGTGCATCAATAGTGTGGCAGCAAAGGCACAAAATTCAATCGCAAAATCACGGTCACTCACTGCATCTAGCGAGTTTTCACAGACGCCATCAAAACCAAGCAGTTTGGCGGTGAACTCACGATCAATGGGGTAGCTGGTACCGGCCAGTGCGGCGGCGCCTAATGGCATCACATTGACTCGTTTGCGGCAATCCATCAAGCGACTGTAATCGCGCTTTAACATCTCAAACCACGCCATCATGTGATGGCCAAAGACCACCGGCTGCGCCACCTGTAGGTGGGTAAAACCGGGCAGAATCGCATCGGCCTCACGTTCAGCCAGATCGAGCAAGCCACTCTGCAAGCGCTTGATCTCGACTGCAATCAGATCAATCTCGTCACGCAGATAGAGACGAATATCGGTCGCCACCTGGTCATTACGTGAACGACCGGTGTGTAGCTTTTTGCCCGCAATACCAATTTTATCGGTCAGCTTCGCCTCGATATTCATATGCACATCTTCCAGCGCCACTGACCAGTCAAAGGCCCCTCGCTCAATATCCGCACGCACCTCTTCGAGCCCTGCAACAATCGCCTCACACTCATTCTCTGTCAATACCCCGACATGAGTCAGCATGCGCGCATGGGCGAGCGAGCCATCAATATCATGCTTATAGAGGCGTTTATCGAAACCAACAGATGCAGTAAAGGCCTCCACAAAGGCATCTGTTGGCTCGGTAAAACGGCCTGCCCAAGGTTTGTCGCTACTGCTATCTCTGCTCATATTCTCTTTTTCCGTCGATTCGTGCGCTTATGCGGCGGCAGTATAACAAGTTTCATGCAGCGAATAATCTGCTCTTAATCTAAATTGGGGCGTTATCTCGCAGACTTTGCTGTAGAAATCTGTCCTGAATTCCGCTAACCATAGCGAGCCACCCCATTTTTAATACATCCAACGCCGCCATGAAACCTGAGTCGCGACCATCCAGCCAACAACCTTCTCTCGGTGATGCGCTATTTTTGCCCGATTTCTGCAACATCCGCGTGATCTTCCTGGTGGTGCTGATCGCCGAACTGCTCGCCTTTGTGCTGGCGTTGGCGCCCCAGGTAAGCAGCAACAACCTGTGGGAGCGTCTCGGTATTATCTCGATGTTTGTGCAATGGGTAACACTGGTCAATGCGGCGCTATTATGCGGCCTGCGGCCACTTTTCAAAAAACAAACCCACACCATGGTCGCCACGACTAGCTTTCTTATCATCCTTGTCGTAACGGCACTGCTCACGGAAGTCACCATGAGGTTGGCGCTTTTTGTCGGGCTGGAATCGGTCTTACCCTCCGCCTCGCATGCCGATTTTTTATTTCATAATGTCGCGATCGGCGCCATCGTCAGCGCCATCGCACTGCGCTATTTCTATATGCAACACCAGCTCACGCGGCGCATAAAGGCGGCCTCTCATGCACGCTTTGAGGCACTACAAGCTCGCATTCGCCCCCATTTTCTATTTAACTGCATGAACACCATCGCCAGCCTCACCCGCACTCAACCAGCCCTCGCTGAAGAGGTGACTGAAGATTTGGCGGATCTGTTCCGCATGAGCCTGGCGGATGTTGGCAACCAGATTTCGCTCAATGATGAGTTAGCCCTGTGTCGCCGTTATCTCAATATCGAAAAACTGAGACTAGGAGATCGGCTCAACATCATCTGGAAAATTGATGAACTACCCGATACCGCCACCCTGCCATCACTCACGCTACAGCCGCTGCTCGAAAATGCTGTCTACCACGGCATCGAGCCTCGCCAGCAACCCGGCACGATCGAAATCAGCGGCAAACATGTCGGTGATGCGGTTGAATTTATGATCAGCAACCCAGCAGCACAATCACGTTCATCCCGCCGTGATGGTAACCACATGGCACTGGATAATATCCGTGAGCGCCTCAAGGCAACCTATGGCGAGGAGGCCTCGCTCACCAGTGAGACCGTCGACGGGCGGTATTATGTCGCCATCCGACTCCCTGTTTCAGGTACCACACCATGAATATTTTGATCACCGATGACGAACCACTCGCGCGTGATCGCTTGCGCCGCTTGATCGATGAGCTTGATGAGGGCAACGTCATTGGTGAGGCCTGCAACGGTAAAGAGGCACTGCAACAGTGCCAACACCTGCAACCCGACATCGTGCTGCTCGATATACGCATGCCGGAGATGGATGGAATTGAGGCCGCGTTGCACCTCGCTAACCTTGAACGACCGCCCGCGGTAATTTTTACCACCGCCTTTGACGCCCACGCACTCGCCGCCTTTGAAGCACATGCGGTCGATTACCTACTCAAGCCGATTCGAAAAGCTCGCTTACTAGAGGCCTTACAAAAGGCGC
The DNA here is from genome assembly GCA_002401765.2 of Thiotrichaceae bacterium. Lineage (GTDB taxonomy): Bacteria > Pseudomonadota > Gammaproteobacteria > SZUA-140 > SZUA-140 > SZUA-76. The sequence goes on from NVTY02000086.1 coordinate 9,548, forward strand.
AGCAGCTTAATCGTGCGCAACTGCAATCGTTACAGCAGGCGGAAGAACCACCCGCCATGCGCACCCACATCAGCGCACGCGTGCGCGAAACGATTCAGCTCATCCCCATCGAAGAGGTCCTTTATTTTCGCGCCGACCATAAGTATGTCACCGTGTGCCACCTGCACGGCGAAGTGCTGATCGAAGAGCCGCTCAAATCGCTCGAACAGGAATTTGCCTCACTCACCCTGCGCATCCATCGCAATACCCTCATCTGCCAGCAACATCTATCCGGCCTCACCAAAGATGACAACGGCCATCCTCAAATACTGCTACGCCACTGTGACGAAGCGCTCACCATCAGTCGTCGCCATTTAAGCGAGATCAAGAACCTGCTCAAGCAACTTAGCCAACAACCCTGATCGCCCTTTTTTATTTGCCTCCAGCCACGCCAGCCCGTAGCATTGCCCCCTCAGCGGAAAATCCTCGCTCAATACTGATTAATAGCAACAGATCTGACAACGGGAAGTACTAACAAGATGTCCACTAATCGAATCGTCATCGCCACGCGCCAAAGCCCACTTGCCCTGTGGCAGGCGGAGCATGTCCAACGTCGCCTACTTGAGGCGCATCCGGAACTTGAGGTTGAACTGCTTAAAATGAACACCCAGGGGGATATCATCCTCGATACACCACTCGCTAAAATTGGTGGTAAAGGTTTATTTGTTAAAGAGTTGGAGCAGGGTTTGATGGATGGACGGGCAGACATCGCGGTTCACTCAATGAAAGACGTACCGGTTGAACTACCTGGAGGCCTGCATCTGCCCGTTATTCTTGAGCGCGAAGACCCTCGCGATGCCTTCGTCTCTAATCAATACGCTTCGTTTGAAGCGTTACCACAGGGTGCGAAACTCGGCACCTCAAGCCTGCGCCGCCAGTGCCAACTCAGTGCACTGCGCCCAGACCTTGAAGTAATCAGCCTGCGCGGCAACGTCGGCACGCGCCTGAGAAAGCTCGATGAAGGGCAATATGATGCGATCATCCTCGCCGCCGCGGGTCTAATGCGCCTAGCACTAACCGACCGTATTGCGGGCAAGATCTCAACCAACACCTGCCTGCCTGCGATTGGTCAGGGCGCGGTCGGCATCGAATGCCGCACCGATGATCCTCGTGTTAACGAGATCATTAGCATTCTTAATCATGAACCGACCCATATTCGCGTCACTGCTGAGCGCGCCTTGAATCACCGTCTCGAAGGGGGCTGTCAGGTGCCGATCGGTGGTTTTGCGGAGATCGACGGCAATAAACTACGCCTGCGTGCGCTGGTTGGCTCACCGGATGGCAGCGAAATGATTCGCGGCGAAGTCAATGGCACCCTCGATGAAGCAGAAAAAATGGGCGTCGAATTAGCTGAAGATCTATTGTCACGCGGCGCAGACAGAATCCTCAAAGAGGTCTATGCCAGCCGCTAGCACCTCAAAAAGGCTTGATCAGCTGCGGGTGGTGGTCACACGACCCGCGCATCAAGCCGAACACCTTTGCCATTTGATCGAACAAGCGGGTGGCACCGCCATCCGCCTACCCGTCATTGAGATCACCGCACCTGATGACATTCAGGCCGCTCAGGATAAACTGAGCCAACTTGAAAACTTCAATACCGCCATCTTCACGAGCGCCAATGCGGTCGAGGGACTATTTAAACTCGCCCCGCCCTTATTCAGCTGGCCACCAAACACCCAGGTTGCGGCCATTGGCAAACGCACCGCCAGCATCTTAAGGGCCCATGCCATTCCTGTTAATATCATTCCAAATCAAGAATTTAACAGCGAGGTATTATTACAAAGCGACGCCATGAATTCTGTTTCAGGCAAAAAAATAATGATCTTCAAAGGCACCGGTGGTAGAACGCTACTATCAGAGACCCTGACCGAGCGTGGTGCATATATTGAAACCATTGATCTTTATCAGCGGAAAAGGCCTAATAAAGGACTCAGGAATATACAGCAGGCGGGGAAATCCGGTAGTATCGACCTGTTCGTTGTTACCAGCAACGAGGGTCTACAGAACCTGTTTGAGATGGCCACCACCAACGAACAAGAGTGGCTGCTCACAACACCGTTAGTAGTCATAAGTGAGCGAACAGCTCAGCTTGCCAAAACATTAGGGTTTAGCCACAACTCAGTGGTGGCACATGAGGCCAGCGATGAGGGTTTACTGAACAGTCTAGAACAGTGGTATGCTGGCCGGTTCCGGAGGGGTATTTAGCGGGGGAGTAAGATGGGCGATAAAAAGAAGTCGCAAACAAAGAATAACGATATGAATCAAGCGCCAGATAAAAAGGCAGTTGCGGTTCAACAACCAGTCAAAAAAGAGCCTGCGCCTGCTGCGGCAATTACTGCTGCGCCTCAAAAGAGTGGCGGTAACGGCATCGCACTGCTTGCCCTTATCACCGCTGTCAGCGCGGCAGGGCTTGGCTATAAAAGCTGGGATGAGTCCCATAAATTAAACACACTGCTATCGGATCAGGGCGGACAAATTGAGTCTTCCATTAGCTCGGCACTTAAACCAACTATCGCATCTGTCAGTGCAATTGAATCAGGACTTGGCTCTGTACAAACCACTATTAATACGCTTCAAAGCGAGATTGAGCGCTTAAAAAGTGAATTGGCCTCGCTTCAAAGCGGGCTTGGCGAAGTTAAAGGCGGCGTCGCAACACTAGAAAATTCACATCAAAGTGGCCTCGGAGATATCAATGCTAACCTTAATGAGAAAATCCAGACGGTCCAGAATCAGCATGGCTCGCTCGAACAACAGCAGAAATCACTGCAAGACAACGTCAATGCGCTAAACGAAGGGCTCTCTTCACTCCAATCTAAAGTTAAGGCCGAAGCTGAAAAAGACAATATGTCTGCCTGGGGCCTGGCCGAGGTTGAGTATCTGCTGCACATCGCCAATAGTCGGCTCAACCTGGAGCATGACGTTGATGCGGCACTCACCGCACTCAACGCAGCCGCCAAACAACTGGCTGAGCTCAATCTGCCTAAACTAGCCGATATTCAACAAATGATCAGCAGCGAGATTGAGGCACTGGGGCATGTACCTAAGCTCGATATTCCCAAAATGGCGCGCACCCTCACCATCCTTGGTAACAACATAGAGCGGCTGCCACTGGCTAAACCCAAAGAGGCCACGCTGGTTAGCAGCCGCACCGCAGGTGACCGCAAACAGTGGGAGATTTTGGCCGATGAAGTCTGGACTGCACTTAAACCACTGGTCACCGTACGCAATAGCCAGGACCCCGCGATGGCGCCACTCACGCCAGAGAAGCACACCTATCTGACGCAAAATTTGCAGTTAAAAATAGAGTCTGCACGCCTCGCCCTGCTACGCGCAGACAACAGTACCTTTCATGAAAACCTGAATATCAGCAGTGAATGGGTATCGCAATTTTATGATGTAGATTCAACCGCAGGGGCCAGCGCACTTGTCACTCTTAACGAACTGCTGCAAACAACGATTGATACTGAGCTACCTGACATTTCGGCATCACTGCTAGCACTACAAGAATTCATCGCCAACAACTCATTAAAAGTATCCGCGCCGAACAGTCGTTCAAATCAGGTACTGGCATTTACATCACCCACCAGCGTCGCTATCGACGCCGCAATTTACAAGTAGCGGAGTGACAACCTTATGAAACTATTAATTACAGCAATCATCGCGCTCCTCGCCTCCGTGGCGATCGCTCTCGTCGCCAAAGATGACCCAGGTTATATCATGATTAACTACGGTAGCTGGACCATGGAAGCAAGCCTCGTGCTAGTGCTTTCAGTCGGCATCGTCGCTTACATCATTCTCTACTATGCAACCAAACTACTTGGCGGCACACTCAAGTCGCCATTGAAGCTACTGTCATGGAACAGTCATCGCAAAGAGTGCAAATCACGCATGGCCAATGCCCAGGGGATGATTTACCTTGCAGAAGGCAACTGGAAAAAGGCGGAACAGCTCCTGTCACAGAATGCTCAGACAGGTGAGCTACCCGTGCTTAATTATCTAGGTGCCGCGCGCGCCGCACAAAAACAAGGTGCAAAAGACCGCCGGGACCACTATCTTAAAATGGCTCGTAAAATGGCACCACGTGACTGCATTGCGGTATCACTCACTCAGGCCGAACTGCTAATGAGCAATGGTCAACTGGGTGAAGCAGCGGAGAGCCTGAAGCTACTGCGTCAGTTTGCGCCAAAAAATGAAACCATTCTGAAGCAACTTGCCAAGCTCTACACCAAGATGGGCGAATGGAATAAGCTGATCGATATTTTGCCTGCTCTGCGTAAAAACCATATTTTATCAGTCTTCGACTTAGATCGTCTTGAGCACATGGCCTATGCAGAGCTACTAAAATGCGCCGCACATGATACCGGCCTGCTGATCAGTGCATGGCATCGCATCCCACGCCGCATCAGAAAACAGGAAAGTGTATTGCTAGAATACAGCCATGCCTTAGTTCGCCATGGGGAAGGACACCAGAGTGAAGAACTGATCTACCAGGTGCTTAATAATCACTGGAGCGATGAGCTCTGTTATCTTTACGGCATCATCAAGGGCAATAACCGCGATCGTCAATACAAAAATGCAGCGAAATTGCTGCGTAAACAGCGCACCAACCCAGTATTACTGCTGACCTTAGGTCGCCTCTCATTACGCAATGGTGATCTAGATAAAGCGCGCACCTACCTTGAAGCTAGCATGCAGGCCGATCCACAACCAGAAACCTGCAAAGAGCTTGCAGCCCTACTGGAACAGAGCGGTGAACAGGAAATGGCGATTGAATATTATCGCAAGGGGCTATCAATGAGTGTTGCGCTGCCTGCGCAAGCACAACAGATTGCGCTCCCAGCAAAAAATGAAGTGATCGAAAGTCGCACCGGCATTCTGCTGGCAGCACAACCCCAGCAAGCGTCAGTCACATTACACGTTAGCAATTAAGCGCCCTCACAAAAAAGGCGGGGATGTAAAAATATCCTCGCCTTTGAGGCGCATGCAAAACGCTCGCGGGTAGTTGGTTAAACGTCAAACTCGCATTCAGTGGATGCAAATGAGTACCCTTCAGTATTTCCAATCCAGAAATGAGCCTGAAGGGCGTTGTTTAAATAAGTGCTCTCGGGCTGAATTCAGTTGTTCAATGGTCTCTTTGCCCGTCATTTCACTGGCCAATGCATCAAGCGCTTTAAATATGGGCTGTGCCTGGACAGGCTGCGGAATTTGTCATAAGGGGCGCACCGTAGCGGGACTATTGCCAAAATTTACAACGCTGATGTAGCGGATTGGGGGTTTAAGCGCTGCGTTCATGAATTAATAGAGGTACCTATAAGGCATCATCATGCCCTCATCGCGGTATTTTTTTCTCTTTACCTTGGTCATTTTTAGTGCTGAGCATATGAACGCCTCGTTAATACACTCCAATGTGACGATGATTTGAAACTGCATCACTTCATCTGCCGCATTGTTATTCAAATGGCCCTTGCAGGTGAAATCGACTCGATAAGGAGAGTGAGTTACTATTTTTGATAGATAGAACCTCTTGGTCCAACATCGAGTATCCACACCAACAATTTTTCGTCTTCAATTTCATATACTATTCTATAGCTACCCACTCTAGTGCGATATGCATTTTCATGACCGGAAAGTTTTTTAGTGTCATGGCCACGGGGCGCATTTCTTAGATAATCAATTTTCTGATCTATTCTAAACCGAATATTTACGGGTAGTTTTTTGTAAACCTTAGTGGCCTTTTTACTAAAATTAACTTCATACGTCATGCCTCTTCACCTCTTTTTCTTTAACTCCCTTGCCAAACTCCCAATCAGACATTTGTTCATTCGAATCCTGCTGCTCCTTTTTCTGCTTCTTGATGTCTTGCAAGTCCTTGAAATCTTCTTCCATCTCATTTTTCATATTTTTCTCCTGATTTATGAAACGCTTCAATAGTTTTGTTATCAATTCGGTCTTCTTCTTCTTCTACTTTCTTTAGAAAAAAATCGTATGCCTCTTTTGTAATGACAATGCCTAAGAGTTCACCTTTTTCATTTAATATTCCGATATCTTCTTCGAGAGGATGCTTCTCCTCCAAAAGAATTTGTAACTTTTCACCCACATTTTTTTTAGCAATTTTTCTCATTATTTACTCCTACATTTAAATTCTCCAGCAAGCCATCCTAACTTACGATCTAACCAGCAACAAAGGATACAGTTTCATTTCTGAAAAAATATTTCACTAAAGCCCGCCTATCTCAGATAGTTGTCGCCTCAGTTGAAATAAGAAAGAACCAGACAGGGAGCGGAAAGCGTTTGAAATGCCGAGTTATTCAGAAGAACGTAAGGCCTCTGTATTCAAAAAGATGCTGCCACCACACAAGCTAGTCAGTGGCAGAAGTATCTAAAGAAGAAGGCAGCAGTGATGCAAACTTGTATATCATTGGCGTAGGACAAGGAATACCGCTGCCTGACAGTGGAAATACAAGTGATCAGTGGTCAGCTGAAGCTAAGTGAAAGAGGATCAACGCACCGTGACATCCAGTAACAAGCTGCCTGAAGCAGAGCGCAGTCAGATATTAGCGGTGTGTAACAGCCAGAATACGCCAGTATTTCACCCAGTCAGCGGGTTCCCAGGCGAGCAGATGCAGGGCGATACCTAGCATCAGAATCTAGTTTTTACCGGGTACTTAGCCGCAGCAGATCAACTCAATCACCGCGTGCATAGCAAAGCCGTGCAGCAGCACGGCCCTCCACCATGCATATGCTGCCATGTGTGGGATAACATTGCTTTAAGCGGCAAACTTTTTTACCGAAATGAATCAAGCACTTCTTTTTTTGGCCCCTGAAAGCCAAGAAATACTCGGCTTTTGGGCGCTTTTCAAGAAGCTCCTTTTATAATCCCAAATGCAGCTGCGATCAGGCCGCTGGCGCAGCTGAGTCTTTTGCAAATTCAAATGCATCGTAAAAGAAGTTTTCCTCAGACAGGCCCTGCGCAGTAAATGCATCACGTGCAGCAGAGACCATCACTGGCGGCCCGCCAGCATATACATCGTAGCCACTCAGATCAGGAAAATCATCCAGTACAGCCTGATGTACGTAACCATCGCGTCCCTGCCATTGATCAGCCTTATTCGCATCCGATAAAACCGGCACATAATTCACCACACCTCGCGCTGCCCACTCTTTTGGTAATTCATTTAGATAGAGGTCAATCTCAGCGCGTGCACCCCAGTAGAGATACATCGGGCGATCAATATTCTCAGCTAGTGCGTGCTCGATAATCCCTTTAATCGGAGCAAAACCGGTGCCACCCGCGACAAAAATAATCGGTCGAGGCGATGCTTCACGTAAATAAAAGGCGCCCAGCGGCCCTTCAATGCGCAACATTTCTTTCTCCTTCATATCGCGGAAAACGTGGTCGGTAAATTCACCGCCATCAATATAACGAATATGCAATTCAATCCGCGCATCATCATGCGGCGCATTCGCCAGAGAAAAGCTACGGCGCCGGCCATCGCGCAACATGATGTCAATATACTGCCCCGCCAAAAACTGCATACGAGAAGAATCTGGCAGTTTGAGGTAAACACGCATCACATCCGGTGCCAACTTATCCAGCTTCACCACGCGAACCGGATACTGCTCAACTTTAATTTCTTCCGACGATGCGATCTCATCGACCGAAATCATCACATCGCTACGTGGCTCCGCACCACAAAACAAAATCATCCCGGCCTCTTTTTCAGCCTCACTTAACGCCGCAGGCTCAAGATCCTCATAGCTCACTTCGCCAGAGACAAGCTTGCCCTTACACGCACCACAAACCGCATTACGGCAGCCATATGAAAGACTCACGCCATGCCGGAGTGCTGCATCAAGAATACTTTCGCCCTCTTCCGCCTCAAATGTCTTGCCCGCAGGGCTGATAACAATTTTAAAACCCATTACACTACCCTAGTCAGAAATATTAACCGCCTATTGTGCTTCATTTTCCATCACAGGAAAACCCTATGTTAAATGCCATTATTATTGGATGCGGTGATATCGGCATCCGTGTAGGTCTGCGACTTCAGCAGCAACGCTACCAAGTCACTGCTGTCGTGCGCTCAATCGAAAGTGCTACAAACTTAGAATCTTTCGCTTTCAACACTGTAATTCTCGATCTCGACCAATCCAGCGCGACGCTTCCGAGCATCCCAAGTGGCGGCCTCATCTTCTATTTTGCACCGCCAACAGAAGATGGTGAACAGGATTTACGGATGAAAAGTTTTCTTGGTGCACTCAAATCGAAATCGGCAAACCCAGTGCGTATTGTTTATATCAGCACCACGGCTGTTTACGCAGACTCAAAAGGGGCGTGGATTAATGAGCAGGCCGCCATTCAACCGAGTAATTTACGAGGCAAGCGCCGCCTCGATGCAGAACAGCAGCTAATCGAATTCCAGCGCCAACACCCTGTAAACATCTCAATTCTCAGGGTTAGTGGGATCTACAGCGCAAATCGCCTACCCTTCAGGCAAATAAAGGCGCGCCAAGCCATTTTACAATTAGAGATCGCCCCTTATTCCAACCGCATCCATGCCGACGATCTTGCTAAGGTTTGCATTGCCGCCGCGCTCAATACCCATAAACCAACGGCCACCTTTAATGTCAGTGATGGCAATCCAGGCTCAATTTCACAATATTTCAAAGAAGTCGCGCTCACTTTCAATTTGCAGCCACCACCAGAGATCAGTTGGGAGGACGCTCAGAAAACGTTGAGTCCAGGCATGCTGAGCTATCTACGCGAATCAAAGCGCATCGATAACCGCTTAATGAAGCATGAACTAGGGGTGGCGATCAGCTATCCCACTCTAACGTTAGGACTAAAACAGTGCGCAGCTGAACTCAAACAAAAGCAGCCGAATACGGCTTATCGTACCAAGATAAACAGGAAATGAAATTTGAAGATAATCAGCTGTTAACCATTGACCTACAGCTGCCTAACAACGATAGTTTTTGGCGGCGGTTAGATCCAGCACCGACTTAACGCTGAGATTCTTCTACCTTTTTGCGACGAGCAATCTTTTCGAAATTGATCTCTAAATCCAGTAAATTCCATTGATCGATATCGATAACCACTCTTGAACCGCTCAGATACTCGACGACCACTTTTGATAATGCTGCATCAGAATAACTAACGGCCCAGACTTTTAACAACTGCCCCGTTAAATTGATATACCACGAACCTACATTGGGTTTTTGCTGGATGGACATTTCGATAATCCTCAGTTTCAGATAGTACAAGTTCCTAAACTCGCGAACACCACCGTTCCCTGGTAGGGTTAATTATAACCCATCCAGCCACTATTTTCCACCCTGAAATCGCCATCAAACCCTAGAAAATCAAATAGTTATGAAGATACTCTATTATTTCATAAGGCTATTAATGCCCCTTCTCAAACAAGCAGTTTATCGCCTAACCACACTTAGAATCGCCACAGTTCAAACAGGTCATGCAGCCATCCATTTTAATCATCGCCTTGGTGCTGCATTTGGTGCAGAGCTGTGCACCTGCTGGAAATGAACTTTCAGCTGTTTCTGTGGCTTCTGGCTTAGCTGCGGCATCAAACTGCTCACGCTTCTCTTCCAGAAAACGCTTTTGGTGGTCATCCAGCTCATCATCTTTAATCATGCCGATAAAACGCAGATGCTGATCAATCACTTCACCGATTTCAGCCACTAGCGACGGCATAAACTTACCGCCGCGCTTGAAGTAGCCGCCACGCGGATCAAACACAGAGCGCAGCTCTTCAACCAGAAAGGTCACGTCACCTCCCTTTCGGAAGACCGCTGAAATAATCCGTGTCAGTGCCACAATCCATTGAAAATGGTCCATATTTTTAGAGTTGATAAACACCTCAAACGGACGACGCAGCTCATGCTCAGTGCCCTGATTCAAGATAACGTCATTAACGGTCACGTAGAGTGCATGCTCAGTCAGCGGAGTCTTCACCTTATAGGTAGAGCCCAGCAACATATCGGGGCGTTCCAACTTCTCATGCATGTGAATCACATTTGAAGTCGATGCTGCTTTTTCAGTGCGGCTCAATGCTTCAACCGCAGGTAGCGCCTTCTCTTCTTCGCTTACGACACTATAACTGACAATTTTTTTACTGATTTTTGTAGCCATTCTTGTTTTCTCCCTGGTTTCCAGTGCGTGTTATCTATCCGGTAACGACTTAAAATTTACCGTAGTAACCCTCTTTCAGCGCGTCATATAGATTCGCCGCACTATGCACCTCACCATCATATTCAATCTCTTCATTCCCCTTCACCTCAACCACGGAGCCATCCTCCAGGGTGAAGCGATAGGTGGTATTTTCCAGATCCTTCTCTTTCACCAAAACGCCCTGGAATGCTTCAGGGTTAAAACGGAAGGTAGTACAGCCCTTCAATCCCTGCTCATAGGCGTAGAGGTAAATATCTTTGAACGCCTCGTAATCGTAATCACTCGGCACGTTCGCTGTCTTGGAGATCGAAGAATCGATCCAGCGCTGCGCAGCTGCCTGCACATCGACATGTGATTTTGGCGTAATGTCGTCGGCAGTAATAAAGTACGCTGGCAGCTGATTCACGCTATCGTTTGATTCAGGACTCGCATCGCTATTGATCAACTCACGATAAGCTAGTAATTCAAACGAAAAGACATCCACCTTCTCTTTGGTTTTTTTGCCTTCGCGAATCACATTACGTGAATACTGGTGCGCAAAGCTTGGCTCGATGCCGTTACTCGCGTTGTTTGCCAGTGACAGTGAGATGGTGCCCGTTGGTGCAATTGAACTGTGATGGGTAAAACGTGCACCCACTTCAGTCAACTCTGCCACCAATTCAGGTGCCTGCTTGGCAATCTGCTGCATATAACGACTGTACTTCGCATGCAGTACTTTACCTTTAATCAAGTCACCCACTGCAAAGCCATCTTTCACCATCTCAGGGCGCTTACGCAACATTCCCGCCGTCACGCTGAAATCTTCGTCCATAATAGGCGCGGCACCCTTCTCTTTAGAAAGGTCGAGTGCCGCCTGCCAGCCAACCATGGCCATTTTACGGGTCACCTCTGCGGTGAATTCCAGGGATTTTTCGTCGCCGTACTGCATCCGTAACATGGTCATGGTAGAGCCCAGCCCTAGATAACCCATGCCGTGGCGACGCTTGCTTTCAATCTCTCTGCGCTGCTGCTCAAGTGGTAGACCATTAATCTCAACCACATTATCCAGCATGCGGGTAAAGACTTTAACGGCCTTACTATAGTCATCCCAGTCGAAATAGGCCTTTTCAGTAAAGGGGTTGCGAACAAAGCGGGTCAGGTTAATCGAACCCAATAGACATGAACCGTAAGGCGGTAGCGGCTGCTCACCACACGGATTGGTGGCGCGGATGTTTTCGCAGAACCAGTTGTTGTTCATCTCATTAACCTTGTCGATCAAGATAAAACCCGGCTCGGCGAAATCGTAGGTTGAAGACATAATCATATCCCACAAACGACGCGCACGAATGCTCTTGCTCACACGACAGGCAATCAGCCCCTCATTGTTCTCAATGTAGTCATCTTTGAGCGGCCATTCACGCCACACCACCTCGTCGGCATTGTGCAGATCAATCTCACCATTTTCGACTTCGCTCGGTTTTGCGGGAAAGGCGAGTTTCCAGTCAATATCACCCACCACTGCTTCCATAAATTCTTTGGTGATTAATAACGAAAGATTAAACTGGCGCAAGCGACCATCTTCTCGCTTCGCTTTGATAAAATCGAGCACATCGGGATGACCAATATCAAAGGTACCCATCTGCGCACCACGGCGGCCACCCGCAGATGAGACGGTAAAACACATTTTGTCGTAGATATCCATAAATGACATCGGGCCAGAGGTGTAGGCACCCGCCCCAGAAACATAGCCACCTTTAGGGCGCAGTGTTGAAAACTCATAACCAATTCCACAGCCCGCCTTCAGCGTCAGGCCAGCTTCGTAGACCTTTTGCAAGATGCCGTCCATCGAATCGTCAATGATTCCAGAAACGGTACAGTTAATGGTGGACGTTGCAGGTTTATGCGCCTGTGCACCCGCATTCGAGATGATACGTCCGGCAGGGATTGCGCCATGACGCAGTGCCCACAGAAACGCTTCATGCCACTGGTCTCGTTTTTCCTGGGTCTCTTCAACATCGGCCAGTGCACGGGCCACACGCTGATAGGTATCGTCAATCGACTGATCGATCGCATCACCCGCTTTATTTTTAAGGCAATATTTTTTATCCCAGATATCCAGCGAGGCAGGCTGAAATGGGATCTCAGATGCAGCAGTGGAAACGACTCGAAGGTGCGCACTTTTCATTAGATGGCTTTCTCCCATTTTTATTGGTTTTATTATCACTAAGGTTTGTGCTGCTCTAAATTGATGTCACGCTAGTGACCGCTCTCTGTACAAAATAGACCTGAACGCGGCCTAACGGGGATCAACTAGTTAAAAAGGCATTCAAAACACAACATCTTGTGTTGTTGCGGGCAAGATTAAAGTTAATTAGCACTATCGTCAACCACAAAAACAAGAAATAACAAGCCCATTAACTTCAATAAATATTGAATTATAACAATAGGGTAGATCTCATCATCCCTTTTTTTATAGGGTGAGTTTTTTTACTGAATCGCTAAAAATGGCAATTTAGTAAAATCACTACATGTTGTGGTCTTGCCTCCTGATTTCTTATTAAACAAACACTTAACAAATAACTCATCAACACCGCTTGAAAACAGTGCGTTTAGCACCTATTTATTTAGAAATGAACCTCAACCCATATCGCGAGTCGAAGCAACGCTTGATACCAACACTTAAATTTAATAATCAACTGGAGCTCACCCTAATGCCTCAGCGACTGCTGATTACACTACTGCTATGCACCCTCATTAGCGGCACCGCCAGTGCCACACTGCCCGCGCTCGATTCCCAGGGCCAACAACTACCCACGCTCGCCCCCATGATCGAGCGCGTAACCCCCGCCGTGGTCAATATTTCGACTCGCGGCCAGGAGAAGATAGCGACTAATCCACTGTTGCAGGATCCTTTTTTTCGTCGTTTTTTTAACCTGCCCCAACAACCTAGCCACCGCGACACGCAAAGCCTGGGCTCCGGGGTGATCATTGATGCCGACAACGGTTACATCCTTACCAATAGCCATGTGATTGATAAAGCGATCGAAATCACCGTTACGCTACAAGATGGCAGGCGCCTCAATGCAACCTTGGTTGGGGCAGACCCCGAAGCCGATGTGGCAGTGATCCAGATACCGAATGACAACCTCAGCGCACTCAAGCTGGCCGATTCAGATCAACTGCGCGTGGGTGATTTTGTGGTCGCCATTGGCAATCCATTTGGCCTCGGGCAGACCGTCACCTCCGGCATCGTCAGTGCACTGGGACGCAGTGGCCTCGGCATCGAGGGCTATGAGGACTTCATCCAGACCGATGCATCAATCAACCCCGGCAATTCCGGCGGCGCACTGGTCAATCTACGCGGCGAATTAGTCGGCATTAATACCGCCATCATCGCCCCCGGCGGCGGCAATGTCGGCATTGGTTTTGCGATTCCTACCAATATGAGCCGACAGATCATGGCGCAGCTGGTCAAATATGGCGAGGTTAAACGTGGCAAACTGGGTGTTTCAGCACAAGACCTGACACCAGAACTGGCGCATGCCTTTGGCATAGCGGGCTCAACTGGGGCGGTAGTAGTACGCATAGCACCCGACTCGCCGGCCACTGAAGCGGGCCTGCAGATAGGCGATGTCATCACCGCCGTGAACGGCATCGCTACCGACAGTGCCGCCGACATCCGCAATCAACTCGGCTTATTGCGCATCGACGACAAGGTCAAGCTCAAGGTGTTGCGTGGTCACAAAACCCTCACAGTCAAAACTAGAATCGCCGACCCTAATCCCAATAAAATCAAGGGGAAACAATTTGATACGAGACTTGAAGGGACGCTCTTCAGTCGCATCGAAAAGGATACACCACTCTACGGGCTGATCGACGGCTTACTCGTCATCGAGGCGGACCAGAATAGTCGCGCGTGGCATGCGGGACTGCGCAAAGGTGACGTCATCGTCTCAGCCAATCGCCATGCCGTCACAAATTTTGCCTCCCTAAGCGACGCGCTCAAACAATCACGGCGCGGCATTCTACTCAATGTGGTACGCGGCAACTCGGCGGCCTTCATCCTGGTTCAATAACGGGGCAATAGCCCCTCCACACGATTTAAAGCGCGTGGTATAATTTGGCGCACTTTAAATTCGGGCTTCTATGACGAAAAAAGCGATTTGCGCACATGCCTGTCGCAGCGGTACCATTAGCACTCGACAAAAACTGACAATTTACGCAATACAATCGATAACATTATGCCACAACATAAGCTGACACAACTTCAAGAACTGGAAAGTGAATCCATTCATATCATGCGTGAGGTCGTCGCTGAGTTTCGTAACCCAGTGATGCTCTACTCGGTAGGTAAAGATTCCAGCGTGATGCTGCACCTTGCACGCAAGGCGTTCCACCCTGGGCCATTGCCATTCACGCTGCTGCATGTCGATACTGGCTACAAATTCAAGGAGATGTACCAATTCCGTGACTGGTACGTCAAAGAGGTCGGTGCCAAATTGACAGTGCACCGCAACGAAGAGGCCATTGCCAAGGGGATGAACCCACATGAATTTGGTGTGGCGCGCTGCTGTGGCGCACTCAAGACTGGCGCGCTGCTCGAAGCCCTTGAAAAAGGCGGCTTTGACGCAGCCTTCGGTGGCGCACGCCGCGACGAAGAACGTTCTCGCGCCAAAGAACGTGTTTATTCCATGCGTGATGGCTTTGGCCAATGGGACCCAAAAAATCAGCGCCCAGAATTATGGAGCCTTTATAACGGTCGTATTCATGATGGCGAATCAGTTCGCGTCTTCCCTATTTCAAACTGGACTGAAATGGATGTGTGGTCGTACATCAAAGAAGAGAACATTCCCATCGTACCGCTCTACTACGCCAAAGAGCGTCCAATGGTGGTACGTGGCAACCATCTAATCCCTGCTTCAGAGGGCCAGCTCCTGCTCGAAGGCGAAGAGCCTAAAATGGTGATGTCTCGCTTCCGCACCCTCGGCTGCATGCCTTGCACCGGCGCGGTTCGCTCAAGTGCCACCACCATTGAAGAAATCATCGCAGAGGCGAGTGTCGCTACCCGCAGTGAACGTGAGACGCGCATCATCGACCATGGTTCCAACAGCATGGAAGACAAAAAGAAGGAAGGTTATTTCTAAATGACTCACTCAGATCCAAACATAGAGCTATTACGCCTGGTGACCGTCGGCAGTGTTGATGACGGCAAATCCACCCTGATTGGCCGCCTGCTGTACGACACCAAAGGGGCATTCGAAGATCAACTGCAAGCCGTTCGTAAAGAAGAAGGCGAAGGCGCAGATGGCATCGACCTCGCGCAGCTCACCGATGGCCTCGCCGCTGAACGTGAGCAGGGCATCACCATTGATGTTGCCTATCGCTACTTTGCCACCCCAAAACGTAAGTTTATTATGGCTGATTGCCCAGGGCATGAGCAGTACACCCGTAACATGGTGACCGGCTCAAGCACCGCCAATACGGCGGTCATTTTAATCGATGCACGTAAGGGCGTGCTGCAGCAGACCCGTCGACACACCCATATCATTAGCCTGTTAGGGCTACCGCACCTGGTTGTCGCCATTAATAAAATGGATCTCGTCGATTATGACGAAGCCATTTTTCTAACAATCAAAGAAGCGCTCACTGAGTTCTGCGCGCGCCAGGGCATCCATGACCTGATCTGCATCCCAGTTTCAGCCCTCGCCGGCGACATGGTGGTTGATCGCGGCAACAACATGGAGTGGTACAAAGGGCAGACAGTCCTTGAAACACTAGAAGGAATCGATGTCAGCGGGCACATCGACGCATGCGATTTCCGCTTTCCAGTACAGCTGGTGAGCCGTCCGCAGACCCAAGAGCTACCTGATTTCCGTGGTTTCATGGGGCGCATCGCCTCTGGTACCGTCAAAGTGGGTGATGAAATCATGCAGCTTCCTGCCGGTACAAAATCCAGGATTAAAGAAATCGTCGCCTTTGATGGCAATCTTGATGAGGCCTTCGCGCCGCAGAGTGTCACCCTCACACTGGAAGATGAGATCGATATTTCACGTGGCGACACCATTGTGCATGCCGACAAAGCACCGCAAACGGCACAAGAGATCGACGCAATTGTCTGCTGGATGGGCGAAGAACCACTTTCACCACGTAAAAAATACTTCATCAAACACACCACCAACACCGTTAAGGCGATGGTCAGCGAGATTAAATATCGCACCGACATCAATGAACTGACTCAGGATGAATCAGCAGATGAGCTGGCGATGAACGAGATTGGCAAAGTTTCGCTTAAGCTGACCAGCCCACTCACCTTTGACCGTTATGCAGACAATCGTACCACCGGTAGCTTCATCATCATCGATAGTTTTACCAACAACACCGTTGGCGCAGCGATGATCTGCTAACCACCATCACAAAAACCACGATTTACCCCCCGGTTTCTGCTCAAGGATGAGCGTAACCACTTGTTCTACAGCTTGATACCGGTTAGCCTAGCCGCTACCCACACAAACCAAGCCGTTGACATTGCATACCCAGAATACAATTAGACTTGTCTCCATCCTATTGCTGACAACACTTATCAGTGGCTGTGCATCCAGTGCAATGCGTAGCGTGGCTGATAGTCTTGCGCTCGGCATCGCCAATCAAAATGATCTCGAAACTGTACGCGATGGTGAACCCGCCTATCTGTTACTGATCGACGGTTTCATTCTTAACGACCCCGATAATGAAGACCTACTACTCGCTGGCGCACGCCTTTACGACACCTATGCCGGTATCTTTGTGGAAGATAAACAGCGCGCGGCACGGCTCTCAGACAAGGCCCGTGATTACGCGCGCCGTGCACTGTGCCAGCCATACCCCACCGTATGCCGGCATGACAAAGGCTCATATGATGGCTTTTCTCGTGCTATCACTCAGGTTGATGGCGATGAACTGGCACTGCTTTATGGCTACGCTACCGCCTGGGCCGGCTGGGTTCAGGCCCACAGCCATGACTTTCGCGCCATCGCCGAACTACCCAAAATTGAACTCGCCTTTGAGCAGATCATCAAATTTGACCCTGCTTACGAACGTGGTCAGGCTCAACTCTACCTAGGTGTATTACGAACGCTGCGTCCACCCGCACTGGGCGGTAAACCCGAAGTGGGGCGACAACATTTTGAAAATGCGATTAAATATTCAGATGGTCGAAATCTTTACGCCAAGGTGGAGTTTGCACGCCGTTATGCAAGATTAATCTTTGACCAGGAACTGCACGATAAGTTACTTAACGAGGTGATGGACGCCGCTCCGGAAGAGAGAGGACTCACCCTCAATAACACGCTGGCGCAACAACAAGCGCGCCAACTACTAGATAGCTCTGCCGCATATTTCGAGGAGTGAATAAATGCGACGTTTATTAATGATTGGCGCCCTACTAAGCGCCATTGTCTCACTGCCAGCACAGGCATTCACCTTCAAAATTGCCACCCTTGCACCCGATGGCACCGCGTGGATGAATGAAATACGCAAAGGTGCTGACGAAATAAAAGCGCGCACCAATGGCCGTGTCAAATTTCGTTTTTTCCCCGGTGGCATCATGGGCAATGACAAAAGTGTGTTGCGCAAGATTCGCATTGGCCAGCTACACGGTGGCGCCATCGTCAGCGGCGGTCTGACCGCTATCTATCCAGACATTGGTATTTACAGCCTTCCGTTTACCTTCCGTACCGAAGCAGAGGTTGACTACGTACGCCAGAAGATGGATCCGCTGTTAATGGCGGGGCTTAAGAAAAATGGTTTTATCAGCTTTGGCCTCGCCGAAGGTGGCTTTGCTTATCTCATGTCAAATCAATCGATTAAAGTCGTCGATGATTTCAAAGGACAAAAAGTGTGGGTGCCACAGGGTGACGATGTCAGTCGCGCCGCATTTGAATCCATCGGCATATCGCCCATCTCGCTCGCGCTGTCTGATGTCCTTACCGGACTTCAAACCGGCCTGGTTGATACCATTGCCGGTTCCGCCAGCGGTGCAATCGCGCTGCAGTGGCACACCCGCGTGAAGTATTTGATGGATGAGCCGCTCTCATACCTCTACGCCTCAATGGTGATCAGCCAGAAAAGATTCAATCGCATCTCAGTGGATGACCAGGCAATCGTCACCGAAGTCATGGGAGGCACCTTCAAGCGACTCAATAAACTTAACCGTGAAGATGACCTCAACGCACGCGCAGCACTACTGGAACAAGGTATCACCTTCATTAAACTATCACCACAACTGACCGCTCAATGGTTCGACATCCATACTAACGTCGAACAAAGCATGACCAGGAAAGGCGTGCTATCAAATGAGATTGTTAAAACGCTGCGGAAACACCTTAATGCTTACCGCGCGCCATCCGTCGCGTCTCAAACAATCCAGACCTCAATCCACTAATCCAACAAGACATCAGCCAGGGAATGCCGCAGACAAACTCAGCAAAAGAGCCAGACGGCAACCCGCTTCAGCTCATCAATCATGGCATCACCTTTGTAGAGAACTGCCTGCTCGCGCTTTCACTCTTCGTGATGATCGCGCTCGCTAGTGCACAGATCATCATGCGCAACGTCTGGGACAGCGGTCTCTCATGGGGCGACCCCTCACTCAGCATCTTAGTCCTATGGGTCGGCATGCTGGGCGCGATGGTCGCCACCCGAGAGCAGAACCACATCAGTATCGATATCCTCTCGCGTTTTTTGCCAGCGCATCTCAAAGGGGTAAACCAAATCATCCTCGACCTATTCACCGCCATCGTCTGCGGCCTGCTCGCCTATCATAGCTATCGCTTTGTGCTGATGGAGTTCGAAGATGGCACCACTGCCTTTGGCTCGGTACCTGCGTGGCTGTGCGAAGCAATCATCCCCTTTGGTTTTGGATTGATTGCGCTGCGCTGCAGCTTTACCTGCCTGGCACAATGCATGGCACTTATACAAGGCAACAAACCATCTGACGAGCACGTACCATAATGCTCGTCACACTACTGCTCGTCCTGCTTGCACTGCTCGGTGCACCACTGTTTGCCGTAATTGCCGCAGGCGCCATGTGGGGCTTCTATCAAGCAGATATTGATTTAGCCGTGATGGGTATTGAGTTCTTCCGGCTGGCCGAAATGCCGATGCTCGTATCAATACCACTGTTCACCTTTGCCGGCTACCTACTCAGCGAAAGCCAGGCACCCGCGCGCCTGGTACGCATTAGCCGCGCACTGCTCGGCTGGTTGCCAGGAGGGCTGGCGATTGTTGCTCTCTTTGCCTGTGCATTTTTTACCGCCTTCACTGGCGCCTCTGGCGTCACCATTGTTGCGCTCGGCGCACTGCTCTTTCCTGCCTTAATGAAGGCAGGTTATAAAGAGAACTTCAATCTGGGCCTGATCACCACCTCTGGCAGCCTCGGCCTGCTATTTGCCCCGTCATTGCCGCTCATTCTTTATGCGGTGATCGTACAGCAGATGGGCATCGGTGAACCACTGACGATCGATGAACTCTTTCTTGCAGGCATCATCCCAGGACTGTTGATGCTATTCATGCTCTCTGCCTGGGCCATGTGGCAGAACCGCGCACTTCCCACCCACACGGCAGACTGGCAGGAGGTCAAATGTGCCCTGCTAGAATCACGCTGGGAGATCCCACTACCATTTATCGTCCTCGGTGGTATCTATAGTGGTTACTTCGCCGTCTCTGAAGCCGCGGCCGTCACCGCGTTCTATGTATTGATTGTTGAGGTACTGATCTATCGCGAAATCCCACTGCGCAAGCTCCCACAAATCATGCGCAGCTCAATGGTCTTAGTTGGTGCATTGCTCATTATTCTCGGTCTGTCACTCGCCTCAACCAACTACATGATTGATGCCGACATACCGACACAGATGTTCGAGTTCGTCAAACAACATGTCGACAGCCCACTGATGTTCCTCATATTGCTCAACATCTTTCTGCTACTGCTGGGTGCGATGCTCGATATTTTCTCCGCGCTGATCTTAATCATTCCGTTGCTCTTGCCCATCGCACTGGGCTACGGCATTGATCCTGTCCATCTTGGCATCATCTTTCTCGCCAACATGCAGCTCGGTTACTTCACCCCACCCGTTGGCCTGAATTTATTTATCGCCAGCTATCGCTTTAAGAAACCCGTCATGCAGCTCTACAAAGCAACACTGCCATTCTTCTTTATCCTACTATTGGCAGTGCTTATCATTACTTATGTGCCCGTATTATCGCTCTACCTACCCGGCAGGGATGGATAGACCTCAGCTCAAACCGAACAAGCCCTTACCCACTATTTTTCACTGCCAGATAGAGCACCCAACTTAGTTAGGCTAAGGCACAAAAACACCCGCGGATAATCCGGCATTAATCGCAAAGAAAACTTCCTACAAAAGTCGCCTGCGTACGTGTAACATTCTGCTTTCGAATCATCTTGTTTAACAGGCTATAACATGAGCAAAACATCACCCATTAAAAAACGCTGGGCACAGTGGTCCTCCATCTTGCTCGTCATCATTGGCCTCGGATTTAGTGTCGCCTTACTACCAACCGGTTATAGTGACGACCTTTCTGTGATTGGTTCCGGGAAAAATGTCGTGGTCCTCGTGCACAATAAAGAAGGCGTGCGCAGCCTCAACCTGATGAATCAGGTCGATGCCATTAGAGACAGCTACAACGGCCGTATTGAATTCCGCATCGCTGAAAGCAGTTCTCAAAAAGGCGCCATGTTTGTACAAAGAAATTTAGTGGGCGATGCGATGCTAGTCTTATTTAAAGGAGATGGCACCACCGTTGGTAAACTCATTATCCGCGACAGCCCGCAAGAACTGGCCAAAACATTAGAGCAGGCATTTGGCCTATAACATTCATATTCACTGAAGACCCCCAGGGTGTTAAATGGCTACAGACCCTTTTTCACCCTGAGTTCAACATAAAAATCATGCCCCTTTAACCGCGATATCCCTTCGCCCCAGCGCTCGTTTTAAAATTATTTTTCTTTCTTCTGCCGACGCCATATTCCAGTTAGTAATTTCATCAATAGTACGAAAACAGCCCATACAAACATCATCGCCTCCCAGGCAGCAATTTCGTACACAAGGAGATTCAACTATTTTCATCTTATAGGGGCCTTTATCCAAACTGAGGGGGATGCTCTCTGGCACCAATAGTAGGTGCTTTAGGCGAGGAAAAAGCGCACGAGATAAGAGCACTTATCACTATAAATAACCGCTTGAGTCCGATTTTAACGCTACCAGGGGATAAAATAACAATCGTGCAAAACCTCTTTGAGAGGGCATAACCAACCCCTCCTTTTCTTTGCGCTAATTAACTAAAAAGGGGACTGCTTTCTATTTTTCACAATATTATAATTCATGCTGGCGACAATATAATAAAAATAGAGAGTCTAGCATGTTTCAGTTTTGTACTGAGCGCATCGTAACAAGCGCTTCTAGCAGCCTAAATTAGCCCGCTACTTGCTATTAAAGCATGTTAGTTTGGTCGATAAATCACTATGAAAATCAAAGCAGTACCAATAATTTTCTGCATCAGCGCATTAACACTTAGCGCATGTGGGGGAAGCGCTGGCTCGACCGATAAGCAGACAACGCCCGATGAAGCACTTGCCGTGGCCACCGGAATCTTTATTGATAGCCCCGTCGCCGGGCTGGGCTACAAAACACCAACCCGCGCAGGAAAGACCAACTCCAGCGGTGCGTTTACCTACTTGCCCGGTGAAAAAATCAGGTTTTCTGTCGGTGACATTATCTTAGGCGAGGCCAAAGGCACGCCGTCCATCACACCGCTGACATTAGTGCCAGAAGCGACCCGGGCAAGTCATCCCAAAGTCACCAATATCGTGCGATTCTTAATGACACTGGATAGAAACGGTGACCCAGCAGACGGTATTACCATATCCGCCGATGAGGCCGCTATTTTGGCAAGTGGTTTAAGTATCGACAGGCAGATTCAACCTCAAAGTGCATAACTACCTAAGCTGCAATTGCAGCCATGTGTTCCGCCACTAATTTAGCGGGTGTTTTATGGCCTAGTTTTTTTCTTGGTCGATCATTAAGCTCAATGATAACGGCAGATACGTTTTTCGCCGAGACTTTAGCGCGTGATACAAGTCGCGACCCGCAGCCTTATCTGCCCAAATATGCAACTAGATGGTTTCGTAGCTAAGCAATTCCTCGTGTTCTTCCAGAAGCCAACCCGATATTTGCTCAGAACCCCACTTCTCATATAGTTTTGATTCAATCAGCTTAATCATATCAGGCGTCATTTTGACGGCCTTAATCGCCTCTGCGCGCCACTCATCATTCTTGATTGGTGCTTGTTTGAAGCGATACCCACGCTCACCCGAATGGCGCCTGAGCTCTCGGCTAATGGTGGGCTGAGTGGCACCAACAGTGTCGGCAATAGCCTGTTGACTCATGTTGCTTTTCTTTAGTGCGTAAATCTGGCATCGTTGTTCATAGGCCAGTTGTTTGTAGCGTTTCATCGTCGCATCTCTTGCCGGAGAAAAAACGACCACCCTACAGATGGCTGACCGATTTTTCTACACCATGTATCAAGTTATGCACTTAATTTAGTTGAATCCAAGTGCCCATCAAAATGATAGGCAGCCCATTAGCCTAAGAACGATAGCCACTGACCACGCCCAAGTGTCGGCTCAATAGAAACATCAACCAGCCATCCCTAAAAAGACACCGCCTTCATTCCACATTTCAATATCAACCCCCTTTACCCGTTCGACATGCTCCGTCAGAGCACTAAAAATATCATGCGAACTTGTTTGATATAAAGTAAATATTTCTCCTTTACTATTTTTTAATCTAACTTGCGCGGCTATATGACCGTTCAGCGAGCAATACCTTCCACCCAATATTTTAAACCCCTTTGATTTTAATCTTTCAGGGGCGATCAACTTAAAATCTAGTTTTGTCATCACCCCTCTCAGCCCCGCGTAACTCACGCCTGAGAAATCACTTGAAAATTGCTTCTGATGATTGATCGCAATCTCTTGTGCAATACTTGAAATAAGCTGTTGCTGAGTAGGCGCAATATTCATCCATTGAAATGAGATCACAACTGCTAACAATAATGATGCCGCAATCGAAACATTACGCTGCATCAGCCAACGGCTCTTCCAGTGAATGATTTCTACTTCAGATTTCTTCTCCACCAACTTAGCAGCATCCATCAACTGTTGTAATTTTTCAGCCGGCAATGCTTTTCTCTGATAGTGGGCTTTAATGGCTTTATCAGCTGCGTCATTTTCATTCATGCGACACCGCCTTAATTTCATTAGCACTGAAATAACGCTGAATTTTCTTTCGAATACGAGTTAACATGCTAAGCACGGTGCCCCTGGCTTGCCCTGTAATGGTGGTGATTTCCTGCGCAGTGTAGCCCTCAACTGCACTCAGATATAATACTTCACGTTCAATGCTTCGCAACTGCACCAGCGCGGCCTCAAGCCGAGGCTCATCAAAGCCATGTGTATAATCCACCTCCACTGCAATATATACTGACTCAGAAATAGAATCAAGCGGTTCCATCGGCACGAGTAGTTCACGCTTATGAAGGTTGTAATAGCGAGAGCGAATGGCACAGAATAAATAATTTTTTTCATGTGGACCACCTGCCTGAATCACGGCCACCCATGCGTCCTGTAACAGATCTTCTGCTTTGGCTGCATGATGGGTAAGCGACAGTGCATAGCGATATCCATGCTGCAGTAATATTACCAGTAACTCAGACAAGTGATGACTCCTACTAAACCTGTCAATTTAACTGCATTATAGTTTTTCAAGATGGTATTCCCGTTTTTTTCCATTAATCGAATGAACCAGTGCCTGCGTAGTAAGTAAGCGATTGTTCGATTGGCGCACCATAAAATCAATATCGACCTGATTACCATCTTGATCAATAAAGTCGGCGCAGCTCACATAAAAATCACCTTTATTAACAATTCCGCTGTGTAGTTCTACCAACGTTAGCTGCAACAGTTTTCCTTTAACAGCATCATATACATAAAGATGCTCATTGATTGTTTGCACGTATATAAAATCCGCCATCGACTGCTGCACATTTCTCCTCAAATCGCCTTTAATAGAAGGATCGTTCGCTGAATACGCAACCCCAGAAAAGGTGAAGGCAGCCAGCAGTAATCCCATACTAGTTATTTTAATAAATACCAATGATTTCATTCTACTCTCCAGTCAATTAATTCATCCCCGCCTAGATCAGTGACGATACTGTAGTAACAAATGGCCAGGTGATTTGATTGCACGGTACAGAAATAAATATTCAATAGTAAAACCATAACTTTAGCAGTTTTTTACATGCCTCCACATCAAACCGTTAATCACCTGTAATAAAAGGATAATTTTTGTGATACAGATCGCACCTTTTTTTACCCCCAGCGTTATAATGAGCACTAAGGTTTAAGAGGGGTTGTCATGCTTTTTATATACAGTGGGGAAGTGCCCGCGCTTGATCGCCGTTTAAGCTATGAGCTTGGAGTGAACCATCGCTTGCTCACCATTTCATATGCCGTCGATGAACCCTGTGCAGCGCTCGAAGCCAGAGAGTACTTTAGAGGCTGTGGAATTAATGCACATGCGCTGAGCAAGCGCGCTTGTCACGAGAAATCACAGCTAAGAAATGAGATCTTCACCTCGGATGCGGTTTATCTCTCCGGTGGCAACACCTATCAATTTCTTGCCTTCGCCAAAGAGATTGGCCTTTTCTCATTGCTACAGACCTTTGAGTCACTGGGCGGCATCATCGTGGCTGAATCGGCTGGTTCAATCATCCTCTCCTCTGATATTTCCACCGCCGCGATCCCCACCACATGTCCAGATGAAAATAATGCCAGCATTACCGACTTCCAGGCGATGGGCCGCCTTTCTTTTCATGTGAGCCCACACTATGATCCTAATGCACCACAAGCAACGGACGAAATGAAAGAACTGCAACGACTCGCCAACCTATCTAACACCCCGGTTCTCATTTTACACGACGGCGCGGGTATTATGATGCAAGGTAATGAAGTTGTTTTTTCAACGGGATCCCCTACCTGGCTCTCAGCGAGCAATGAAAAACCACTAGCAAGCGGTTTCTCAAATAAAATTGATACACAAGCGGAAGTTCACTCTTTAGCGAGTTAAGCCACTAGCTAACGACTCGAGTGCCTTGAGTTCTTCGATAGAAAACCCCGCCTGCTGGCGTAACTCATAATCAAACGGGCCTCGTAGCTCGCCAATAAAATAATCATCGATTAATTTTCGAAAAGTGCTTTCAGAATTCAGTGATCGCTCGTCGCAAAAGTATTTAAACCAGCGCGAACCGATGTCGACATGGCCGATTTCATCACGTAGGATAATCGCTAAAATATCAACCGTCTCATCGTCACCTACTTTTTTCAGTCGCGCCATCATTCCTGGTGTCACATCAAGACCGCGTGCCTCTAATACACGTGGCACCAACGCCATCCTCACCATCGGGTCATCGGCAGTCTTTTGTGCCATTGCCCACAAACCGTTATGGGCGGGGAAATCACCATACTGGTAACCCATGCTTTGCAAGCGCTTCGACAGCAACTCGAAGTGATAGGCCTCTTCATCCGCTACACGAACCCAGTCATCATAATATTGTTTAGGTAGGCCACGAAAACGATAGACCGCATCCCATGCCAGATTGATTGCATTAAATTCAATATGGGTGATGGCATGAATCAATGCCGCGCGCCCTTCATCACTACCCAGGCCACGCCGTGGCACGTTGGCTGGTGTAACGAGCTCTGGGCGCGGTGGGTGCCCAACACACCGATGAGGGCTGCGGCTTGCTGTGTTGCCAGTGTATAGCCACCATCACGCCATTGCTGTGCAACATGCCTGGTAAGGCAAAGCTTTTCAGTCACATCACAGGCAGAGAGGCATTGCTGTGCCGCATTGAAGAGATTCGAAACACTCGTCACTTTATCGTCTATATTCTATTGAAGTTAGTTATTATTCAGGCCGCCAGACTGGCGACCTCAACACATTATCACGATAAGATTTAAAACGTACGGATGTTTCGCGTTAAGTATGCTTACTAGTAGTTGATTGTGCTAGTTGTTGCAGAGAGGGCTAGCCAAGGCGTCTCGCTATTCACATTTGCATGCGAGGCAACAGCAAACCATGACACGACAGCAGCAATAATCGCCCCATTCACTAGCGTGATCATCTTTTTCTTCATTTTCGTTTCAGCCTCTTGGGTTTACTGCGCTGAGTCCTAGCGGCTTATCATCTACAGGCCAGAAGTGAACGCTATCTTTAAGCATAAGCGATCCTTGTCGGTACCACCGGGTAATACGAAATACAATGTAATATACATTTTCAATCTATATTAACGGCAACGTTAATGCTTACAACAGGTTACGCATCGAATATCCATATCAACCGACGCCAAAGGTATGTTTTTAATGTCATTTTAAGCAACCACTAAGAATGAGATACCGCCACTCGGAATTATTAGGCGTCACCACCGCTACTCTTCGCTATAATTCGAAATATAATATAAAAAACCAGAGAAAGGATTATGAGTAACAAGAGCATTTATAAAATAATTTTCCACAATCAAGGGAAGTTATATGAACTCTATGCTAAAGAGGTCTACCAGGGTGATCTGTATGGATTTGTTGAGATCGAGGCGCTAATCTTCGGTGAAAATAGCTCGGTAGTGGTTGACCCTGGTGAAGAGCGCCTGAAATCAGAATTTGCCGATGTTAAAAGAAGCTTCATCCCAATGCACTCCATCGTGCGCATTGATGAGGTTGAAAAAGAGGGGGCAGGAAAAATAACAGAACTATCGAGTAAAGGTGATAATGTCACCCAATTTCCAGGGCCAATCTACACCCCGGGAAAAGATAGCTAACCTCAGCTTAGCACCACGGCTACTACAGCCCACTTTTAACTTGATAATGCAGCGCGCCTGTCGATATTCAATAAAGAATCAACGCTAACAACTTTATTGAAAATCACCTGTGAGCCGGCTTATGCAATGCCCAAAATGCGACTACACAAGAGAAGAGAACGAAGCAGCACCTGAATGGCAGTGCCCCAGGTGCGGTATCGCATACCATAAGTTTAAACCCGCAGTGGAACGCCACGCAGATAGATCCCGGACAGATAAACCTGCACTAGAACTCACCACTGAGACAGCACCCGAAAAAAAGAAAGGCACCACATTTAAAGATGTTCGGGTTGCCATTCTATTGCTGATCCTGCTGTTTGTCGCGCTTGATAGTTTTTTCATGAAGGCCAACACCTCAGACTGGGATCAACCGCTCCGAGTGGTCATATATCCAATTAATGGCGATCAAAGCGATGTCAGCTCGTCATATATTGCCTCACTACAGGAAAGTGGCTTTTCAGCCATTAATCAATTCATGCGGCGTGAAGCCGCGCGGTATGGCATCGCTATCAGTGACCCGCTCGATATTCGCATGGGGCCAGTGATCGAAGAAATGCCGCCACTACCACCTAACAATGGCGATGTATTAAAGACTATTTTATGGAGCCTTAATTTCCGTTACTGGTCTTTTACTGTCGACAACTATGAAGGCCCCAAACCTGACATCAGGATTTTCACCCTCTTCTATGACCCTCAAACACACAAACGACTACCGCATTCGACCGGCATTGAACAGGGCATGCTGAGTATCGTCCACGCTTTTTCGAATCGCAAAATGGCAACACAAAATAACTTTGTCATCGCACATGAAATGCTGCACACCCTGGGCGCAAGCGATAAATATAATCTTGCAAGCAACCTCCCCATTTTTCCTGATGGCTATGCAGATCCAGACAAAACACCGCGTTACCCACAACAGTTTGCAGAGATCATGGGCGGCCGTATTGCCCTTAGCCAGACACAATCTGAAATGCCAGAAGGGTTAAATGAAGCCATTATAGGTAAGTTAACCGCGTGGGAAATTGGCTGGGTAAAAGGTGAATAATAGCGTAAGTAGTCGCAAGCATCTTCTCATTGGATTAGCGGCAGTATAAATCGATTTTATAATTAAGGGCCGCTATGTCACGAAACCAGTCATTGATGCTATGAAATCGAACGGGAATTTTGGCCATGAGGAATTGCTCAGTTCGATGTTAAATAGCGTAGCCTGGGCTAAGCTTCCAGCGACACCCGGGGGGCAGTGCTCCAAACCTTCCGGGTTTCGCATAAGCTCAGCCCAGGCTACAGAATCAAAAGAGTCGTTGGTTTTGTCAAGAAGGCATAGCGCTTATAAATACCCGAACCCGCTCCTGATCGAAAAACGATATTTCTTCAACCCTATTAACGCATGGTTTTGTTGACCATGGTATTCGCTGAACATCCGCTAAAACTAGGTGTGCTCGTTCTTTGAGTATGAGAAAATCAGACCTTCGATTTTTTAGTAATGATGAGGCGGGTATGGCGAACAAGTTACAGGCGCTAATTTTTGATGTGGACGGCACCCTTGCTGACACCGAACGTGATGGCCACCGTGTGGCATTTAATGCAGCATTTGCAGCGGCGGATTTAGACTGGGTATGGAGCGAAGCACTCTATGGTGAATTGCTAGCGGTGACTGGCGGCAAAGAACGTATCCGATTTTATCTGGAAAAATTCAACACTGCATTTGAAAAACCAGCCCAGTTCGATACGTTTGTTGCAGACCTTCATGCGGCTAAGACGCGCCATTTTGTTGCGATGATGCAACGTGGTGAAATACCTTTGCGCCCCGGTGTTGAGCATCTGATTAAAGAAGCACGTGCCGCTAACATGCGTCTTGCGATCTCAACCACCACCACACCTGCCAATGTTGAAGCATTGATCAGCAGCACATTGGGCAGTGAGGCCATGCAGTGGTTTGAAGTGATTGCCGCAGGCGATATTGTCCCCGCTAAAAAACCGGCGCCGGATATTTACGATTACGCACTGGAAAAAATGGGCCTGCAAGCAAATCAGTGTATCGCCTTTGAAGATTCACGCAATGGCATTTTGTCATCGCAGGCGGCGAAACTTAAAACCATCATCACCGTGAATGGCTACACCCGTGAAGATGATTTTAGTGGTGCAGTGGTTGTACTGGATCAGATGGGCGAACCGGACGCGCCGTGCAAGGTATTACAGGGTGATGCGGAAATCAGATGCCTTGATATGGCTGCGGTGAAGAAGCTATTTGAGGCTTAAGCTAAGCGAGTGTGATGACCGCCCCTCCTGGTCGTCACACTTTTGATTTCTTTTTCCCTTTTTTATTTTATTTTTTCCCACCCGCCGTCTTACTGGGGTAGCCTTTTTCAGCGCTGATTTTCACCTCGATATCGTACTGCTGCAATGCGCCGGTTATGTTATAGATCATCGAGTCGCCCGGGATGATCGCACGATAAGGATTTTTAATTTTGTACCAGCAAGGATTGTCCGGTACGGCAGAGTGAATCTCAAGCGCATTCATTGCGAGCGCATACCAACCATAGCGTTCAACCTCATTGGCAAAGCCTGTCATCCGAGTGGCCGTTGATGCCAGCACCATCTCTACCGCTTTATCATGCACGCTATTTTGTTGTGCAATATTAAGTTTATTAAAAGTATATTTAGCAAAGACCAAGTTGCTGGCAGCTTTATGGCGACGCTTCATCGAAAATAGTTTTACCGCAATGATGGTAATAACCAACGCACCTACGCTATATAAGAGGATCTCCACGGGGCCACTCCTTAATTATTTGTCATCCGCTTTTATTTTTAGCAACATAAACTCAATATTATTTTTTCTAAGTTGCGATCGTGTTTGATTAAGCGTTGGCATTTCGGTGATGGGGCCGATACGCACACGATGCCAGGTGCTATTGTTGTCAATCGTAATCGTCTGGATCTTTGATTCAAGCCCCTTCAGGGCAAGCTGTGCCTTAAAGGCATCGGCATCTGAAAAATTCCGAAACGAGCCAACCTGTAATAGATAGGTGCCTGGGCGTTTTATCTTCGGCATCCGAAGCTGCGCCTCTTTATCCCGCTCAGGGATGAAGATTTCCATCTCGGGCAATAAGGTATAAAAATCAAAACGCGATTTTTCGGGTTCTGCTTCAATCGCACTCGGGTTACGGCTAGTGGCCGAAGCCTTTGTATCAACCGCTGCTTTAGGCGCCACCACCACATTACTGACTGGCGAATTCCACTGAATATACAAATAGGCACTAAGCGCAATCACTAGCCCAATCAGCATCCCTATCGCCAAAGAGCCCCAACCAATACCGCTACCAGCACTCTTTTTGACCGCGGCCTTTTTTTTGCTCGGCTTATACCCGGAGGCCACCTTGTAATCTTTTGTCACGACTACATCTTTTCAGGTGTGCTAACACCCAGCAGGCCAAGGCCATTACTGATCACCTGCCGTGTCGCCTTAATCAGTGCAATACGTGCATGACGCAGCGCGGCATCATCAACAATAAATTGGTGTGCGTTGTAATAGGTGTGAAAGTCATTCGCGAGATCACGCAGGTAATAGGCAAGCTGATGCGGCTCATGAGATAGCGCGGCAGATTCAACCACCTCAGGATAACGCGTTAGGCGAGAGATCAATGCCAGCTCATGCTCGTTGTCGAGCAGTGCCAGTGCATCTTCATCTGGCAGCTGCCAGGAAAAGCCTTTTTCATCCAGTTGACGCAGTACGCTGCAAACACGTGCATGCGCATATTGAATATAGTAAACCGGATTATCATTCGATTGTGACTTGGCCAGATCAAGATCGAAATCCATATGCTGCTCACATCTACGCAGCACATAGAAAAAACGCGCGGCATCATTACCGACCTCGTCACGTAGCTGGCGTAATGTGACGAACTCACCGCTACGCGTCGACATCTGCGCCTTTACACCGCCACGATATAGAATCGCAAATTGCACCAGCAGTACATCCAGTTTATCAACATCATCACCGAGCGCTTGCAGTGCCGCTTTCACACGCGGCACATAACCGTGGTGATCGGCACCCCAGACATCAATCACCTGATCAAAACCGCGCTCTAGTTTATCCATGTGATAGGCGATATCAGAGGCAAAGTAAGTTGTCTGACCATTTTCACGAATGACCACACGGTCTTTTTCATCACCAAAATCGGTAGAGCGAAACCACCATGCGCCCTTCTCTTGGTAGAGGTGACCGCTCTCTTTAAGGCGAGCCACGGCACGATCAATTGCGCCAGAGGCAACCAGTGAGTTTTCTGAGAACCACTTTTCATAGATCACGCCAAATTCTTGTAGGTCTTCGCGAATATCCTTGAGAATGGTATTCAGTGCCGCATCAAACACTATTTTATAGCCTTCAGCACCCAGCAATGTTTTAGATCGTTCGACTAAGGCATCGATATGCAGTTCTTTATCACCATCCGCCTGACCTTCATCCGGGTACAGCTCATTCATCACCGCCGCCGCGCCATGGCGTAGCGTCTCACCATGTGCCTGTTGTAACTCAGCAGCAATGTCGTAAATATATTGTCCTTTGTAACCATTAACCGGAAAGGTGATCGCTTCGCCGCAGCCTTCGAGATAACGCAGCCAGGTACTGGCCGCCAGGATATTCATCTGTCGCCCGGCATCGTTAACATAATATTCGCGGTGCACCTCAAAACCGACAGCGGTCAGTAGGTCCGCCACCGTTGCGCCGTAAGCAGCGCCGCGCCCATGCCCCACATGCAGCGGGCCAGTTGGATTAGCCGATACAAACTCAACCTGCACACGCTTACCGCCCCCCACAGCGCTATGGCCAAATGCCTCGCCGGCCTCGAAGATCTTGCCGATCACCGCGCGCGTCGCCCCTTCATTGATGAAGAAGTTAATGAAACCTGGGCCAGCAATATCCACCTTCGTGACCACCGCTGCTGCGGGTAGTGCTGCAACAATCTTCTCTGCCAGATCACGTGGTTTGCACTTTGCCTGTTTTGAGAGCATCAGTGCAATATTGCAGGCGAAATCACCATGGCTTTTATCGCGGGTACGTTCAATCTGAATGTTGAGATTGAGTTCTTGGGACAGATCGCCGTTTTGTTGCAACGTGGCGATCGACTGGGTGATGAGTGTCTGTATTTGGCTTTTCATTAACGCTTTGAACTGTCGGTGAGTTTTAGATTAGGTGCCGCTGACGGCAGGTCGATCTATTATCCGGGGTCTGGCCCAATATTCAAGGGTTTGACAGGATTAATCCTCCAGACTGGTTAGCTCAGCTCCATCGCGTCGACATCGATCGACCAGCGCACCTTTTTTGCCAATGGCAGTTGTCCCAGCTGCGGCAGCCACTGGCGCAAAAAGTTGTGCAGGCGCGCACGATCATCGGCTTGAATCAGCAGCTGCGCACGATAACGCCCTGCGCGCTTCTCCATCCCCGCCGGAATCGGCCCCAGCAGTTCAGCTGGATTAGCGAGCTGGAATCCCATATCACGTGCCGCACTGAGGAATTCATTGGGCATTTCTCGACTACTCGCCTCAGCACGTAGCAGTGCGATATGGCGAAATGGCGGCAACATCGCCTGTGAGCGCTCCAGTAATAGATCGCTAGCAAAGCGGCCGTAGTCATGCGTGATGATGCCGTTGAGCAGCGGATGCTCCGGATGATGGGTCTGAATCAGCACCTCGCCACGACTGTCACCACGCCCGGCCCGCCCGGCCACCTGAATAATCAGCTGCCCCATGCGCTCGCTGGAACGAAAATCGAGCCCAAACAGTCCCTGATCAGCATCGAGTATCCCAACCAGCGTGACATTGGGCAGATGATGCCCCTTGGCCAGCATCTGGGTGCCTAGTAAAATCTGCCCCCGACCATCTTCCACCTGTTTTAGCAGCGCCTGCAGCGCCCCTTTGCGGCGGGTGCTATCACGATCGATGCGGATAATTTCATTGTTGGGAAAGCGTTCGCTCAACGCCTCCGCCGCGCGCTCAGTACCCTGGCCCAGCGGGCGCAGATCGACACTGCCGCAGTCAGGACATTGGCTATCAATACGCCGCTGGCTGTCACAATGGTGACAACGCAGCAGGTGCCGTGATTTGTGCAGGATCATATGCGCATCACAGCGCTGGCAGTTGGCAAGCCAGCCACAGTCGTGGCAGATCAGGGTCGGCGCATAGCCGCGGCGGTTGAGAAACAATAGTACTTGCTGGCCCTTATCGAGGTGGTGCTGGATGGCCTGCAACATCATCGATGAGAAACCTTCCGTCAATTTCTGCTGGCATACATCGAGCAGCCGAATCGTGGGTGGTATCGCATTACCGGCTCGTTCTGGCAGCGTCAGGTGCTGGAAGCGCCCTTGCCTTGCGTTGTGCAGGCTTTCCAATGAGGGTGTGGCCGATCCCAGTACAATCGGGATACCCGCCTGCTGTGCGCGCCGAATCGCTACATCGCGTGCGTGGTAGCGAAATCCATCCTGTTGTTTAAATGAGAGGTCGTGCTCTTCATCAATCAGGATAATGCCAAGATTTCTCATCGGCGTGAACACCGCAGAGCGGGTACCAATGACGATAGGGGCATCGCCCGCCTTTGCCTGCAGCCAGCTATTCTTGCGTGCCTTATCATTGAGGCCCGAATGCAGCAGTGCAATCGGCACCGAAAAGCGCGCCTGAAAGCGCCTTAGCAGCTGTGGCGTGAGCCCAATCTCCGGCACCAGGATCAGCGCCTGCTGCCCTTTTTGTAGTACTTTCTCTACTGCGCTAAAATAGACCTCTGTCTTGCCGCTGCCAGTGACACCATCAAGCAACAGCGACTGAAAGCCGCCAAGCGCGCTACCAATCGCATCGCAGGCCGATTGCTGTGCGTCATTCAGCGGCGGCGGTGTATCTGTTTCAGTGGTGGGTACTAAAAGCGTGGTCTGCTCTTGCGTTTCGATCCAGCCTTTATCCACCAACGAGCGCATTATGCCGCGCCAATTCTCAAACTGCAGCTCTAGTGCGCTGGCATTGAGCGGCTTGTCAGCCTTTTGCAGCAGCTGCAGCAACCCCAGCTGCCGTGGTGCGCGCATGAGGCTATTAGGCTCAACCGCCATCCCCGCCGCATTTAATGCCCAGACCTTTTCCCCCGAAACGTGTGCCGCCTCACCTTTACGCAGCAGCGTCGGCAGCGTCGCGGCCAGCACCTCACCAAGCGGATAGTGATAATAACGGCTAGCCCATTGCGCCAACGATTGAATCTCCGCTGACACCAGGGCAGTGTCATCTAACAGCTCAAATACTGGCTTGAGGCGAGCGCGCTCAAACTGACTATCGTTGGCAAGGGCCACAATCACCCCGATTTTCTGGCTTCGCCCAAATGGCACGCGTACCCGCATGCCTGGCACAATTTGCGCCATTACACTATTCGCTGGCAACAGATAATCGAAGATTTGCGGTAATGGGGAGGGGATGGCGACCTGTAAAACGCCCGCGAAGTCACTGACTGTTTGCATGGCGCGGACTCTACCATGTTCACCCGCAGGAACCCATGATTCCAGAGGGCAATATTACGTTCGAATGCTTATGAAAACTCTAGCAAAAGAACGTAACTCCTTGTGAGGCAAGAGAATACGAGGTTATCCACAAAATCTGTGGATAACTCTGTGGAAGAATTGGGGTCATCGTTACGAAACCCTCGTTTTTATTGGCTTTGTGTCAAATTGAGGGCATTTTAGCCGATAGTATTAATTACAAAAAAATCAAACAGTTATGAATCGTTTACCCATTCATGGCATGGCTTAAACAGCATGTTGTGAATTTATCATTGAAATAAAATTTAGCTGTGCATAAGATTTTTGATTGACATCGAAAAACCCCTGTCCACTTAACGAGATAGAGAGGTAGCCTACGACTTATCCCCAGCAACAAGCGATAAACGAAGCGTGGGCCTGACTCATCTCGCGAACAAAAGACCGACTAAAACAGTCAACCTTTGTGCCGCTAGAATGGCTTAACAACCACCAGAATAATGACCGCGACAAGCAATAAAACGGGTAATTCGTTAAACCAGCGATAGAAAACATCGCCTCGCTGATTAATATCCTGCTTGAACTCTTTAACGATCTTGCCGCAGTAGAAATGATAGCCCACCAGGATTACAACCATCAGCAGTTTAAGATGTAACCACCCCATGCTGGCATAAAGTGCCCAACCATAATCAAAGAGCATCCACAGGCCAAAGATGATGGTCAAGACAGCACCCGGCGTCATGATGCCAAAATAGAGCTTTCGCTCCATCACTTTAAAGCGCTCATTGCTGATTTGGTCACTGCTCATCGCATGGTAGACAAACAGCCGCGGCAAATAAAATAGCGCAGCAAACCAGGTGACCATGAAAATAACATGGAAGGCTTGTACCCACAGCATCTTGGAATCCCTGAAGTTAAAATTTCAGGGCTAGTATATAGGTTTGGATGAAATCCAACCGGGAGATTTAGCGCTACTTACACCAATCCGAAACAGATGCGCGCGCATCCGCGAGTTGCTGAACCCGAGCCTCATCAGAAACATAGGTACGGACACCCTTTTCATCTTCAGAGTAAAGCCGGCTAACCGTCTGTAGTTTGCCAAGGTATGACGTTGCCTTTGTGCAATTTTCAGCGCGCATTGCCTGAAGCGCTTTTAGATCTTTCTGGGCGTTCTGGGTATTTTTTGCATCGCCCTTCTGGGCAGCATCCTTTCCAGCCCTCTGTGCGCCCGGCACCGCGGGTGCTGGCACATCAGGGGTAAAAACCTTTACATCGATCTGTTCAGATGATGCATTAGTCGGGCGATCACTAAAAACAACCTCACCATTTTCATCGATCGATTGGTAAAAACGCAGCGCGCTCGCATCAAATGAAACCAGTAACATTAAACTACTCATTGCGATCGCTAAACCAGCCGTCCCTCTTAACATATTGGGCTTTTCTCTCATCATGTGAATGGAATATCCTGTATATCGGCACTTTATTTCTAGGCAATAGCCTTTTGTAGTCGATCTAAACGCAGCCTTTCTCTGCCGTCAAAAAGATGCCTCGCACCCATTGTTACTGCAAAGATAGTACCGAAGCCTGTTCCGGCGGTCACCATATACATAATCAGTATTTGATAATTAACCGCCTCCATGGGCGCGGTTCCGGCAAGAATTTTCCCGGTCATCATCCCTGGCAGGCTCACAATGCCGGCCACTGCCATTGCATTGATGAACAGCTCAAAGCAGCGCTTCCTTTTTTCGCTGGAATTTTCATATAGTATAGCGAGTGAAGCGAACAGACATCATCATAAATGGAGTCAGGAATGGACAAGGCTGTGGTGGCAAAAAAAGGGCCATATGAACTGACACTAGCAGCGGGGCGTTATCAATACTGCAGCTGCGGGCGGTCTAAAAACCAACCACTCTGCGATGGCTCGCATGCTGGCACCTCTTTTATCCCGCTCATCTTTGTGCTGGATAAAAAAACCCTCGTCACTCTGTGTGGTTGCAAACAGAGCAGCGTGCCACCTCATTGCGATGGCAGTCACGAAGGTATCTAAGATGTCACTTTGATTAAACTCTGCGTATAAAAAAAGGGTGCCAATGGCACCCTTTTTCATTTGCTGCTTTACTGGTTGGTCTTAGTTATGACCACGTGCACCGGTAAATTCAGGATAGGCTTCCAGACCACAATCTGTGATGTCGAGGCCCTGGTACTCTTCTTCTTCGGTGACTCGGATACCCACCACTGCCTTGATGATTGCCCAGGTTGCCAGACTTGCGACGAATACCCAACCAAAGATCACCGCAACACCGGTCAACTGCCCCATGAAGGTTGCATCAGCACTCGAGAGGATAACCGCCATCACACCCCAGATGCCGACCACGCCATGAACCGAAATCGCACCGACGGGATCATCGATTTTAATTTTATCCAGACCGAGGATAGAAAAGACCACGAGTACGCCACCGATGGCACCGATACCGGTGGCCAGCAGTGGGCTTGGGTCGAGCGGCTGTGCGGTAATGGCAACCAGTCCTGCGAGCGCACCATTCAGTATCATGGTGAGATCGGCTTTACCAAACATCAAACGCGCGGTCAGTAGTGCGGCAATCACACCACCTGCTGCTGCTGCGTTGGTGTTAACAAAGACTTTAGCCACTGCGTTTGCTTCGCCGACATCAGAGAGTTTAAGTTCTGAACCACCGTTGAAACCGAACCAGCCTAACCACAGGATAAAAGTACCCAGGGTCGCCAGCGGCATGTTCGCACCCGTAATCGGGTTGATTTGGCCGTTCGGGCCATATTTACCTTTACGTGCACCCAGTAATAGAACGCCCGCTAATGCCGCTGCAGCACCCGCCAGATGAACGGTACCCGAACCGGCGAAATCGACATACCCCACACCACCTTCAGCCGTTAGGAAGCCACCGCCCCAGTTCCAGAAACCCTGCAAAGGGTAGATAAAGCCAGTCATCACCACACAGAAGACCAGAAAGGCCCAAAGCTTCATGCGCTCCGCTACTGCACCTGAAACGATTGACATCGCCGTTGCAACAAACACGGCCTGAAAAAAGAAATCAGAAAGATTCGAGTAGTAGATATCGCCGCCGCTGGCGATCACATCCACCGCGCTGTTATCTCCATCACCCAGAATACCATGCAGTCCAGGCCAGAAGGTGCTTGAAGCACCATCACCCGGATACATAATACCGTATCCCATTAATAGGTACATAAAGCAGGCGATTGAATAGAGTGAAATGTTTTTGGTTAAAATTTCAGTGGTGTTTTTGGCTCGCACCATGCCGGCTTCCAGCATGGTAAAACCCGCTGCCATCCACATCACGAGTGCGCCGCAGACCAGAAAATAAAAGGTATCGAGCGCGTATTGTACTTCTGTTATTGCTTCCACGTTTACATCCTCCAACAATAGAGATGAGTGTTTTGGATTAAAGTGCTTCCGTACCGGTTTCACCAGTGCGAATACGAATGGCTTGCTCCAGATTAAAGACAAAGATCTTGCCGTCGCCGATCTTGCCGGTCTGTGCAGATTTAGAAAGCGCTTCAATCACCTGGTCTAACAGATCATCAGAGATCGCGATTTCGATCTTTACCTTCGGCAGGAAATCAACGACGTATTCCGCCCCACGGTAAAGTTCGGTATGTCCCTTCTGGCGGCCAAATCCTTTGACTTCAGTGACGGTAATTCCCTGCACGCCAATTTCAGACAACGCTTCACGTGCGTCATCAAGTTTGAAAGGTTTGATAATTGCGCTGACAAGCTTCATAACTTCTCCCTCTTTTTTACTTAAGTTATCCCGGTTATCCCGGAAATTAGAGCCTCCTGACAGTG
Organism: Thiotrichaceae bacterium; assembly: GCA_002401765.2. Classification (GTDB taxonomy): domain Bacteria; phylum Pseudomonadota; class Gammaproteobacteria; order SZUA-140; family SZUA-140; genus SZUA-76. The sequence goes on from NVTY02000086.1 coordinate 48,069, forward strand.
TTGGCGATCATTCGATTGGTGCACTGGCAGGAATAACAAATTCTATTCTCTGCACGCCCCGTGCCAAACACAAAAAATAAAATTAAAACAAATAGATAGAGAGAATGGCTGGCCATTTCAATTTCATCACTGCACCATTAGCGAATACTCTTCACCAACGAAAGCACTAAAGTGGTGCGTCGCAAGCGCACCAACAGATGAGGGATGAAATCTGCGGGAAATTGCGTACACTACAGGTTCATAACTAACAGCAGCCCACCCTAATTTACGGGCCATGGCTTAATGGGAAGAATCATGATCGACGCTAAAACAGTAGAGGCGTTCGCCAGGCATATTTCAGATGCGCTACCGCAAGGCGCGCAGGTGCTACAGCAGGATATTGAAAAGAATGTGCGCGCCGTGGTCAGTAGCGGCTTTGAAAAGCTGGATCTGGTATCGCGCGAAGAGTTTGAGGTGCAGAGTGCCGTGTTAATGCGCACCCGTGAAAAATTAGAGTCGCTTGAAAAACAGGTCGCGGCACTCGAGGCCAACGCCCAATAGCATCATCATTAACCTGCCACAGGATGTGACAGGTTTGACATTCAGCAATGGAGTGCAAATATGTCACTTGCCACCCTTTATAGTCGAGCCCAGGCCGGGGTTAACGCCCCGCTGGTAACTGTTGAAGTACATCTCGCCAACGGACTGCCCGCGCTATCAATCGTTGGGCTTCCTGAAACCGCAGTCAAAGAGAGCAAAGACCGCGTACGCGGGGCACTGATCAATAGCCATTTTGAATTTCCAGCACGGCGCATCACCATCAACCTGGCCCCGGCGGACCTGCCCAAAGATGGTGGGCGCTATGATCTTGCGATTGCACTTGGCATCCTGGCGGCCTCTGGGCAGATTCCCAGCCAGCAACTGGGTGATTATGAGTTTATCGGTGAGCTCGCCTTAAGCGGCGAACTGCGCGCCGTACGCGGGGTGCTACCCGTTTCAATGCAGGCATGCGCAAGCGGTCGCATCCTGATGGTGCCAATCGAAAACAGCAATGAGGCAGCGCTGGTTGAAGAGGCCACGGTGCTGGGCGCCCGCCACTTATTAGATGTCTGTGGCCATCTGCACGGTAATAACCGCCTTAAGCCCCATGTCTATATCAATAACGGCGCCATTGAAAACGACTATCCTAATCTTTCCGATATCCGAGGCCAACACCATGCCAAACGTGCGCTGGAGATCTCCGCCGCTGGTGGCCATAGCTTATTGATGATTGGCCCACCCGGAACAGGTAAAAGCATGCTAGCGAGCCGCCTTCCCGGCATCCTACCTCGGATGAGCAAAAAAGAGGCGCTTGAATCAGCGGCAATCAATTCCATCAGCCACAACGGCTTTATCCCCGCGACACTCAACCAACGCCCCTTTCGCAGCCCTCATCACACCGCCTCAGGAGTGGCGCTAGTCGGCGGCGGCAGCCAACCACGGCCCGGTGAAATTTCATTATCGCATAACGGCGTGATGTTTTTGGATGAACTACCCGAATTTGACCGGCGCGTATTAGAGGTGCTGCGTGAACCACTGGAATCAGGCAAGATCATCATCTCACGCGCGGCGCGTCAGGCAGAATTCCCCGCTCGATTTCAACTTATCGCGGCAATGAACCCATGCCCCTGCGGTTATCTGGGTGATAAAAACGGGCGCTGCCAGTGCAGCCATGAGCAGGTTCGGCGCTATCGAGCGCGTATTTCAGGGCCGCTCTTAGACCGTATCGATATGCATATTGAAGTGCCAGCAGTGCCTTTTGAAGAGTTAAAAACACCGCCAGATCGCTCCGAAGATTTAAGCATGCAAGCAAGAGAGCGGGTGCAAACTGCGCGTGATTGCCAGCTAGCGCGCTGCGGTAAAGCCAATCATGCAATGGGGATACGAGATATCGAAAATAGCTGCCAACTCAGCACAGAAAGCGCTCGCCTGCTAGAGCAGGCGAGCCAGCAACTAGGGCTTTCAGCGCGCGTCTATCACCGGATTTTAAAGGTTGCGCGTACCATTGCAGATTTAGCAGGTGTCGATGAGATCACCACACAACATATTAGTGAGGCAATCTCCTATCGCCGCCTTGATCGGCGAATGGCTAACTAGAGACCTTTGCACGAGCCGGAATTTTGCTCTCTGACAAGGCAAAAGCGCACTGAATGAGGGAGTTTATAGCTATAAATGACCGATTGAGTACGCTTTTAACGCGGTCAGAGGGCAAAAGAACAATCGTGCAAAGGTCTTCAATTAATTACTTTGTTTCTGCCTTTTCTACCGCGTCACTAAGCTGCGTATTGACTCTGGCGCGAGCCAGGTTGATTTTATGAGAGGCAATTTCTATTTCTTTGTCATCCACGTGTAAAAACAGCGTTAAAATCTCATCGGCCGCCTGGTCGCCGTAGCGGGTACTGATCTGATAAATATAGAATTTTCCACTGAACACGGTGTTGACCATATTACTTTTAAAAGAATATTTCGTCATCAGGCCTAGCTTTTTCATATTGCCGTGCAAGAACCTCGCCCAGTGGCCTTGTTGATTCACCTCAAAAAGCGCAACAGCACCATCAAACTCACCATTTTGCAGCATTGAATAGTAACTTTCAGCGATGCGCATGGCCTCATCTTCATCACCGACGGGCACATTACCAGTACAGCCACTCAATGCCATCAACAGCGCAATCAGTGGCAATGAAAAACGTTTTAAACAGGTGTTGAAAATCATGATTTCTCCCAAACGGTGCAAAAATGTCTGGGCGTGATTATAGGCAAATCTCGGCGGTAATTATACTGCTATCAAACCCTCTTATTTGTTGCGGGGCTATGTTTTCTGTGTTGTCAGCTCAAACAGCTCAATTTCCAAGGTATCAGGCCGTCGCTTCCATATGGTCAAGCAAAATTGTTTGGATTGACTGAGACAGGCTCATCGGATCAAACGGCTTAGGAATAACATCCAGTGCCCCCATCGCCTTAAAGTCTGCCACTTCATGCGGCTGAACCTTGGCCGTCATGAAAATCACTGGCGTATCGACAAAATCGCGCTCTTTACGCAATGCTTCCAGTGTACTGGGACCATCCATCCCCGGCATCATCACATCAAGTAAAATAACATCCGGGTTAAACGACTTAATTTCATCGAGATGATCCATCGCATCACTACCAGAATTATAAATCTGAACCTCAAAGCCGCCAACCGCTTCTAACGCCACCCGAGCCACCGCTTGAATATCGGGCTCATCTTCGACATAGAGTACCCGTTCTATGTTTGCTTCACTCATTGCATACTCCTTCTCTCATAAATAAACAGGCATTCATTCGACTGGCGAACTTTGCTCACTTTTATCGCTAGCATGAATTATCGAAGAATTACGGAAGGCTTGCTGGTTTTCAGCAGATCTGATGTTTCATCACCCATCAGCATCCTTGCATAACAACTCAATGGCTTAGGTTTTTGTTTAATCCATTAAACGCCCAAATGTTCTTGCTTCAACTCAGTTATCGACAGAGTCTTCGCCATTCTTAACCCACTGAGCCGAAATACTCAAAAATATAATAACCCACTGAATAGGTTGACGATTTAAAATTATAACGGCACTCACTTCACTTTAAAATTGGTATTAAGGCGCTTTTTAACGGCCACTTTTTTCAGCTGAACATACTGCGGCAGGCCATTTTTATAAGGAGGATAATCTTCACCCTTAATCAATGGCGCAAGATAAGTACGACAGCGAGGAGTGATGCCAAAACCATCTTTGGTAATAAAACTCGCTGGCATCATTTTCTCAACATTAGCAACGCGGGACAGTTTAGCCTCGCCTATTTTCCAACGATATGGGGCGTTAGAGGTGCGCACGATCGTTGTCATCACCGCATTTTTCCCTGCCAATGCGAATTCAACCGCCGCCTTACCAACGGCATAAGCCTGCTCAACATCGGTTTTCGAGGCGATATGCCGCGCCGCGCGTTGCAGATAATCGGCCACTGCCCAGTGGTATTTGTAACCCAGCTTCGATTTAATCAATTCTGCCACCACTGGCGCCGCGCCCCCGAGCTGCGCATGCCCAAAGGCATCTTTTGTACCAGACTCTGCCAGAAACTGCCCCGTTGAATGACGCACCCCTTCGGAGACGACAATCGCGCAATAGCCATACTTCTTAACACACTCTTTTACTTTAGCGAGAAACTTGGCCTGATTAAAACGCAGCTCTGGAAAGAGGATAATATGCGGTGCATCCCCCTTGTTCTCCGCCGCAAGGCCACCGGCTGCGGCGATCCATCCGGCATGGCGCCCCATTACTTCCATCACAAAAACTTTAGTGGATGATTTACACATGGAGGCAACATCAAAGCCCGCTTCGCGAATCGAAACCGCCACATATTTAGCAACCGAGCCAAAACCAGGGCAATTGTCAGTGAGCGGCAGATCATTATCAACGGTTTTAGGGATGCCGATACAGGTGATCGGATAGCCCAGTTCCTTTGATATTTGTGACACCTTATGGGTCGTATCCTGAGAGTCACCGCCGCCATTGTAGAAAAAATAACCGATATTGTGCGCCTTAAAGACCGCGATCAAACGCTCATACTCTGCGCGGTTCTCATCAAGCCCCTTCAGTTTGTAGCGACAGGAGCCAAATGCACCGCTGGGAGTATGACGCAGCGCGGCGATAGCGCGGGCCGACTCTTTGCTAGTATCAATCAGCTCTTCAGTCAGTGCACCGATGATGCCATCACGCCCGGCATACACCTTACCCATTTTATCTTTATGCTGACGGGCTGTCTCAATCACACCGCAGGCACTGGCATTGATCACCGCAGTGACCCCACCAGACTGTGCATAAAAGGCATTTTTCTTTGACATTAACAGCTCCTGGTTTTGAATACGACACCGCGTTTATTGAACCAATAAACGTGAGTAAATCAGACAAGCCAACCGAATGAAAACTATGACCTACCGTTGACTTAACCATGTCAGTAAAGTAGTTTTACCATCGATGACAGGGTTTCGCCAGCACCGCAATACTGCACTCACGTGGTCAGGCATAACCTTATGGAAATTAAAGACAAAATAATAAACATCAGACATCCATCTGATTAGGATCAATGAATGAAAATTGTACTGCTAGGCGCACCAGGCTCAGGAAAAGGCACTCAGGCTAAACAGCTGACCACCCAGTATGGTGTCCCACAGATTTCAACAGGCGATCTACTGCGTGCAGCGGTTAAGGCTGGCTCGCTTCTAGGCGTACAGGCCAAAGCAGCAATGGATGCTGGACGGCTGGTGTCAGATGAAATCGTACTCGCCATGATCAAAGAGCGCCTGGCACAACCGGATGCCAAAAATGGCTTTATTCTGGATGGTTTTCCACGCAACATCCCGCAAGCCGAAGCGCTGGACATTATGCTGGATAAAGTCAACCAGCCGCTACAGAGTGCACTACTGATTGACGTTGATTTTGACTCCCTGATTCAACGCCTAACCGGCCGCCGCACCTGTGAATCATGTGGCCAGATGTACAACATTTATACCTCACCGTCTAAATTAGATGATCAGTGCGACAAATGCGGCGGCAACCTGCATCATCGTACGGATGACAATGAAGAGACTATCGGCAATCGACTACGTGTTTATGAAGCGCAAACTGCGCCACTCATTGGTTACTACAAAGCACAAAACCGATTGCGTACCATCGAGGGCATTGGCGACATTAGCGATATTTTCAGCGCCGTTTGTAAAGTGACCAAAGAACTGCCCGACAGGGTCGAATTCACGCTACCCATCATTGAAGACTTAACCACAGGCACGCCTGTAGCAGCAAAACCAGCGGTGATTAAGCGCAAAATAAAGGCGCCAGCGCCAATGGCTGAAAAAGCAGCAGCAACTAAAATCACACCTAAAAAGAAGGCGACAGGCAAAAAGAAAGCCATGGTGAAGAAAATAGCCGTGAAAAAGCCAGCGACTAAGAAAGCCCCAGCCAAAAAGGCCGTTAAAAAGGAAGTCGTCACTAAAAAGGCAACCACAAAGAAGAAAGCGATCACTAAGGCAAAAACCACCGCCAAAAAGAAAGTGACGGCGAAGAAAAAGGTTGTCACCCAGAAAAAAACAATAAAGAAAGCCACTGCAAAGAAAGCCCCCGCGAAAAAATCAGCCGTTAAAAAGAAAATAGTGGCGGCCAAAAAGAAAGCCATTAAAAAGGTGGCCTCTAAAAAGAAGACGGCGGTCAAGAAAAAGGTCGCTACTAAGAAAAAAGCAGCGGTGAAAAAGCCGAGCACTAAAAAGACAGCAGCGGCAAAGAAAAAAGGCGCTAAGCGACGATAATCACCGCGGATTAACGCGGCAAAGCAGGGCAACAGTATGTCAGGAAAAAATATCCGGGGCGGCGCGTTTTCTGCGTGTCGTATGCGTCGTATGCGTCGTATGCGTCGTGATGAGTTCAGCCGCCGCTTAATGCGTGAAAACACATTAACCAGCAGTGACCTCATCTACCCGATGTTTATTCTCGAAGGGGATGCACAGCGCGAGGCGATTCCATCCATGCCCGGCGTTGAACGCATCAGCATTGATCTGTTATTAAAAGAGGTCAATGAGCTCTATGCACTAGGCGTACCGGCCATCGCACTTTTCCCGGTAACCCCCCCATCAGCGAAGAGTCTGGATGCTGCTGAGGCCTTTAACCCCGAAGGTCTGGCGCAACGCGCGGTACGGGCAGTTAAGGCGCGCTGCCCCGAGATGGGGGTGATCACCGATGTCGCACTCGACCCCTTTACCACTCACGGCCAAGATGGCTTGATTGATGACAGTGGCTACGTGATGAATGACGAAACCACTCAAATATTGGTTAAACAGGCACTATCACACGCGGAGGCGGGAGCCGATATTGTCGCCCCCTCCGATATGATGGATGGCCGGGTCGGCGCGATTCGTAGCGCACTTGAAGAATCAGGATACATCCACACCCGCATCCTCGCCTACGCCGCCAAGTATGCCTCAAGCTTTTATGGCCCATTTCGCGATGCAGTGGGATCGTCTACTAATCTAGGTGGCGGCAACAAACAGACCTATCAGATGGATCCAGCAAATTCAGACGAAGCGTTATGGGAAGTTGGCATGGATCTCGACGAAGGCGCCGATATGGTCATGATCAAACCCGGCATGCCCTACCTTGATATCGTGCGCCGCATCAAAGATGAATTTGGTGTGCCCACTTATGTTTACCAGGTGAGTGGTGAGTACGCGATGATCAAGGCCGCCAGTGACAACGGCTGGCTGGATGAACGCGCCATTGTGCTCGAGTCACTGCTAAGCATGAAGCGCGCAGGCGCTGATGGCATCTTGACCTACTATGCCAAACACGCGGCACAGTGGTTAAAAGAAGCGCCCTAACCGCTCTATTTTATGGTGCACCAGCTATGATGGCTTTTCTGCTATCATCCTGCGCTATTCAACGAAGTTCAATTCGGTTATCAAGGACTACTTATGTCTAATTATGTCTATCGCATGTTTGGCGGCTCACCCATGCAACCGCTGCAAGACCACATGGCACAAGTTCACCTGTGCGCCTCAGAGCTGGTCATCTTTTTTGAGGCAGTGATTGACCAGGACAGCGCGCGTATTCAAGCAGCACAAGCAGCAATAGTCGACTTCGAACACGAGGCTGACAAATTAAAAAAGTCGCTTCGTCTCAGCCTGCCTAAGGGGATGTTTCTACCGGTATCACGCCATGATCTCCTAGATATGTTGACGATGCAGGACAATATCGCCAACAAAAGTAAAGATATTGCTGGCCTGATGCTGGGGCGCCAGATGGTGCTACCAGAAAGTATCGCAGCACTTTTTCTGACCTATGTAAAACGTAGTATCGATGCCATCGCCCAGGCCGACACCGCCATTAACGAACTGGATGAGCTGGTTGAGACCGGTTTCCGTGGGCGTGAAGTTAAAGTGGTTCAGAAGATGATCACAACCTTGAATCAGATTGAAAGTGACACCGATGCGATTCAGATTCAGATTCGCGCCATCATGTTTAAAATCGAAACAGACCTACCGCCCATTGATGCCATGTTTATCTATCGCATCATCGAGTGGGTCGGCGACCTTGCTGATCTTGCTCAGCGTGTCGGCAGTCGCTTGCAGTTGATGCTGGCCAAATAAATTTAGGAAGAGGTCGTCGCTCGTGGAATACGCATATACTTTTATTGTTCTGGCCTGCATCTTTGGCTTTTTCATGGCATGGGGCATTGGCGCTAATGATGTCGCCAACGCAATGGGTACCTCTGTCGGCTCTGGTGCCATCACCATTAAACAGGCGATTATTATCGCCGCGATCTTTGAATTCAGTGGTGCGTTACTCGCCGGTGGCGAGGTCACAGAGACCATTCGCAAAGGGATGATCGATACGTCTTCGATTGCCAGCACCCCAGAGCTACTGGTGTATGGCATGCTAGCCGCACTACTTGCTGCGGCAGTGTGGTTATTAGTCGCCTCTTATCATGGCTGGCCAGTCTCAACGACTCATTCGATTGTCGGCGCGATTGTCGGTTTTGCCGCGGTTGGTATCGGCATGGAAGCGGTGATGTGGGGCAAAGTTGGCACCATTGCGATGAGCTGGATTATCTCGCCGCTCATTGCGGGGGTGCTCGCCTACACGCTCTTTATGAGCGTGCAAAAGCTGATCATTGATACCGACGATCCGTTTGCCAACGCTAAACGCTATGTGCCGTTCTATATTTTTCTGGTCGGCTTTATTATTTCACTGGTCACCATGTTTAAAGGGCTCAAGCACGTTGGACTTGAGCTAACCACCGTTCAGGCCTATCTGTTCTCGGCAATGATTGGTGTTTGCATGGCGTTGATCAGTAAGTATTTCATCAACCGCATCAAGCACGACCCCTCTGCAGATAAAGATTTTCACTACACCAATGTCGAAAAAGTCTTTGCGGTGTTGATGATTGTGACCGCCTGTGCGATGGCCTTTGCACATGGCTCAAACGATGTGGCCAATGCCGTTGGCCCGATTGCAGCGATTGTCAGCATTGTTGGTAGTGGTGGTGAGATTGCCGCGAAATCGGCGCTGCCAATCTGGGTTCTCATGCTGGGTGGTGTTGGCATCGTGATTGGGCTGGTGACCTATGGCCATCGAGTAATTGCTACCATCGGCTCTAACATTACCGAGCTGACACCTAGCCGTGGTTTTGCGGCAACGTTGGCGGCAGCGACTACCGTAGTGGTCGCCTCTGGCACGGGCATGCCAATCTCAACCACCCATACATTGGTGGGTGGCGTATTAGGCGTGGGGTTGGCGCGCGGTATAGGCGCGCTTAACATGCGCGTGATTCGCACCATCTTTATGTCGTGGGTGATCACATTGCCAGCAGGCGCGGGGCTTGCGATCCTCTTTTTCTTTATTTTGAAGGCAATCTTTGAATAATTGGGAATAACGGGATGGGTGTTCATTAATGTCTTCACTGTTTGATTTTGATGCCAAGCCGGATGCCTATGCGGTGATGGGCAACCCCATCTCGCATAGCAAATCACCGCTGATTCATACTGAGTTTGCCAAACAGACTCAGCAGCGCCTCAACTACAGCGCCATTCAGGTCGATGCGGGTGGTTTTGAACAAGCCGTCGGTAATTTTCGTGCCAACGGTGGCAAAGGGCTGAATATCACCGTGCCGTTTAAACAGGAGGCATGGGAGTTTGTCGATGAACATAGCGAGCGCGCAATTCAAGCAGGCGCGGTGAATACCATCAGTTTTAATGACGATGGGCGTTGCGTGGGTGATAACACCGATGGCGTAGGGCTAGTACGTGATCTAATCGACAACCATTCCGTTGAACTGGCGGGTAAACGTATTTTGATACTCGGCGCAGGTGGCGCAGTACGTGGCGTACTCGGGCCGATGTTGGCGCTGCAACCATCGGCAATAGTGATCGCCAATCGCACCGAAGAGAAGGCAGTTGCGCTTGCAGATGAATTTGATCGAGGTGAGCAGCTACGCGGCTGCGGCTTTCCATCGATTGATGACCAGCCCTTTGACCTGATTATCAATGGCACTGCTGCCAGCCTACAGGGTGAGCTGCCGCCCATCCCAACCACCGCCATCAGTAACAGCACCTGCTGTTACGACATGATGTATGGCAAAGCGCCCACGGTCTTTATGGCCTGGGCGTCTGAACACGGCGCGCTAAAAGTACTCGATGGCCTCGGCATGTTGGTAGAGCAAGCGGCAGAATCTTTTTTTATCTGGCGCGGGGTACGGCCTGATACGAGTGAGGTGATTGCGTCGGTGAAGGCGGGGTTGTAGTGTTTGTTAGTATTGTAAGCTGACAAAGTTCAGACAGTGCCTGTTTGGTTAGCGCTTGCTCAATATTCATCAGCGGTTATTGTAGCAAGTTGTCTGTCAGTTATAGTCAGTGGTAGGTGGCTATCGACCCAAATCGGACACCAGTGTTATAGACTGTCGCTAAACGTCGTCATCCGTCATACTGGCGTAGGTGACCGAAGGAAATGCCCTCGGGTACCGGTATCCAGAGACCACTAAACTAGCAGCGCTAATTGCTGGTACTTTAAGCGCTTACGCAGGTTCATAGTAAAAAACATGCCTCATCGGAATACCGGCTGCACTGTTATTTTTGATTATAAATTTAATCACTATAAGTAAAGATTTGAGCGATTAAGACCCTTTCGGTGTAGATAATGACTGATGAAATTTTAACCTTGAAAGAGGTTGCCAGCTATTTGAAATTAGCGGAAAAAACAGCGTACCGCCTAGCGTCTGATGGTCAACTAAAAGGCTTTAAGATAGGAGGGAGCTGGAGGTTTCGGAGAGACGAAATTGAAAGGCTAACCAAGGGTGAAAAGTCGAATATGAAAGCCAAGTGAAGCTATGGAAATTATTGACAATATAAATAACCTGCTAGGGGATAATATAAAGCAGGAGCTAAAAAAAGGCTCAAAGCTGAAAATCGCCGCATCGTGCTTTTCCATTTATGCATTTGAAGCATTAAAGGACGAATTGCAGAAGATCGAATCTTTAGAGTTCATTTTCACATCCCCCACGTTTGTTCCCGAAGAAACCGTTGATAAGATCAAAAAAGAACACCGTAAGTTCCACATTCCACGAGCCGAGAGGGAACGCAATTTCTACGGTAGTGATTTTGAGATACAGCTAAAAAATAAATTGACCCAACGAGCGATTGCAAAAGAATGCGCTCAATGGATAAAGAGTAAAGCCCGCTTTAGATCAAATAGTGGCAAAGCCTCCATGCAACAATTTGCTTGCATAGAAAACGATAAAACCCCTCTCGGTCAGGATAGAAATTCTGCTTATCTCCCCCTTCACGGTTTTACTACTGTAGACCTTGGCTATCAACAGGGGGATGCAGTATCAAATATCATCACCAAGCTTGACGAACCAGAAAGTACGCAAGTCTATTTGAATCTGTTTAATCAAATCTGGGATGATCCTGAAAAGATAGAAGATGTAACAGATCAATTATGTGACCACATTGCCAGTGTCTATAAGGAAAATCCGCCCGAACAAGTCTATTTCTTCATGCTCTACAATATTTTCAATGAGTTCCTAGAAGACATTAACGAAGATGTACTCCCTAATGATCTTACGGGTTATCAAGACAGCCTGATTTGGAAAAAGCTCTACAATTTTCAAAAAGATGGGGCGACAGGGATTATCAACAAGCTTGAAACCTATAACGGTTGCATTCTGGCTGATAGTGTTGGTTTGGGTAAAACATTTACCGCCCTTGCCGTGGTTAAATATTACGAGTTACGAAATAAATCTGTCCTTGTCCTTTGCCCGAAAAAATTGGCAAATAACTGGCTGAACTACAATAGAAATCTGAAAACAAATATCTTCTCCAAAGACCGTTTTAACTATGACGTGCTATGTCATACCGACCTTCAACGAACCAGAGGTGAGTCTTTTGGTACACCCTTGGATAGAATAAATTGGGGAAACTATGATCTTATTGTGATCGATGAGTCACACAACTTTCGCAATAATGATGCCTTTAAGGATAAAGAAACCCGATACGAAAAATTGATGAACTCCGTTATCAAGGAGGGAGTGAAAACCAAGGTCTTGATGCTATCGGCAACGCCTGTCAATAATCGCTTCATGGATCTTCGCAATCAGCTTGCATTGGCCTACGAAGGCGATGCCTCAAACATGAATAATAAACTTCGCACAACCAAGGGCGTTGACGAGATATTCCGACAAGTGCAGGCTACATTCAATGTTTGGGCAAAGCTTCCACCAGAAGAACGCACAACGGATGCCATACTAAAGGCATTGGACTTTGATTTTTTTGAGTTGCTAGATAGTGTAACTATCGCTAGGTCACGTAAGCACATTCAAACATTCTACGACACCACTGAGATAGGGAGCTTTCCAGAGCGTAGAAAACCCATCTCATATCACAGTCCTTTGACAAACAGAACGGATGTCATGGGCTTCAACGATATTTTCAGGGAGCTGTCTTTACTAAAGTTATCCATCTACGCCCCTGTTAGTTATATCTTACCCAGTCGCATTGCAAAATATGAAGACCTCTATGACACAGAGGTGAGTGGCGGTAAGAGCAAGCTTCGCCAAGCTGATCGTGAGAGAAGCCTTCAAGCCCTGATGACGACCAACTTGCTGAAAAGGCTGGAAAGCTCCGTTGAGTCATTTCGCATTACCTTAAATAAGCTGAAAACCAAGCATTCGGAGATGTTGTCAAAAATTGAGCTTTATACACAACGTGGCGAAGATAAAGGCGTGGCAGGCGATGTTATTGAAGACCGGGCGGCCTACTATGAAAATGCAGAACCCGATGATGACAATTTTTTGGAAATGGAAGAGCTGGAATCCGAAGAGGATAGTACGGGCGGAAAAGTTCAAATCAAGTTATCCGATATGGACTTGCCATCATGGGAACATGACCTAAGAGTGGACATTGCTATTGTCGATGCGCTACTTGTTGAAATGCAAAAAATAACACCTGACGATGATACCAAGCTCCAACATCTAAAAAATCAAATTGATGAAAAGATTGCCAATCCTATAAACCCAAACAATAAGAAGATACTTATTTTCACAGCCTTCGCTGATACCGCTAATTATCTCTACGATAATTTATCGGCAAGCCTAAAAGAAACGCAGGGCATTCATACAGGAAGGATAACAGGAAGTTCATCACCCCGATCAACCTTAGGGACTACAATCGCAAAAAGCTACGATTTTGAATCGCTACTGACACTGTTTTCCCCGCGCTCAAAAGAGAAAGATGTTGTCCTACCCAATGAACCAGACGAGCTGGATATTCTGATAGCAACGGATTGCATATCAGAAGGCCAAAACCTGCAAGATTGTGATTATGTGATTAACTACGATATTCACTGGAATCCAGTGCGGATTATTCAACGCTTTGGACGGATAGACCGTATTGGCTCTATCAACACCACTATCCAGCTTATGAACTATTGGCCAGATATTTCCCTTGATGAATATATCAATCTTAAAGAGCGTGTTGAAAGCCGTATGGTGATTGCCGATATGACGGCAACGGGTGATGACAATGTACTAAGCGCAAAAGCAAACGATATATCCTACCGCAAAGATCAATTAAAACGCCTTCAAGAAGAAGTGATTGAAATGGAAGACCTCAAAACAGGGGTGTCAATTACCGACCTTGGTTTGAACGATTTTCGTATGGACTTGCTGGGCTATATTAAAGAAAACGGCGAACTATCCAATATCCCTAATGGGTTGCACGCGGTTGTGCCTGCCGACCCCGATAAGGGCTTAAGCTCAGGGGTTATCTTTACGCTATGCAACCGTAACCATAGCGTTAATATCAACCAGCACAATCGCCTGCACCCATACTACCTTGTCTATATTGGCCTTGATGGTGAAATTATCGCCGATCACAGCGAAATAAAAAGGCTTTTGGACTTGGTAAGAAGCACCTGCAAAGGCCAGAGTAAACCGCTTGATGCAATATGCCGTCTGTTTAACCAAGAAACAGATGATGGCCGTGATATGAGCGTTTACTCCGACCTGCTAAAACAATCCATAGGCTCAATTATAGAGCTGAAAGAAGACAAGGACATAGACAGCCTCTTTAGTGGCGAGCGAACAACCGCGCTGATTGAGTCAGTGGCAGGCCTTGATGATTTTGAGTTAATTAACTTTCTTGTCATTCAAGATGGTGAGGCTTGATGACGGCATTATTTGAGTACCCGAAAAATGCGGAGTTTGGTCGTATTGTTGCTAAAAGCAAAATATTTGAGCGTGTAAAACCTAACCGACAATTACAGGAGGCGTTTGCCTCGCAGGTTAAAAAGATAGTTTGGCGATATAAGCTTTCCCCAAAGACGATTAACCTCGCTGAAACGGACAAGCTTAAAGAAATAGAAATATTCGAGTTGCCATTGAAAACATCACTTAAAAAAGAGCAATTCGACACTAAAATTTTGCACTGTATTGATAAGGCTATCGGCCACCCAATAGTTTTTCACCTTACCCATGCAGACAGGATCAAGGTTGTTGCCACATACAAGCGACCCAGTGAAGCAGATGCCAATAAATGGGTTGTTGATAACGAATATTTTGAAACAGATTGGTTGCCCGAAAAATCAGTGCGCCAAAATTTGCCTGTTGTGCTTAACCTGTCTGGCTTGTATGAAACTATATTGCGCGAACTTATACCACTGGACTCAAGGAAAGATGAAAGCTTGGATGCCCATATAGAGCGAATGGGGCAAGTCCTTGCCAAGCGTAGAGAATACGGAAAGCTGGAAACACGCATGAGTAAAGAAAAGCAATACAACCGAAAAGTTGAAATGAATGCAGGCTTGCGAAAATTGCAGACTGAAATAGAAAGATTAAAAGCATGAACCACGAAAGACACGAAAAAGAAAAAATACTGTATAAGGATGAATGTTATCGGATTCAGGGCGCTATTTTTGAGGTTTATCGTGAGATGGGCTGTGGGTTTTTGGAGGCGGTTTATCAGGAGTGTTTGGAGAAAGAGCTTTCTATGCGAGGGATTCCTTTTGTCAGCCAACAAGAGTTAAGCTTGGTTTTTAAGGGTGAGAAGTTAAATCAAAAATACAGTCCGGATTTAATTTGTGATGGCAAAATAATACTTGAGTTGAAAGCAGTTAAAGAAATAGCAAAAGAGCATGAAGCGCAGTTGCACAATTACTTGAAAGCTTCCGGGCTGCGGCTGGGCTTACTGGTAAACTTTGGGCATTATCCCAAGGTACAAATTAAACGAATTATTTTATGAACCACGGACAAAGATATATGACCACGAAATACACAAAAAGCACGAAAAAAGATAAAAAGAGCTTTTTGTTTTTAACTTTCGAGTATTTCGTGTGTTTCGTGGTTAGAGGAATTTAAATGGAAAAGCTAGACTTGAAAGCACCTAATTTCACCAGTGAGAATATCGAAAAAATAGCCGATCTATTTCCAAATTGCGTCACTGAAAAGAGAAGTGAAAGAGGCGAAGTTGAGCGGTCAATTGATTTTGATACCTTGCGCCAAGAATTATCGGCCTCGATAGTCGAGGGTTCGCAGGAGCGTTATAGCCTCAATTGGCCGGGCAAGCGTGAGGCATTAGTTACTGCCAATAGCCCCATTTCCAAAACACTGCGTCCTTGCTATGAAGAGAGCGTGGACTTTGATAACACCAAGAATATTTTTATTGAGGGCGATAATCTTGATGCTCTAAAACTTCTACAAGAAACCTATCTCAGTAAAATCAAAATGATCTATATAGACCCGCCCTATAATACGGGTAATGATTTTGTTTATAACGATAATTTTACAGCAGATAGAGAAGAGTATGACGAAGCCTCTGGTCAGCGTGATGAAGAGGGTGGCCGTCTTGTAGCTAATCCTGATAGTAATGGGCGCTTTCATTCTGACTGGCTTTCTATGATATACCCGCGCTTGAAATTGGCACGGAATTTATTGCGTGAAGATGGAATAGTTTTTATTTCAATAGACGATAATGAATATACAAATACGAAAAAGATTTGCGATGAGATCTTCGGAGAAGATCGCTTTGTTGGTACTGCGGCATGGAAAAATAAATATGGTGCGGGAGCTAAAACCAAAGGTTTTATTGATGTGCACGAATATATTCTTTGTTATTCCAAAAGTTCGATAGAAAACATTTCTTCAAAGTTATCTGATGAGCAAACAAAAAGTTATAACAAAAAAGACGATAAGTTTGATTTAAGAGGGGGGTATTTCACGCAACCTCTCATGACAACAAGTATGGATGACAGGCCAAATCTACAATATGATATAGAGTATAAAGGGGAAGTTATTAAGCCTATTAAGCAATGGGTGTGGGGAAAAGAACGCTTATTAAATGCTATTGAGAGTAATGAGGTAGTATTTAGTAAAAAAACTGATGGCTCATATAGCGTTAGATATAAAGTTTATTTGATAGGAGAGAATGGAGATAAGAGAAAAGGCAAACCAATGTCACTTCTAAATGGGCCGTTTAATCAAGAAGGCACCAAAGAGGTTGAACAACTCATTGGGCCTGCGATCTTTAGTTTTCCTAAACCCTCGGCGTTAATAGCGCATTTCCTCTCTTTTGATGTAAATGACAAATCTGAAAAAGACGGCCTTTATTTGGATTTCTTTGCTGGTTCTGGGACGACTGCTCATGCTGTTATGAAGTTGAACGCTGATGATGGGGGGCAGCGAAAATGTATTTCTATCCAACTATCGGAAGAATGTGATCCAAAAACCGTAGCATTTAAGAAAGGCTATAAAAATATCGCTGAAATATCCAAAGAACGAATTCGTCGTGCGGGCAAGAAAGTAAAGGAAGATAATGCGGGCAAAGAAGGTATAGAAAACCTCGACACAGGTTTCCGTGTTTTTAAAATTGATAGTACCAATATGGTAGATGTGCACGTCTCCCCCGATGATGCCAGCCCTGAACTATTTGACACCCACATTGAAAATATCAAAAAAGATAGAACGTCAGAAGACCTGCTGTTTCAAGTGCTACTAGATTGGGGCGTGGATTTATCACTTCCCATTATCCGTGAAGAGATTGCTGGCAAGGAAGTCTTCTCTGTTGATGACAATGCACTGGTTGCCTGCTTTGATGAAGGTATCAATGAAGAATTTGTCACCCAACTTGCGATAAGAAAACCCCTGCGTGTTGTCTTTCGTGATGATGGTTTTGGGTCGGGTAAGGATGGAGACAGCGTTAAAATCAATGTAGAGCAAGTCTTTAAATTAAAATCGCCAGCAACGGACATCAAGGTTATTTAGGTGAATAACATATTAACCACGAAAGACACGAAATACTCGAAAATTAAAAACAAAAAAAGTCTTTTGACCATCTTTCGTGCTTTTCGTGTCTTTCGTGGTAAAAAAATAATGGAGTCTAAATGAAGCCTTACATTCCAAATGAATTACCTTTGCAGGGCTTGGATTATCAAGCCTTATTCAATGTGGTTGGTAATGCCAATGCAGAGCTGGCACGATATGATGGTTTGTTACAGGGCATCCCAAACCCAGAAGTGATGCTGTCACCCTTAACAACGCAAGAGGCCGTATTATCGTCAAAAATTGAAGGTACTCAAGCAACGGTTGATGAGGTGCTAGAGCATGAAGCGGGAATCATCGCGCAAGGTGAAAAAGAAAAAGATATTCAAGGAATTTTGAATTATCGCCATGCCTTATTTCAATCACGCGAGCATTTAAAAGACTACCCAATACGGCTGGGCTTTATTTGTGAGTTGCATAAAATATTGTTAGATAGTGTGCGAGGTAAAGACAAGACACCCGGTGAATTCCGTAAGGATCAAAATTGGATTGGTCGAGCAGGTTGCGCAATAGACGAAGCCAGCTTTGTTCCTCCTTCACCTCTCGTGTTAGATGAGTTTCTGAAAAAATGGGAAACTTATATGAGTTTTGATGATACAGATTTTTTGCTACAAATAGCCGTCATTCATGCTTATTTTGAATTATTACATCCCTTTAAAGACGGCAACGGTCGTATCGGGCGTTTATTAATCCCACTCTTCTTGTATCAGAAAAAAGCATTATCCCAGCCGATGTTTTATTTAAGTGAATATTTAGAGCTGCATAGGGAGGAATATTATCAGCGGCTAAAAGCGATTTCTGAAGACGGGGACTGGAATGGTTGGATATTGTTCTTTTTAAAAGCCGTAGCCGTGCAAGCTAAGCAAAACAGTACCCGCGTTCGGTCTATTATGGATTTATACGAAGAGATTAAAACGCAAATACACGAAATAACCCATTCCCAATATTCTATCTATTTATTGGATGCTATTTTTAGCAAGCCCATTTTTCAAGTGTCTGATTTGGTTAAAACGCTGAACAAAGAATGTGGTATCCATGAAAAGACAACGCCAGAACTATTACGAAAATTAAAGGATGCTAATATTTTACGTGAGCTACAGCCTGCTAGAGGTCGAAAATCGGCGGTTCTTTATTTTCCGCGTTTAATTAATCGGGCTGAGGGGAGAGAAATAACATAACAATTTGTGGAGTATATTTGTCGATTTAGACTCCTCAAGTTGGTTTGAGGAGTCTCGAGGCTCCTCAAGTTTGTTTGTGGAGTGCATTTCGCCGTTAACGCTCCTCCAGAATACAAAGTAGTTTGCTTGATGGTTGTTTGATTGAGAGGCTGTATTTAACGAGGGGATATTTGTAAGTCATTGAAAAATAACGAGTAATAATTATTTTTTTGTTTGATATTGTATGAGATATGCAATAAAAACAGCTCCTGAGTGGAGGCTTACAGTTGAGTCAAAAAAATGAGTAAGATTGAGAAAGAATGAGTAAGAACGCAGGATAAAAGACACGTATATTGTTGATTTATATAGAAATATATATCTTTAGTGGTTGATAAAATGAGTAAGATCAAGAGTGATTGCAGAAAGAAAGTAATCGTAACTAATTGTATTTAAAGTATATTTAACTATTTTTTGTGCAGAAAGAAAGGGTCATATGAAGAGCTTAAAATTTAAACATCTACCTTATCAAACCGAGGCTATGGAAGCCGTGGTGGACTGTTTTGCGGGGCAACCTAAGCTTGCCACGTTATCGTATCGTATCGATCCTGGCAGAGAAGCTAAAAAAGGCGAAACAATAAAAGTAGATATGTTGTCGGATGGTTTTAAAAACACCGATCTTATGCTCACGCATGAGCAAGTGTTCACCAATATCGAAAATGTACAGCAAAAGTAAAACTTGCCCATCTCTGATGCGCTGGTAAAAACAAAATCCTGCGCTATCAATCTTGATACCGAAATGGAAACAGGCACGGGTAAAACATACTGTTATATCAAAACCATGTTTGAAATGAATAAACGCTATGGCTGGAACAAGTTCATCGTTGTTGTTCCAAGCATTGCTATTCGTGAAGGCGTGTATCAATCACTCAAGGGCATGGCCGATCATTTTTTGGAGGAGTACGGTACAAGGGCTAAGACATTTATCTATAACTCGAAGTCACTGCATGAGATTGAAAACTACTCTTCGGATGCTGGTATCAATGTCATGATTATTAATGTGCAAGCCTTTAATGCACGGGGCAAGGATGCTCGTCGTATTTACGAAGAGCTGGATGATTTTCAATCTCGACGGCCTATTGATGTTATTAAAGCTAATCGTCCTATCATGATTTTGGATGAACCCCAGAAAATGGAAGGTAAGAAAAGTACAGAGGCATTGGCTGAGTTTAATCCTTTGTTCACTTTGCGTTATTCCGCTACCCACAAAACAGAACATAATAAAATTCATCGTCTTGATGCGTTAGATGCTTATAACCAGAAGCTGGTTAAGAAAATTGCAGTGAGGGGAATATCAGTAAAAGGGTTAAGTGGTACAAATGCCTATCTCTATCTGCAATCCATTGAAGTTTCCGCAACCAAGCCACCCGTGGCGCGCGTTGAGTTTGAAGTTAAGCAAAAAAATGGCATTAAGCGCATTGTCAGAAAAATTGGCAAAGGGATTAACTTGTTCGATGAGTCTCAGGGCTTGGAACAGTACAAAGAATTTGTGGTATCTGATATTGATGCGCTTAAAGACACGTTGAGCTTTACCAACGGTGTCGAAATGATGGTGGGTGACGCATTAGGTGATGTCAATGAAGAGGCTTTACGGCGTATTCAAATCAGAGAAACAATTAAGGCGCATTTTGATAAGGAACGCGAACTCTTTCATCAGGGTATAAAGGTTCTCTCTCTTTTCTTTATTGATGAAGTAGCCAAGTACCGAAATTACGCTAAATCTATTGATGAGGTTGAAAATATAGATCAAATACTGCATGTAGACCTTTTAGATACGAATGGCGAATATGCAAAGGTATTTGAAGAAGAGTATAACCTATATCTAAATGAAGTCTTGACGCTAGACGATACAGAGTACAATCAGTACCTAAAAAATATTCCAGTTGAAAAGACTCATAATGGATATTTTGCGGTTGATAAAAAGAAAAATTATGTTAATCCCAGTATTCAAAAGTCAGGCGAAACCAAAGGTGAGTCCAATGACGTTGATGCCTATGACTTAATACTGAGAGATAAAGAAAGGCTTCTATCTTTTGAGGAGCCTGTACGGTTTATCTTCTCGCACTCGGCTTTACGAGAGGGCTGGGATAATCCAAATGTATTTACGATCTGTGCTTTGAAGCATAGCGATAACACTATTTCACGACGACAGGAAGTGGGTCGTGGTCTGCGCCTTGCGGTAAACCAAAACGGTGACCGCATGGATAATCCATTGAACGTACATCAACTCAATGTACTGACAGTGGTTGCCAGTGAAAGCTATAAAGATTTTGTAAAAGCCCTGCAAACGGATATTGGAAACTCACTTTCTGCGCGACCAAAATCAGCCGATGAAGACTATTTCAAAGGTAAGACGATAAAAACAGAAGATGGAACGCTGAAAGTTGACGATAAGATGGCGAAACAAATTTACCGCTATTTGATTAAAAATGACTATACAGATGATAGCGATATGATTGTTGATACCTATCATGAAGCCAAGCGAGATGGAACGCTGGCAGACTTTAGCGATGATCTGAAACCCTATACCGAAGAAATACATAAATTGATTAGCGGTGTGTTTAGTGCATCCTTATTGCCAAGTATTGACGATGGGCGCAAGGCAAAAGAAAATCCCCTGAACGCAAACTTTAGTAAGAAAGAGTTTCAGCAACTTTGGAACAAAATCAATAGGAAAGCCGTGTACACGGTGAGCTTTGATTCAGGTGAGCTTATTGAAAAATGTGTCAAGGCACTCAATGAAAAAGGCAGACTAAAAATATCACCTTTGCAATATATCATTGAATCTGGCGCACAGGTTGAAGCCTCCACGTATGAAAAGATTAAAGACGGCACAGCTTTTAAAGTTTCGGAAACAAAAACAGAAAAATATAACAGCTCAATTAAATCATCGGTTAAATACAATTTAATTGGTCAAATATCTGATGAGACTAAACTAACCCGACGAACGATAGCGAGTATTTTAAAGCAAATTAATACAGCCGTTTTTAGCCTATACCGAAGCAACCCAGAAGATTTTATTGCCAAGGTGTCGGAACTAATTAATGAGCAAAAGGCAACCGCCATTATTGAGCATTTATCCTATGATCCAGTGGATGAGGTTTATGAGAGTGATATTTTTACCGCTGAAAAGCCAAAGGATGATTTTAGTAAGGCGATAAAGGTAGATCATCATATTTACGATTATGTGTTTACCGATTCAAAGGTTGAAACAAATTTTGTGAAAGAATTAGATGTTAGCTCTGAGGTGGTTGTATATGCAAAACTGCCAAGAGGGTTTTCTATACCAACGCCAGTAGGTAACTATAACCCTGATTGGGCTATTTCCTTTAAAGAAGGCACGATGAAGCATGTCTATTTTGTGGCTGAAACGAAAGGCTCAATGAGTTCTTTGCAGTTAAAGGAAATTGAAAACATTAAGATAAAATGCGCCAAAAAGTTTTTCAAAAAAATCACCTCGGATCAGGTGGTCTACGATGTAGTCAATAGCTACGAAAAGCTTATGGAAGTCGTGCAAGGCTAGGGGTTAAGAATATTTTAGTGAAATATCAATATATTGGGTAGTTAACAGCGGAAAGGAATTATTTCAATGAGTAACGTAAATATTAGGAGAGCCGTAGAAAACATCAGGTCTGGCACTAATGTTTATACGCCTCTTGTTGAGGTGATTGTAAACGCCATTCAAGCTATCGAAAGTAACGCCCAAAGTGATGGAGAGATAACGATAGTTGTAAAACGATCCACCCAAATGGAAATGGAGGATTCGTTACCTGCTGTTGAAGATTTTGAGGTTAGGGATAATGGCATTGGCTTCAACGAAGCTAATAGGGAGTCTTTTGATACCCTCTACTCTGACCAGAAAATTAGTGAAGGGGGCAAGGGGTTTGGTCGCTTTACCTGCCTAAAATATTTTGACGATTTGAGGATAGAAAGTGTCTTTGAGGATAGCGGAAAGTTTCAAAAACGTAGCTTTTCTATGGGAAAGTCTAACGACATCATTGTAAATGAAAATATTGATGAAACAGATGAAGTAAACACAGGAACAGTTGTCTACTTGGATAGGTACAAAAATGATAAGTCTTTTGACAAGAAGCTGGTCACTATTTCTAGGAAGTTGGTCGAGAAACTTTTGCCGTATTTTATTACTGATGATTATTCCTGTCCCAAGATAGAAATTGTAGAAGCTGACAATAGCAACCCCATAATTTTGAATGACTATGTAAGTAACGAAATTTCAGGTGCTATACAGGAAATGGCCATTGATGATAAAGAGTTTGTTTTAGGTAGAAAACCTAATGAGCATGATTTCAACGTCAGAGTGTTCAAATTTTATTCGCCCAAAAGCCAGTCAAGCAAAGTTAGCCTTGTAGCGCATAAGCGCGAGGTGACAGAGACATCTATCCATAACTATATCCCTGAGTTCATCGATGAGTTTTATGATAAAAATCCTGAGGGTGACGCTTCCAGTGGCAGAAACTACATCATAAAAGCATATGTTTTCGGTGATTACCTAGATACTCATGTTGCGTATGAGCGGAGTGGTTTTGAGTTTCCGAAGGATAGTAATTTATATTCTGATGTGGCTCAGAATGAAATTGAAGTTAAAGCCTCTGAAATAGCCAAGCAAGCCGTAGGCGAGGATATAACTGCCCGCCAAGAAAAGAAAGTTGAGCGTATTAAATCCTATGTAGATGAGGAAGCTCCTTGGCATCGCGATATACTCAAGGATATTGACCTTTCAACAATGCCCTACAACCCGTCCTCCGAAGAGATAGAGGCGCGGTTACAGAAGGAAAAGCACGAGCAGGAAGTATCAATAAGACGAGAAGTCACTGCCTTGCTAGAAGATAGTAATACCGACAATCTTAAAGAGAACGTAGGAGAGATCGTTAGTAAAATATCTGAAAATGGAAAAAATGATCTGACGCACTATATTGCATCAAGGCGACATGTTTTAAATATTTTTAGAAAAAGTCTAGAACTTGACCCTGATGGGAAATATTCATCGGAAGGGGTGGTTCACGATATTATTTTCCCCCGCCACGGTGACACTGAAAAAACGCCTTTCTCGGATCACAATTTATGGATAATTGACGAGCGTTTAAATTTCACCAACTATGTATCTTCCGATAACCCTTTGAATGGTGGTAACTCGGAACGCCCTGATTTATTAGCTTATGATAAAAGAGTGCTATTCAGGGGCGATAATGAAGCCAGTAATCCCGTTACTATATTTGAATTTAAAAAACTCCAGAGAGATAATTTTGTTAATCCGTCATCTAAAGAAGACCCTGTTCAGCAAATCGTTCGATATGTAAACAGCATTAAGGAGGGAGATTTTAAAACTCCCCAAGGACGAAAAATGTTAGTAGCAGAAAACACACCTTTCTATGGGTATGTTGTTTGTGACCTGACAAAAAAAGTTGAAAAATGGCTCAAGACAGAAAAGAATTTTAAACCGATGCCTGATTCGCTCGGATGGTTTTGGTGGCATGAAAATATAAATTTATATGTAGAGGTTATCAGTTGGGACAAAACTCTTAAAGATGCTGATATGAGGAACAAAATATTCTTCCATAAACTTGGGATTGCGTAGCGGGAAGCGCGTAGGGCAGATTAGCGTAGCGTAATCTGCCGCATGTTATACTAGCAACCGACCACTTAGTTAAAGGATTAACTAAAAACACCCAATTATCGACGCAATCATCTCGAAGGTGGTTGCTACTTTTTCACGGTCAACCTTCTTGAGCGCAAGCACAACCCCTTGCTTGTGAGTAATATCGATCTGCTGCGAGAGGTTACAAAGAAAGTCCGACAACGCCATCCTTTATGATGAAGATGACTATGCGGCGTGCATGGACTATTTGCACTATAACCCAGTGAAGCACGGCTATGTGGATCGTGTTGGCGATTGGCCTCATTCGACGTTCCACTCCCTGGTGAACAAAGAAATTTATCCAAAGAATTGGGCAGCATCGGAGTTGACGCTCTCGGTAGGAGAGTCGGTGTAATACATGCGGCGGATTACGCTTCGCTAATCCGCCCTACAAAACCAGCGTAAATCATTAATTTAGCGTTAATAAAAGTAATACAGTTGTGGCTTGTACCCACCCACCTCATTTTAACAACGTCTTCCTATAAACATCTGTAATCCCAACCCCATCCCAAACATACGATAGATGCGCCCCTTGTTTTGGAATGCTCACCGCTGGTGGGCGCAGTGCCGCGATGCACTCCCCACCAGCATCTCTAACAGAACGATAAACAATGCCCCATGAGTGGATCGTTTTCATCGCTTGCCCAAAGGCTTGGCCTGCCGTCCAGTCATCTGGGTCGTGCAGGTGCTCAAAACTACCACCCCGAACATCATGCATCGGTTTGATGACTTTACCAATGTACACCCGCATGGAGATCTCTCCGGCATCTTCATTGGTATAAGAAAGAAAGCGGGCGCGGTGGTATTGGGTCTCTTCAATCGCCGTTTCAACTGTTTTACTGGCGTAGTAGATACCGTAGCTGCCATCGCTAAAACGGCTAGGGCTGTCCACGCTGGCGTGGGTAAATGCCGCCATCACGGGCGAGGCACCGGGGCCGGTGATACGATCTTCTGCCGGAACCAGTGCAATGTCGCCTGCTTCATCGCGCAGTCTGTCATTGGTGAGTGATTCGAGGTGGTAGAGTTCATCCATTAACTCTGGATCAACGAGCTGTTCAAAAAAATTGATGGGTGGATATTCGGAAGAGATAACCCGGTATTGGTGTGACCAGTCGAGTTCCGTGACTGGTGGGTGATTCACTTACAGCCCTCGCTGCGCATCAAGATAGCGCCGCACATCGGCCAGGTCGACAATGCTGCCAGCGAGCATCCTTTCTAGTGCACTCTGATTATTAAATGCGGGCGCGGCATTGGGTTGTCGCACCCATTCATCTGCGGCTCGAGGGGAGGGGAGCAGTATGTTTAGGGCCTTGTAAATACCGAGCAGGTAGCTGATGCGCTCCAGTGCATCCCGGCTCATACGGGCAGCAGATTTTTCGGCCTTCCATTTATAGAAGGTTGATTCGGGCGGCGCCCCTAGCAGAGTGCGTTCTTCGGCAACAGAGAGTTTCCAGTGGGCAGACAAGTTGAAGAATGCCTGCAAGGCGGCACTGGCCACTCGTTTTGGGTCATGCTGAGTTTGGTGTTGGGCTGCTGTTACCATTAATAACGCCTCCGGTCGTAGAGTGTATCGGCATTATACTCCATAGCTAGAGGTCTTTCGAGTTTTAGAAGATGCGCGATCTCGGTGGAGAGGCGTGATAGCCGGTCAATTATGTAAGTTAAAGCAACATAATTAGCAGAGCGCTTTCACTTCCGTCTAGAGCCCCCAGTCCTCTGGCGAGAGAAAACTAAAGCGTACTACGCGCTGCCAGCTCACGCGCCAGTGTCTCAATGTGCTGTGTGTTCTCTAAACGACGCTGCCAGTGCGGCGGAATCGCTTCACTGCCGAGATAGGCACCGGCCATGGCGCCGACCATCGCGCCCATCGTACCGCGATCTCCACCCTGCGATACCACACACAATACACACTCAACAAAGGTGTGTGGGTGGGTCAAAAAACAGAACAGTGCAAAGGCCATCGATTCATTAACGGACGATTGTGTGCCCAGTTCTTTGGCGGCTTCTTCAACTGTGGCATGTGCTGCCACCAGCTTTAATACTTGCCGTAGTTTCTCTTTAAGGCAGGGGGTCTCTGCAAAGTCAACCAGGCGAGCACCGTAGACCTGCGGTGCAAAGGGGCGCTGGCTATTAAGGTGCAGTGACATCGCGACCGCTTTAGCGAGTACCGCCGCACCATCAATTCCAACGGGATGGGCATGGGTGATTTCGGCGGCCTTTTTAGCCATGTTATAGAGTTCAGGTGAGCGGTGAAAATAGAGCCCTAGCGGCGCAACGCGCATTGCAGCGCCATTGCCAAATGAGCCACTACCATCACATAGGCGCAACGCGGCAGCCGTGTAGTCAATCGCTTCATTTTCGACGATATTAAAAACACTAGAGGTGACGACGCCATAATTACGCCACGGCTCCTCTTTGTGGTATTTACGAAACTTGTCACCCAACAGCTGTTGATCAATTGAGCCCTGGCTAACTAATAGCTCTGCTGTCGCGAGCGACATCACGGTGTCATCGGTGTAGCAGAGTTCATTGTCACCATTGATAAACGCCAGCAGATCCTCTCGGTCAGTGATCTCAAGTGCGCGCTCGCCAATCGCATCGCCCAGTGCGCTGCCGATCATGGTGCCCATAAAACGTGTGTGTAAATCAATCGCCATCAGTTACCCAGTATTGCTAAGAAATCGTCGAAAAAAGAGATTATACCTGTTTGTCAGCCGCGTTGGTTGTTTAGCAACAAAGCGAAGGGATATGATGTGGCTAGGAATTATTGAGGAAGATGCCATTGACCACTTTTTTATTGATCATTACCGCAGCAGTAGCACTCTACCTGCTGTTTATTGCATACCTCTATCTGGTGCAGGCACGTCATATCTACTGTCCAACAGCGGAAATTGCCACTACACCTGATAAACACGGGCTCAAGTTTGAGTCCGTCA
The DNA here is from genome assembly GCA_002401765.2 of Thiotrichaceae bacterium. Lineage (GTDB taxonomy): Bacteria > Pseudomonadota > Gammaproteobacteria > SZUA-140 > SZUA-140 > SZUA-76. Next base: position 75,251 of record NVTY02000086.1, read on the forward strand.
ATTTCGAGAGTAGCGATGGCCTGATGTTGCACGGCTGGTTTGTACCTCGGCCCTCTATCGATGCTGAAAAAGAGCGTGTGGTGCTCTTTTTTCACGGCAATACCGGTAATATCTCCGATTGCATCACGACTCTGGAGATGTTTCACCACCTCGGGCTAGCGACCTTTATCTTTGATTACCGCGGTTATGGTCAGAGTCAGGGCAGCCCGACCGAACAGGGAACCTATGATGATGCCGAAGCGGCGTGGGCCTATTTGCTACGTGATCGCGGCATCAAACCCGAAGATGTAGTGGTACTTGGGCGCTCACTCGGGGCCGCCATTGCATCGGCACAGGCGGCACGCCACCCGCCAGGGGCACTGGTGATCGAGTCAACATTTACCTCAGCGCCAGAATTGGCGGCCGAGATGTTTCGCATTTTTCCTGCGCGCCTGATGAGTCGTTTCAAATATAGCGTCAGGGACAATGTTGCGAACATTCACTGCCCAATATTAATCGTACATAGCAATGACGATGACGTGATCCCCTTTCATCATGGTACACGGCTCTATGAGGCTGCCAATGAGCCTAAGACCTTTATGGAGATTAGCGGCGAACACGCACAAGGATTTCATACCTCAGGGCCGCAATATCTCGATGGCTTAAAACAGTTTCTGAAGGGGGCGCTTTAACACCCATTAATCTCCCGTTGGCACCAACGTAAACTCTAGTACGCTCTCCATATTGGTTAGGGTTTCGGTGAGCCTCTTGAAGTTTGTGGTATCAATCGCATCAATCGTCATTTGGTATTGAAAGATCTTTCCTTCTCGCTCGAGTTGATAACTTAGCTTTGCACTATTAATCGTATGTTCACTGATCAACGCCCTTAAATCATCCTCAGGCATAATCTCATGGCGTGGAAAGCGCACCACTAACTGGCCATAGTGTACCGATGGGATCACCCGCTCAACCCAACGAAAGAGAGACAGAATGCCAAGGGTAATCATGGTTGCGAGGAAACCGGCATAATAAAGCCCCATGCCGATCACGACACCAATCGACGCGGTCATCCAGATTGATGCGGCGGTGGTTAGGCCGCGCACTGATAAGCGTTCTTTGAAAATAACACCGGCGCCAAGAAAGCCGATACCGGTCATAATCCCCTGTGCCATTCGGGTGGGGTCGACGCGAATCGTTTCAATCGGGGCGTGCTGCACCAGGTCCCACTGAAAAACACCCAGTACCATTAACAATGCAGCGGAAACGCAGACTAGGGTATGTGTACGAAAACCAGCGGGGCGACCATGATGTGAACGTTCAAGACCAATCAATCCGCCTGCGAGGGCCGCTAGAAATAACCTAACGGTGGTGACTACTAATTCGTTTTCCATCAATGGCTCTGTTTTGCGCTGCTTCCGTGATTGCTTTACTCTCTTATTGCTTAACGGCAGGCGGTAAACATTTGCTACCTCTTTATCTTACTTCGCCTTTTTTTCTGAATTAAACAAATTCAAAATCTCGTCCTTTGAGTTCATTGCGTCTTTATAACCAAGCGAAATCAACTCGCGGCAAAAGGCTTTTTCAAACAGTAGATAACTGACTAGTGTGGAGCCATGTTTCCCATATGCTCCCACGCCACGCAGTAAAAAACGCAGTGAACGCGGCAGCAGGTGAGAATAACGCCCAGCAATTTCATCAATATCACGACTGGGTGAAATACAGAGCACTTCAACCGGGCGTAACGTCACACCACCACGTTCTAATTTTCGTGTTGGAATCAGGCGGATGGTTTTATTGATCCGTTCGATACGCTCCAGATCAGAATCGAGCCCATCAAGAAAAATACTATTCATCACATGCCCTAGAATATCGGCTATCGGCGGATAGTCGGTAACAGTCTTGCGCTCATGCGCTGGCGGCTTTGATTCCTGTACGCCAACCACCAACACCCGGTCTGCACCCAGGTGCAGTGCAGAACTCAGCGGTGCGGTCTGACGCATTGAACCATCGCCAAAATATTCACGATTAAGCTTAATCGCAGAAAATAACAATGGTATCGCCGATGATGCCATTAAATGTGTGATATTAAGTTCTGTCGGGCAACCCACGCGGCGCTCACGAGACCATGGTTCAATCGAATCCGCACCCTGATAAAAAGTCACCGACTGGCCAGAAGAGTACCCCGAGGCGGTGATCCCTAGTGCGTGTAGATGGCCATCATCAATCGCCTTCTGAATCTTGCTGTAATCGAAATATTGATTCAATAGGCCAACGAGTGGCTCGCGGTCCAGTAATGAATGGGGATTATATTTCCCCAGTCCACCCAGCATCATCGCCGCGAGCCAGTGCGCGCCCGTCTTAAAGATGCCCACCGTGTCGGTACGAAAGACCTGCTCCGCTTCGAAATTTGTCCACACATGGCTGAGGCGCATCACCCCCTGGCGGAAATGGTCGGCGTGAATGGCGAGCGCCGTGGCGTTGATCGAACCGGCCGAGGTGCCGGTGATCACAGAGAAGGGGCTGCTGGTGCCGTAACTTTTAGGTAACACCCTTGCCACCGCTTTAAGCACGCCAACCTGATAAGCGCCACGTGCACCGCCACCGGGCAATACCAGTCCGACACGTGATTCAGGGCTATTTTTTTGTAACCACTTCATTAATTCGTTGGTCTTTTAGCTATCTCTTGTCATTGCCGATTAAGGTGATTATTCTATTTTGATCAAAAAGTTATTCGAATAATCCTGATAAAGGCAAGATAACACCGCGGCGCTAAAGGCGCAAAAATAAAGCGCTTAATTTTTCGTCGCTGGGATACCCAATGACGCCCACATGGTGTCAACACGTGCTTTCACGGCCTCATCCATAGTGATTGGCTCACCCCATTCTCGGCTGGTTTCTCCCTGCCATTTATTGGTCGCATCAAGTCCCATCTTGGAGCCAAGACCTGAGACAGGCGAGGCAAAATCGAGATAGTCGATCGGGGTGTTTTCAATCATGGTGGTATCACGCGAAGGGTCCATGCGGGTGGTGATGGCCCAGATGACATCTTCCCATTCACGGATATTGATATCATCGTCGGTCACAATCACAAACTTGGTGTACATAAACTGACGCAGGAATGACCAGATGCCAAGCATCACCCGCTTGGCATGACCGGGATACTGTTTTTTAATGCTGACAATGGCGAGCCGATACGAGCACCCTTCTGGCGGCAGGTAAAAATCGACAATCTCTGGGAACTGCTTTTGCAGGATCGGCACAAAGACCTCATTCAGTGCCACACCGAGCACCGCCGGTTCATCCGGCGGGCGCCCGGTGTAGGTGCTGTGGTAGATCGGATCGGTTCGATGGGTAATGCGCTCAATGGTAAAGACAGGGAAGGTATCGACCTCATTGTAGTAACCGGTGTGATCGCCAAAGGGGCCTTCCAGTGCCTCTTCCCCTGGCTCAAGATAACCTTCCAGCACATATTCGGCGCTGGCGGGTACTTGAAGGTCACTGCCGATGCAGCGTGCCACCTCGGTTTTAGAACCGCGCAGCAAACCGGCAAAGGCAAATTCTGAAAGGGTATCCGGTACGGGTGTCACCGCAGCGAGAATGGTGGCCGGGTCTGCCCCCAATGCGACCGCCACTGGAAAGCGTTCACCGGGATGTGCCTTCTGCCAATCGCGAAAATCAAGCGCGCCACCACGGTGCGAGAGCCAGCGCATAATCACCTTATTTTTACCCATCACCTGCTGGCGATAGATGCCGATGTTCTGGCGCTCCTTTTCTGGCCCCTTGGTGACGACCAGCGCCCAGGTGATCAATGGCCCCACATCACCCGGCCAACAGGTCTGCACCGGAATTTTTGACAGATCAACATCATCGCCTTCGATGACATGCTGCTGGCAAGCTGCCTTTTTAACAAATTTAGGCGCCATGTTGAGCACCTGCTTATAGATAGGCAGCTTTTCCCACGCATCCATTATTCCGGTGGGTGGTTCCGGCTCTTTGAGTGCCGAGAGCAGTTTGCCTACATCGCGCAATGCGGCTACGGAGTCTTGCCCCATTCCCATCGCTACTCGTTTAGGGGTGCCGAAAAGATTGCCAAGCACGGGCACGTCATACCCTTTGGGATTTTCGAATAGCAGTGCAGGGCCGCCCGCCCGCAGGGTACGGTCACAGATCTCAGTCATTTCAAGGTTGGGGTCGACCTCGGCTTTGATCCGAACCAGTTCGCCATCTTTTTCAAGGCGTGCGATAAAATCACGTAAGTCTTTATACTTCATAGCGGATGTTTTACTCAATCTGAAAATTCGGCAACCATCGGGGCGTGATCTGAAGGGCGATCAAGGCCGCGTAGCGAGGTATCAATATGACATGATACGGCATGTTTGCACAGCGCTTCAACTGGCCAGAATCAGATCAATGTGCAGGCCAAGATTGCGCGGGAAGGCATTCGCGCGGTAATCCCACCCGCTAAAACACTCATCGGCCGGCTCAAAAAGGCGAAGCTATCTTGCAAACCGGCAGGCCTTTATCTGTTGTCGCATTTCGCGCTCTTGATCACTACAGCAGTTACGGCATACGCACATGCAGTGAGTTGACATTCCAGGTAACAATTTTTTTATTCATAGCAATTGGTTTTGGTTAGGCGATAAGATGGTAGCCACTATAACAGCGGCATCGACTACTAAAAAAAATCTTAAGCAGCCATGTTTCAGAAAAGCATTGCCCCGCCGATAGGAAAAGTGCACACCTTAATAATAAAAAACACTTTAAAACTAAAAATATAGCCACTATTGTGTTATATAACGAAACTGTAGAACACTAGCTCAGAAGGGACGAGAACATGGAAATGCTTGCCTGGTTTGCAGGATTTGCTGTTGTAGTCGGTACCTCTGCGTATCAACGCATACCGCTCATTTTATCGACACTACTGGTACTGATCTTTTTGATCTGCTGGAGTACATTTTTTGTTCCAACCGGCCCATCATTCTATCTCGTCTGGAGCACTTTTTTACTGATAGTGATTCCAGTTAACATCCCGCCACTGCGCCAGCGGTTAATCAGTCATTATATCCTGCGTGCTTTCCGTAAGGCTCTGCCATCGATGTCACAAACTGAAAGAGAAGCACTAGAGGCCGGTTCCGTATGGTGGGATGGCGAGCTCTTTAGTGGCCGCCCCAACTGGCAGCGCCTACTTTCATTCCCTGCACCACGCCTCTCTGCAGAAGAACGTGCCTTTCTAGATGGCCCGGTTGACGACCTGTGTCATATGATCAACGACTGGCAAGTGACTGAAGAACTACATGACCTTCCGCCAGAAGTTTGGCAGTTTATAAAGGACAAAGGTTTCTTTGGCATGATCATCCCCAAGAAATATGGCGGCCTTGAATTCTCAGCACTGGCACACTCCGCAGTCGTGATGAAGATCTCTAGTCGCAGCACCACCGCAGCGGTAACCGTGATGGTGCCAAACTCACTTGGCCCAGCAGAGCTACTGCTGCACTACGGCACCGATGCGCAGAAAGACCATTATCTACCACGCCTAGCACGTGGCGAAGAGGTGCCCTGTTTTGCGCTGACTGGCCCGGATGCCGGTAGCGATGCCAGTAGCATGCCGGATATCGGCATCGTTGAGAAAGGCATGTTCGACGGTAAAGAGGTGGTGGGCATCCGCCTGAACTGGGCCAAACGTTATATCACACTCGGACCGGTTGCGACCGTGCTTGGGCTCGCCTTTAAACTACAGGATCCCAACCAACTGTTGGGCGATAAAGAAGAGCTTGGTATTACGCTCGCATTGATTCCAACCGACACCTCGGGCATTTCGATTGGCACACGCCATGCGCCACTTAATATCATGTTCCAGAATGGTCCTAACTGGGGCAAAGACGTGTTCATCCCGATGGAATGGGTGATTGGCGATAAAAGCGGTATCGGTAATGGCTGGCGGATGTTGATGGAAAGCCTGGCTGCTGGGCGCTCAATTTCACTCCCGGCACTCAGCACTGGCGGTGGTAAACTGGCCTGCCGTGCAACGGGCGGTTATGCGCGCATTCGTAAACAGTTCCGAACACCCATTGGTAAATTCGAAGGGATTGAAGAGGCGCTCACGCGCATTGCCGGTAACACTTATATGATGGATGCGGCACGCACCATCACCGCGAGTGCGGTTGATCTGGGTGAAAAACCATCGGTTGCCTCGGCCATCGTCAAATACAACCTGACGGAACGCATGCGTTCCGTGATCAACGATGCGATGGATATACAGGGTGGTGCTGGCATCTGCATGGGGCCCCGCAACCTCATCGGTCGTATCTATCAGGCAATTCCGATTAGCATTACGGTTGAAGGGGCCAATATTTTAACCCGCACTCTGATCACCTTTGGTCAAGGCGCAGTGCGTTGTCATCCCTATATATTAAAAGAAATACGGGCAGTGAGGGATAGCGATACCAAGCGCGGCGCAATTGATTTTGATCGTGCATTTTTTGGCCACATCGGTTTTACCATTAGCAATATGGTAAGGGCCTTTTACCTTGGCATTACCGGTGCTCGATTTGTGCGTGTACCGGGCGACAAACGCGCCAAAAAATACTACCAACAATTGACGCGTATGAGCGCGGCCTTTGCACTGGCCTCTGATATCGCCATGCTGGTACTCGGCGGTGAACTGAAGCGTAAAGAGAAACTATCCGGTCGCCTGGCCGATGTGCTGAGTCACCTCTATTTAGGTTCAGCAGTACTGAAGCGCTTTGAAGATCAAAAATGCCCCGATGAAGATTGGCCGCTGTTAGAGTGGTCTTGCCAGGAATCGCTTTACATCATTCAGAACCGACTACATGAGTTGTTGGCAAATTTTCCGAATCGCAGCGCTGCTCGCTGCCTGCGCCTCTTGATCTTCCCGCTCGGAAAGCCCTATGCAGGGCCGGATGACCGCCTCGGCCATAAAGTCGCGGGGATAATCCTTGAGCCATCTGAGGCGCGCGACCGCCTAACCCGCGGTGTATTCACCACCAATGATACCAATGAAGCAATGGGGCGTATCGAAGATGGCCTGGTCAAAGTGATACTGGCGGAACCAGTCGAGAAAAAGATTCAGCAGGCTCAGCGCAAAGGTGAGTTGCCTACAGGCATGATGGATGAAGCGATGTTACAGACTGCCATTCAGCACGGAACGATCGATGAAAAAGAGGCCGTACTGGTTCGCAATGCAACTTCGGCAAGAAGCGAAGTGATCAAGGTTGATGATTTTCCAGCGGATTATTGGAAGTAGCGCTCATATAAAGCATAGAGGACGCATATAGATGACGGCACGTAAAAAGAAAAAGGCCGGCGGCGCGGTATACATTGTGGATGGCAGCCGCACCCCGTTTTTAAAAGTAAAGGCGGCCCCCGGCCCTTTTCTCGCATCGGACCTTGCTGTTGCTGCATCGCGACCGCTACTGGCACGTCAACCATTTGAGATTTCAGCGCTTGATGAGGTGATCGTTGGTTGCGTGATGCCAACCCCGGATGAGGTCAATGTCGCACGCATCATCGCCCTGCGCTTAGGTTGCGATGAAAGCCTGCCAGCCTGGACAGTGCAACGTAACTGCGCCTCGGGGCTGCAAGCACTCGACTGCGCCTATCAAAATATTAAAGACGGCCGTTCCGATCTGGTATTGGCAGGAGGGGCCGAATCCATGAGCCATGCACCGGTGTTGTTAAACGACAAAATGGTCGGCTGGCTTGGTGAATGGGCCGGTGCAAAAAAGTTTGGCCAAAAAATACAGGCATTAGGAAAACTTCGCGGCGGCCATTTGAAACCCATTATCGGACTATTGCGTGGCCTAAGTGATCCCGTGATTGGTCTCTCAATGGGGCAGACCGCCGAAAACCTTGCGTACCGTTTTGGTATTAGTCGTGAAACAATGGATGCCTTTGCCGTCGATAGCCATAAACGATTGATTGCCGCGCAGGAGGGTGGTTATCTTGACGATGAGATTGAAGCCGTCTATGACAGTCGCGGTAAAAGCTATCAGCACGATGATGGCGCGCGCGCGGACAGCGCTGTCGATAAGCTGGGGAAATTACGTCCGGTATTTGATCGTAAGTTTGGCAAAGTCACCGCCGGTAACAGTGCACAGATCACCGACGGTGCCGCGATGTTACTGCTGGCCAGTGAATACGCCGTTGAAAAGTATGATCTGAAGGTGATGGGGCATATCGTCGATAGCGAATGGGCAGGCCTTGATCCTGCACAGATGGGGCTCGGCCCCGTGCATGCGATGGCGCCGATCCTTAAACGGCAAAAAATGGCGATCAACGATATCGATTACTGGGAGATTAACGAAGCCTTTGCGACTCAAGTACTCGCCTGTGTTGAGGCCTGGCAGGATGAGAATTACTGCAAAAATGAATTGGGATTAAAAGGCCCGCTTGGTAAAATTGATCGTGCACGGCTAAACATCGATGGCGGTGGTGTTAGCCTCGGCCACCCAGTCGGTGCCAGTGGCGCGCGCATCGTACTGCATATATTAAATATTCTAGAGCGTAATGATGCGCAGTATGGCATGGCCAGCCTCTGCATTGGCGGCGGGCAAGGCGGTGCAATGTTAGTCAGCCGTGATGTTAACAGAGACAAGGGATAGGCAGCTATGACAGAGAATAAGCATTGGCGAACAGCGCGTGATGCCGACGGCATCGCATGGTTGCACTTTGATATGGCAGAGACCAGCACCAATGTGCTGTCGGTTGAAACCATTGCCGAATTCGATGCACACCTGCGTGACCTCGAATCAAACCCACCCAAAGGACTGGTGATTCTATCGGACAAAGAAAGCGGTTTCATCGCGGGAGCCGACATCAAAGGCTTTACCAGCATGGAGAGCGTGGAGCATGCCGCAGAGTTTATGCGCGGCATGCATACCGTGCTGAATCGACTCGAAGCCTTCACATTCCCGACGGTTAGCCTGATTCATGGTTTTTGCCTCGGTGGTGGCATGGAGTTAGCACTGGCAACGCGCTATCGAATCGCCGATGAAGACCCCAAAACACGCCTTGGCCTGCCGGAGGTGCGACTCGGCATCCATCCCGGCTTTGGTGGCACCGTGCGCGCACCACGTCTTCTCGGCGCACCCACTGCGATGAACATGATGCTAAGCGGACGCGCACTGAGTGCACGTGCCGCCAAGAAGGTGGGCTTAATTGATTACGCCGTGCCAGAAAGACAACTGCTGCGCGCTGCGAGGATGATGATCGCTGAAGCACCGCCTGCTCATCGCCCCGGTCGATTAGCGCGTCTTTCGAATCATCCATTAGTCCGCCCACTACTGGCGAAATATCTAAAACGTACCGTGGCGAAAAAAGCGAACCCAGAGCACTACCCCGCACCTTATGCAATGATTGACCTGTGGTCTAAATATTTTGATAACCCCAACAAGATGTACGCCGAAGAGGTACTCTCAGTTGCCCATTTGGTAGTGGGTGATACGGCGCAGAACCTGATCCGTGTCTTCTTTTTGCAGGAAGAGATGAAGGCACTGGGACGTAAAAATAGATTCCATGCAGACCGCGTTCACGTGATTGGTGCTGGCGTCATGGGCGGCGATATTGCCGCATGGTGCGCACTGCGCGGCCTACACGTTACCTTGCAGGACCAGTCACCAGAGCGCATTGCACCCGCAATGAAACGTGCCCACGCACTATTCAAAAAGAAACTACGTCAACCACGTCTGATACAGGCCGCAATGGACCGACTAATGCCGGATATCAACGGCGTCGGTGTTGAGCGTGCGGATGTGATCATCGAAGCAATCTTTGAAAATGCCGAAGCAAAGCAAAACCTATATCGTGCGCTTGAACCTCGTATGAAACCAGGCGCGCTGTTAACCACCAATACGTCATCAATTCCATTAGAAGTATTGAGTGAAGCGTTAGCAGATCCCAAGCGCTTAGTGGGCCTTCATTTCTTTAACCCTGTGGCACAGATGCAACTGGTAGAGATTGTGAAAGGTAAACAGACCAGCCAATCGGTCGCCAATCAGGCTGCTGCATTTGCACGCCAGATTGACCGCCTGCCGTTACCGGTTAAAAGTAGCCCAGGGTTTTTGGTCAATAGAATTTTGATGCCCTATCTATTAGAGGCCGTGGTACTAGAGAGCGAAGGGGTACGACCAGAATTGATCGATAAAGCAGCCACTGATTTTGGTATGCCGATGGGGCCAATCGAACTCGCAGACACCGTCGGCCTCGACATCTGCCTCGCCGTTGCTGAGACACTAGCCCAAAGCCTAGACGTTGAGGTGCCCGCCAAATTACGCTCAATGGTCAGTGCAGGCAACCTTGGCCGTAAGAGTGGTAAAGGATTTTATCGCTATTGCAAAGGCAAGCCAGAGAAGGCCAAGTGTGAAGGTGAAAGTATGCCTGCAGACCTCACTGATCGGATGATGTTTCGCATGCTCAATGAATCAATGGCCTGCCTAAGAGAGGGCGTTGTTGAAAGCGGCGACCTGCTCGATGCTGGCGTGATCTTCGGCACTGGCTTCGCACCATTCCGCGGCGGCCCAATGCATTACATTCACACTAGCGGCAGTCAATCGATGAAAGATAAAATCGATCGTCTGAGCCAAAAGTATGATGGCCGCTTTGAACCTGACGCAGCCTGGGGAAACTTATAACGCTTTCCCACCCGGCCTGCTCAAACTCAGGCCGGGCACACCCCATTACGCTGGTGTCTTTATTGGGCACCCGCGTAGCATCCATTTAATCGTTAATTAATTATTGTCTACCGTGAACTCTATGACAAACACAATTTCGCCAATCATCACTCCCGAACAGGCTGGCACATTAGCCGGTCTATTGCGTGAACGCATCAAACGCACCCCTCAACGCGTTGCATATCGCTATTTCATTAATCATGAAAACCGCTGGGTAATGCTCACCTGGCATGAGATGGGTCGTCGTGTGATTAAATGGCAGATCGCATTAAAGAGCGAAGGGTTACAGCCTGGTGATCGTGTCGCTATCATGCTGCGCAATAGTGTTCAGTGGGTCGCATTTGAACAGGCAGCACTTGGGCTCGGGCTGGTAGTGGTACCACTCTACGTCAATGATCGCCCCGATAATATTCTCTACATCTTGCAAGATACGGGTGCCAAGGTACTGCTGCTCGAAGGCCGTGAACAATGGCATCAATTTTCGTCTGTGATCGATCAAGCAAAGGGTTTAAAACGCGTGGTCAGTCTGCATCCCACTATCAATGAAAAAACGCATCCCTTGCTGCGTGCTAAAAAAACGTGGCTACCGAGCGATGTGATGACCAGTGGTGAGACGCTTGAGACTATGGATGCGGACCCAGACGCACTGGCTACTATTGTTTACACATCCGGCACCTCCGGCCGCCCCAAAGGGGTGATGTTGAGTCACCATAACATCCTGTGGAATGCGCATGCCGGATTAAACGTAGCGGCGATTAACCAGGAGGATCTATTCCTCTCTTTTTTACCGCTCTCTCATATGTTTGAACGTACTGCAGGATATTACTTACCGATGATGTGTGGCGCCACGGTTGCCTATTCACGCTCGATCACATTGTTGGGCGATGATCTTGAAATTATAAAACCCACCGTGTTGATTTCAGTGCCACGCATCTTTGAGCGCGTACAGGGCAAGGTGTTGGCAAAACTAGAGCTGCGTCCACCGCTGGCACAAAAATTATTTCACACCGCGGTGAAAGTGGGCTGGGATTATTTTAACTATGAGCAGGGGCGTGCTAAGTGGCAGCCCATGTTCCTGCTTTGGCCGTTGTTAAAAAAACTAGTCGCCGACAAAGTGATGGTAAAACTAGGCGGCCGTGTACGCGTAACCGTGTGCGGCGGCGCACCACTTTCAAGCGGTGTCTCAAAAATGTTTATCGGCCTTGGCCTACCAATGATTCAAGGGTATGGCCTCACTGAAACCGGCCCCGTGATTAGCTGTAATAAAATTGAAAAGAATGACCCGCTGAGTGTTGGCCCGCTGCTCAACAATGTAGAAGCTAAAATCACCGATACCGGCGAGTTAATTATTCGCAGCCCTGGTGTCATGCACGGCTACTGGAATAACCAGCAAGGGACAAATGAGGTGATCAAGGATGGCTGGTTTCATACCGGGGATAAAGCGGAGCTACGAAAAGGCGTGCTCTATATCACCGGACGCCTGAAAGATATCATTGTCCTTTCAAATGGAGAAAAGGTGCCGCCATCCGATATGGAACTGGCGGTGATGCAAGACCCACTGTTTGAGCAAGTGATGATCATCGGCGAAGGTCGGCCCTATCTTGCCGCGCTGTTGGCGCTAGACCCTCAACAATGGAGGACATTCGCCAAACAGCATAATGTTGAGCACGAAGATCCAGCATCACTGCGCATTACAGCTATTGAAAAAGCATTAACAAAACGTGTTGGCACCATGCTCAAAGATTTCCCGGGCTATGCCCAGATACGCCGTATCTCTGCACAGCTGGAACCGTGGTCAATCGAAAATGAGATGCAGACACCGACACTGAAGTTAAAGCGCAACAAGATCCTCGAACATCAGACAGCTGATGTTGCACGCATCTATGAAGGTCACTAATGAACAGCCCAACCAGTAAACAACTACCGCTAGACAAACAGCCCACCACCCGCATGGCCGCACGCCCGGCGGATACCAATGCTGCAGGCGATATCTTTGGCGGCTGGATTATGTCGCAGGTCGATATTGCTGGCAGCATCGCCGCCTACCGCCGCGCCAAAGGGCGCGTCGTGACCGTCGCCGTCAATGAGTTTCAATTCCATAAGCCAGTCTTTGTCGGTGATCTGATTAGCTGTTACGCCGAAGTTGCTAAGGTAGGGCGCACCTCTATTACAGTTGATGTTGAAGTCTATGCCGAACGCCACCGCGCCGGTGATGACGATGATGTGATCAAAGTGACGGAGGCAACACTGACCTTTGTCGCTGTTTGTGATGACCGGCAGCCGCGGGTTGTGCCTGCTGAATAAATGTTTTATTGTTTCATTTTTCACCTGATGGACGTTGCCTAATGCTCATTACCGCCACACAAATAAAAATCACCAGCATCCTCGGCTACCTACGGTTTTTTCCAGTGGCGGGTCGAACAAAAAAACAACTGGCTGAAGTTGATGGGCTGCTATTTTTTAGGCTCAAAGGGTTACGCACCCTTTCTGGCTGGGAGTCTCGCGAGGCTATGATCGCGTTTAGAAACAACGGACATCACCTTGAGGCGATGAAAAAAACAAAGCAAATGGGGTTTGTTAAAAGCATTACCTGGGAAGCGGAGATTGAACCTTCCTGGGCTGAAGCAAAAAAACGGTTGCTGTCAGTTGAATTTAAGTAGTGAACAGATAAATATCTTGGAGCACATTAAATGAGCTGGACGGTTTACCTCTCGGGCGAAATACACACAGACTGGCGTGAACAGATCATTAAAGGCTCTGAAGCGGCTGGCTTGCCGGTTCAGTTTACCTCAGCAGTCACCGATCACACTGCTAGTGATGCGGCAGGGGATTGTCTCGGCAATGAAACCAATAATTTCTGGCGTGACCATCAATCAGCCAAGGTAAATTCGATCCGCACTAAGACATTGATCGAAATGGCGGATATTGTTGTCATCCGCTTTGGTGATCAATACAAACAATGGAACGCAGCATTTGATGCGGGGTTTTGTGCCGCTCTTGGTAAGCCTTATATCACGTTACATGATGAAAAAATCATTCACCCATTAAAAGAGGTCGATGGTTCTGCAATGGCGTGGGCTCAATCACCTCAGCAGGTGGTTGATGTCTTAAAATATGCCACCAGAAAATAGCTGAGGATATTATTCATTGATCTCCAGGCGGAGACCAATGAATAAAGAACAGCTGCATAACTTAATTGATAGATTTTTGCTGTGATGCCGCCGCAATGTAAGAGCGAAGCAATTACTTTACTTTAAAGAATGCCATTAACTCGGTGAGTGCATTAGACTCATCACTCATTGATTCACTAACAGCTGATGCTTGCTCAACGAGCGCAGCATTTTGCTGCGTCACTTTATCCATTTGAACAATAGCCTTATTAACCTGGTCGATACCTGCCGATTGCTCCTGAGAGGCACTCGATATTTTTGCAATAATAGAACTCACTTTTTGTACGGCAGCTACGATAGAGGTTAGGGTTTCACCAGACTTGTCAACCAGACGAGAGCCTTCTTCAACTTTTTGAACACTATCGTTAATCAATGCTTTAATCTCTTTAGCGGCCCCTGCACTGCGCTGCGCAAGGTTACGCACTTCACTGGCAACCACTGCAAATCCACGGCCTTGCTCACCTGCGCGCGCCGCCTCTACTGCCGCATTCAATGCAAGTAAATTTGTTTGAAAGGCAATTTCATCAATGACACTAATGATGTCCGCAATTTTCTTGCTGGAAGTGTTGATTTCACTCATAGCAGTGATCGCTTCGGTAACTACAATGCCTCCTTTTTCTGCTTCAGTATGAGCTTCTTTTGCCAGCTGATCTGCTTCACGTGCATTGTCAGCCGTTTGTTTGACAGTGCCAGTGAGCTCTTCCATCGATGACGCTGTCTCTTCAAGCGATGAGGCTTGCTCTTCTGTACGCTGGCTTAAGTCTTCGTTTCCTTTTGCTATTTCGCTCGCAGAACCGCTCAGTGATGCGGACCCTGCGAGTATTTCCGTTGCCATCTTTGAGATATTATCCAGGCAAGCATTGACCGAATTGCTGAGTACCGCGAACTCACCTTCAAATTCTTCGCTGGCACGGTCTGTCAGGTCGCCATCTGCCATTTTTTTTACCACCCTTGAAGTTTCATGCAGTGGCTCGGTAATCACATCCATCATCGAGTTAATATCATCACTTAGCTGCCTAACAAAGCCATCATAGTATTCAGCATTAATGCGCATTCCCAGGTCGCCGTGTTTAACTGACTCAATTAGTTTTGCAATTTGAGTCAGTGCATCTTTTTGGCCAGTGATGTCAGTGGCATATTTAACCACTTTAAATGGCTTTCCATTGAGGTCCATAATTGGATTGTATGATGCCTGTATCCAGACCTCTTTGCCGCCCTTACCAAGTCGTTTGTATTCACCCGAGTCATACTCTCCACGGTTGAGCTTTTCCCAGAACTGCCTGTATTCTTGACTATTGGCATAGCCAGAATCTGCAAACATGCGATGGTGCTGACCCTGTATATCTGCCAGGGTGTAGTCGAGCGTATTTAAAAAATTATCATTGGCGGTGATGATGGTACCATCCATATTAAATTCGATTACTGCTTGAGATTTTCCGATCGCATCAATTTGGCCACTAAAATCCGCACTCAATAATTTATCAGCGGTGATATCAGTGGCATATTTAACAACCTTGCATAGTGCGCCGCTTGCATCACTAATGGGATTATACGATGCCTGAATCCAAATCTCTTTACCGCCTTTTCCTATGCGCTTATATTCACCTGAGTCGTATTCACCTCGATTAAGTTTCTCCCAGAACAAGCGGTATTCCGGCGAGTTTGCATAGGCTTCCTCGGCAAACATACGATGATGTTTACCCTGGATTTCATCCAGCGTATAGCCTAGTGCCTGTAGGAAATTTTCATTGGCATTGATAATGGTACCGTCGAGATTGAACTCAATCACTGCCTGCGATTTTCCGATGGCATTGATTTGCCCCTTGTAGTCGGCATTAAGGTCGTCTAGCTCGCGCTGTTTAGTGACATCTTGCCACTCTAATGTGGTACCAATATAACTGCCATGATCATCAATCTGCGCTGAGATATTGAGATTGAAGATCAGCGGCCCGACGCTAATATCGGTTGAGTAAGGAAGGTTGGCTGGGTTATCCAGGATTTTTCGCTGGTGAGAGGGGGTTTTGTGAAACATGTCAATACAGGTTCCAATAATGTCATCCGCTTTAAATCCTGGATAGAGAGATTGCAAAACTGTCTCATTTTTTTTGAGCAGTGACAAAGCGGATTTATTGGCATACGTAACCACTAAATCTCTATCGACCATCATAATTGCCGTGATTGCGCCTTCGATAGCAGAGCGCATTTGTATCAGCTCTCGAGATTCAATGTCGTTTGCAGAAGTTGCATTCATAATTGCTTCCTTTCTTCTATTTTTTAGGGCCTTTATTCTGATATTTGGTGTCAGCCACATCACGTATTCAGATGCTTATCTCAGCCCATAAGTCGGCTTGTATACGATGAACTTAAATTATTATTCGTGTGATATACCTACAAATATCAATACTAGAAGTCGGTGTACTAGCTAGTACAATAATTTATCTGGGGAAATAAAGGAGGCCTGTACATGTCGCAAATAGAATCGATGCAGTCGCACGTGCGGGTATTTAATCTTAAGGGCCGCTCTATTCATTCATGAACGCAGCGCTTCAACCCCCAATCCGCTACATCAGCGTTGCCCATTTTGGCAATAGTCCCGCTACGGTGTGCCCCTTGGGTATTACCTGCTATTGACGCCTTGAGGTAACGAATTGGGCATTCAATCTGCCGCGCTCAGCATTAATAGAGCTGCCCTTAAATAGCATTTAAGATTTAGTAATTCTGGCCGAAACCTAAAATAACAACATGTAGCCTCCTAACATCAACTAAGGAACTATATGTAGTAGTTGTTGAGATTAATTACTTCAACGCATGGAGCATGTGACATGACAAATCGTGATTTGAATCTAATGGTTGGTGTAGGGCTCCAATTAGAGAAAAATGACAGTGGTGCACGCTATTTTGTTGAGTTACTGGGGTATCGTGTGGGTGAAGGGGTGATCATCTCAGCGCCACTGGAACATGATAATCGGCTATCACTAGCGCACGGTGACGAGGTGACAGTGCGCTACCTCGGTGGCGTAAGCCAATATGCCTTTAGAACCAAGGTGACACATATCTCAACCGCCCCCTATCTACATGTACATCTTGAATACCCGGGGGGGATCGAAGCAACCATGACACGGCGGGCAGTGCGCATGCCAGTGAAAGAATCGGTCATTAGACTAGCGATGGATGATGATGGGCATAAGCTACCAGTGGAAATGAAGAATATCAGCATGGGCGGTGCAAACCTTATCGCCCCCGTAAAACTAGGTGAGTTAGGCGAACGCTTTAGTATCGATATGCCAACCTTGTCACCCGATAAAAAAAAGGCCATTACCCTGCCCTGTGTGGTTCGGCATATCTCCACCCAACGTCAAGGTGAAGCCTCTATTTTTCACCATGGAGTAGAATTCATCGATGTCGATAGTCTTGCTAGAGATTTTATCGGGCGCTACATCGAGTACCGTTCAGCCGGGTAACCCCGGTAGCTCCTAAGTGCATCATTTCATGCCCTGATTCACCTGGAAACGACTGCTCGGCTGATACTTGCCATGCTAGATCGCGCCGCGTTAATACTTCATTAGCGCCGCGCAATCTATTTTAAAATCCTATTTATATTGGTTCAGCTTTCAGAAAAAACATGATGCGGCTTATCTGCCAGTCATCTTGCCCATTTAATCTAGCACTCAGGATAAGAAAACTGTTCTGCGGGAGTGATAATGATACAGCTGAAAAAAAGAGGGTGTGGAACCTACCGACGAGACTGTTTCACTGCTTGATGGTGCTGGCCTTTGCGCTCGCCTGGGCAACATATGATGATAGCCGCCATCTCGATATTCATACAACCTCTGGTTATACTTTTTTTGGCCTGTTACTGTTTCGCCTCGTTTGGATTGAGCTGACGAACTACGCGCGGGAAAATTCAGCAGAAAATAAACAAGCAGAAGCGGCGTGGAAGATCAATCGATCTGTAATGAAAAATTAAAGGCCGCTACAGATCACTTCGGTTACCTATTGGAAAGACAAGCACAGTGATATTTCTGATGCGCTGTGGCATTGATATTCCCGGTTATGGTAAGTGGGAAGATTAATGAATGTCAGCGGAGCTGGCTAAGTCGTTCCGCTAAATAGTAGTGCTGATGATCAATCAATATATGAACAGCAGTAATCCGTCAGGCTGAGTGCTTTAACCTTGAATGAGGCATTGGCTGCAACATGAAATGATTCACCCACTGAGTACCGATGCCATTCTGACTCGCCTGGTAGCAGTACTTCTACTTCACCGAGCTGAATTTCCATCAGCTCTTTTTTATCGGTATTAAATTCATAGTCGCCGGATTGCATGATGCCGAGGGTTTTTACTTCACCGTTCGCGAAGTGAATGGTTCGACTGGTAACCGCACCATCAAAGTAGACCTTGGATTTTTTATCAATAGTGATATTTTTAAAGTGACTCATATTTTTTCTCTTGTGCTTAAGTGTTAGTACATATGTTTGTTATTGTGGTGCAGGCCGAAATCCAGTGGCCGTCTTATTTCGCTGGGTCCCGGCCTTCGCCGGGATGACGGCAAAAAAATATTTGATAAATATCAGCGCGGGCAGTTTTCACGCAGTATCGCTGCCAGTTTTTGTGTGGCTGGGCCAGCCCTTTCTGATTGGCCAAAAACCATAAACAGGTGTATCTTTCTGCGCTGACCTTCTCGTAATGGTAGTGGCGCTAGTTCACCTGATTCGATATATGGTATTGCGTGATGGAGTGGCACCCAACCAAAACCCAATCCGCCAACCAGCGCATCGGTTGCTTTATCGATGCTGGTGACGGTCCAGCGATGAGAGGAGCCGAGCCAGCCGACATCGCGTTTTAATTGTACGCCGGAGTCACGAATCACCACCTGAATTTCGCGCCGTAGATCTTCATCAGTCAAATCACGTTTCAATTGGTGTAGCGGGTGATCACGATGTGCAACGGCAATAAATTCAACCTCGATTAATTGATCGCCAAGAAAACCCTGTGGCACATGGCCGCAAATGACCAGATCGGCCCTGCCTTCAAGCAGTGCTTCGTCGGCACCAGAAAGCACGACTTCGTTTAATTGCACGCGGGTACCACGGCTAAGTGGAATAAATGCCTTTAATGCCGCCATCAGGTGTGCGCTAGGGAAGGCGGCATCCACTACCACGTTAATCTCTGGTTCCCACCCTTGATCCAGATTATGAGCAACGGCTTCCAGTTCGGCGGCATCATTAACCAATTGGCGCGAGCGACGTAACAGCACCTCCCCCGCGGGGGTTAATACTGCCTTACGCCCTTCGATCCGCAACAGTGCCATGCCCAACTGCTGCTGTAACTTGGCAACGGTATAGCTCAGCGATGACTGGCTGCGATGCAGCTTTTCAGCAGCCTGTGCATAACCACCATGATCGATGACCGCCTGTAACGTACGCCACTGCTCTAATGTGACTCGAGGATGATTCATGACGCTATTATCGAATAATTCGATAGTTTTTAGCAAATATTTGCGCTTTTTAATCGAATTCATATGGCGATAATAGTCCACATCGAACAACGAGGCAGGTCAGCGCTTCAATCCGACAACAATAAACAGGGGCAAACCCATGAAAAAGGCAGCAACATTAATCGGGCGTATTCTTCTTCGGCATATTTTTTTACTGGCGGGTATCAGCAAGATGGGTGGTTGTGCTGCGACACAGGGCTGGATGGAGGCGATGGGAGTATCGGGTGCATTGCTTCCGCTGATGATTGCACTGGAGATTGGCGCTGGGTTTGCGTTGATATTGGGTTTTCAGGCACGCTTAACGGCACTGGGATTGGCTGGTTTTAGTATTATCTCGGCAGTGATATTTCATGCCAATCTCAGCGACCAAGTTCAGTCAATTATGTTTATGAAAAACTTTTCGATAGCAGGCGGCCTATTTTATGTCGCCGCACTAGGTGCTGGTGAATGGAGCATTGATAGCTGGATTAAGCAGAAAGGAAGTGATAAACCAGTTAAAGTAGCCACCGCGTAGTTTGCCATAACGGTTAGGGGATCAGTCATGGGATTATTGGTAAAGGGTGTGTGGCGTGATGAATGGTATGACACCACCGAGAGTGGCGGTACGTTTGTGCGCAACGATGCGCAATTCAGAAATTGGGTAACGGCTGATGGCAGTGCTGGCCCGGGCGGCAAAGCCGGGTTTGTGGCCGAGCCAGGACGATATCATCTTTATGTGTCACTCGCCTGTCCCTGGGCCCATCGTACCTTGATCTTCCGCCAACTAAAACAGTTGCAAGATGCGATCAGTGTGTCGGTGGTTGACCCGCATATGCTGCAACAAGGCTGGCTCTTTAGCGGTCACTTTGAGAGCACGCTGGATGAGGTGAACAAACACAACACCCTTTATCAACTCTATCTGCAGGCACAGCCTGATTACAGTGGCCGAGTCACGGTGCCCGTATTATGGGATAAGCAATTGCAAACGATTGTGAGTAATGAATCATCAGAGATTATTCGCATGTTTAATAGTGCCTTTGATGCGCATACCCGCATTAAGGATGACTACTATCCCCAACCGCTACGTGAAGAGATAGATGAGATCAATGCCATGGTGTACGACAATATTAATAATGGCGTCTATCGATGTGGTTTTGCGACCACCCAAGCAGCCTATGAAAAGGCATTTGAGAAACTGTTTAATGCGCTGGATGAAGTGGAGCTATGCTTGAGTCAGCAGCGCTATTTAGTTGGCGAGCAGATCACAGAGGCAGACTGGCGACTCTTTACCACGCTAGTGCGCTTTGATGCGGTTTATGTGGGTCACTTTAAATGCAATAAACAACGGATTGCTGATTACCCGAATCTCAGTCATTATTTAAGAGCACTCTATCAACAGACGGGTATTGCGGGAACCGTTAACATGATTCACATTAAGCAGCACTACTATTATAGTCACGATACGATTAACCCAACACGGGTCGTGCCGATGGGACCGCAGCAAGATTTTAATGCCGCGCATGATCGTGATTGAATTTTTTCAACAAAAGGAGTTTAACAATGAGTATGTATGACAAAGGTTTTCCGTACATGGTGAAGGTGACTGCGGGCGACAGCATTCATCTATGTCAATGTGGTCATAGTAAAAACCCACCTTATTGCGATGGTTCTCATGGTGCGCACCCAACCGGTGAACCACTCAACTATACCACGCAGAAAGATGAAACACTACGTGTCTGTGGATGTGGAAAAACAGGCAATGCCCCCATGTGCGATGGGAGTCATAACAGATAAGCGTATATCACAGGAGAAAATTATGATTAAGCGACACAAGGCACTAGAGATGAAAGAGGGCGATGGTGTTAACGTGAAGCGCTTAATGCCCATTGCCGGATTCCGCAACTATGACCCATTTGTACTGTGGGATGATTTTACGATTACACCCGGCAATGGTTTTCCTGACCACCCACACCGCGGCTTTGAGGCGATTACCTATCTCTATAATGGCTCGATTAAACATACCGATAATCTCGGTAACAGCTCTACGGTCACCGGTGGTGGTGCGCAACGTTTTACGGCTGGCGAAGGCATCGTCCATTCTGAGATGCCGCATGAGGAGTCGCCAACGCGTGGTATTCAGCTCTGGATTAATCTTCCTGGACACCTGAAGCAAGTTGAGCCTGAGTACCAGCAGGTTGATGACGGTGAGTTTCCTGTGCATGAAATCGATAGCGCTCGGATTAAAGTACTGGTGGGGGGTGATTCACCACTGAAGATTAAGACAGCGATACGCTACCTGGATATTGAGTTGCCTGCTGATGGCTCACATGTTGAAACGATTCCAACGGGTATGCGTGGTTTTGTTTATGTTGCGGATGGCGATGTGGCGATTAACAAACAGCCCTATCGCTCAGGTGAAAGCGCCTTCTTTGATGGTGAAGATGAAGTGGTGATTAGCGTAGCGAAAACAGCGCGAGTGATGCTGGCGTATGGCTCACCTCACGGCGAACCCATTATTCAGCATGGGCCTTATGTTGATTAGTATGTTTGAGGTCAGTGTGAAAACGTATGAATGCTTTCACATAGGAAGGCCATCAAGGATGGTTATTGGTTCACACAATCTTGCATAGGTTTCTTGGTAGAGTTGGCATCTGGCGACGTAGCCCGGGCTGAGCTTCCAGCGAAACCCGGGAGAACAACGCTACGCATCCCCGGGTTTCGCATAGACTCAGCCCAGGCTACAAAAGAATCAATGACTAGAATGCGGCATCAAATCCGGAATCTAAAGGGTCAGATTCGTTGATTTGGTCAAGGAGGTAGGATGCTTGAAATACCAGTATCGATCACTGCTAGAACAGTGGCCTCTGGATTCCGGCCTTCGCCGGAATGACGGGTGTTAGTAGTAGTGTGAAAAATTCTAGTGACTGATTTTGGCACTTAGGGACGTGCACGAAACAAGTTTCGGGTATGGCGCTCAGATTTAGTTCGTATTTGTTCGTTCTGATTGAGCAAAATCGTAGGAATAGTGGTTCTATTTTGAGGTTTTGAGATTGAAGAACGGGCAAA
>NVTY02000087.1 GCA_002401765.2 Thiotrichaceae bacterium
CCCCCCCCCCGCCCCTGCCCAAGGGCGAACCATCGCAGCCGTCTGATCATTCGTATTGGCATACAGCAGACTGAATGTGCCGCTGCCCATACCGCTACCGGTCAGGGTGCCGCTGATTGAGGAGCCTTCCGTAATGGTGCCGCTCGCAGTCGCGGCCATCGGGTTTGCACCATCGGTATACACAGTGAAATCTGCGGTGAAATCGTTGCCACTGATGTTGGTGATGGTGCCATAATAAAGCAGCCCCTTTGCCTCGCCCACAAAACTAGGGGGTCAAATCTTGACTTAACATATTAAAGTCACCAGACACCCGCCGATCATCTTGCAGCATTTGATTCAACCGACCTATCGTTTGTGAAATAGTTGAATAATGTCCAACCTTAAAGATGATCGCAATGTCTGTTAACTTGGCACCGCCCACATCCTGACATAGCTTCATTGCTATCCACCTGGGCAGATTGTGCTGCCCTTTGCCTCGCTTTGCAAAACTTAACGCTATAACACTTATATTGTAATATTCCGCTACTGTGTTGAGGATCTTCTCCAGAGGAACAGGCTGTATCAGGCCCCTTTTATCAATTTCAATATCTAATGATAATGCTTGATTATAGGCCTTTTCTTTAAAGCCTTTGTCTCCCCATATTGAGGGGGTATTTTTGTGTCGATAAAAGTGAGCGGTTTCTTCATCGTTACCAGCGTTGATAAACGTTTTGTAAGCGCTGTATTTGTGCACGCTTCCCAGTTCGCCATAGACAGTTTTCCGATTTAACCAGTTTGGCACCTTGGCTTTATTGATATAGGCGCTGTAACTTGACCAGGGGTATGCCTCCAATTGCGCAACTAGCGGCTTTTTTAATTCGATAGGATTTCGGTGTATATAGCGGCTAACTTGTAATAAATAACTACTTGCATCAATCACTATCGCTTTGTAACGTCCTCGAAACAGCGATCCATCCGTTTTTTTGCGGCGATTATGCCGCTGCGTGTACACCCCATCGATATGACGCATTACACGACTTAAGTTACCCCGGGGCGTTTTAATCAAAAGGTGATAGTGGTTACCCATTAAACAATAAGCATGGACTTCAATGCCAAATCGTATATGAGCTTCTGATAAACATTGCTGGAAATCGGCATAGTGATCAACATTCGGGAATACCTGCCGCCTTCCCTGCCCACGATTCATAACATGGTAATAAGCATTTTCGTATTCGATGCGGAGTGGCCTTGACATGACCGCGATTTTAACGGCTATTATATGTTAAGTCAAGATTTGACCCCTTAGTCTTAGTTCTCTCTTAGTTCTTAGATTGGCCTGCTGTAAAATCTTTCGCCAGCGCTCATCGGTCACACTCAGCTTTGAGATAAAGTGCCGCGCAAAAGAGTCATCTGAAAAATGCTCGGCCCTAACCACCACCCCCAGCACAGGCGAACAGCGCAACTGCAGTCGGTAGTGGCGGCCCCTTCGGTCTTGAACGATGATTTTCTGTTGATACATCCGGTTTTTTTATCGACTCGTTTTACATGGTTTCTATTAATAACAACTTAATATAGCATGCCATATTTACAACACCCTTCCAGTGTGGATTATAAACCATGCCTGCGAATCTTGAAGTACTAGCCGCAAATCACACCCCATGCTCAGCACCGGATCAATAAAAATCAAACCAGGACAAGCACTTAAAATCATTTTACACATCACACGCCAGAGTCACAATTATTGGCTAATATAAAACAATAATGCCCTGGTGAAAATTAGGGCCAACAATATATTTGAGAAATCATAAAATAAATCTATTACTAACAATAAGTTAGCTAATAAACACGCTTTCAACAAGGCGCTATTAGTGCAGTTTCATTCAAAATAGGGAATAATAGCGCCCTAAAATTAGGCATATTGAGCATTTAATGTGATGTTTGTCAGGGCTGGTTAACATCATTATTGATATAACTGCATATAAAGCGACCAACATAAGAAAACAGTGCCCCTATGTGGTTGAATATTAAAAAGAGACACCAGGATTCACCGATATGCCCATTGATCTCACAATCGTTAAATCACCGGAAACAGCGAGCAATGAGAGCGCTCGCCATACATTCTCTGAAAGTGGTGGCTCGATTGGGCGCGGGGCGAATAACGCCTGGGTGCTGGATGATCCGGATAAATACATGTCATCCGTTCACGCCCGCATTGATTATGAAGATGGCCGATACACGCTAACCGATTTAAGCACCAACGGCACCTTTATTAATGGCTCGATGGAACCACTCGGCAATGGCAATAAAGTCACGCTCAATGAGGGGGACCACTTTGGGATGAGTGATTATGAGTTTGCCATCGCTATTCGTGAATCCGATTTAGCCAGTGCGACCCCATTTGCAGCGGCCAGCAGCGCCGATCCATTCGCAGCCAACGCCCCTTTCCCACAACACGATCCGTTTGCATCCCCTGCTGCCAGTTATCCGGCCTCACAAGTCGAAACACCCTATTTTGGCAGCACAGAAACAGATCCTCTTGCGCTATTAGACCAAGCAGACGCCCCCACCGCTCAGGAAGAGCCGTTATTTAGTAACACTGCGGCCAATAATGGCAATGCACTGAATGATGCCGTGCAGTGGCCAAATGCCAATGCAGAAAACAATTTAATCCCTGACAATTGGGATGATGGGCTGATAAACCCAGCGGCCCCGGCTGGCGTTTCGCCGACTAGCAATATAGCCAATAACAATGCCCTTGCGACGCTTGAGAATGAATGCCGCCATCTAAAGGAACAAAACAGTCAGTTAAACGCTGAGCTTGCAATGCTCAAAAAAACACTTGGCGAGCACTCCTCCGCTAGCCATCAAGTCAACCGCGCCACCACCTTGCAGGACGCCACCTTGATCGAAGCGATGGGGCTAGCAAAGTGGAATCTGAAAGATGATAAGGTCGTTCAAATCAATGAAATTGCAGGCCAGATGGTGCGTGAAACCATGGCTGGAATGATGCAAGTGCTGAGTTTCAGGAAAAAGATCAAAGAAGAGTTCAGAATCAATGTGACCACCATTCAGCCGATCGAAAACAATCCACTGAAATTCTCAGCTAACATTGAAGATGCGATGGAAAACATGTTTATCAAAGAGAACAACGCCTATAAGGCCCCGCTCGATGCACTGCGCGAAGGTTTCCAGGGCATCTCTGAACATCAGGTTGCCGTTCTGGCCGGGATGCAAGCGGCCTTTCGTGGCATGCTGGAGCGGCTTGACCCTAAAACACTTGAACAGCGTTTTGAGAAATATAAAAAGCCCGGCGTGATCCAGCTCGGCATGAAGCGCAAACACTGGGAATCTTATAAGGACTACCACGCTGAATTGACAGAAAATCTAGACAACTCATTTCAACACCTGTTTGGTTATGATTTTGTACAGGCGTACGAGGAACAGATGCAACGCCTGGTTGCGGCTAGAAAGCCCTCTCATGAAGATAAAACCCATTAATAATCGACTAAGGAGATACCATGCGCTTTTTACCCATCTTTAAATTTTCGCTGATGAGTTTCGCGCTGTTAAGCAGCGCCGCTTGCACCACCATGAACAGCAAAGTCGGCGAAATGCTCAATCTTGATACTGACCTTAAACTCACCTTCATAGTGAGCGCCAATGCCAATCTTGATGACGACAAAGTAGCATCTCCTTTGATCATTAACATGTATGAGCTAACGTCACCAGACATGTTTGAGAAGGGTAATTTTATCGATATTTTTGAACGGGACAGTGAAATACTAGGCGCTGATTTAATCGATAAACATCGACTAAAGCACCTACAACCCGGCGAAAAGCGCCTGGTGCGCTTTGTGCTCGATGAAAAAACCCGCTATGTGGGCCTGTTCGCTGAATTTTTGATGTATAAAGATGCGCAATATAAATTAGTCATCCCGATCGCCCAGACAAACGTATTTAGCTCCTCAGCTGAGATAAAAATATCCACGAACATACTGGCGATTATTGAACGAGATCCACCTAAACCCAATGTGCTTAAATAAAGTAAACTTGTAGACGCAAATCCAATCAATAAAAAGTAAGATCACGCGATTCGCGTATAAATACCTTCATTCGCGTTAGTCATCAAGATCCATTGGTATTATAAATACTCCAGGCGGGGCGGCATGTCATTAGATAGCAAGGTAGTTTGGTCAGAGGGGATGTTCCTTAACCCGCACCATTTTCAGCAACAGGAGCGCTATTTCGAGCGCTACATCGATGGAAAGCATTCGACTCAAGGCTCATACGGTTGGGGGGTTGAACACATTGAAATTGACCCTACATTATTAAAACTCGGCAAGCTTTCCATCGCCAGCGCAGCTGGGGTCTTCCCCGATGGCACACCGTTTAGTTTTCCGGATCAAAATGATTCACCGCCGGTCTTTGAGGTACCTGAAAACACCCTGAATAAGATTGTCTACCTGGCAATTCCGGTTAAGCGCCCCGGTGCTGTCGACATACTCGCAGAAGATGAAAGCCTGGGGCTGGCTCGTTATTATTCAGGCAGTCAAGAAGTCAGGGATGTTTCTACTGAGGGTGGCGATAGCGTTAAAGTAGCCGTCGGTAAACTGCGCTTCCGCCTGCTACTGGAATCAGATGACATGAGTGGCTACGCCTGCATCGGTATCCTAAGAATCATTGAAGCTAAAGCCGATAAGCAGGTAGTGCTAGATGACGACTACATCCCCACTTGTATTGATTGCCACGCCTCTCAACGACTCACCCGCTTTCTCTCTGAACTAGCCGCACTGATCCAGCACCGCGGCGATTCAATTGCAGCGCGCCTTGCCGACATACAACGCGGCGGCACGGCTGAAATTTCAGACTACATGCTGCTGCAGTTGATCAACCGCATTGAGCCACTCACCGCCCACCTTGCCGCCATGAAAGGGCTGCACCCTATTCAACTATACGTTGAAGCGATACAGATGTCGGGAGAGCTTGCGACCTTCTCCGCGAAAGATAAACGAGCGCCGCGCTTGCCGGCTTATCTGCACGATGATTTACAGGCGACCTTTTCACCACTCATGAGCGCCTTAAGACAGAGCATGAGCATGGTGCAGGAACAGACCGCCGCCGCGCTGCCACTGGTAGAGAAAAAATTTGGTATCCGTGTGGCGCAGATACCCGACCCGTCACTGCTGAATAGTGCCCTGTTCGTGCTCGCGGTGCGTGCCGATGTTGCAGAGAATGCCATCCGCACACACTTCCCCGCACAGGTAAAAGTAGGGCCGGTTGAACGTATTCGCGAGTTGGTAAATGCCGCCATGCCCGGTATCCCGCTCAAGCCCATGCCGGTTGCGCCACGCCAGATCCCTTATCACGCGGGCTTTACCTACTTTGAACTTGAGCGCAATAATGCTTACTGGAAGGCGCTTGAAAACTCAGGTGGTATCGCACTGCATATTGGTGGTGACTTCCCTGGGCTCGACCTTGAGCTATGGACCATTCGACAATAACGCCACGCAGACCACTCGGAATATAAATTATGGCTTCAGATGATTCGGACAACCAGAATAAAACGGTCTTTAAGCAACCAGTTAACCGTGGCGACGGCACCATTGTACGACCAATGCCGGGCGGGCGGGCGGCCAGTGGCTATGCGACACCTCAACCCGCAGGCGCCAACCCAGCCCCTATGCCATCAAACTATACACGGCAAGCCAATATCGACATCGCGTCCAAGCCGTTTAAAAACACCTACGGTCTGAATAAGCTGGTGAATGCCGCATCCGTGTTGATTGCCGTCTTTTGCAAAACCCGCACATCGCTCAGCCACCCAGATGTCGCAGCGCTACACCAACAGCTGGCACGCGAAATAAGGGCATTTGATGACAATATGCGCGAAGCAGGCGTTAAGCATGAAATCCAGCTAGCGGCACGCTACCTTATCTGCACCATTCTTGATGAAGCGGTGCTCAATACCCCGTGGGGTGCTGAGAGCGCATGGACACAGAAAACCCTGCTCAGCACCTTTCATAATGAAACCGCGGGCGGTGAAAAGTTTTTTCTGATTCTTGACCGAATGCGCAGCTCACCAGCAGAAAATATCGAGATTTTAGAGTTGATGTACATCTGCATTAGCCTCGGCTATGAGGGCAAATACCGTGTTGTTAACCGCGGCCGAGATGCACTGGAGCAGTTACGAGATGAGCTATTCCATATAATACGAACCCACCGCGGCGAATATGAACGCTCACTTTCCCCGCACGGGCGTGGCCTGGGCAGAGTGCGCAACTCACTCACCCAGCATATCCCGGTATGGGTAGCGGCCTCGGTATTTATTAGTATTTTGGTATTAGGTTACAGCGGCGCACGGTATTGGCTGCACCAGAGCACCGACCACGTCACTAAACAGCTCACTGAAATTGCTAACGTCGAGACTGGCAGCAGCAAAAAATCAAATCTGTTCGAATCTAAATAATCGTTGATCCGAGTAATTTATGAAAAAAATCATCGCATTTTTCACCCATAGCGCTGTGCTATCCGTCATCGGACTAACGGCCATCGCTCTGCTGATCTGGTTTGTCGGTGCCGAGTTCAAATTTGGTGAAGATAACGTATCGCCACTCGCCAGTGAGACCGCTAGGTTGTTTGCCATTATCATCGTCATTGTAATCTGGGGGCTTAATAACCTGCGTACCCGCGCGCAGGAAAACAAAAATAATAATGAACTGGTTGATGATTTACAATTGGCCCAGGAAGAAGAAAACAACCTCATTAACGATCAAACCTCTGGTGAGATGGCGCAGATTAGCGAGCGCTTTAACCAGGCATTAGTGACATTAAAAAAACTTAAGTTCAAAGGAAAGGGTTCCAAAAAAGCACTCTACGAGCTGCCCTGGTATATCATTATTGGCCCGCCCGGTTCCGGTAAAACCACTGCCCTGATCAACTCTAGCCTCGACTTCCCGCTTGCCGATCAATTTGGTAAAGGGGCTCTTAAAGGCGTTGGCGGCACACGTAGTTGCGATTGGTGGTTCACCAATGAAGCGGTTTTGATCGACACCGCAGGGCGCTACACCACTCAGGACAGCCATAAGGTGATTGATAGTTCCGCCTGGGAGGGGTTCCTTAACCTGCTGAAAAAACATCGTCGCAGACGGCCTATCAATGGCGCCATCATTGCCATTAGCTTGCAGGACCTGCTCTCCCAAACTGAAGAAGAACGCACTAAACATGCCAATACCATCCGCGCTCGCATTGATGAGTTGATGGAGAAACTGGAAATACGCTTTCCAGTCTATTTAATGTTTACCAAATGCGACCTTGTCTCTGGTTTCTCAGAATTTTTTGAAGACCTTAGCAAAGATGATCGCGAGCAGGTATGGGGGATATCTCTGCCTGATGCACCGCAACCTTCAGAGAGCCCGGACTTTAACGCCTTAAACCATGAATACCGAAACATCATCAAACGTCTTTATGATCGTGTGCTTTGGCGTGTTCACCAGGAACGAGATCTAAAACGGCGCGCCGCGATACAGGGGTTTCCATTGCAGATGGAAAATTTGAACGCCATTATCAATCAATTTGTACAACAGACGTTCATTAAAAACCGCTATCGTTTTCAGCCTTATCTACGCGGGATCTATTTCACCAGCGGCACCCAGGACGGGACACCAATCGACCGTTTAATGTCGTCCGTTGCATCGAATTATGGATTTAGTCGTGAAGCGGTCACCCCGCTGCCGCAGCAAGGCAAGAGTTATTTTCTTGGGCAGCTCTTTCGCGATGTCATCATTCCCGAATCCGAGCTGGTTGGCTCAAACCTAAAACACGAAAAAATCATCAAATGGGGCAAACGCTCAGCTTATGCTGGGATGGCAGGGATTGCGCTCACCATGTCGCTCATCTGGGCTGACAGTTTTGTGCGCAACGAAGGTTACATGCAACAAGTCGCCCTGCACGTTGAAGAGTACAACACCGAAAAGGCAAAATTCAATACACGCTCAAGCAAAATCCAGGCGAGTCTGCCAACGTTAAACGCACTCGCCCAGGCCAGTCAGGTCTATGACCAGGAAGCGCATCCCTGGCTTTCAGCCCTCGGAATGTATGACAGTAATGTTGATGATGCTGCCAACAACGCATATCACACCCAGCTTAAAAAACTGTTTCTACCCAAACTGATCACCTACATAGAACGCCATTTAAGCAGAGGCCATAGTGGCGGCGATCTTTACAATTCATTTCGCACCTACGTCATGTTCAACAAGGTCGATCATATGGAGCCGTCATTAATATTGAACTGGTTCAGCGCTAGATGGGACAAAGAATTTGCAGGCGAAGCGACAAAAAGAAAAGCGCTTACGGCTCATTTAACAGCACTCCTCAACCTTGAGTTTGAACCAGCCACGCTAAGCCCTCGTATTCTGAGCGCCAGCCGAAATCTGTTACTGCGCGTACCCGCCTCTCAGCGCATCTATCAACGGATTAGAACGGACCCAAGCTACGCGCATCATTATGACCTGCTGAATGAGTTTGGCGAATCGGTGCGGAAAACATACCTCACCACACCAGAGGCCCTCAAAGCGCTATCGATTCCGGTTCTGTTTACCAAAGAAGGTTACGACTCGATTGATTTCTCACCAGAATCAGACATCATCGCCAGTATCATCAGCGAAAAATGGCTGTTCTCAGACGATGAAGATGCCAAAGTGGATTTCATCAAAGACGACCTGGATGAAGTCAGTAAGCAAGTGAAGGACCACTATTTATCTGAATACATCACTCACTGGAAAAAGGTCTACAACGCCTTAGTGGTTAATCAATTTGATGATCTACCTCATGCCAATGATGTGTTGAACTATTTTATAGACCCCGTCTATTCCCCATTGCTCTCAATACTGCATACAACCTCAAACAACACACAGTTAACTCATTCGCTGGTGGCAGACCTTGCAGATGACCATCCGAAAGGCACTAGCGGAAAGATTGCGGCATTCGCTGCCTCAAAGGTCGACTGGACCAAGGTAGACAGAGAGTTCAGAGAACTCAATGTGATGCTACGAGACTCTTCAAAAAACCCCGCGCCGATCAATGCGGTGTTGTTAAAAGTCTCCGAATTGCAAACTTTTGTTAATGAGATCGCGCTGGCGCCTGATCCAGCGAAGAAATCATTTGAGATTGCAAAATCACGCTACCAAAATGGTACCGGCAACGCCATCTCTTCACTGCGGGCATTTGCCAACAAATCTCCAGAACCGATTCAGCGCTGGTTAAACACCCTCGCGAGTGAAACATGGAAGGTTATCCTGCAAGCAGCACATCAGCATATCAATGCTGAGTGGAAAACAAATGTATATCAGCCATACCGACAGGGCCTTGCTAACCGCTATCCGCTAAAAGCATCCGCACAGGATGAATTGGCACTGCATGATTTTGTCACGTTCTTTAAGCCCGGCGGCACCATGGATGAATTCCATAAAGCCTATGTAAAACCGTTTATCAGCACCCGTAACGGCTGGCAGAATCGCACCATCGATGGGCATCACCTTGGCCTCTCAAAAAGGACCATTCATCAGATAAGAAAAGGGCTCTCGATTAAAAAAATCTATTTTAGAAAAAACACCGAGGTTCCCTCTCTCACCTTTCAGCTAAAACCACATTCGATGCCGAAGACAAATGCGCGCTTCGTGCTGGAAATTGGTGATAATCGCATTTCATATAGCCATGGGCCTAAATTATGGAAGACATTAAGCTGGAGCGGAGACGAGCAACAAAATCGCGTTCGTATTATCTTTGAAGACCTCAATGAAGAGCAACATAGTGCCTCCTTTGAAGGGCCTTGGGCATGGTTTAGATTGCTTAGCCAGTCAACACTGGTTAAAACAGAAAAATCAAATGTCTACTTGGTCACTTATGGCATTACCAGCCACGCAAAGCGCTCTGATTCATCAAGCGCCAGTACTAAACATGAGATCACATATAAGATCAAAGCGAAAAGTGTTAACAACCCATTTAATAACAATTTGCTAAGTTCGTTCAGATGCCCCGAGAATATATAAGCGATGTTTGAAAAAAAAACAGGGCTCTATGGAAAGTTGCCCATGCATGGCGATTTCATCCATCGTAACCTGCCCACTTCGTTTCTCACCCCATGGGATGAATGGCTACAATGCTACATTGCTGGCGCTCGCGAACAGATCGGTGATGAGTGGCTGAATATCTATTTAACCAGCCCCATCTGGCGCTTTGCCCTCTCCGCTGGCGTCATTGATCAGCACCATTGGGCTGGAATTATTTTGCCTAGCGTTGACCAAGTGGGGCGCTATTACCCATTTTCGATTGCGAGGCAACTGCCACCAGGCATTAACCCGCTTGAATTCATGTCATCAAACACATCATGGTTCGAGGGCATAGAAGAACTTGCCTTGCAGACACTCGATGAGCAACACCAGGTGGATGAGTTGATTGAAGAAATAGATGCGATAGAAAATGGCGTGCCGTTCAACTATCATAAATCGGTGCAAAACATAGAATCTGATTCAATACAGATAAACATGACAGCAGATGATGCGTCTTCTGACATTGCTGATCGCTGCCTGCTGGATTCTCTCTTAACAACCACGCACAATAGCTATAGCGTGTGGCGCACACAAGGCTCGGAATTAATCACACCCTGCCTGCTCGCGACCCAGGGGTTACCATCAATCGATAAAATACCCGCCATGATCGACGGCCAGTGGGCCGACAGTGGCTGGGCTCAACCTTACCGTATGATATAGGCAGCAGATTTCAAGTGAATGACATTACAATAAGACGCCCTATCCTATGGAGCAGTGCAGCAGCAACTGACCCCGGTGCCGTGAGGGCAATGAACGAAGATGCCATTTTCTCTAATCCGACGATTGGCCTATGGGCGGTCGCAGACGGCATGGGAGGGCATGAAGCGGGGGATGTTGCCAGTAACATGATTGCTGAATCGCTGAATCAAATCGGCGCACAAGCGCAGGTAGATGACTTTATTTCGACGATCGAAGATAGCATCAAAGCGGTTAATCATCGCCTGCTTGAATACGCTCATAGCCAGCACCAGGGGCGAATCATCGGTAGCACTGTCGCTATCCTGTTTATTATGGAACAGACAGGCGTATGCCTGTGGGCTGGAGACTCACGCCTATATCGCCTTAGAAACAACGAGCTAAAGCAGATGACAATCGACCATAGCCATGTTTCCGAACTGGTAAGAGACGGGCTAATTTCACTCGAAGAAGCAGAAAGCCACCCCGAAGCCAATGTGATTACACGCGCGGTGGGAACCTATGAGCATCTCCAGTTAGACATAGAGGTTTTCGATGCCAGAGTGGGTGATTCTTTTTTACTATGCAGTGATGGCCTGTACAATGCAGTTGGGCACGAAAAAATTCTAAGCTGCTTGCTGAATGAACGCGTTACCACCGCCACTGATTGCCTCATCGAAGCCGCATTGCACAATAATGCGGCCGACAATGTATCGGTGGTGCTTGTCAAAGGCTCACACAGTAATATTACTGATTAACGTTACCACGCCCCATACACCCATGACTGATGCTGATAACAACAAAGATAAAGGTGATTCATCACCCATCTCGCATCAATCTGGTGGGCAAGACAAAACAAGAATCCACCAGGAACCTGCTCAAGCGGATAAAACACGGGTCAATCAACAACCGACACCGCCAGTCGACAAACCCGCATCATCGGCTCAACAGCCCTCGCAAGCGCCACGTGATGTCACCCGATTTCAGCCAGCGACTAAACAGCCAGCCCCGCAGGAAGGCAATCGTCATCACGTAAATGACAAAACCCAATTTAGGGCGCCTACGTCTCAGCGTCCACCTAGCAGCGAAAAATCGCAGCCCACCTCAGCAAAAAAAATACTGAAGGGACGCTTTGAACTAGAGTCCATCCTCGGTACTGGCGGTATGGGAGTCGTTTATAAGGCCAAAGATCGCTTAAAAGTTGAAGCCCAGGATAGAGACCCCTATGTCGCCATAAAAGTGTTAAGCGAAGAGTTTAAAACACATCCTGAGGCATTTATTGCACTCCAGCGCGAATCACGAAAAGCACAGCGCATCGCGCACCCCAGTACTGTGAAAGTCTATGATTTTGACCGCGATGGCGATATTGTTTTCATGACCATGGAATATATGGTTGGTAAACCACTCGATCAAATGATCCGCCAGTATCACGCCACAGGACTACCGCGTGATGATGCATGGGCCATATTGGCCGACATCTGCTCGGCACTGGCACATGCCCATCATGAAAAAATTGTTCATTCGGATTTCAAACCCGGCAACGTCTTTATAACGGATAGCGGCATGGCGAAAATTTTTGATTTCGGTATCGCCCGAGCAGTCGCAAAAATCGACCGCCACGCAGATATCCCGCAGGACCAGACAGTCTTTGATGCCGGCGGCCTCGGCGCACTCACACCCGCATACGCTAGCCTTGAGATGCTACAAGGCAAGACGCCGGATGTGCGTGACGACATTTACGCGCTCGGCTGCGTGACCTACGAGATATTCACGGGCGAACACCCTTTCGACCGAATTCCCGCCGATGAAGCACACAAAAAGAAGTTAAAACCCAAGCGTATCACGGATATTAGTAAGCAACAGTGGAAAGCCATTGAGGCCTCACTCGCATTCAAACGCGAAAATAGAATGGCATCTGTCGATGAGTTTTATCATCAGTTAACCGCCAAAAAGAAACCAAAATTTTTATATGCCGCTCTGCTACTCGCATCCATCGGCGGCGCATTCTTCGCATACACCCAATTCATCAATACAACGCTGCCGACAGCAGCCCCAACCGTTGATCTGAATGAGTTTGAATTCAAAATCAGGTATCAATTGTCTCAGGAAAAAATTGAATCGCTGCTCATCAAACCCAGCTTCTCCAGTGAATGGGAAGGCAATATCTGGAGCGAGTTACGTGCGCTCAATGAAATGCAAAAGGGAGTGCCTGATGAATGGTACATCAGTATTCGCGACAAGATTTACCAACTCTATGTCCAGAAAATTTCTCAAATGATGCACGCAGGTAAACATAGCCATACAAAGACCCTAATAGGAAATGGCTACCGCTATACCGATGACCCAACCCAACTCGACAATGAGGCCATCAAACTAACCAGCGCAATCCAGTTGAAAGCCAAAAATAAAAATGCAAGGGAAATGGCACGCCAGAGGCTTGCGGAGAAGCAGCGGCAGTCCAATATAAAGCAAACAACGCTCTCGACTGAAAAGAAAAGAGATGCGGGACTGTTTAACGTTGCGCTAACCAATGTCAATCGACAGTTACAATGTATCGCAAAACTAAACATGCGTGATTTCAATATTGCGATAACAAAATTACGCACACTGGATCATACAAGGTACACAAAACTCGAATCAGAATTCACCACTAATCTGGCACGCTGTATCTCTGCTATCGGCAAAAAAAACCCTGAACATGCCCTGGATGCAAAACGGTATGCCTTGCGTATATTTCAGAATAACCCAGCCATTATGGCCGTGGCCATCAAAGAAAGGGATGCCTGCGATCTCTCAATTGCAGGCCTCGGTTCCAATGGTGACCGCGCGGCATGCCGCGACAAATTAGCCAATGGTGGTGAAGGCCCAATGCTGGTTGTCATTCCCGGCAGTGGGCGATTAAAACCATTTGCCATTGGCAAATATGAAATTTCCTATGCTGATATTGCTGCTTTCTGCAAAAAAACAGAGCAGTGCGAGATCAATAAAAGCGGTAATCAAAACTACCCCGTGACCACCTTTGATATTTCGACAGTAAAGCGCTATCTAAAGTGGCTCAGTAAAAATACCCAAAGAACCTACCGCCTGCCCACAAAACGCGAATGGGTTTACGCCGCCAAATCTAGCCACTACCAGCTAGACCCCAATAGAAACTGCCATTTAAGCACGCGCGGCATTACAAAAGGCGGTGAGCTCGTTAGAACCACCATTGGTAAACAAAATAGCTGGGGGATGGTCAATTACGCCGGCAATGTTCAGGAGTGGGTCTATCGCACTGGCAAAAAACTGGTCGCGGTCGGCGGCTCTCATAACACATCAATGGATCAATGCACCGCAACGGCAACTGTGGAACATTCTGGTAAAGCCGATAAACAGACCGGTTTTCGGGTTGCAAGAGAGCTAGTGGATATATGATACTAATCGTCAACGACGAACCATAAAGAGCTCAGTAGCGATGATACCGTTACCTGTTGTAAATAAAACAGATTTGAAGTGATTTCTAACAGCAATGGATTTGATAAAATCATCAACAAAATTCTAAAATTGGCCGTAGTAATCAGAATACTCGTTCATATCAAACATATAGTTGTTATAAACCAAACAAGTTTTTAAACTTATATAAATGCGTAAAATTGGAGGACATATGTCTCACTTACCCACCCAACATCACTGCATGGAACTGCTTATATGGAAATCGTAAAATTATTCCAGGATGGCGGGCCATTCATGTACCCAATACTGGTGGTGTTTGCGTTTGGTGTCGCCATCGCGTTGGAACGCTATTTCTATTTAAGCAAAACCACTCGCGCGACCAATAAAGTGTGGGGGCAACTGGTACCCATGCTGAAGGCATCTGATTTTGAACGCGCCTTTAAGTTAACTGAAGCCATTAAAACACCCATCTCCAGTGTCTTGAACTATGGTTTTTCCCGACACAATGAAAACAAGCGCAGAGAGATCATTGAAGCGGCAATGGAAGAGGGCATGATGGATGCGATGCCTGCGCTGGTACAACGTACTCATTACCTCGCCACCTTCGCTAATGTCGCAACCCTGTTAGGGCTACTCGGCACTATCGTCGGCTTGATTCAGGCCTTTACTGCCGTTGCTGCTGCTAACCCTGCCGATAAGGCCGATCTACTATCCGCCAGTATCTCGGTTGCGATGAACACCACCGCCTTTGGTCTGATGGCCGCTATTCCGCTGCTACTCGCTCACTCCTATTTAGTGACCAAAACAGCGCACCTAGTCGACTCGCTGGAAAAGGCGGCGGTTAAATCCATTAACTTAATGGTCAAAGATTAAAAAGCGACACGACTCATGAAGAAGTTCGCCTTTAAGCGCATCCAGGAGACAGAAGAGCTCAACATCACCGCCTTTATGAATTTAATGGTGATCTTGATCCCC
Source organism: Thiotrichaceae bacterium (assembly GCA_002401765.2). Taxonomy (GTDB): domain Bacteria; phylum Pseudomonadota; class Gammaproteobacteria; order SZUA-140; family SZUA-140; genus SZUA-76. Next base: position 15,168 of record NVTY02000087.1, read on the forward strand.
TTTCTCCTGATCACCGCCGTTTTTTCAAGAATGACCATTCTTGAGTTAAACCTGCCCGCGCTGGATGCTAAAAATAAAGATCAGGAAACAATAGAATTACAACTGGAGCTCGTCTTACGTCGCAATAGCTTTGATATTCAGGATGCCAACATCGGTCTGATCAAGCAATTTCCTCGCTCTCAGGATGACACTCGCTGGGATCAATTTACTGACCTGCTAGTTGAAATCAAAACACGTTTCCCTGAAGAAGAGGAGATCGCGCTGTTATTAGAGCCCAATATTAACTACAAAACGTTAATGCAAGTGATGGACCATGTGCGCAGTGCTGAGGTGGTGTCGGTATTAAGCGTAGAAACCATCGCATTGTTCCCCAATATTTCTATCGGTGATGCACCTGCCGAAGCCGTCAGTAATGCAAAGAAGTGATCAGGCATGATAAAGAAAGCAAAATTATCTGATCGCTCCAAAAGAATGGCGCATTTCAGGGCGCTGCACGCTCGCGGGGGGTTGAATCTGGTCGCGCTGATGGATATCTTCACCGTGCTGGTATTTTTTCTCCTGATAAGCTCGGGCACTCAATTACCCAGTAATAAAGAGCTGACACTGCCCACCTCGGTTGCCACCAAGGTGCCTCAGGAAACGTTGGTGATCACCATCACCAGAAGCGATATTTGGGTCCAGGGAGAGAAGATCATCGAGATTTCTCGCCTGTTAGATAGTGATACCACCGTGATTGAAGGGCTTAAAGAGGCGCTACTCTTTCACGCCTCAAAACAACGTCCGTCACCAACAGAGGCCGCAGCAGGGCATGCAGTCACCATTATGGGTGATGAAAATATCCCGTATCAACTGCTAAAGAAGATTCTCGCCACCTGTCGCCAGGCTAATTATACCCAAATTGCCTTTGCTGCCATGCAAAAAGCCAAAGGCTAACGTTGATGTCTACTGTGACTTATCAAGCGCTCGCCCTTTCATGGCATCCACAAAATAACAACGACAAACCGTTTGCTATTTTCTTAGCGCTGGTCCTGGCACTATTCATCGGCCTCGGCATCTTTTTAAGCTCTGTTGAAGTGCCGCAAACCAACCATAGAACAACCGTAGAAGTACCGCAACGTATTGCCAAATTCATCATGGATAAACCCAAACTCGCAGCCAAGCTTCCCGCGCCCAAAAAAGAAGTGACCATCAAAGAAAAGCCAACACCAAAGGTCAAGCCAAAGGAAGCACCCAAGCCAAAACAACCGACCGTTAAAAGAAAAAAACCAGAGCACCCCCTCAAACTCAGCCAAAAAGAGAGCACCGCACGTGAAACAGCGGCTAAAAGCGGCCTGATTGCACTGAGTAATGAGCTATCCGATTTAATCGATACCTCAAGCATCGATGCAATGATGGCTAAGTCCCTTAAAAAAATGGCTAAGCCAGCACAAATCGCGACCGTTAATACGGCACTCATTACCTCCGGTAGCGCCCAGCAAACCGCACATGCCGATATTGACGCGAACCTACCTAATGTGAGTAGCAACACCACCCTCGATACTCAGCAGCGCAAGGTTGCCGCCCTAGCGCTACTCACCGCCAGGGCTGAAGAACCTGTCGTCGCCAGCAAGCAAACAAAGAGCGCTAAAGAACAGCCTCGCGTCGGAAATCAGCGTTCAGAGGAAGAGATTGCCTACGTCATTGACCAGAATAAGAGCAAATTGCATGCAATTTATCGCAGTGCGCGTAGAAATAACCCCGGCATCATGGGGATGATCGTACTAGAAATCACTATTTTGCCATCGGGCAAAGTGGCTGAAATCTTGGTCAAGTCGAGCGAATTAAATAATGCGCGCCTTGAGGCTCGCCTTATCTCACGTATCAAGCAGTTCGACTTTGGCAGCAGAAATGTCAATAAAATAACCGTGACATACCCCATCGAGTTTTTACCGTCATAGGGTAAAATAATCATTTAAAATAAATCTTATGAGGCAAGCATGGAACGACCAATTTTACACTTACAATTCAGTGTTTTCCGCCTGATTGAGGCTTTTTCCCCGCACTGTTTATGGTATAAATGTAATGTAAATACTGCGCATTGTGAAACAAGTGAACTAAACCAGTCGGCAATAGTAGGAAATATGCCCACCAAAAATAGCTGCCATGGTTATTCAAAATAGATATATTTCTAACTGGTTGAATATTATAACTAATTAATAATCTCAATAGTGAAGTCCTAACAAAGAAAATGTCTGCCCATCCTGTATAATCCCATTCGAATAACTCAGGTGACAAGACTCACATTCAAGGCTGACTCGCTTAATGAGCCGTAACAATCCAGACAGCACCAGCAACAATGCCGATCGAATGATGACGGAATAAATGAAGCATATGACCAACAGAGCCCAGACAATCTGGCACCCAGGAGCAGGTAAATGGCATCACCAGCAATAATTGAGATCGACGAGCTGCTGAAACCGATCTCAGAAGCGCGCGCGGTAGGCGAAGACCTGCGCTTAAATAATAGTGCCACTTCTCAGTACTCAACCATCAAAGATGCGCGCAACGCAGCCAGAGCCGCCGAGCGCAAAAGCATGTTTGATGAGAGCAATACCGAAGCCTCAGAGCACTGGAAAAAGATCATCTCGCTGGCCCCGAAAATTCTGATCTCGGAGGCAAAAGATCTCGAAATTGCGAGCTGGTACACCGAGGCCTTAATCAGACAATCGGGTTTTGCGGGCTTAAGAGATGGTTTCACCCTCCTTAGGCAGTTAGTCGAGCAGTATTGGGAAGAAGGGCTATACCCCGCAGCCGATGAAGACGGCATCGAAACCCGTATTGCTCCCATCTCAGGGCTTAATGGCGAAGGCAGTGACGGCGTTTTGCTTGCCCCAATACGTCGCACAGAGATTACCGATGACTTCGTTCCAGGGCCTTTTAGCCTTTGGCAGTATAAACAGGCCGTCGACCTTTCACGTATGACCGAAGGCAATGAACGAGACCAACAGATCTCCAAAATTGGCTTTAGCATGAATGATATTGATAATGTGGTAGAACAGTCTTCATCAGACTATTTTGTCAATCTCAGAGATGACATCACCATTTGCCTGGCTGAATACAGGACGTTAAGTAAGCTACTCGGCACACACTGCGGGCCACATGCGCCAGCAACCAACAAGATTATTGAACTGCTTGAAGAGACACTCAGCGCGGTCAACCACATTGCCAAACATAAATACCCGCTAGAAGAGGAGGCCGTCAATGACGATTCTCCAGCAGAGGCGCCAGCGGAATCAAGCCCGCTATCGTCCGCGCCAACAGGATCAGTCAGCTCACGAGATGATGCTTTTCGGCAGTTAAAGACCATTTCAGATTTTTTTCGTAGAACCGAACCGCATTCACCGATATCATATGTGCTCGACAAAGCCGTCAGGTGGGGGGAGATGCCGCTGGACGAGCTAATGAGTGAATTGATCCCCGAGCACGCCTCCCGAACAACTTACAGTTCACTAACGGGAGTTAAAACAGATGATAATTAGTAGCAACACATCTATTATTAACAAATAAGCAACTTTTACTTTAAACGCCCAAAAACTGAACATATCAAGGTATCTACGGAGGAATTACACCATGGCTGACAGCATACATGACAAGTTAAAACGGGTAAGAAAACCACGCGTACACATCACGTATGATGTAGAAACCAATGGTGCAGTGACAAAAAAAGAACTGCCATTTGTGATGGGCGTCATGGGTGACTACTCCGGTGACAACACCGAAGACAAGAAACCACTCAAAGATAGAAAATTTGCACAAATAGACCGTGATAATTTTAATGAGATCATGTCGAAGACGGCACCAAAATTAAACATGAAAGTAGAGAACACGCTGGCGAATGATGGCAGCGAGATGTCTGTTTCCTTAGACTTCAAAGAGATGGAAGACTTTGAACCTCACAAGCTTGTCGAACAGGTTGAGCCATTAAAAAAATTAATGGAAACTCGCAATAAACTACGCGACCTGCTGAGCAAAGCGGATCGTTCTGATGAACTAGAAAGCCTTCTCGAAGAGATCCTCAGCAATGCCGATACCATGGCGACACTGTCAGGCGAATTAGGGATTAATAAAGACGATAGCAAGGGTGGTCAATAATGAGCGAAAAACAACAGGTAGACGGCCAGCAAGAAGCAGAAGCGACTGAAGGTAGTTTTTTAGAACAAGCGATCGGGGCGACCAAGCAGACGCCTCCGGATGAGACTGAGGCGCTGCTCAAAACCCTGACCCAGGAAGCGCTGAATGGCACGGTAACATGGGATAAAAACCTGACGGTTACAATCAATGCTGCCATCGACGCCATTGACCAAGCCTTGTCAACGCAGCTTTCAGCCATTATGCAGCATAAAAAACTGCAGAAGCTGGAAGGTTCATGGCGCGGTCTGAACCACCTGGTGATGAACACCGAAACCAGCAGCCAGCTGAAAATTCGCGTCATGAACATCAGCAAAAAAGAGATGGCCAAAGATCTCCAAAAGGCGGTTGAATTCGACCAGAGCCAGACCTTTAAAAAGATCTATGAAAGTGAATTCGGCACCGCCGGTGGCGAACCCTATGCCGCCTTAATCGGTGATTATGAGTTTTCATCTCATCCGGATGACATCGAACTGCTCGGCAATATCTCAAATGTGGCCGCGGCAGGCTTTTGCCCCTTTATTGCCGCATCGGCACCGGAGATGTTTGGTTTTGAGTCCTTCACAGAGCTATCAAAACCGCGCGACCTGGAGAAGATTTTCGACTCTTCTGAGTATGTAAAATGGCGCAGCTTCCGTGATAGCGAAGATTCTCGCTTTGTCACACTGACCATGCCACGCGTCCTTGCTCGCCTGCCTTATGGCGAGGCTACCAAACCGATTGAGGCCTTCAACTTTGAAGAAGGCAGCGTTACTCGTGATGGACAACAACTCACCAATGACCACGACAACTACTGCTGGATGAATGCAGCGTATGCCATGGGTGCCACCCTGACACGCTCATTCGCAGAATACTCCTGGTGTACCAGCATTCGTGGTGCCGAAGGCGGCGGTAAAGTCGAAGGGCTACCCAGCCATGTATTTACCAGCGATGATGGTGACCTCGATCAAAAATGCCCCACCGAAATTGGCATTACTGATCGTCGTGAAGCCGAACTAAGCAAATTAGGTTTCTTACCACTCTGTCACTATAAGCATACTGACTACGCAGTCTTCTTTGGCGCACAAACCACACAAAAACCTAAGAAATTCGATGACCCAGACGCCACTGCAAATGCAGAAATATCAGCACGTCTGCCCTACATTATGGCCACCGCGCGCATCGCTCATTTTCTAAAAGTTATGGCACGCGATAAGGTTGGCTCATTTTTGGAGGCCTCAGATGCTGAGGCATGGCTTAACAACTGGATCTCAAATTACGTCAATAGCGACCCTACGGCAAGCGCAGACATGAAGGCGCGCTATCCATTGGCTGAGGCATCAGTAGAAGTTAAAGAAGTACCTGGTGAACCGGGTGTCTATAGCGCGATTGCAAGATTGCGTCCATGGTTACAAATGGAAGAGCTTACCGCGTCACTGAGGCTGGTTGCCAAGATTCCGAAAGGAGGCTAGGTACCACAGGGCTGCTTTCATTAGGTGAAAGCAGCCCTGTGGTATTCAAAGCTAATAGAAAGAGAGGGAGAAAATGACCACAGTTAAAGATGGAGAAATAGTAGACAAAACTGTAGACATAAAAACCGATACATCTATTGAACATGGAAGCATCAATAAAATCACCTCAATTGTATTGCACAGAACTGATTCATCTAATGCAGGTAGTACACTTCAAGCATATGCTAATGGTAAAAAATCTGGAGCCCATTTCCTCATAGACAAAAGCGGAAAAATTTACCAGACAGCAGATATGAGAAAAATATGTTGGCATATTGGTATTTTGCTTCCTAGATGCCAGATTGAAAAAAATTGCAATCCAAAAGAGCTAAAAACAATAACTGCATTAATACATGAAAAAGGCTTCTCATTTGGTCGTCGAGCAAGAAACTTATCACCCCATGAGGCCGGGAAAAAATACCCACTTAGGTATCCTTCAAATAGCGATTCCCTAGGGATAGAGGTCGTTGGCAAGTTTTGGCCATCTAAAAAATCCTTTGATAAGCCAACACAGCAACAACTTAAATCCTTAAAGTGGCTAGTCGAAATAATTGCAAAAGAATACAAGCTTAATATAAAAACTAATGTTTATGCTCATGGTGCAATAGCCCGAAAAGAAGTGCCTGAGGGGACTCAGATTTTCCAATACTTGTTTTCAGGGATAGTGCCATGAAAAAATATATTCCCACCCTATTCTTTTTTATGGTATCGATATTTATTATTCAATCTTGTTCATTACAAAAGCAAGATGAAAGTATGAAAGTAATATCAATTAACAAAACAGTAAATAAAAATATTCCGGGTTATGAAATATGCAACTCATTCACGCTGCAAAAAATAGACGTAGTTAAATACTTTACTCTAGCTAAAGAAGTTGATGGGCATGAGTTTCATAGCGAGGCTATAATCTTGCCTTGTAAATATCAAGGATCAATTAATGTTAATGGCAGTGTGCTTCAATGGCAGGTAAATTCTGGAGGAGCAGGCTATTTATATAATAAAAAAATAAACAAGGCATATTTATGTAAAGTAACTTGTTGCAAGAGTTCCCCAAGTCTGTGTTAAAAAATATAACCAATAGCGGTACCGGACAATTTAAAGCGGCACTTATTTTGCGCTCGCAAAAACGCGCCACTTTAAATCACCGGTGAGCATGGCGTTATCAAATTAAAATAAGTTTGACGCTTTGTAGCGTCAATAATAGAGCGATGACAGAACCTCAAAACCATACATCATCCACTGCACAACGAAACAATGTCATCGACCTTGATGCGGTTCTTTCTCAGCCTGCCTATCTGACTAACTTAAACGCGTTTTTAAATGAGCAAGATGATGCGAGGGCACTACGTTACTGCCTTGAAAACTTCATAGCAAAAAGTAGACTAACCTCAGCCGCCAATGCCAAAGGCGCGGCCTTTCAGTTAATTGCAGATATCGATGAAGCCATTAATGCACAGTTAAACACCCTCATTCACCACCCAACATTCCAGAAACTCGAAGCGTCGTGGCGCGGCCTGTGGTTTCTGCTTAAAAAGACCGATGGAACCAAAAACATCAAACTCAAAATGCTGGATATCAGCTGGGCAGAGGTCACTAAAGATATCAGTAGAGCGCTTGAATTTGACCAGAGCCAACTCTTCCAGAAGATATATAGTGAAGAATACGGCTCGCCGGGCGGCCAACCCTATGGTGTAATCATTGGCGACTATGAGATCAGCCACCGGATTTCCACCAAACATCCGCATGATGATATTGCGACGCTAGAGGGCATGGCACAGATTGCGGCGGCCTCACTCTCCCCTTTTATTGCCGCCGCCTCAAGCGAGCTTTTTGGCATGGGGGATTTTTCAGGACTTGGACAGCCGCTTAAATTAGAAGCCATCTTCAAACAGAAAGAATATACAAAATGGAACTCACTAAGGGAAAAGGTAGATGCTCGCTTTATTGCCTTAACCCTACCCCGGACACTGATGCGCCAGCCTTACCGCAAGTCCGCTGGCAGCTACAAAGGGATTTACTTTCATGAACTCACCGATGCCAATGGCCATCACCATCTGTGGGGCAACGCCTGCTACGCCTTCGGTGGCATTTTAATCAGAGAATTCCAGCATGTCGGTTGGTTTGGTCATATCAGAGGAACCCCGCGTAATTATATTTCAGGCGGCCTGGCCTCAGACATTCCCATCGATACTTTTAGTACCGCGCCCGGTAAGATCGCATTCAAGCCCGCCACCGATGTAATCGTCACTGATGCGCAAGAAAAGGTGATCAGCGAACTAGGGTTCATGCCGCTATGCCAGGGCTACCTGTCACCTTACGCCACGTTTTATAATAATCAGACCATCCATCAAGCACACCCATATAGCGCTGCCGATGCCCGCATTAATGGCCAGCTCTCTGCGATGCTACAACATGTATTATGTGGCGCTAGGGTTGCTCATTACGTCAAAGTCATGATGCGCGATAAAGTGGGCTCATTTTCCAGCGCCGAGTTATGCGAACGAGCACTGAGTGAATGGCTACTGAAATATACCGCTGGTCAGGAAGACCTTGACTGGGAAACTCAGGCGAGATATCCATTAAAACAGGCCTCCGTTGAGGTAAAAGAGCAGCCCTCAAAACCCGGTGAGTATATTTGTGTGATCCGCTTACAGCCGCACTATCAACTCGACCAGATGGTCTCTGAATTAGAGCTGGTAACCGAGCTTACGGCATTAAAGAATTAACTCATGGCACGCATCGATAAAGCAAAAAAATTACGTCCATCGGTTCTCGACCGCCTATTTGACGATGAGCCTCACAATCAAACCGAACGAGACCTAGACAACCACCAACTGCTAAAACAGTTACGTTCCAGCATCCGCCGTGATCTGGAAAGCCTACTTAACACTCGCTTTCATATCACTGAACCAGCCGATGAGTTCCCACAACTAGAAAAATCGCTATTGAATTATGGCCTGCCCGATTTGGCCACCGTTAATATCATGGATATTGATAAAAGAAATGAATTCACCCGCGCACTTGAAAAAACATTAGAATACTTTGAGCCCCGCTTTAAGTCTGTAAAGGTTTCATTTCTCGAGCGCGATGATAATGCCGATCGTACCTTGCGCTTTAGAATCGATGCGGTCATCTATGCAGACCCGCTGCCGGAGATTGTCGTCTTCGACTCAATCTTTGAGTCAGTGACTAGAACTGTGAACGTTAAGGAAATTAGCCATGGCTGATGAACTACTTCCCTACTATGAAAAGGAGCTCGCCTACATTCGTCAACTCGGCGCCGAGTTTGCGAAAGAGCATCCCAAAGTAGCCGGTCGCCTGGGGATCAATAACGATACCATTGAAGACCCGCATGTCTCTCGTCTGGTCGAAAGCTTTGCCTTTTTAAATGCGCGCACACAGCACAAACTGGATGATGATTTCCCAGAACTGAGCGATGCCTTGCTCAGCGTACTCTACCCACATTACCAGCGCCCAATTCCATCAATGTCGATCGTACAGTTTGAAGCAGACGAAGAGATGCTAGATTCACGCTACGCCATCCACAAAGGAACGTTACTAGAAACTGAGCAGTTCAATGGTGAAAACTGTCAATTCAGCACAGCATACGATATTGAATTGCAGCCAATAAAAGTCACCAGCGCCCACTTAATCGGCAGCCCGTTTTCAACACCGGCCTCAGAAAAGATAAAAGGCGCCAATAGCGTATTAAAATTGTCTCTATCAACATTTTCTGAAGAGATTAGTTTCTCCGACCTCGCCCTTGAGAAGCTTCGCTTTCACCTCAAGGGGCAATCTCAGCACATCATTCCACTTTACCAGATGTTGCTCAGTGGCTGCATCAATATTGCACTCAAAAACCCGACAGAAAGCTCTCCAGCTACCCTGCTCGGACGGGATAAGATTAAACCAGTGGGTTTTCACCCCGACCAGGGACTATTACCTTATCCACCATCATCTTTTATTGGCTACCGCCTCTTAACTGAGTACTTTGTTTTTCCTGAAAAATTTATGTTCATTGATATCACCGGGCTCGCCGCTAAGATCCCCGCACAAACAGGAAGTCAGCTCGACCTCTATATTTATCTCGACACAGCCAATATCGAATTGGAACATAACGTATCAGAAAGCACATTTTTATTGGGCTGCGCACCCGTCGTCAATCTTTTTTCACACACAGCGGATCCCATACGACTCGACCATACCGACACGGAATACCAGATCATCCCAGATGCCCGCCGCCCAAGCGGCTATGAAATCTACTCAGTCGATGATGTCGTGGCGACCTCCTCGGCGGGTGAAGAAGAGAACTATACACCTTTTTACGGCATCAACCATGAACAGCGCTCATCCGAGACTCACGCCTTCTGGTTTGCCTCGAGAAGAGATTCCAAACAAGGTATTTTTGACCGCGATGACGGAACGGACATGTACCTATCACTGGTTGATCTCAACTTTAATCCCAATCATCCTGATGATCGCACCATCACCCTCAAAACCACCTGTAGCAACCGAGACCTGCCTGCCAGACTCCCTTTTACCACCGACCAACCAAAGCTGCAGTGCACTAATATCGCACCACCCTGCCGCCGTGTTCGCTGCTTAATGCCATTCACTCAAGTTGTGCGAGCGCCGCTACGTAACCACGCACGCTGGCGATTAATCTCACACCTCAATCTAAATCATCTTTCATTAACTGGCGGTGATGACGCAACCCTGGCACTGAAAGAAATCCTCCGTTTATATGACTTCAAAGAGTCTGCGATTACCCAGGCACTGATTAGCGCGATATTATCGGTACATGCGAAACCCATCAGTGCGCCGCTGGAGATCGATGGGCGCGCCACCATGTGCCGTGGTATGGAGGTCAGAATAGCGCTAGATGATACCCAGCTAACCGGCAGCAGCGCCTATCTGTTCGCCACCGTATTAGAGCAATTTTTCGCCCTGTACTGCTCCATTAATTCGTTTACAAGGCTACTGGTTAACGTTAACAATAGAGAAGGTTATCTAAAAAAATGTCCACCGAGAGCCGGCGAAAAAGTCTTTCTATAATAGAGAGACTGACCGAGCGCCCCTACGAGTACTCCTTTACACAGGCCGTGCGTTTATTAGAGCGCGCCACGGCACTCAATAAAAAGGAAGACAAGCTGCAAGCCAATAGGCCAATTGCTCGCTTCATGCCGCCGAGCGCTGAGTTCTTGCGTTTTAAGACTCATCAATCTTTCGCATTCCCCTCGTCCGAAATAGCATCCATCCGTCAAAGCCTCAGCAATGATAATACTCGCCAGTGGCAAATGATCATTAATTTCATGGGTATCAGTGGTAGCAGTGGCTATTTACCCTTTCACTATACCGAAATGGCACTACAGCGACTAAAGCTCAAAGATGGCTCGATGATCGATTTCTTTGACCTCTTCAACCATCGCATCATCTCGCTCTTTTACCAGGCCTCATGTAAATATAGCTTGCCGATGGCGTACGAAAGAAAACGACTTGAATCCCCAGACGACAACCGTAGCGATAACGTCACCCAGGCACTACTATCACTGATTGGCATTGGCACTCGGGGGAGTAACAATCGCTTACATATAAAAGATGAATCACTTGTCTATTATGCTGGGCTGTTCATGGAAAATGTACGCAGCGCCTCTGGCTTAAAGCAAATTCTACAAAATCATTTCTCTATTCCCGTTGAGATAGAAGATTTTATCGGCCAATGGCAGCCGCTTATTGATGATGTACGCACACGGCTCTCGGTTGAAAGCAGCACCGCACAAAACAACTGCCTAGGAAAGAATGCGATATTAGGCAGCAAAGGATGGTACGTGCAGGGGAAAATACGCATCATATTGGGCCCGCTCAATAAATCACAGCTGAGTACATTCTCGCCCGGCACTAACACCTTAAGGGCACTCGATGAGGTTGTACGACTATATCTAGGCATCGAACATGACTATGACTTTGTGATGCGGATTAAACGACAGGATATTCCGAAACAGGTGGGGCTCTCATCGCAGCAGCCCGCCGTGGTTGGCTGGAATACCTGGCTATCCAGCAAACCAGCAGAGCGTGATATCGAGTACCAGAACAAAATGGTGGACATCCCAGTATCAGCCAGACGACTTAATTAGTCACTTATGTTAGGCACAGTCACACCATTAGTATTATGATATTGGGATGCATAATACAGGTATATTTTGATCCCTATACAGATTACTTGCTGACATCTTTCAGCCAAACCACCGCCACCGGATTGTCAGACAAGCAGGATGGAAGCATTAGCCACCCGGTTTCTGTCTGAGATTACAGCGCTAAAGGCCAGTGAAAGGCGCTTAAAATGTGTCTGCGTTAAAGAACAAGCGTTATATTAAAGCGATTAGACTCGCCTTCGAAGAATTACAGCTTCTCAAGCGCGCGTGTGCGTAACATCAGTTATATAATAACAACAGGAGAACACCATGGGACAGACAACCTATGCAAACGGGCGAGGGATAGCACATCAGGGCAGCGGCGGGACAAGTGTGGTTTTCCCCGATGTGTGCCTGACACCGATCGGCAATGCCGTCGTCCCGATCCCCTACCCCAACATCGGCAAAGCACAGGACACCGTTAACGGGCCAAAATCGGTCGAAGTCGATGGGAAAATGCCCATGGTCAAAGGCGCACAATACTCAAAAAGCAGTGGTGACGAAGCGGGCTCACGCAAAGGGATTACTAGTGGTACCGTCAAGGATGTTTGTGAATTTCTGATGTACTCTTTTGACGTGAAATTTGAAGGCAAAAATGTCTGCCGCCTGGGTGATCCGTTATGGCACAATAACAAAAATATTGCAGGCTAAATTGAATGTCAAATGCAGCAACAGCGGATAGCCCAGCGAATACCCAGCGAATACCCAGCACTCTCTGACGATGAAGCCGCCTTATAAAGACTTTTATGAGCACAATGTCGACGATGCCTCTTTTTTATGGATACTGCGCTCGGTAAAAATCGAACAACCGCATTACAATGCCCACGAGATATACGATCTGGAGCAACGCATCGAAGCCCGGCTCGATGGACTGATGACCGCGCTGGAACCCGCCTGGCAAGCCTGTGAAGAAGCGTTGGCATGCCAGCAATCGGGCGAGGTCTTCACCGCCATGGTGACTGCTGTGCGCAGCCACGACAGCGGAAAAATCAAAACCGCCGTTGATATCGGTCTGGAAAATGCGCTCGCCACCCCCGGCCTGATCTCCGCCATGGGCTGGCTGCCCGAAGCACTTGCCGCCCCCTGGATAGAACGTTTTCTCAATAGCAAAGACATGGCGCATCAATACCTAGGGCTGGCCGCCTGTAGCGTGCGCCGCCAGAACCCAGGGGAGTACCTGACCCAGGCTTTACAACATGGCGATTGCCGCCAACATGAAAAACACTATTGCCGCGCCTTGCGCTTGAGCGGCGAATTACGCCGCCAGAACGACCTGCCAGCCCTCCAACAGGCCATACACGACGACAATGAAAACATCCGCTTCCAGGCCACTTGGTCCGCCGTATTGTTGGGTCATCTGGCCAGCGTACCGCACCTGCACAATTTTGTTTTTAACGCTGGCCCCTATCAACACCGGGCGATTCAACTGGCTTTTCGGCTGCTGCCAGTCGAGCAGGCACGGGAATGGATTGGCACGCTGTCAGAAGATGAAAGCCAGACCCGGGCAGTGATCAAGGCCACCGGCGCACTTGGTGATCCCCATGCGATCCATTGGCTGATCGGCAAAATGCAAGCCCCGGGGTTAGCAAAACTGGCCGGTGAAGCGTTCACCACAATCACCGGCATTGATCTCCAGACGCACCAATTGGTGCTGGAAACGCCCCACAACATCACCGCCATTGACCCTGCGGATGACAATGACAATGACAATGAAATGGACATGGACGACAACATGGACGGCGACAGCAGCGACCAGGATGACGATGAAAACCTGCCCACCCCGGACCCAGAAAAAGTGGCCGCCCTCTGGCGCCGACAAAGCCCGCACTATATTATGGGCCAGCGTTATTTCAGGGGCCAGCCGATAAACGCAACACACCTCCAAGCAATACTGACCAGCGGCACACAACGCCAACGCCATGCCGCCGCCCTGGAGCTGGCTCTATTGAATAAAAGCGACATGCCACTGCCCAACACCCGCGCCAGGATTCCTGCCTGATGAGCGACACCATAAACGACACAGACAAAGCCTACATCGCCGGTATCGGCATGATCACCTCCGTGGGGGCCGATACCGACATGACGGCCATCGGCATTGCGGCGGAGTACAGTGGCTACCGCATTTCTGACTATCACACCCAGGAAGGCCAGCCCGTGACCATGAGCAATGTCCCGGCAGAACTGTTTTCATGGGTAGAGGCCGACATAAACCCAGGAAACCGCTACCGTGAACAGTACGACCACATCATCAAAATGGCCATTGTCGCCCTGCGGGAGGCGCTGTCTCAACAGCCCCTTTTACAACAATCACTCGCACAGCAGTCCCCCATTCCACTGGTGCTGGCTCTGCCGGAACCACGCCCCGGCGTAAAACACATTGACCCCAACATGTTCATCGCCAATCTGGCCGCTCAGGATGATCTTCCCCTCAGCCGTGAGCGCGTGCATCGCCTGTATACCGGCCGTGCTGCTGGTATACAGGGGCTGGGTATTGCCCTGCGTTACCTTTATGAAGCCGGAGAAGACTATGTGTTATTAGGGGGCAGCGACAGCTATCTGCATTATCCGCGCCTTCATGATCTGAGTGCCCGGCAACGCCTGCTGGCCCCCGGCGTGGTGGACGGTTTCGCGCCCGGAGAAGGGGCGGGGTTTCTGTTACTGACCCGTCACCCGCATCATGCCCTTAACCAGAACGACCAGATCATCGCCCTGCACCCGCCCGGCATCAGCGAAGAACCCGGCCACCTGCACGACAACAGCGACCAGCCCTACCGTGGCGACGGCCTCGACCAGGCCTTCAAAGGCGCGCTGGCGGGTGCATTAGCGGACAATCACGGCAACAATATTCACACCGTCTATTCCAGCATGAACGGCGAACACTACTGGGCAAAAGAATGTAGCGTTGCGATACTGCGCAACCAGGCCCACCTGCAAGAAAAGATTACCATCGCCCACCCCGCAGATTGTTACGGTGATCTGGGTGCCGCCACCGGTTCGGTGCTGATGGGCTTGGCCGCGTACCACCTGCTGAAAGAACACCCCGGCCCCACCCGCCATCTGGTATACGGCGCTGCCGACGGCCCCCTGCGCGCCGCCGTGCGAGTGGAAAAAATACCGCAAAACATGTCGTAAAACATATCGTAAAACAGGCCGTAAAACAGGCACAACACCTGAAGAGAGGTTTTTAATGGAATTTGGCGAAACATCCGCAAGTGCAGACATTCCCGCAGAGCCGGAAAAAGACCTGGAAAAAATCAGCATCCGGTATAGCGTCTTCTTCGACGGCACCCTGAATAATCGCAGCAACATCAATCAGCGGCTGGTTTCTGCGCAGGATAAAGACCTGACGGAAGAAGAAATCCAAAGGGCGGCGGAACTGAAACAGGAAATGTCGCTGGAAGATCTCAAAAAGGCCAAAGGCATTTATAAAAAACGCAAAGGTGATGACAGTTATGAAAACGGATACACCAATGTGGTTAAACTGGAGCAATACTTTGAAACCGAGCCAACTCCGGATCACGCATTAATACTCGCCTCTTATATCGAAGGCCCCGGCAGCCGGGACAAAAAGAGCGACAAAGTCTTTGGGTATGCCATTGGCGTGGGGGTATCCGGTGTCAAAAACAAAGTGAAAAAAGGGTTACTCGAGGTTGTTAAAGAAATCGACAATAACCACCATGACAAAAAAATCGTGATCGAAACCCTCACCCTGGACGTGTTTGGTTTCAGCCGGGGCGCGGCGGCGGCGCGTAACTTTATACACGAAGCCCTGTTTAACGAGGCTAAATCCGTGGCCGCACAACTTAACAACCGAGGCTATCAAATGGGCGAGGTAAAAGTGCATTTTGCCGGACTGTTCGATACCGTCTCTTCCCACGGCCTCTCCTTTTCCAACGACACCGGCGCGCTAAAGCTGGACGCCGTGGCCCACGCCAAAGAGGTCGTGCATCTAACGGCCGCCGATGAGCACCGGGAAAATTTCGCCCTCACCACCATCGACAGCACGGGCGGCAAGGGCCGGGAGATTTTCCTGCCCGGCGTGCATTCCGACATCGGCGGCAGTTACCGCGAAGGCGCCGGTGAAGACCAGGACATCTACTGGAGCATGGATGACAACGGTGAAGAAAAGGCACAAGCAGAAGTCACCGCACTGACCCAGGCCGGCTGGTATAAAGCGAATGAATTGACAATCACCACAAACCCGCAGGCGCACGGTGACCTGTATGCATTCACCGAAGTCAATCTGCGTGCCCGGCGCAGCAATATCAGCAACCAGTACAGCCGGATTCCCCTGCACATTATGGCCCG